>JAAUSR010000115.1 GCA_012032555.1 Thioploca sp.
TGGGTGCTTGCAGCAAATTATCTCCCCAACAGACCACTTGGCCATCTGTCAGGGCACAAGCGTGAGTGTTTCCCACTGAAATTGCTTGGACATGGCTTAATCCAGTTGGTGGGGTTGCTTGACCATAATAATCTCTCCCAACAAACTACCTGGCTATCATTGTCAGGGCACAAGGAGAGCCATGCCCGCTGCAATCACTTTGACATTGCTCAATCCAGTTGGTGGGATTGCTTTACCACCGGAATTATCTCCCCAACAAACCACCTGGCCATTATTTTTCAGGGCACAAGTATAATCGCCTCCCGCTGCGACAGCAATCACGGCATATACAGGAATAATATACAATGTCAATGATATGTATGCTAACCACTTTAGAATCTTCATTTGATTCTCCCCTAAGAATTATAAGCAGTTATTGAATCAATCTAATAAGCTAACCAATTGCAGTAGATACTGCCAAATTGGTAACGAGACCAGTTTCCCATTATACCCAAAACGAGAAATTCATTTAGGCATATATTAATTTACCTCAAGGCTGAGGAATGGAACGCCCCAGTTCTTGAGCGGTTTCTATCCACTCAGAAATAATCACCTCAACCTGACTCAAAGCTTCTTGATAAGTTTTGCCCTCCGCCATACAACCTGGTAATTCCGGAACTTTGGCAATAACGGCATCATCAATTTCACTCCAATACAAAATGATTTCATATCGATTCGTCATCTTCATCACCGAGCAGACCATATTTAATAATCAGGTCGCGAACTTGTTTCACTTGATAGGGTTTAGCTTGAGAATCTTTCGGTTGTAAATTGATAATTTCTAGAAGACCGTCTTTGAAAAAAATATGATGGCTACCTTTGATTCGTTCTTCAAAGCCCAAATGATGCAAAACTTGGCATAAATCCACAAAAGAGATATTTCGATCCGAAGTTCCACGTAAGATTTTGTCAATGACTTTGTCAATCTTACCCATTTGTTTTTGTCATCGAATCAATATTCCAAGTCAGTTTCTCGACAGGAGCTTTTCTCGTAACTTACCTTCAATTTCCTGTTTAATAAGTACTTCGGTTAATAATTCACCTCGAATTAAAAGTAAACTCATTAAACCTAAGTAAGTCAAAGGGAAGTCAGTCAAAATTTAAAATATAAAAACATAAATCACCTACTCAGTCAAGTCAAAATATTATATTCAATCAACATTGAATTAGACTATTCCGGTACCAATACCCCGTCAAGTAACCGTAGTGTTCTATTCATTCGTTTGGCTAAAACCGGATCGTGGGTTACGAGGACTAAACTCGTTCCCACTGCTTGATTTAATTCCAACATCCGTTCATAAACTTGTTCAGCGGTACGATGGTCAAGATTACCGGTAGGTTCATCTGCTAAAACACATTTCGGTTCAGTTACCAATGCACGTGCTACTGCGGCACGTTGTCGTTCCCCGCCGGAGAGTTCACCGGGTTTGTGTTTAAGACGATTTCCTAAACCCACTTCAGTCAGAACATGAGTCGCTTTTTGTTGCGCTTCAGTTGGGGACAAGCCGCGAATCAGTAATGGTATACCCACATTTTCTAGGGCAGTAAATTCCGGCAATAAATGGTGAAATTGATACACAAAGCCTAAATGTTTATTACGCCAATACCCTCGTTGTGCTGGATTTAACTGATTGATAGGTTTACCCGCAACCCAAATCTCACCTTGGCTGGGTATATCTAAGCCACCGAGTAGATGTAACAAGGTACTTTTACCAGAACCAGAGCTACCCACAATAGCAATTTGTTCACCGGCATTCACGCTGAGTTCAACACCACGCAAAACTTCAACCGCTAGCCCACCCTCTTTAAAACTTTTATGAATATTTTCACACTTGAGTACGATTTCATTCATAACGCAAAGCCTCGGCTGGATGGGTACGTGAAGCACGCCAAGCGGGATATATGGTAGCGAACAAACTGATCAGTAGAGATAGAATGGTGATTTTATAGACATCTAACCAACGTAAATCTGAAGGCAATTCACTAATATAGTAGATATCAGAAGAGAGAAATTGAGTATCAAAAAAATTTTCGATAGCTGGAATTAAAGTTTCAATATTTAGCGCTAAACTAATCCCACCACCTAAACCTAATAAAGTACCTAATACACCAATCAATGCACCTTGCACAATAAAAATAGCCATGATAGTGCGAGGAGTAGCACCTAAAGTTTGTAAGATAGCAATATCTGCTTGTTTATCAGTAACCACCATTACCAAAGTAGAAACAATGTTAAAAGCAGCAACGGCGACTATTAGTGTCAAAATAACAAACATAACCGTCTTTTCCATTTTTATGGCGGCGAAAAAATTAGCATAACGATAAGTCCAATCATAACTACGGTAACCTGCCGGTAATTTATTCTGTAAGTGTCGACTAAAAGAAGTCGCCATAAACATATCGTCGAGTTTGATATTTAACCCATGAATACTGCCAGGCGGTAAACGTAATAATTTAGCGGCATCCTCTAGGTGTAATAAAACTAAACTACTATCATATTCGTGTATTCCTACTGTAAAAATACCTTGTACCGTAAAACGCTTGATTCGTGGTAATACGCCGATGGGAGTAACAGAAGCTTGCGGTACGACAAGGGTAATTTTACGTCCCACCCCGGTATTTAAAGAGTTAGCGAGTTCTGATCCGAGTACAATACCAAATTCACCCGCACGGAGGTTATCTATGCTACCGACTATCATTTTTTCTTTCACTTGAGAAACTTGTGGTTCTAGTTCCGGTAAAATACCCTGCAACATCGTACCATATACATTTTCCTCAAAACTGATCATAGCTTGTCCTTGGATAAATGGGGCAATTCCAATGATGTGGGGTTGTTGGCGCAGTGATTCTGCTAAGGCTTGCCAATTACTCCAATGACCATTATAGGTGTCGATAACCACATGTGCTGACATACCTAACATGCGATAACGTAATTCCTTTTCAAATCCATTCATGACCGATAAGACCGTGATGAGTGCAGTAACGCCTAGCGCAATACCGAGTATAGAAGTTAATGAAATAAAAGAAATAAAATGATTGCGACGTTTAGCACGGGTATAGCGTAACCCAATATAAAGGGGAAGCGGTTTAAACATAATGATTTTTAGTTAATCGCGTGACTCATAAAGGGGGATAAAAAAGTATTATTATTGATTTCTATTTTCATACTCGAAAAACGTATCAAAGAAATTTCGAGTTCTTCCATAGAGATGGCAAACAATCCCATATCAATATCGGTAAAAAACAGGATAGTCACAATATGATCCTCAAGCAAGCAGGCACCGTGAATAAAATGATAAGCCTCGATTTCGGTCAGTAATAACTGATTGATGTGGCTTGATTGTTGAAATAATTCCTGACTCATTTTGGTCACAATGGCTTCCAATAATGGGTTAGTTACGCGATTACCCATTTTTAAAAAATGGGGATTACCCCCAAAGTGTTCAAAAAAATATTCCCATGTTTCTCTAAAATTATCTGCAGTAACAAGTTTATGTTTTAAGGTAGTAAGACGTTCTAAGTCCATATTAACTCCAATTTATCAGTGAACAGTTATCAGTTTATTCAGTTATCAGTGAACAGTTATTAATAACTCATTCTAGCTAGTTAAGAATTATTCATTATTCTGTTAACTATTGTCATAATAAGCTAATGGTTTAACATATGACTAATAATTGATAACTAAACAAACTGATAGAAAGGAACGATCTCTGTGAGTATTCAAATCATTGCTACGATTCCATTTGAAGGACAAAAGCCTGGTACTTCTGGATTACGCAAAAAAGTAAAGGTATTTCAGCAACCACATTATCTGGAAAATTTCGTTCAAGCTATCTTTAATTCATTAAGCGGTTTCCAAGGACAAACTCTCGTAGTTGGAGGCGATGGACGCTATTATAACCAAACTGCTATCCAAACGATTTTAAAAATTGCGGCGGCTAATCATTTTGGCAGGGTATTAGTTGGTCAAAATGGGTTACTTTCTACACCAGCGGCTTCAGCCGTTATTCGCAAGCATCAAGCTTTTGGCGGAATTATTCTATCAGCTAGCCATAATCCCGGTGGTCCGCAAGGTGATTTTGGCATCAAATATAATATCAGTAATGGTGGTCCAGCCCCAGAAAAAGTAACCGATGCTATCTTCGCTCATAGCCAAACCATTACTAAATATCATATCATTAATAGTCCCGACATTGATTTATCTCAATGTGGTCACACTCAACTTGGCGAGATGACCGTTAAAATCATTGATCCAGTTGCTGATTATGCTGAACTCATGGAAAAGCTTTTTGATTTTAATGGTATCCGGAAATTATTCCAAGCTGGATTTACCATGCGTTACGATGCAATGCACGCCATTACGGGCCCCTACGCTCAAGTGATTTTAGAAGAGCAACTGGGTGCTTCCCCCGGAACCGTCATGAATGGTATTCCCCTAGAAGATTTTGGTGAAGGTCATCCCGATCCCAATTTAACTTATGCTCATGATTTAGTTGAAATCATGTACGGAAGCAATGCGCCACAATTAGGTGCAGCCTCTGATGGTGATGGTGATCGCAATATGATTTTAGGTCAACGTTTTTTTGTAACTCCTTCAGATAGTTTAGCAGTATTAGCCGCAAATGCCCAACTCACCCCTGGCTATCAACAAGGACTAGCCGGTATCGCGCGCTCGATGCCCACCAGTAAAGCTGCGGATCGAGTGGCTCAAGCGCTGAATATTAACTGTTTTGAAACCCCCACCGGGTGGAAATTCTTTGGTAATCTTCTTGATGCCGGTCAAGCGACGTTATGCGGAGAAGAAAGCTTTGGTACCGGCTCTAACCACGTTCGTGAGAAAGATGGTTTATGGGCGGTATTATTTTGGCTAAATATCCTAGCGATTCGGCAACAATCGGTGGAAACCATTGTCTACGAACATTGGGCTAAATACGGTCGTAACTTTTACTCGCGGCATGATTACGAAGACGTCGATGCTAAATCGGCACAACTGCTCATGACTAACTTAGCGAGTCAATTTAGTCAATTACCCGGTAAAACTTGGGGTTCACGCATCGTAGCATTCTGTGACGATTTTAGCTACACCGATCCGATTGATCAAAGTATTAGTAATAATCAGGGCTTACGTATTGGTTTTCAAGATGACTCTCGAATTGTGTTTCGGTTATCCGGTACGGGTACCGAAGGGGCTACGTTACGGATTTATTTAGAATCATTTGAAGCAGATATCACTAAACATCATCTAGATGCCCAAATTGCATTGGCTGATCTCATTCAAATTGCGAATGACATTGCTCAAATCCCAAAATATACCGGCAGAGATAAACCGTCGGTTATTACTTAAAATAAGCTCGTTTTTTAGGTCAAACCTCATCCATCTTGATGAGGTCTGAAACTCGGTAGGGTAGGCGAAATACTGTTGTTCCATAAGTTTGATTTGGACACGTGACTTAACACAGCATTTTACCCATCATTAATGGTAATAGGGTGTGGCGTGGGAACATAGTTGAGTTTAAATCCTTGTTATACCGGACATAGCTCAAGAGTGTTCTTAACCCGAGTTCTATAGCTCGTTACCCAGCTCGGCTTCACTGTCATTAAGTTAAGTATTTTTTAAGAGTGGTTCTCCCCCTCCTTGGTAAGGAGGGGGTTGGGGGTGGTTGTTAGTTAATTGAATGGAATAATGTTTTTAACCACCCCCGTCCCCTCCTTGAGAAGGAGGGGAGGAAAAAATGCTTAACTTAATGGCAGTGACCTCAAGGCTCCCCTCTTCATCCCGATAATATTTGAATAACGCATTAGCGTCAAAGTAATATTTTTCTGTCATGATTATTACTCAGGAATGGCGGAGAGTATCTGTCTAATTTGATAAATTGGAATTCCCTCAGATAATTCTTTAACTTTTTTTAATAATTTGGGCATTTCAATTCCGGATTTATCAAACCAACCATTGACTTCTAAATTGATAGATTCTACCGCTTCATCCCGTTCACCATGTCCAGTCAGAATAATCATGTCAGTATTGATACCTTCTTCTCGTGCCTGACGGATCATATCAATACCTTTCATTTTAGGCATGAGTAAATCCACAATGGCAACATTAAATTCTCCAGTGCGCAATTTTTCCAGTCCTTCTTGACCGTTTTTAGCGATCTTAACTTGAAAACCTCTAACAAAGTAATCTCGATAAGTGTTACCGATTTCGATTTCATCATCGACAATTAATAGACAGTATTGGCGTTCAATTTCAGCCATCATTTAATTCCTCTAATTCTGATAGTGGTGGGAAAGTGATATGAAAAGAGGCACCGCCACTAGAACGTGGTAGGTAATTGATTTTACCGCCGAATGCTTCGATGATTTTACGGGAAATATGTAATCCCAAACCGGTTCCACGTTCAGTTGGTTTAGTGCTCTCAAATGGCATAAATAACTTTTCTGCAAATTCTGGGGCGATGCCAGGACCATTGTCAACGACTTGAATTCTAGTTTCACCAGTAACTAAATGCTCGGTCGTAATCCATATCTGGGGATTAGCAAAGCCTTCCAGCGCATCTTTGGCATTATTCAATAAATTGATCAAGACTTCTTCTAATTGCAATGGATTCGCCCAAGCAATGGGTTCTGGAGGTGTTTCTACTAGTGCCGCTGTTAATTCGATATTGTGGTGCTTAAATTGTGCTCCGAAAATTGCTATTGTCTGTGCTACTACTTGATTTAGATTAACTTTTTCCCGGTGTTGGCGATCACCTTTAACAAATTTGTGAAAATTTTCGATAATACTTTTCAGCCGCTCGGTTTGTGCATAAATTTTGTTTAATAGTGGTTCTAGTTCAGTTGGTTGAAATAAATTATCTTGAATATCCGCTAAATCGGCGCCGGTTGCTGCACGGATAATTCCAACCGGTTGGTTAATTTCGTGGGCGACTGCGGTGGCCATGCTGCTTAGGTATTTGAATCTTCTAGATTCTTCTTGTTCTATTTCGAGTTGGTGAAGAATTCTTTTGACCTCAGCAACCAACCGTTGTTGAATTTTTTGTTTTTTCAATGCTCGGCGTTGTTTTAAATTCACAGTATTTTCTCTGCATCAATGATTAGGTTAAAAAGATGATTTTAACCTAAGATGGGTTTCGCTTCGCTCTACCATCCTACGAAATTTCTTAACTGAAATCTTTGTACAAATTCCAACTCAAAACCGGGTACAATAAATTGCATTACCATTCTCTTCTTAAAAATAAGAAGGTTAGAGTGGGTCGGTATCGGTGCTAAAACATCTTACTTCATTTAAAGAGGATTCCATTGTGGACTCACCCATTGTTGTGGCTATTTTAGTATTTCTGAGTATTTACGCTATATTTTTATTAATTCGCTTATTTGCTGATTTCTTTTTGGTGGGAATTGCCTTAGGCAGTGCGGTATTAGCCTATAATATAAAATATTTTTATCCGGAATTTTTAATGGTGTTGGATGAGGTTAAAATATTAAATTTGCTTGGAATTACTTTACCGAAAGAGCACCCAACGGGCGGTGCTATTTTCGTTATTGCCAGTTTAATTATAGTTGTTGCCGTATTACTTTCCATTCCATTTTTACCTTTTTCGGCAACTTATCGACAATTATTAGGTATAGAAAATCCAGTATTTGCGCGGAAAGAAGAAAAAGTGCGTGCTTGGATTCATGAAGAAATTCAACGTTATAATCAACATCAACCAGAAGATTAAAAGGAATCTCCGGGTGAAAAAAGTTATTGTCATTGATTACGGTATGAGCAATTTACGTTCGGTTGATAAAGCCTTAGAACATGTCGCGGGTAACCATTGGCAGGTTCAAATCAGTAATCAGGCAGAAGAGATCCGCCGAGCGGATAAAGTGGTTTTTCCTGGACAGGGCGCCATTGGTAATTGTATGAATTTACTCAATCAAACTGGTATGGCGGAAGTGATTAAACAATCATTAGCCACTAAACCCTTTTTAGGTTTATGTTTGGGTTTACAAATGTTATTGACTCGCAGTGAAGAAAGTGGTGACACGGCTGGTTTTAATTGGGTTGCCGGGACAGTCCGTCGTTTTACCGAACCTTTGTTTGATCCCGACAGTGGTGAACGTCTGAAAATACCACACATGGGTTGGAATCAAGTTAGTCATGTTTTACCGCATCCATTATGGCAAGGCATTCCTGAACAGAGCCGGTTTTATTTTGTCCATAGCTATTTTGTTACTCCCGAAGACCGGCAAGTTACGGTGGGAACAACCCAGTATGGTCCAATTGAGTTTACTTCGGCGTTAGCTAAAGAAAATGTGTTCGCTGTGCAATTTCACCCCGAGAAAAGCCAACAGGCTGGTTTAACTTTGTTAAAAAACTTTTTAAATTGGTAATGTCATATGACTAACCCCAACATTTACGATATGGTTATTTTGGGTGGTGGCTTAGTCGGTGCGAGCCTCGCCAGCGCTTTACGTGCCACCTCCTTGCGAATAGCGGTTATTGAGGCTGCGCCTTGGTTTACTAAGCATCGTCCACCGAGTTACGATGATCGCGTGTTAGTGTTGAGTTATAGTTCTCAACGTATTTTCACCGGCATAGGTATCTGGGAGCAAATTGTACCCGCCGCAACACCCATTCAGCAAATTCATGTTTCTGATCAAGGACATTTCGGTTTTACTCGGTTAAAAAACCAAGATCTGGGTACAAGCGCATTAGGTCATGTGGTCACAGCCCTTCACTTGGGTCAAGTTTTACAAGCGACTTTGAACACCAGTTCGATTGAGATTTGGGCACCCGCACAAGTAGTACAGATTCAATATAACAATCAACTCATTACCGTTACAGTTAACCAGAATGAACAAACTCAAACGTTATCAACCCGCTTACTGGTCATAGCAGATGGTGGACGTTCGCCGGTGCGACAACAATTAGGTATTACCAGCCACGAAGTTGATTATCAGCAAACCGCTATCATTGCTCATGTGACACCGAGTTCACCTCATCAGCAGGTTGCTTATGAACGTTTTACCGCGTCTGGACCTTTAGCCCTGTTACCCCTACCAGATAATCATTGTTCATTGGTGTGGACCAAAACACCAGCACAAGCGAAAACTATTATGGCGTGGAATGATTCCGCTTTTCTATCAGCACTACAACAAGAATTTGGGTGGCGATTAGGACAATTTCGACACGTTGGGCAACGTCATGCTTATCCACTGCGTTTAGTTCGAGCGCAACCGCTCACGCGCTCTCGGGCAGTAGTGATTGGTAATGCGGCTCATACGTTACACCCAGTTGCTGGACAGGGTTTAAATTTAGGTTTACGAGATGTAGCCAGTTTAGTCGAAACCGTAGTCAATAGCTGGCAAAATGGTGAAGATATCGGTAGTGCAACCACTTTACAACGTTATGTTGCATGGCAACAACCCGATCATCAACGTCTCATTAACTTGACTGACCAATTAATCAATGTATTTGCTAATACTTTGCCGCCGCTAGTGGTGCTGCGTAACCTGGGTTTGTTGATGATAGATTCTTTACCACCGTTGAAAAAACAATTTGTTCGGCAAATGGCGGGAATGAAAAGCTATCCTTCTCGGTTGGTACGGGGGTTACCTCGTGTTTAAAACACCTCGGTGTCGTCATTTGCCTTAGCAAGGAAGGGGAGAGCCAGACTTAACTTAATGGCATTGAGCCTACTCGTCTGCCATTAAGTTAAGCCGAATTCCCCCCTCCTTGGTAAGGAGGGGGTTAGGGGGTGGTGACTAAGGAATTGAATAAAATCAACTTTTTTAACCACCCCCGGCCCCTCCTTGAGAAGGA
>JAAUSR010000116.1 GCA_012032555.1 Thioploca sp.
CCTCCTAATCTTTATAAAAATCAATTTGAAATCGGTAATTATTAACTGAGTTTGGTGGAGGGGGGAGGATTCGAACCTCCGAAGGCTGAGCCAACAGATTTACAGTCTGCCCCCTTTGACCGCTCGGGAACCCCTCCAGCTCTTCAGCTTAAAGAGCCGCACATTATGACAATATTAAAAAAAAAGTCAATATAAAAATTCAATTTATTGCCCATTACTTCGTTATCAGTTATCAACCCACGCTCATGCTTAATTTGGCATTATTATCGGTAAGTAAAATCAATTTAAAGAATTTATTTATTTTTGTGACTGAATTATAAATTGCTATAACAACTGGTAACTGATTATGACTTATTCCGACAATTTTGCTTTTTTAAAAGGGTTTATTTGTTTAAATAAGTGGAGAAATTTTTTATTATTTTTAGATGAAGCTTTAGTTGAAATGTTATGCAATTGTGCTTCTTGGAGACGCAACCATTCATTAAATTCTTCAAAATCTTCTTTATCTTGTCCTGACTTCGTAGCCGTTGTGCTAATTGATTCGCCGTATTTTCTTTGCATTTTTTGTAACCAAACTTCAAATTCAAGACTATCTTTTTGTTGCGCAGAGAGTGGTGTTATTTTTTGTCGTTGTTTATCTTGGAGAACAAGATGGTTAGGTTGCCTGGTGATATATTTAGCTAATTCATCCAAAAATGAGTGATTCACTTCTTGAGGAGATAAACTGTAAACTTTCTCACCTAATTCATTAAAATTGGTTATTTTTAGGTCAATAGCGTTAGTTTCGAGATCACCAACGAACTCAAATTCAATTGAAATAATTGGTTCGATGAGAAACCGGGCTTTAACAACATTATACTTGTCATCTTTATATTCATCGCAAGTAAAACGTATCCCATGTTGTAATAGGTATTCTTTTTGTAAATTGATTTCTAGTTCTTTCTTCTTTTCAATGCGGATTTTGTATTGACCAACACATTCATAACGTAAGCAAAAATTACTCGCTATTTCTGGCAAGTCTTGCGAATAAATACTATAGGATCTTTCTTTAAGCGCTTGAAGCTCTTTATAGGTAGCTATTCTATAATTTTGTTGTTGTAAATTTTGCAGGTTACCTACTCCCTGGACTTTATAATTGACTAAATTATTTGGTTTAAGATAGTTAAGTTGTTGACTTAATTCCTGCAAATAAGTTTGGAGTTGCTCAAGGCTAGGTTTAACTTCAATTTGAAATTGCTGTCTTTGTTGTTCTAATTGTTGTTGAATTTTAATTTCTTGTTCTTGACGAGTCTTAGCTTCTTGTTTTAACCGCTCAAGATAGTTCATAAAATTCTCTCCAAAAATTAAGTCAATTATAGGGTTAAAAGAAAACTATAGTTTCCTTTAAAAATTTTACTCAAATGTGACTTAAATAACAAATTTATTTGCTGCTAATAGCTTGCCTCAACTCCAAAAGAGAGGGGAAGCTAAAATCACTTCACTTAATGGCATGGAGTCTTATCATCGTCGGTTAGTCATTCTTTAGGTGTTTTTAATAATTTAACGTAAAAAAAGAGCAGGAAGAGATTTCCGTCTTACTTCAGCTGCAATTTAGTCATTTTAAAGCAAGATTTTAATACGAATTAGGATGACGGGTAACAAACATGGCATCACCATAACTAAAAAAGCGGTATTCTTGTTTAACCGCATGACGATAAGCGGCTAAGACCAAATCCTTTCCGGCAAAGGCGCAAACCAGCATCAATAAAGTGGATTCTGGTAAATGAAAGTTAGTTAATAAAGCATCAACACTACTCTGGAAACGATAGCCAGGGGTAATAAATAACTGAGTTTCACCGGCATAGGGTTTAATATTTCCTTCTACTGACGCCGTTTCCAAGGCACGAATACAAGTCGTGCCTACAGCAATGACTCGACCACCACGTGCCCGAGTCATTTGAATTTGTTCACAAACCTGGGTTGAAACCTGCATATATTCAGTATGCATGGTATGTTGATGAATATTCTCAACGCGTATTGGGGCAAAAGTGCCAGCACCAACATGTAAAGTAATAAAAGCCATTGCTACCCCCTTAATTTGCAATTGTTCTAGCATACCTTCATCAAAATGTAGACCCGCTGTAGGTGCTGCTACCGCACCAGGTTGGCGAGCATATACTGTTTGATAACGGATACTATCTGCCTGGGTTGGCGATCGACGAATATAAGGTGGTAAGGGAATCTGTCCGATGGTATAGAGTATTTCATGTACTGAACGTGGGTCCTCAAATTGGAGTTGAAAAAAATTATCAACCCGTTGTAATACTTGGATGGCTATTCCTCCCTCAAGATATAACCACATGCCCGGTTTAGGTGCTTGACTAGCTCTAATTTGAGCAAGAATTTGATTATTTTCTAATATACGCTCCACCAGTATTTCAACTTGACCTCCCGATTGTTTACGTCCAAATAATCGCGCTGGAATAACCCGGGTATCATTAAATACTAATAAATCACCTGGCATTAATAAATGAAGTAAGTCAGTAAACCGAAGGTCTTGAAATAAGGGTTCTGATGGTGAATTAACCCACAATAGACGACTACTTGTGCGGGAACAATTAGGTTGCTGAGCGATTAAATGTGGTGGTAAATAGAAATAAAAATCAGTGCGTTGCATTAAAATTTTTCGATATGATTGTCATTGAATTATCACTTTATAAAATAAAATGAGTTTACCTACTTTCCAGTTGACTTAGGAACCTTTATAATACGCAAATTGCCGGGGTGGCGGAACTGGTAGACGCGCTAGACTCAAAATCTAGTGATGGTAACATCGTGTCGGTTCGAGTCCGACCCTCGGTAGCAACTCAACTTCCTCATTTCTCGTCTATAAATTTTTCTGCATCCTGCCTAAAAAAGCTTGTTTACTGACACTAGCCACGTTAAGCTTATAACCAACCAAAGTGCCGGCACCTTCAAAAATAACCTGAGAAGGTTGAGACGTACTTTATCTCCGATTTATTGCACTTCTCGGTATGCTCTTCGAACCCTGTCAAAATAGAATCAGAGCGATGCCAAGGTATAATGCAACAAAATATTAACATTTTCTCTCATGAACAGATAAAATTAATATAATGTAGCTAGTTGGGAGAAATGAAATGACATGAGAAATAATGACTCTATTTTTAGTTTTCTCGCTATTCTCTTAAAAAACACACTTTATAAATAAAGCAAGGGGTATCGGATTGATGTAAGGGCGTCGTTAATTTGGTCATTGAATATACCACCAAGCCCTTCCTATCCTCATGATAAAACTAAGTCACATCGTACCGGCGGATATCCTATTATGTTTATTGAATATACCTTTACCATGGACGATGGGAAGGTTTTACATTACAGAGTAGAATTTGAAAGACCTCGTGAACATATCTTAGACAAAAGTTTATACCCAGCTTGGACTCAGTTAGAATTCCATCAATGTCCTAATTGTCCTTTGACAACTGAGAAATATTCACACTGTCCGGTTGCCATTGATGCCCATGAGATTGTGCTTGGATTTACTGAAATTCTTTCTTGTAAGGAAGTTGATATTCATGTGAGAACACAAGAACGCGAATATTTTAAACGTACCGATGCTCAAACTGGTTTAAGAGCTTTAATCGGTTTTGTTATGGCGAGTAGTGCTTGTCCGATTTTGTCACCCCTTCGGGGGATGGCTTACTATCATTTACCTTTTGCTTCCCTAGATGAAACTGTCTTTAGAGTGACTTCTTCTTACTTATTACATCAATATTATGTCTACCAAAAAATGGACAATTTGATTTAGAATTTGAGGGATTAAAACAACGTTTTAAAGAAACTCAAACGTTAAATTATCATTTTTTAGAACGAATTCGGGCGGCCTGTGATGCTGATGCTAACTTAAATGTCTTAGCTACTTTGTTCACGATCTCCTCCATGTTGTCACTTTCTTTAGAAAGACACCTAAAAGAAATTGAACACTTATTTGAATAACTCGCTTTAATCAAATTTGATCACATAAGAGTAATTAAAATATGTTTAATGAAAAAAATATGTTTGTCGAATATATATTTACCATGGGTGACGGCCATATACTAAACTTTAAAATCAATTATGTCAGACCGCGTCCAGATATTATTGATAATGCGGAATACCCCGCTTGGACTGAATTAGGATTTAAACAGTGTAGTAACTGTCCCTTAGATACGGCTGATTATTCTCATTGTCCAGTAGCCATTGATGCCAAAGAAATTATTTTGGGATTTAGGGAAATTCTCTCTTGTAGTACCACTGATGTTCGGGTTATCACGGCTGAACGCGAATACTTTAAGCACTGTGATGCACAAACTGGCTTGAGAGCTTTAATCGGTTTAGTGATGGCAACCAGTGCTTGCCCTATTTTGTCTCAAATGCGTGGTATGGCACATTATCATCTGCCTTTTGCGTCAATAGATGAGATTGTGTTTCGAGCCGCTTCATCATACTTGTTAAGTCAATACTATATCCATCAAGATGGTGGATCAGCAGATTTAGAATTGAACGGCTTAAAAAAATATTATAAAGAAGTCTTAACTCTTAACTATGACTTTCTCCAACGTATTCGTGCTGCCAGTGAAGCGGACTCTAATTTAGATGTATTATCTACGCTATTTTCTATTTCTTCACTCTTGTCAGTTAGTATTGAACAACATTTAAAAAAATTAAAACCCTTATTTAGCGATATATCACCACAAATCTCACCTCATCTATCCTGCTAAAACCTAATCAAGATAACGCATCGTTTAATGATAGGGATAAGTAAAACGACTATACAGTGAAAACAGATATCGTTCTAAAAAGCGAAGTACTATAAAAAATATTTCTGGTAAAGGACGTTTAGATAGCTGTACATAAGGACACGCGATATAAGCTACAGACACATTAGCAAGACAGGCTGCCAATACACCGGTTAATAATCGATCGTCTATCAACATCACTTGGTGTGAAGATTGCCCAGTTAAATTCATAATCGCTTTTAAGCCATCAGGATAAGGCTTTTTCCTGACGGTGGTAATATAGCGAACACCCTGATAATGACAATTAAAGTGTGCAATCCGGCTCGCGAGCGGTTTATTTGACAATACAAAAACGTGATTAGCACCAAAGCATTGTATACACGCCTGTAACCAAGGGTGTATCTCTTTAGCCGGTTGCGATTCACCATGAGCCGCTAATACACCATCAAAATCGAGTACTAAAACCGTAATCCCTTGCTGTTTCAGTTCTATTGGCGACAATTGGCATAGCTGACGCCGACGCGGTGTCGCACGATAGATCTGAGTCAATGCTTGTCGATAACGATACCCCATCTGGATTGCAAAAAAAAATCTAGCTAACCACATTAAAAATAACTGCTCTTCCTACTATTGATGCGGCTTTAATTAACACGACTTCTTTAATTGGTTATCATTTTCTTTTCTATGCAATAACACTTAGATAGCCGAATACCATTTAGAACCAAATAACCCACCTTCTTTGGCTTTCCAACCATTTTCTTCCATCATGTTCTTAAGCCGTCTTTTCATCTCGGGTTCTGGAATTTTACTTTTACTAGCCGATTTGAAAATTGCCAGCGTATCTTCAAATTCTTTCTTATCTACTTTGCCATCAGCTGCAAAATGCTTTAACATTTCTTTAGCCCGTTCTTCAGCATCTCGTTCGAGAGCCAAGCCTTTGTCTGCAGCAACTTGGCGGATAATAGCTAAGCCGTCTGCAACGCTGATTCCCTTTTTAATACCTTCTTCCAGAATTTTTTTCTCTTCTTGACGATCAATATATTGGTCATCAAACACTTGCAGCATAATGTAATCAATAAATGTTTTTTTGATATCCTCGGATATTGCCATAGTTAACACCCCTTAACTGCTATCAGAAATAAGTTTAAATTGCCGAATACCACTTGGTTCCAAATAATCCACCTTCCTTAGCTTTCCAGGCATTGTCTTCCATCATTTTTTTTAACCGCTGCTTGATTTCTTGATCAGTCAACTTGCCTTTGGTAGCGGTTTTAAATAAGTTAACCGCGTCTTCAAATTCTTTTTTATCTACTTTACCATCATTACTAGCCGATTTGAGAAAAGCATGCGCTTTTTCCTCAGCATCCCTTTCAACAACCAACCCCTTATCTGCCGCAACTTGTCGGATAAGCGCTAAACTCTCTTCCACGTCAATCCCATTTTTGACACCGACTTCAAGAATTCTTTTTTCCTCTTGACGACTGATATATTGGTCATCAAAAGCTTGCAATTTAATGAACTCAATAAACTGATTTTTAATACCTTCTGGAACAGCCATGCTATTTCTCCTTTAACGCTCACTTTAATTGCGGTATTGCTGAAAACCATTTAGAACCAAACAATCCCCCTTCCTTGACTTGCCAACCTTTGGCTAATATTATCTTTTTTAACCGTTTTTTCAGTTCCGGTTCGGGCACTTTACCTTTACAGGATGATTTAAATAATGCCAAGGCATCTTCAAATTCTTTTTTATCAATAACACCATCATTGCTCTCGAATTGTTGTAAAATTTCCGTAATGTGGTTTTCTACATCTCTTTCAACGACTAAACCTTTTTCCGCAGCCACTTGTCGCATGATCGCTAGCCCATCATCAACACTAATGCTTAGTTTGATTCCTTCAGCCAGAATCTTTTTTTCTTCTTGACGATCAATATACTGATCATCAAAAACTTGTAGCATAATATAATCAATAAGTTGTTTTTTAGCCTGTTCAGATACAGCCATTACCTATTCCCCCATAGAAAAATGACATTCTACTTAAGTTAATTAAGTTTCACATAAACGCCATCATTGTTCAAGAATTTTTTGGTACTTCTTATGTAAATTTAACGAGTTAATGTAAAATTGATAAAAAATATTCTAAGCCTTTACAATACTAAGCTAATGCCTTAAATTATAATAACGTCGTTTCCCATGAAACCGGATTATTAAGGGATGAAGGAGTTAATGATATCATTTTGATTTAACTTATTCACCTTTCCTTAAATGAGAGATGGCGTGTCAGCCTTAATTATAAGGCTTTTTAGATAAAGGACTTTATTTATATCGCGTCAACGAGGACAGAGAAAAAAATGATGCACAACATAAAAAAATCGTTAGGACTTGTTACTGTTATTAGTACTTTACTTGCTGTTCCCCATGTAGCTAATGCATATTACGGCATGAGTGGTATGCAAGGTTATGGTATGGGTGGTATGTACCCAATGTACGGTGGCAGTATGGGTGGCATGGGCATGGGTGGCATGTACCCGATGTATGGCGGCTATGGTATGGGTGGCATGGGCATGGGTGGTATGTACCCAATGTACGGCGGTATGGGCATGAGCGGCATGGGTATGGGTGGTATGTATCCCATGTCTGGAATGCAAGGAATGCAAGGTGGTTGCGCACCTAAGACTGGTGAACAACAAGACCAAAGCAGCATGAGTGGTATGCAAGGTATGTATCCCATGTATGGTGGCATGCAAGGTATGTACCCCATGTATGGCATGATGAATAATATGTCTGGCATGGGCGGTATGTCTGGCATGGGTGGTATGACGGGGATGAATAGTATGTCATCCACTGGTGATAAAAAAGAAGAAAAATAAAGCAAGAATTACACTACATTAGTGCTTAGGATAATGAATTACACAGGGAAGTGGTTAATTATTTAATTATCAGCAAAAATTGACAATAAAAATTGTAACCTGAAGTGTTCAAGAAATTTTAGTACTAGAATTTAACTAGCTCAAAATTAAACGATAACAAGGAGAATCTAATGGAAAAGCAAAGTGTTTTAATGGTTAAAAAAATGACTATAGCTATTATGTTCGGGCTATGCCTTAATTTCAAGGCTATGGGAGCAGAACCAATCGCTGAACAATCAGGAGAATATATTTCACCAACAGCCGGTGTGCAACCGGATCAACGCCCAGCTGGTGCACCAGTAATAACTAGCGTTATCAAAGACAAAGAATGGTATAAAACAGCAGAAACCGGATTACAACCCCCCTTTTCACCCAGTTTAAGTTTTTTACTTTATCAAGGTAACTGGTTTAATCCTTTTATTCATGCCGGTATGCTTGGAAAGTATGATATTCGTGGGTGGCATAATCAATCTCCACAAGCAGTTTGGAGATAATTTGTCTTGAATTCAGTGAGGGTGAGTAGAAAGTAATAATCTTCCAGACAAGCTATTAACAAGTGAGGATATTACTTTAGTCACTACTCACCATCTTACTTACCTGAGTTCGAGGTAAGCTCGCAGATAATCTATGGTGTTTGGTGTTCGATGATAAATAGAAACGGGCCTCAGTTCAATATAACCCCCTGCTCTATCCTGCGGGTTAATTGGTATAAAAACCGTTATTATCGTTGACTACAACCATAGCCTGAGCATTTAGAAAAAGATTAAAGAATAAGCCACCCAATTAAGCCTAAAACGGTTAAACTGTGGTAGCAAGAATGCTCTAATGGAGAGATATTTTTAAGCGGGTCGTTAAGGGTCTCGATGAGAGACCTGTTACGCAGCAAGATCTTATCAAAGTCCTCTCAGACCACCGGCTTCATATTTCGACATAGCCTCGTTACCAACGGCACGCCTTTATCCCACCATTCCTCTGCTAATGCTTTAGAAATATCGCCTTGATCACCAAACCGTTTGCCCTTAATGAATTTCGCCATTTGTCTAAGCCCCTTGCGTTCATCGACATTGCCGGGTGTCACCAAGAAACTCACCCATTCGCCTCGATCATCAACTATCAAATGCCGATTAAAGCCATAAAACCATTGATCATGAAATAATGAGGTAGCTAAGACTTCAAATTCTCCCGTTGGCAAGGGTAAACGAACTAAACGTCAGGTGATTTTACTTGGTAATTCCAGCGATTTTATACGTTTCACTGGGTTGTTGGGAACCTTTTAATATTTTAGCTTGAAATCAGGTTAACTTGATGGTTAAATTTCAAATTTACAGCAATTCCCGCTGTATCTCTATCATAGAAATAAAAAAGGTTTGAATCCTTCACTACACGAGGCCACTTTTAGACAGTACATTTTACTAGGCAAACGAACCGCTGAGACTATCTCCCATGATACCTTTTTTAAATGGCTTACCAACACCCAATAAAGTTTTACCGTTCAATCGAAAGCTAACACCTCTAAAATTTGACTAAGAACTATTGAGACGGGGAATCTCCAACGGTGGCGGTTTAATGATGGCTAAATACAAAGATTGCCAATTGGGTAATTGAAAGGTGAACCAATAAGTAGTAAGCTGGATCGAGGAACGAAACCCAGCTTGTTAAAGATAAACATCCATTCAAGATAAACGTCAAATAAGTTAATAAAACCGTTAGCTGGGTTGATCAACCCAGCCTCTTCTTTGTTAAAGATAAACATCCATTCAAGATAAACGTCAAATAAGTTAATAAAATCGTTAGCTGGGTTGATCAACCCAGCCTACTCTTGCTACGGAGGTGAAATTATAGATAGAGAAATCGGTGGTAGACATACCGCAACAGATATGGGAAGTGGTAATTTTCCAGAATCTGGTTATGGATTGGCAGCATATCAACGTTCTATTCAGAAGATGGATACGGCCGGAACTATTATAGATGTTAATCCTGGGATAATTATTGTCACTGATGCGCAATGTTATAATAGAGTTGTATCACGAAATTTAAAATGCTATTTTGCTAAAAGGAGAATATAAGAAAGAACAAGTTTTGAAAACTTAGGAAACCGGGTATGAAAATGCAATTGACAGAACTCACAACTGAGCG
>JAAUSR010000048.1 GCA_012032555.1 Thioploca sp.
GACTTATTCGGTGATCAGCCATTGCCCTTGCATCATGAGGATAATGGACTAAGAAAATTTGTCTACCTCCTAAAGTAAAAGCAGCATTTTGCCCATAGTAGTGAATTATACTCGTTGATGCACGAGATAGTTTAAGAAGCCTATCCAGATCACCACGATTATTACCATGAATAACATGTATCGGCAAACCGTAAAATTGTAATGGATGTAAAGTACTTGGTGCTACAATATCACCACAATGTAATACGGCTTGTGCACCACGCTGCTTAGCATCAGTTACGGCAGCACACAAAGAAGGAATGTTATCGTGACTATCAGACACAATACAGATTTTCATCTTAATCCTTATCCAACCTCATTTTTAACTTCAGTTGGGAACATATAGATAAAATGGAAATGAATAAACGGTTTATCAGTTACTTAGTTATCTAGAAATAATCATACTCAACTTGACTATCTCAAGAGTTAAGTAAATTTCAAAACGAATGATTGTAGCAAAACCGGTTAGTTGCGCACATACCAGAGATATTTTCTATGGCAAGTAGAGTGTCATGGAGAGGGAATTGATTAGGTAGAATGAATATTCTGGCTCTATTTTGCTCATTTAGTTTCCAGCATCACATTAAGTACCTAGACAAAAATATTTACAAAGGACATCTATGTAGAATAAGTCTTTTTGACAAGATTGTGTGTAATTAATTCTATCTGACTATTCCGGTGATTTGATTTTGATGGCGATTAATCGCTTAAGTTGATGGCAGTGTACTACCACCTCTGCTATATATGCATAATGGTTGTTTGCACTTGGACAAAATAAAGCTACGCTGTGCTCCATTATTTCCATTCCAATTGTAACTTGGGCATTAATCGACGAAAATTCTTTAATGCTTTAACTTGCCATGTGATTTCTGGCGAGCCTTGCACAATCATATCAATTGTTTCTTGTTCACCAATATCTATTACAAAGGTAGCCAATACAATAATACCAGAACTATTAAGCGATCTGAGCTGTCGTAAATCTAGAATAAGTTGCGAAGGTGCGGTGATAACAATCTGATTGAGTAATTCGGCGATAGGCTCGTACTCATCTATGTTTGGTAACTGAAGTTCTCCTTCAAAAATAATTCGGATGGTCTGATAATCAATTATAGAAGCCACACGATATTCCTCAGTTTTTATTTCCATTTTTGAATTTAACCTGTAAAAAAAGAATTATAGGATTAACTCTACCATCGTAGTTACCGTAATTACTTGTGGATCTTGTTGAATAATTTCAAATTTCCAGCCCAATTTTGCCATATAATCATTAAGCATCGTTAATAGCCCCAAGCCAGAGTGAATAATATTGCTTGTCTTCGTGTTTATAGCATTTTGTTCTAAACGGTGAAAATACAATTTTTGTGGATCTTCGCTTAGTAGTTCCTGAATAACTTTCTTAAGTTGTTCCATGGTTGCTGGTGAAATACTATTGGTCACATAAAATCGCAAATTATTATTAAGTAATTCCAAACGAATATTAATTGAGTAGTCTTGAGTTTCATCATTGTATTTCATGGCATTTTCTAGTAATTCATTAGCAATATAACTGACTATACTTTTAATTTCTGTTGGTTTATAACACATTTTGTTATCATAAGTTGCCGGAAAAAAAGTGGTCAGATAATCACCTATAAAATCAGCTGATAAGCCATTATTTCGCCAACGTTGTTTAAGTGGAATAGAACTGGGTGAAAATCCTAGTACCAAGTACTCTTTACTTTTAGCAGAAACTTCGACAAAGTCGCCGAATATCTGAGTCATATTTCTAATTCCTTCTCAAACCTTATTTTGCTTTAATACTAACAAAGTGAGATCATTAAAAATTTTTTAGTTACCCCTATTTGGATTATCCATGCTAATAAGCCGATTTCCAGTCTATGTTCGTTAGCATTACCAATAGCTACAATTCACATACTATATTTAAGTATATCATGATAATCATCACCGAATCTGCTGGTAGCATAAACCCAATTATATCGACATCAACTATTTCTTTGTGTTCTCGTCCTTTAGGTATTTGTTGTAGCTATTTGATGATATCGATCTCACCACTGAAGATAATATTCAAAATATCTTGCATTCTTCAGTTAATGGGTTCGAGATCAATTAACCAATGTGCTGATAATTTTACCTATAGCTTCACTACCTGGTTATTCCATCCAAGGTGATTTTATATTAACCTAAGTAAAATTTATTATTATAGCATTTTTTGTTTTATTTTTCTACCTAATTTTAAGGACTTATCCGGGTTACATCAAAATTATCATGGCCAATTAGGTTACATTTCGCTAACTTATCCGACACGTGTTCCAAAACAAATCTAAGCAAGTGAGTAAACAAATGACTGAATTAATAGAAATTAAAGATAAAACGTTTGAAGATGAGCTAGGAGATATGCCTTCCAAAAATCATAGTCTAATAATGGGTAGAATAACCGGCTTGTTATTTAATGATGAGCGGTTTATTGTGATGCCAGAACTGAGCCTGGATACTAGCCAAATTGATCTCAATCAATTTAATCTTAAAGCTAAAGATGAGTTAATTCCGGATGTGTGTGTTTATTTGGAATGGCCTGAGGAACCCGAAGATGAATTGGATAATGATATTTTGAAAATGACTCAAATGCCTGAATTAGTCATTGAGATACTTTCTCCAAAGCAAGCTATTAATGAAATTCTTCTAAAATTCAAAGCCTATTTTACTCTAGGGATTAAATCATGTTGGTTAGTTATTCCTTCAGTGCAAGTTATCAAAATATATTCTGCTAAAGGAAATAACATCTTTGATATACAACATGATGATACTGAAGTTATTGATGAAATCATTGGTATTCGATTACCTATCCAAAAAATTTTTGGAAAGATAACAAAAGCTAAAAGCCCGTGTCGGTTGATCTAAGCTGGGAAACTTAACAAGCCGTAATCTGATATTGCCATTAAGTTTAAGGAACCCTTCTCCTTTCTCGCTGAAAGAGAGGGGGCAATTTCCCTTGAAAAATCAACCAATTTTTCCTTCACCCTAGTTCTCTCACCAGGGGAAAGGGATAACTTCAAATTGCTTAACTTATGCTTCGTAAACTGAGTTTAATCATATTATAGCGAAAATCAAACTGAGAATAGTTGGATTATATGTTATCAAAGTATTGTTATCATTGTGGATTACCGATCGCGGAATCGATAGATCTGAGTGTGGTTATTGATAATCAAGCTCAACCGATGTGTTGTCCTGGTTGTCAAGCTGTTGCTCAGGCGATTGTGGCAGCTCAATTAACCGATTTCTATAAATACCGTACTCATAACGCCCCAACTGGGCAAGTATTAATTCCAGAATTTCTTCAACAAATTAGTATTTATGATAATCCCATCATTCAAAAACGTTTTGTTCGTTATGAAAATGAACAGTTACGAGAAGCAGCTTTGATTTTGGAAGGGATTACCTGTGCGGCTTGTGTTTGGCTTAATGAACGTCATTTAAGAAATTTACCGGGTGTACTCGAAGTCCAAGTTAATTATTCCACTCATCGCGCTCGGGTACGTTGGGATGATTCGCGTATTCATCTGAGTAAAATTTTACAAGCAATAAGCCAGATTGGCTATTTGGCTCATCCCTATGATCCGGCTCGTCAACAAGAAATCTTGGAGCGTGAACGTAAACAACAATTGCGTCGAATTGGTATTGCCGGTGCGTTAGGAATGCAAATTATGATGTTTTCCTTTGCGTTGTATGCTGGTGCTTGGTATGGAATGGAACCCGAATTTAAAGCTTTGTTTTATTGGCTTAATTTGATACTCACTTTGCCTATTTTACTCTATTGTGCTGAACCTTTTTTTAAAAATGCTTGGCGTGACTTAAGTCATTGGCAATTAGGTATGGATGTCCCCGTTACCTTTGCCATCAGTTTAGCTTTTATTGGGAGTGTTTGGGCCACCTTGACTTCCGTTAACCATTATCCATTAGCTGCTATCAGTAACGAATCGGTTTACTATGATTCGATTGCGATGTTTGTGTTTTTTCTCTTGACTGCACGGTATTTTGAACTCGTTGCCCGACAACACAGTGTTCAAGCCGCAGAAAATCTTGTACATCTGATACCGACTACCGCCACCCGATTGCGTTCAATGGCTACTGGAATTCAAGAAGAATTAGTTTTGGTAGCTGATTTAGCCATTGGTGATACCGTATTAATTCGCCCTGGCGAAACCATTCCGGCAGATGGTTGTATTTTAGTTGGTCAATCCAATATAGACGAATCTTTACTAACCGGTGAGAGTTGCCCGATTCCCAAAAATTCAGGACAAACCGTTATCGCCGGTACCATTAATATAGATAGTCCTTTGCAGATACAGGTAGATAAAATTGGTACTGATACCGTATTATCCCATATTTTGCGACTGTTAGAACGTGCCCAAACAGAAAAACCCGCTTTGACTCAATTAGCCGATCGCGTTGCCGCTTGGTTTATTTTGGGGGTACTGTTGTTAGCATTGATAGCAGCTATTTATTGGTGGCAAGTCAATCCATCAATGTGGCTCACTATTACGTTGTCGGTCTTAGTTGTTACTTGCCCCTGTGCACTATCTTTAGCAACACCTACCGCAATTACTGCGGCAACCAGTACTTTAACTCGTGCAGGATTAATTACAACGAGAGGTCATGCTCTAGAAACCTTAGCCCGTGCGACTCATTTTGTGTTTGATAAAACCGGTACTTTAACCATAGGACAGTTACGATTATTAACTATTCATTCTTTTGCCCATTTTACTTCAGCACAATGCTTACAATATGCATTAGCATTAGAACGTCATTCTGAACACCCTATTGCTCGTGCGCTTATCACGGCTGCTGAACAAGGCGAGTATGGTAAAAAGCAACCAGAACTCACTGCCTATCATGTCAGTAATATTCCTGGCGCTGGAATCCAAGGTGATATCATTGATAAACGCTATTTTGTAGGTACACCGGCTTTCATTGCTCAACAAACTCATCTAATTCTCGAACCTGAACAATTACACTGTTTTCAACAACTAGGACATACCTTCGTTCTTCTCGCTGATACTCATACTTTATACGGTGCTTTAATATTGGGTGATCAAATTCGTCCTGGTGCACAAGAATTAATTCAAGCCTTACAACGACAAGGTAAAGCCATTAGTCTATTGAGTGGAGATCATGCCTTGGCGGTTCAACGTGTGGCGCAAGCCGTTGGTATTAATGATATTGCTTATGCTCTTTCCCCAGCGGAGAAATTACAACACGTGAAAAACTTACAACAAACCGGTGCTATCGTTGCTATGATAGGTGATGGTGTTAATGATGCCCCAGTATTAGCACAAGCCCAAGTTTCGATTGCGATGGGTAGTGGTACTCAGGTGGCACGAGCGAGTGCTGATATGATCTTATTAACTGAACAATTAACTAATTTATTAATTGGTATTAAGACAGCACGCCAAACCCTCCACATTATTCGCCAAAATATGATTTGGGCCGTTGGTTATAATTTATTGGCATTACCAGCGGCTGCCATTGGTTGGGTAGCGCCGTGGTTGGCAGCCATTGGCATGTCACTCAGTTCTTTATTAGTTGTTACTAATGCATTACGTTTAGTGAAACGAAATCCGGATTGATTTAAGGTGATAGCCAGCTTGGTAGAGTTGTTAGTAGAATTTATTCTTAAATAAATGAAAATATTAGTATTACTGCTAAGCCTATTATTGTCATTGGCGTGCTCTACCAAGCCTTATATTGTTAAAGAAACCGATGGTAATTCGGCCTCCAGTGATAAAAAAATATATGTTTTAAGTCACGGTTGGCACACTAGCTTGGTTATTCCAGCTAAAGACATAACGGGTTATTTACCCGAATTGAAGAATCGTTTTGGTAATACCCCGTATATAGAATTTGGCTGGGGAGATAAAGGATTTTACCAAGCAGAAAAAATAACCACCGATATGACGCTTCGAGCACTGTTCTGGCCAAGTGCAGCTGTAATTCATGCGGTAGCCGTACCTAGCTCTCCCTATGATTATTTTCCTAACAGTGAAGTGTTAGAAGTTTGCTTAACGAATCAAGGGTACACTTCATTGCAAAAGTTTGTAGCTAACAGTTTTTATCGTAATGAACTTGGACATCTATTAAAGCTTAAAAAAGGTATTTACGGAAATAGTCAGTTTTATGAAGGTGTTGGTAATTACTATTTTTTGAACACGTGCAACCAATGGACAGCAAAAGGCTTAAAGAGTGCCAGAATGAATATTTCAACAATCTTTAAATTAACTGCTGGAAGCGTTATGCGTTATGTAAGAGCACATCCTTCAACCCTAACAACTGCATCTCGCAAACAGTCAGCAGCGGCACTACACTCTGCTATTTCCTGCCGCTAATGCCAGTTGTTTAAGTTAAGGAAAACTTCTTCTCTAAGAGTGAAGGTTAAACGCCTTGGAAAAATCAACCAATTTTTCTCTCACTCCAGTCCTCTCACAACTAGAGTAACCATCATCTCGCCGTTAATTTCTATCCGAGAGCAATTTTCTCATTATCGGTCACGGCAATATTCTTTAAAGAATTAGTACCTACCTCGATTGTGGGCACAAAGTTGCCGTCGGCTTTGTTCCTAAAAAAGAATAATTTCAATCTAGGTAAGAATGTTGGGATGAAGAAATGAATTACAGTACTCTCTTTTTTTCCTTGGATTGGAAAGGAGAGTTAAAATACCGCTGTCGAAGGGAGCAAGTCAGGAGTAACAGTAACCCCGCAATATCTTTATTTTGTGCTAATATAACTGTATGTTCCTCAAATTCAACTGTAAGGAAGTTGAGTAAATACCAAACTTAATTTGGGGATTAAAGATTGTAACGGTTGTATACTGCTACAATCTTGTTTGTTAAGTTTCCAATCTGCGAAACTGAATTTTAGTTTTGGTCGGTGTCGAAGAGGGAGATGAGGCGTGTCCACATAACTCATATTCTGGATGGCTGGCACTACCCCAGATTATTTTACCCGCTTAGCGCTTGCCTGATAATGGCTTTTTAATAGGGCTTTCCGTGTGACTCGTTTATTATCACCAAATTTGGACATTGCATCCCAATTTGCCTCCCGTTCCAAACTCTTCTGTGGCAACGACACCCTCGGCTATTCCGTGCTCTCGCCATCGCTATCAGCCGATTGGTTCGCCTTGGATCACCTCACTGCATGTTTTTAAACTCTTGTTCTGCTCACCTCTACTTTTTTCCCTTTTCTAATGATTGGATTAACGCCATGTGCAAATCTATTTCATAACTTATTGATTGTAAATAATACGCTATTTTAATTTTGTTAAATTTAGCTAGGTAGGGTGCATTCTATGCACCATAAACCACGTTGGATACGACAATGACATCAAATACGAGAGCCAGCCAAGTAGGGTGCATTTCATGCATCACAAACCATGTTGGATATGGCAATGACATTTAATGTGAAACGAACAAACGATAAATGTGAATCATTTTTGGCGCGTAAAACGCACCCTACAAGTCTACGCAACCAAGCTAAGTCTTATGTGAAACCTTTCACAGAACTTTATATTGACTCAATTAAAAACGACATGTTAGCTGAAGAAGGTTACCTGAATCCGAAAAAAGCCAAATGGCTACGCCAAGCTATTTTTGCGGATGGTCGAGTAGATAAAGACGAAAAACGTCTGTTGAAAGAACTGAAAGCCGAAGCCAAACAAACTTCTCCAGAAATTGAGGTACTTTACCCAGCAGCGGTTGAATATATGTAAAATGTATAAACGCAGTGTCATATACCAAATCTGCAATAGGTGCATGACGCTTCGCTTATGCACCCTAAGTACTAAAGATTTAAAAAAAGGGAGGCTAGGAGAAATTTTAAACCATTGACTTCCAAAGAAATACCCCTCAATCCCCCTTTGACAAATGGAGAAGTAAAGAGCTTGACTTAATGGCAGTGATGCCGAGCGTGGAAACGAAGAAGAAATATTATAATCTTGATTTTTCACGAAAAGTAATTTTCTCAAAATACTCATCAAGACTAATAAAGTTAGTGTTTGGCAAAGATTTCAACTCACTGGAAGCTTGATCCCAAAAATAGATTTCTACTTTCCAATTTTTTTTAACACACCTCTTCAAAGTGGGAACATAATCTTGATCACCAGCAACAATAGCTATAATACTAGGAGTGGGATTATCTTCTAATGTATCTCTAATTGCGTTTGTAAGTTCAGCATCAACCCTGTTTTCTTTACCTGAATATGGACTACGGTCAAAAATTCTAGGTTCAACCTGAAGTTCTTTCAACTTTTCCCAAAGGGCATCGTTCTGTGGAGGGCGTGAACCAACTAATACCGTTTCCTTTAAAGTTCGGCTTTGACGAATTACCTCTAATAGCGAACCGTAACAGATTCTTAGACGTACTACTAATTCATCATCATAATAGAATTTATTACGTGCTATTCGTTGAGCTTCAATAAAAATATTAGAATTATCTATAAATAAGTGCAAACCGTTCATAAACATTACTCTTGAGTATTGATTTAACTACATTATGCAATGCTGATAATCTTTGTCAAGATTTTCTCTATCGTTCCACCGCTCCGGTATTACGACCATTAACTGTACCCCTTTTATTAAAGCTGGTCCCAGAATTAATCCCAATTTTTCCTTGATGCACTTTGCGAATAAACAGTAAAATGAATTTCATATGAAATACATAGTTAGATGGTTTAGCGCCAATCTTTTCTAGATAAATCAATGTAGCTAAGGCACCTTTAAGATAGCTTCACACACATTGTCATGGTGATGCTTGACTCCGTTGAGTAATTAAGGTTATTTATTTTCTCTTGAAGGTGGACGGAATAGCAAGCTTTGGAATTATTATTAATCCTAATTTGAGAGCCTCAAAATATGAACTATTCTCCTTATATCATTACAGTTAATACGCAGAATTTTACGACTGAAGTTATAGAAAAATCACGTCAGGTACCAGTATTAGTTGATTTTTGGGCAGCTTGGTGTGCGCCGTGTAAAATGATCTTACCGGTATTGACTAAGTTAGCTGACGAATACCAAGGCAAATTTATTTTAGCTAAAGTTAATACCGATGAAGAGCAACAGTTAGCTAGTCAATATAGTATTCGCAGTATACCAGCCCTCAAATTATTTCGACAGAGACAAATCGTGGAAGACATCATGGGGGCGCAACCCGAAAGTGTATTGCGTGATCTAATAGATCGTCATTGCGAGCGACCGGCCGATAGACTACGCTCACAAGCAACAGCCGCCCATTTAGATGGTAACCCTGAACAGGCGATTGCTTTGTTAGAGCAAGCGCGTAATATGGAACCTTCCTATTACCCAGTTCAATTAGATTTAGCTAAAATTTTTATTGATCTCAAGCGATTTAAATTGGCCCAGCAGTTACTTAAAGACCTACCGATAAATATCCAACTGGAACCGGAGGTTAATGAGTTAATAGCACATCTTACCTTCTCTGTTGTTGCTGATAAAGCACCGGCTGTGCTCAGTCTAGAACAAGCTATAGCGATTAATCCTGATGATCATCAAGCACGTTATCAATTGAGTGCACAACAAGTATTAACCGGTGATTATGAAACGGCGATGGCACATTTATTAGAAATAATGCGTCGAGACCGTAGCTTTGAAAATGACGCTGGACGGAAGGGATTATTGGCAATATTTACTTTACTAGGTAACCAAAATCCCATTGTTAGCCGCTATCGCAGTAAAATGTCATCTTTGTTATATTAATAAAGTTTAACGTTATATTTGACTAACCACTGACAAGGAAACTAAGATGAATAGACGTTTATTTATTCAAGAAATCGGTGCAATAGGGTTTATCGCTCCTTCTACCTTCGCTTTAGCTGCCCCAACTGATAAAATTTGTTATTCTGATCTCGCTGGTAATTTATTCTACACCGAACAAGCACCCGGTCGTTGGCGTGAAAAAGCTGCGACACATCTACCCAAAATAGAAGTTCAGGCAGCCGATAAAGGGGTGTCTAAAATACGGGTAACGACTGATCATGAAATGAGAGACTACGAGCATTACATCATCAAACATATTCTCTTAAATGAGAATTTCCAATTTGTGGATGAACATTTTTTCAATCCGATAGTAGAGAAAAAAGCCGTATCAGAATTTAAAGTAAGTAACTATAGTGGTACGCTCTATGTGTTAAGTGTTTGTAATAAACATGATACCTGGTTAAACTCTATTGAAATTTAAAATCTAAGTTATTATCAGTAGAGTCAAACTGAAAAACGGATAGCATTCATTTACAGTGTTGACTCTACACGTCGTTTATCCCATAGATTCACTACGGCACAAAATAAATCAGCGGTTCGTTCGGCATCATAAATGGCAGAATGAGCCTGATTACTATCCCAGTCAAAACCAGCCGATTGTACTGCCCGGGCAAGTACGGTCTGCCCATAAGCAAGCCCACCCAGCGTTGCTGTATCAAAGGTGCTAAAAGGATGGAAAGGATTACGTTTCATATCGACACGTTTAGCGGCGGCATTGATGAAATTTAAATCAAAGGAAGGATTATGGCCCACTAAAATGGCACGGGTACAATTCGCTAATTTTATCGCTTCACGAATCGGTTTAAAAATGGTTTGTAAAGCTTCTGCTTCTGACACCGCAAAACGAAAGGGGTGATAAGGGTCGATACCGGTAAATTGCAATGCTTGCTCATCAAGATGTGCACCTTCAAACGGGATAACGTGACAGAAGTAGGTTTTATGACGCTCCCAATAACCTGCTGAATTAACTCGCAAAATAACGGCAGCAATTTCGAGTAAAGCATCTCGTTGTGGATTAAAACCAGCGGTCTCGACATCGACTACGATTGGTAAATAGCCACGAAAACGTTTGGCAATAGCTTGTCTTGTGGTTTCAACCCTCATTCTTGCACCTGTTGCCATTCAATAGTCATCCCAGCCCGCCAAGGCACCACCACATGACTATCGCCGAATTCAAAATAATGAGGCATTTGCCACGGTTGTTTAATTAGGGTTACTTTATTTCGGTTGCGAGGCAGACCGTAAAAATCAGCGCCATAAAAACTGGCAAATCCTTCTAATTTATCTAAGGCTTGAGCTTGTTCAAATGCTTCAGCGTAGAATTCTAAAGCGGCCGGTGCGGTGTAGATTCCAGCACAACCACAAGTTGTTTCCTTATTTACTTGGGCGTGAGGCGCACTATCGGTACCCAAAAAAAACTGGGGATTACCACTGGTTGCGGCTTGTAACAAAGCTTGACGATGTTTTTCACGTTTTAAAACCGGTAAACAATAGTGATGAGGATGAATACCCCCTTTAAATAAATCATTACGATTCATAAGCAAATGATGGGCAGTAATCGTTGCGGCAAGATTGGCACGGCTATCTTGTATATATTCTACCGCTTCTTGAGTCGTAATATGTTCTAATACGACTTTAAGTGCCGGAAATTTATTTAACAAAGGTTCAAGTATTTGTTCTATAAAAAATTTCTCTCGATCAAATATATCAACTTGTTCATCAGTGACTTCACCATGAATAAGCAAAGGAATACCTTGGATCTGCATCATTTCTAACACCGTGCTAACACGATGCCAATGTGTTACACCCCATTGAGAATGTGTCGTTGCACCGGCGGGATAATATTTTACTGCCATGACTCGTCCACTGGCTCTCGCTTTAATAATTTCTTCAGCAAGTAGGTTATCAGTAAGATACAATGTCATTAACGGATTGAAGTGACTATTTGGTGCCAAAACAGCACAAATTCGCTCCCGATAAGCTAAAGCTTGTTCAACCGTTAAAATAGGCGGTTTTAAGTTTGGCATGACTATCGCTCGTGCAAAGCAACGTGCGGTTGCAGTCACTACTGCCGCCATCGCTGTACCATCACGTAAATGCAAATGCCAATCATCTGGTTGAGTCAAAGTCAATTGAACCATAATCATTCCATTACTTGAGCAAACCGGATCCTAAATATAAAAATCAATTAAATGGGTAATTATTATTCGGACAACAAGCATCTTCTTTTAATATGGTAAAATAAATTGATAACAAAACCTAATATTATTTTATGAAAAAATAATGAATAAAGATAAATTCAATACATTTTTTATTAAGGTTTCTAATGAATTGGAACCAAAATGATTGGCTGATAGTCATCTGGTTGAACCGTGCGTTGTAAGGACTTTTATGTAATAATTTAAAACGCTTATAACATTAATATATTACAAACTAACAGCATCTTTTTTGTTAGACGTTATTCTTAACACGACGTTTTATTTGCTTATTTATGGTGGAAAACCCGCTAAAATCAATAAATAAAAGTAACTGATTTTAATTTAAGGTAATAGGTTAAATGAATAATGATTATTATACTTGAACCCGATATCCAGAAAGAAAGTGAAAATTATCATCATCTGCTAGCTTATCTGAATAATTTGCACGATATTCAAATTCATGTCCATGAGATCCAGGGAACACAACAGGTTTTAACAGAAATTTATTTAATTGGTGATACTCACTCATTGTCGAAAGGAGAAATTCAAGCATTACCAGGGGTTGAACGAGTTGTTAGAGTATCCCAACCTTACCGTATTTTAGGACGTCATGCCGTCGATGATAATCGAATTTCTCGTTTTGAATATAATGGCGTGATTTTTAGTCAAGATAGTTTTCATGTCGTCGCTGGACTTTGTGCGGTCGATAATCCTCAACATGTTGAAATCATGATGCGGGCCTTACAAGCTAATCAACAAGTTTGTACTCGCATGGGTGCTTATAAACCGCGTACTAATCCCTATGCTTTTCAAGGACATGGTCGCACTTGCTTACCATATGTGTTTGAGTTAGCTGGTAAATATGGTATAAGAGTAATTGCCATGGAAATTACTCATGAAGCACATATTGAAGAGATTCGTCAAGTTTTAAAGGCAACAGGTTATCCAACGGGGGTAATGCTACAAATTGGGACGCGCAATATTCAAAATTTTGAACTATTGAAAAGTGTGGGTAAGCAACATGATTTTCCCATTTTATTGAAACGCGGATTTGGTATTACTCTGGAAGAATCTTTAAATGCCGCTGAATATTTAGCCAGTGGAGGCAATCATCAGGTTGTATTTAGCTTACGGGGGGTAAAAACCCATTTAGGTGATCCACATCGTAACTTAGTTGATTTTGCTCATGTTCCCGTTGTCAAACGTTTAACCCGTATGCCAGTTTGTATTGATCCTTCACATTCAGTAGGTAGTCGGGTACGTGCGCCGGATGGGTTACTCGATATTCAGCATGCCACTGCGCAAGGCGTTATTGCTGGTGCGAATATGGTATTGGTGGATTTTCATCCGTATCCGGAGAAAGCTTTGGTTGATGGTCCACAAGCCTTATTGCTGGAAGAATTGCCTTATTTTTTAGAAGAAGTTCAGATAGTACGTGAAGCTTATGAAAAACGAGTCTCTCGAGCCGTATTTCCACCAGAGTGAAAACTAACTCGCTATTGTTATCAGTAAATGATGCTCGGTCGTTAGGAGTACAGTATAGCAAGGAAAAAGGAAAGCTTTCCAATCAGGCCAGCTAAGTTGTTTTAGCTTATAACAACGCCATTGCTAGCCCACCAACTGGATAAACCGTGGGTACTCACATTGTCGGCGTTGTATTATTTCATCCTGTCTATAGACACAACACCAAATTATGATGAGATCGACCAAGCCATTGTTGCAACCAATTCAGAAAAAAAATGATGATAGTCAGCTGCCCTATGTGCCGATTCGCTATACATTGATGGGGTCTTTTCTCTTATTGATTATTCCCATCTTAATTGCCATGTCGGTGTCTGACTATTTGAATGCTAAAGCGGATTTGGAAAATGCCTATAAGATGCTGCAACAACAAACCGAAAATAATATTCTTAATGCGATTAAGTTGGTCGATGCGGGGTATAAGGTATTAGAGCGGTTTATTGATATGGAGATGAAAGATGCCTTTGTAACCTTTATCGATGCTTATGAAGTGTCAGCACGTAATCCCCACAAAATGGAATTAGAGGATTTGAAAAAACAATTGGGTGGTAAGATGGATTTATACATTATCAGTGCTGACGGTATAGTGGAATATACTACTTATACTAAAGATTTAGGATTAGATTTTAAAAAATGGCCGGATGTTTTCGCCTTTATTACTAAAATTCGGCAACAAAATAATTTTGCGAATGGTGGTTTTGCGACCGAAGCCAGAACCGGGAGTATTAGAAAATTTGCCTATATGCCAACACCCGATCATAAATTTTTATTAGAGTTAGGCTTATTTTCTGATGAATTTAGTGACTTGATGGGTGGTTTAGATGTAGTGCAAATTACTGCCCGTTTAAAAACCCTTAATCCGTCTTTAAATCAAGTGAGAATTTTCAGTCGCCATGGACACTCAATCGGTGACCCGAATTATAAAGTGAATGAAGAAACGGCCAAAATAATTAAAACAGTTTATGATACTAAAAAAACAACTGAAATAGAGGATAAAACTAGAAAACGTTATACCCGTTATATTTTTGTTAATCTCAAAGATGAAGATGTAGATATCAGTTCTGATCCGAGCAGAGTTATTGAATTGACTTATAATACTAAATTAATTGATGAAGGGTTACAACGGACCGCTTCGTTTCATTTTTTACTGAGTATTGTTGCTATTGTATTGAGTATCCTGTTTACTTTTATTATTTCTGCTTGGATTACCCGTCCGATTCAAAGTATTGTTAACAGTGTTAATATTATCGCCGAAGGACAACTTGACCATTCTATTGAAGTCGAAACTAATAATGAATTAAAACTGCTTAAACAAAGTATTACGAAAATGGTCAATAGTATGTTGAGATATATTAATGACCTAAGGGTATTAGATAAATTAAAAGATGACTTTCTCTCTAACACCTCCCATGAATTACGTACTCCTATCAATGGTATTATTGGAATAGCCGATTCATTGATTGATGGTGCTGCTGGACCGCTTCCAGACAAAGCGGTAGAAAATCTCTCTATGATAGTTCTGAGTGGTCGGCGACTATCCAATTTAGTGAATGATATTCTGGATTTCTCTAAACTAAAACATAAGAACTTAGAATTACAAATTAAGCCAATCGAAATAAAGGTCGTGGTCGAAGTGGTCATAACGCTTTCTAAACCACTAATTGGGAAAAAAAAGGTTGAATTAATTAATAATATTGAGGATGATATTCTTGTTGACGCTGATGAAAATCGAGTGCAACAAATTTTACATAATTTAATCAGTAATGCGATCAAGTTCACCGACGCCGGTATTATTGAAATTTCGTCAACGAATTATCATGATTATCTCATGATTTCTGTTAAAGATATGGGGGTTGGAATTCCACCGGATAAACTGGATATGGTATTTAACCCCTTTGAACAAGCCGATGGTTCTATTGCGAGAGAATATGGTGGAACTGGTTTAGGACTATCTATCACCAAACAACTCGTTGAATTACATGGTGGAGAAATTAGTATCCAATCGACCTTAAAAAAGGGAACCACGGTTAGCTTTACTTTACCGCTGTCTACCAGTACGATTGTAGACCGCAATACGGATATGAGTACGATGTTAAGTCGTATCCGCCATTTACCACCGATTGAAATTAGTGTAGAACGAGATAAAGAGGAAATTAATCCGGATATTTCTCCACAAGGACGTGAACAATTTCATATTTTGATTGTGGATGATGACCCGATTAACTTACAAGTGTTAGAAAACCAACTGCGTTTGGAGAATTATGCTATTACCCGGGCACATAATGGCCAAGAAGCGTTAGAAGCTATTGGTAGTGGCACCCCATTTGTCATCATTTTACTTGACATTATGATGCCTAAAATGTCAGGCTTTGAAGTTTGTCGAATTATCCGCGAACGATATTCTATTACTCAATTACCGATTATTATGCTCACAGCGAAAAATCAGGTTTCGGATTTGGTTGAAGGAATGCAGGCGGGTGCTAATGATTATTTGACTAAGCCTTTTTCCAAAGGCGAACTGATTACTCGTATTAAAACACATATTCAGTTATCAAAAGTTAATATTGCTTACAGTAATTTTGTGCCCTTAGAATTTCTCAAATTACTGGAAAAAGATAGTATTATTGAAGTCCGGTTAGGTGATCATGTTCAAAAACATATGGCGGTTTTATTTGCTGATATTCGCTCATTTACCACATTGTCAGAGAGTATGACACCCAAAGAGAATTTTGATTTTATCAATGCCTATCTGGGTAGAGTCAGCCCAGTTATTCGCAAACATCACGGTTTTATTGATAAATATATTGGTGATGCTATTATGGCTTTATTTCCAGAATCGGCTGATGATGCGGTACAAGCTTCCATAGAAATTCACCAACACCTCGATATTTTTAATCACGAAAGGCAACAAGAAAATTTACAACCGGTTTATATTGGTATTGGCTTGCACATTGGTACTTTGATGTTAGGTACCATAGGAGAAGAAAAACGCATGGAAGGAACGGTTATTTCTGATGCCGTTAATTTAGCTTCTCGCTTGGAAGGATTAACCAAGTTATACGGTGCTTCCATTATCATTAGTCAACAAATTTTAACGGAATTAACCGATAAAGAGCAACATCACTATCGATTTTTAGGCAAAGTTAGAGTGAAAGGTAAACAAGAACCGGTAAAGATTTTTGAAATTCTAGATTCAGAGCCTGATGAAGTGAGAGAAAAGAAAATCATTCTTCAGCCTACTTTCAATCAGGCTATTGAAGCTTATTATCAAAAACAATTTCAGCATGCGTATCAATTGTTTGAACATATTTTGCAGCAGTTACCCATAGATAAAGCAACTGATTTTTATCTAGAACGTTGTGATTATTATATAAAACAAGGTACACCACCGGATTGGGAAGGGATAGAAGCACTCGCACAAAAATAATTTTTCAGTTCTCAGTTAAACTATAGTTTATATCAATACCCCTATTGGAATACCTCATGTGTGGAGGAACATCATTTTGGAAAATCAAAAATTAAGTAACCAATACCAACGTAAGAAACCCTATTTTATTATAGTCTTATTATTGAGTCTACTTAATGACCAGTTATTAGCTCAAGCTAACTCAGAAGAACAAGGTACTCAGGCAGAACCAAACAACTCCCTTTCTGCTACTGATGATTCTTCTACTCCAACCTCACCCCTACCCACACTTCCTAACATTCCCCAAGAAGAGCAAACCCTTTCTTCAGTGGCTCATATTTTCGTAAAACGCTTTCAATTTGAAGGTAATCAAGTTGTTTCTACGCAGCAACTCTCTCAATTACTTGAATCTTATCAAAATCGCGAACTCTCTGCTGAACAATTACAAGAAGCTAAAAATCAAATTACTCAATATTATATCAATCATAAATTCATTAATTCCGGTGCAATTATTCCCGATCAAAAAGTGGTCGATGGTATAATTACCATAAAAATTATTGAAGGTAAATTATCAGCCGTTGAAGTGAGTGGTAACAAACGCGTTCGTACTGCTTATATTCAAAAACGGTTAGCCGATAAAAAGGGAGTTCCACTTAATCTAGATGTTTTGCAGGAACGTTTACAATTGCTTCAGCAAAATCCTTTATTTGAACGCATTAATGCGGAGTTGGGGCCGGGATTAAGTCTAGGAGAAGGTATTTTAAGAATCAACGTTGATGAGTCTCGTCCTTATCATTTCCAATTTAATTTTAATAATTATCGTTCTCCCAGTGTGGGTGCTTATCGTGGTGAAATAGTGGGTTGGCATCATAATGTAACGGGGTGGGGTGATACTTTCTATGCACGCTATGGTTATGGTTTTCAACACGGTTTAAAAGATTATAATTTCAAATACAATTTACCAATCAATCATTATGATACCGCTATAGCGCTTCACATGGAACACAGCGATGCTAAAGTTGTAGAAGCACCTTTCGACCGAATTGACATTGAAAGCGAAGCAGACACTTATGCACTCAGTTTAACTCAGCCACTCTGGAAGAAACCCAATAAATCTTTTGAATTAGGGTTAAAACTAGAAAAACGTCAAAGTGAAACTTCTTTATTAAATTACCCCTTTTCTTTTCCAGACGCTGGTAAAGAAGGTAAAAGTAATCTTTCGGTCATTCGTTTTTCCCAAGATTGGCTTAATCGTAGCCGTACTGAAGTGATTGCCGCACGCTCTAGTTTCAATTTCGGTATTGATGCCTTTAACGCTACCGTTGACAATTCTCCAGATAGCCAATTTTTTACCTGGTTAGGTCAATTCCAATACGTTAGAAAATTGGATTTTTTGCACAATCCATTATTGCAAGCCAGTCAAGTCCTCTTTCGGGTTGATTTACAAAAAGCCAATCAAAGGGTACTTTCCCTAGAAAAATTTTCGGTTGGTGGTGCTACTACAGTACGGGGTTATCGAGAAAATCAAATGACTCGTGACAATGGTTTAATTTCTTCTTTAGAATGGCGGTTGCCACTGCCTTTTTTACAGTGGCGCTTGCCTAAATTGAGTAAAAATCCGGAAGATGGCATTCCACAACTGGCCACCTTTATCGATTATGGACGGGCTTGGAATGAAAGCAATGTAATGCCCTTTTCGGATGCTCAAAAGGGCCAAAGTAGTGAAATGCCAGATGACCCCAAATACATTTATAGTATTGGCTTAGGCTTGCGTTGGAGTCCAAGTCAATATACTAACACGGAATTATACTGGGGTCATGCCTTACGCGATATTCCTGAACCCACTGATAAAGATTTACAAGACGATGGTATCCATTTTGAGTTAAGTTTATTATTTTAGTTTTAACAAAGATATTGTTATTTTGGATAATTGATAACTGATGAATAAGATAATTGTACTGGTATTAATCTTAGGATTTCGGCTTAGTCAAGCGGAAACCGGATTAACTCTAATTGAGAAATCAGAGTCTTCAACAGCTAAACGGGCTACAACTGTTCGACTCAATACGCCAGAAGGGATAACTGTAGCAACCATGGTAGCTTGTATATCGCTGACATGAAGAATCATCGAATTCGTCAGGTAGATAAGCAAGGAATGATCAGTACTATTGCCGGTGATGGTACCGCCGGTTACCATGGCGATGGTGGTCCCGCTCATTTAGCGCAACTGAATGAGCCAAGGGGTATCGCCTTCGATAATCATGGCAATCTTTATATTGCTGATTCCCAAAATCATGTCATTCGCAAAATAGATAATCATGGCATTATAACGACTTTAGCCGGTAACAACACACCCGGCTATAGTGGTGATAATGGCTTAGCCATAACCGCTCAATTCAATTTACCGGTACAAATTGTTATCGATTCACAAGATAACCTATATATTACTGATCAAAATAATCATGTTATCCGCAAGATAAATACTCATGGAATAATTACTACCTTAGCCGGAGATGGCACCAAAGGTTATAGCGAGTAGCCATTAAATTAAGAAAAGAACAAATAATCATTAACATAGCGTTTAAACCGCTGTCATTCGTATTCCTTTATCCGCTGAATATTCGCTTGTTCAATGGGAGAAAGGAATGAACCAACGTCAGAATATCGAGGTTGATACCAAGGTTGATTATTAAAGTAGTCTCTCATTTTACCGGGTTCAAATAAATAACCCCGTCTGGCAAAAATCTCATTTCTCATTATTTTAAGTTCATAAGCCGATTTTCCTTCTAAATCAGCATCATTTAAATATCGAATTGAGGTTTCGGGGTATCGACCGGGTACTTGAGCTTGAGTTACTGTTGGTGAAGGGATTGGAATCTTTAAGGGAGTAGCTGGCGTTTTACAACCACTAAAACAGAATTCTCCACGTAAGGAGGAATGATACCAAGGACTTTGTTCACCTTTGCTCTCATTTTCCACCGCAATACCAACTTGTTTAAACATTTTCTCAATTTCCCAACCCGGTGTTTGCATCGCTTTAAGTAAGTGTTTGGTATATAAGCCATTAATATCTTCTTCATTCCCATCCGAAGCAATCGAATTGGGTGCAGTCGCATAAGCAATGAGAGTCCCATGAGCTTGCATAGTAGCTAGCCCACGATAATTATTACCACGTCCTCTTAACCAGGGATTAACTCGACAAGCGTCTAAAATCACGATATTTAAATTGTTCTTAGCTGATTCCATTTTACCTAACACTTGACCGGCATCAATAGCTTTATATTTGACATCAGTTTCATCGGTAATTTCGGCATTGATAGGAATCAAATAATTCTCACCATCGACTTGTAAGCCGTGTCCAGAATAATAAAATACCCCAATACCTTTGTTAGCTGCCAGTAAAGTTGCAAATTCGTTGATGGTCGTTTCCATGCGCCGCTGATCAGCATCGAGAGCAGAGAAAACCTTGAACCCCCTATTCTCAAGTAGCTTAATAATGGCTTTAGCATCATTAATAGGGTTATTAAGCGGGCCATCAGCGTAATCTGCGTTTCCTATGACGAGAGCTGTTCTTGGTTCAGCTACTTCAGGTTTAATTGCTGGTGGGGTAATTTGTTCAGCAAATTTCTTCGCCCATTCATTATCAGGAGAAATCGCTAAAAGTTCTTTAAGATATTTTTCCGCCAAGGGGTTATTTCCCAATTGAGAAGCCGTGGCAACAAGACTACCTAATGCAATTTCTTGTTCACGTTGAGTTGAAGCATTCTTGTAGGCTTTTAAATATTCTTGATAAGCTGCTTTGATTTTTCTTTGATCATTAAGGAGATTTCCCTGATTGAGATGGGTTTGATAAGGCGTAATTTGCGCCGTGGTGGCAGTGCTCTCATTAGTATCATCATGAGATATTTTGATATAGTCGGCACTAACGTAACCCGTTTTGCCATGACTCAATTGAACTTTATACCATGAACCTATCGTTTCTAAAATGCGCAACCGTGAACCATTTAATGCTTTAGCAATAATTTTCGTATCAGTACCCCTATCAGCACGAATATTGAGAGCGGTACTTTCTGTGGTAACGATACCGTAAACTTCATCATCATCAGACATCGCCATGGTCAGTTGCCACCCTAATGTGATGATGAAACTGATAACCGTTGCTAAACTAAATATTTTCTGAGTGAAGTTCAATTTTGAACGCATATGAGTCTCCTACAAAGCTGGAAGCTAAAGTTTACCCGATTCCATTGCGCTCATTCAACTGAAAAATCGTTATTTATTTAATAGTAGATTAGGACTAGCTGTAACATAGCTTAAGCTAAGAGAGCATTTTTAAATCATTTTGCTCGCTAGCTATATCGGGTTGATATTTTTGCAACACACTTGTTAACTCACCATTTAATTTAAGTGCTTTATCCATTAGTGCAATAATATAAGGATTAGGAGTTGCGCACTGACGAACCGAAAAAACCTGGTTGAGTGCTATTCTCGGTGATAAGCCGTGTTGGCATAAAATACCCGTGGCAACGGCGGTAGAACGAGAAATACCAGCGCCACAATGGACTAACAGTTTATCATGAGGAGTTAAGCCGGCGCTAAAAGCTAAGATAGCTTGTATATCTGCTAATGTTGCTAAAATTAACTCAAAACGAATTAACCCAAAATTATCTTCAGGGATCACATCATCAAAATAGCACCGACAATAGTGATAATCCATCACGTGCATCATGGCATGACCAAGTGAACAAACCATAAACACATTATTTTTAAATAATATACTATAGTAAATTTAAAAAAATTAACTATAATTAGCTTATTTGATCTACGTTATTTGCAACACTTCATCAAATTGAACCAAGGAGGGGAAAATGAAGACCATTTCATTTTCTTTAAAACTAAGTCAATGCTTTTTAATATTTTATTTTCTCATTTTCTCTCGTTTAGGATCGGCAGCCACCAATTGTGCTTCGGTGACTGAAATTCCGCTAATTGAATGTCAAGCATTGCTTGACCTTTATACGAGTACTAATGGTCCAAATTGGACCAATAAGGCTGGTTGGAATGAGACGAATACACCTTGTAGTTGGTATGGTGTAACCTGTGCCAATGGAAACGTTTCTCAACTCCAGTTGTCTGATAATCAATTTCGTGGCACTCTTCCTGATTCTTTAGGAAATCTAAGTCAATTAAAGAAACTTCGCTTAAAAGATAACCAACTCTGTGGCGACATTCCTAATACGCTAAGTTCGTTAGCTAATTTGAATGAATGTAACTTATCCAATAACTACCTCTCTTCTAACCCCAGTGATAATCTCATTCAATTTCTTAATCAAACCTGTCCAGGATGGCAAGCCCAAAATTCGTCAGCTAATGATTGTCTTCCCCCTCAATCTTACCTCCTGACTATCCAAAAAACCGGCGGGGGTACCGGTACTGTCATCGAAGCCGATAGTATTAATTGTGATCCCGATTGTAATGGCGAATATCTCGCTGATAGCATCATGACCCTTATGGCTCAAGCTGATTCCGGTTTTACTTTCATGGGGTGGGAAGGTGAAGATTGTATTAAGAGCATTAGTCCAAATAATAATCAATTTGATCCTGAGATCACGCTGAAGATAACTAACAATTTGACTTGTATCGCCCACTTTGAAAGCGTTGATTTTCCCGGGCATAGACTCACTGTCACAAAAACCGGCTCCGGTAACGGAATCCTTACCGTAGAGATTCCCTACAAACCACCCTTCACCTGCGAATCGACTTGTACTGAAACTTTGGCTCACCAAAGCTTAATTACTCTCAAAGCCATTCCTGATTTAGATTCCTACTTGGTGGGCTTCTTTGGTCAAGGCTGTGCGAGTTCCTTCTATCTCACTCAAGAACAACAATCTTGTGAAGCACGATTTGATAAATTACCTCGCTACACCTTAACAGTCACTAGATCTGGTCAAGGTAATGGTCATATCACGAGTAATATTGGTCAATTAGATTGTGGCGATGATTGTATCCGTTCTTATCTTAGTGGCACGACGGTTACTCTCACGGCGACACCCGATGCCGGTTCTAGTTTCCTGGGTTGGAGCAAAGATTGTAATAGTTCTACGACTAAAACCAGTGTTGGTATTTATGCTAACAGTACTTGTAACGCCGAGTTTGGTATTGCCGGAATACCGCAATTAACCCTTGATCGAGAGATGGTTGATTTTGCGCAAACTCGAACGGTAGTTAAACGCACCCTAACGATACAGAATATCGGCAAAGGTGGACTACGGATAGAAAACATAGAACTCATTGATTCATCGATTTTCCAAATGAGTAAAGATAATTGCACTAATAACGTGGTCATCCCCAATGGCACATGTACCGTAACTTTGCAATTTAAACCACCGACGGCGACGGTTGCAGATTACGCTGGTCAATTACAAATTACCTCTAACGATCCACAATCACCAACCATCGTAGCATTGCAAGGACAAGGTTGTAGTGATGATGATGCTTTTCAAAGGCAGGTCAGCATTGAGCCTTATCGCTTAAATTTTGGAGTGGTGACAGTGGGTCATCCCACCACTCGTCAACAACGTATCGATATGTGGTCACAAGGTTGTGGTTTTTTAGACCTAGATACAATTACCTTAAAAGGTCGTCATGTCGATGAGTTCACTATCATTGAGAAAGATTGTTACTATGGCACTTGGCAAGGACGAAATCAGGCTTCTTGTTGGTTTACGACGAAATTCCATCCCACTTCAGTGGGATTAAAAGAAATTCGGCCAGTACTCACTTATACTGATCCGACCGTGGAAATGTCTCCTTATCGTTGGAGTGCTGAAGCTATCAGCGATGGTGATGGTGAACCACAACTGGACTTATCCGAAATTGAACACGACTTTGGTACGATTACGTTGGGTAAAGACAACCCAAGCTGGTTACTTACCTTAACTAATAGTGGCACGGTTAATTTAGAATTTGAGCAAATCAGTATTGACCAAGAAGAATTCAAGCTGTATGACAGTGAATGCACAATCATCGCACCAAAACAAAGTTGTCAACTCTGGGTGCAATTAACGCCGCTCACTTTGGGAGATAAATTCACTCAACTAACACTGAGTTACGCCGGAAAAACGGTACAGATACCACTTAAGGCTGTGGTTATTGGAGCAGTCGATTGTTCGCCAGAGCAAATTACGATAGCTACTACAGGTCAATCTCCGCTCTGGGAAGATCCGGCAGCTTGGCAACGTTTCCAAGACGGTACAGAAATTCCTGGCATCAACGATGTCGTTCGTATTAACGAAAACCATATTATAGTGGGGTTACCACTTATCCAAGTTAAAGCCTTATGTATTGAAAATCAAGCTATTCTTTCTAGTCGTGACGATCAGGGCACCACATTAGAAATCCAAGCGACCGATTATTTTCAAAATCGAGGTCATGTTCTTGGTTTAAACGGTGTGAGTAACCGTAGTAAAAATTGTACAACGGATTGTGCTAAACCGGGAGCAAGTGTCATTATCAAAGTCGGTTCCCAATTTAAACAACAAGACAAACTAGGTGATTGGTGGTGGTATGGTGATGGTGGCCCCATTCTCAATTCCGGTGAGATCAAAGCTGGCAATGGTGGTAGCAGTAATTATTCTGGTGCCGCCGGAGGAGATGCCCTCGTTCTGGGTCGGAATACCACTAATTTAGGGTTAATTCAAGCCGGTCAAGGTGGTAACGTATTAGGTATGGGCGCTGGTCAAGCCGGAGCCGGTGGATTGACCCAAATTTGGGGTAAACTGGGCGGTGACGGTCACCTTTATAATCAGAATGGTGCCCAAGCTATTGCGGGTGACAGTGGTAAGTGCAATCCAGCGGCAACTGAGCCACAAATGGGTGGTAACGGGGGTAACCTCTGGTTGGTTTCTATCCCAAATGTTTATTTAAATAATGGTATCTATCGCGCGGGTCAAGGTAGTACTGATTGTAGCTCCAATGGAACAGATGGTTTTGTGCAAATTGAACCCAGTATTATTGACTTAAGTGGCGCACATACTCATGTCAGTGGTGGCAATATTTCTATCTTTGGTGGCAGAGATTGGATTTTAAATTTGAGAAATACGGCTGGTAAGCTTCTCGAAGCCACTGGAGATATTACCCTTGCTACTGGTCCGGGTGGGATAATTGATTTACGTGATAATCATATCGTTCTCTTAAAAGCCGCTGGTCAAGTCAATTTGTTTGCGGATACCATCCGGCTTGACGAGGGTGTTACTTTGGCGGACTTAATCGACGCAAAAGCGATTGTGGTGGGTCCCAATAAAATTCTACAAAACGTTGCTATCGTGGGCAATGGTTCAATATTTGCCCCATCCCAAACGATTGTGCCACTTACTTTTACTTTATCTAACAATGGTCCACAAACAGATACCTATCTCCTCAAAGTAACTGACTTAGCTGGTTGGCCGCTGAGCTTTACTGAACAGCAGCTCAGTGTAGCGGGATTGACTCAGCTCGTCGCGACACCACAAGTAACTCTACCTCAAGAAGTTGGTACCACGAACGTTATCACGATGACGGCCATTTCTCAAACTGATCCCAATATCAAGGCCACAGCACAAACTCAAGTGACAGTTACTAACCAACCAACGCTGGTTACGACAGCAACGCTACAGACATTCTTGGTTGAAGAGCAATTAACAGACACTATCCCACCACTGGATAATCTTTCTGTTTCGAAGGTAGAAATACCTACTCAGAATGGTGATATTGTGCCAATAAGTATTTCTCAACCGGAGATTGTTACCACCGATTCAATAACCACTACCCTAGCACCCACAGTGATAGATACCATGCTAATGGCTTCATTCCCTTGTCCTTTAAACACTAACTTCATCAATTGGCCTTGTGATAATCACAACCAAACTCTTCAGGATGTCAACTTTGGGCCACAAGCGAGTGTAGCTGGTGGAATTCTCGCCGGCGTTATTCATAATGAAGGTTGGCTTTCCCAACTGACTATTGACCCAGCGGCACAAATTACCGGTGGTAACCTCACCGGTGATATTAATAATCAAGGTACTTTAATTGATATTCAATTTGTGGGCAGACAAGTTCACGGTGGTACTTTACAAGGTGTCATTGCCAACCAAAGTCAAATTGGTGGAACTTTCATGGATGTGATACTCGCCGATAATACCTTGTTAAGTGGTGGAGCTGTAGCCGGTCAAATTACCGGTCACTGTTTGGCACCAGGTCGTTTAGAGTCACTTACCGTTTTACCAGGAAGCCATTTAGAATGCGTTATCTTAGGTGAAGACGTCACTTTGACTGGGGATGTGACTTTACAGGCTGTTCAAATCGCGGTTTCACCGGCGGCGCTTCAAATTACCGGTTCAGCAAATTTAATCACCTTACCTCATCTAGAAGCTACCGTAGCTAATGAACAAACACCATCACAATCGACTCAAGCAATATTGGCTGGTGGTGCTGCCTCCAATGACGCTCCATTTCAACAACATACCGAAGTAGCAATGACCGATTGGGTAAAAGTCTATGGTCAAATTCAAGCCGATCCAGCTCACCGGAATCAAGTAGCAGAAATTGTGGTATATGGTCGTTATGAACCCGAAAGTTCAGCAACCCAACCGGTTGATTTTATGTTAATCAAGCCCGATAACGGTGATAATCCTCAAGTGCAGCCTTGGAACGGGCAATGGTCTAATTTAGTTGCTTTTGAAACTTTAGTAGCGCTCCCTAATGATCATTTAGTACCTATCTACGAAGATTTATTAACGCTAGCAGCCGGTCGTTTGAAAATTTTCTTCGGTTATCGACTAATTAATGCTGTAGGGAAATCTATTATTGTTCACAATCAAACTGGCATTGAGATAATCATTCGGTGAGTACTTTAAATAACGAGTTCCCTCCTTTGAAAAGAAGGCGGGAGTCAGGAAGATCTTGAATTGTAGTATCCCATTAAGTTAAGTATAACTACTTGATGCCTCTACGAAGAAATATCACCTTTGTAGAGGCGAATTGACATGTTTACCTTAACACGTCGAAGTCGAAACCAACGACACGAATAGCTTTGGTTGTGAGAGTCGTTCTGGCGGCTTAAGTGATGGAAATTTGCCTAGCTTCGTAAACACCTTAACGTGGTTAGCAGCTTGACAAGATATTAATAATTAACTTTTTTAAAAAATTTTAATTAGAGAAAAATACTTTATGTTACGTTATTTACTGCCACTAACTCTCTTTATTATTTTAGCTATTTTTTTATCAATTGGTTTAAGTTTAAATCCACGTGATATCGGCTCTACTCGAATTGATAAACCCGCACCGCCATTTGCTTTACCACAACTGCTGGACAATACCAAAATGCTATCTCAGCAAGATTTTATGGGTAAAGTATCGCTGTTTAATGTTTGGGCATCTTGGTGTGTTTCCTGTCGCTATGAACACCCCCTGTTAATGCAATTAGCACAACAAGGCTATATCATTTATAGCTTAAATTATAAAGACCAATTAGCAGATGCCAGAGCAGTATTAGCTCGCAGTGGTAATCCTTATGTCGCTACTGCAGTTGATGAAAAGGGACAAGTGGCTATCGATTGGGGGGTTACCGGCACCCCAGAAACTTTTATTATTGATAAGCAAGGAATAGTTCGTTATAAACAGACCGGACCATTGACAACCGAATTATGGCAGCGGGAAATTCTACCGTTGGTTAAAAAATTAGCAACCGGTAAATGATTAGAATAAACTTAAATTCTATTTTTCGCTATACCTTACTGAGCCACATTGAGTCAGGATTGCCCTACCAATGCTATTGTTAAAATTCATTATAATTGGTATCTTTATCAAGCTGATAGTAGTCCTATTTCCGCAAAGGAAAGTTAACCATTTCAAACGCGATACTCTTCATTATCAGTTAGTCTTGGAGTTACCTATTACCGGACTAATTATCAGCAAATTAAAACCCATCTAATTGTTTAAAATAACAAATTTTTAAGGTACAATAGCTAGACCATCCGGGTCAATATTGAGATATCGTTAGCTATCTATTTTAGATCAGCATTGCGCCACAATGTTGGTTGTCAGCAACAATACCATAGCTAGTGAAGCCTATTATTACCACTCAATCTGGAGAACAGCATGCGAGATAGTCGCCCTGAATATCACAGTAGTTATAGCCTAGAAAATCATGGCTTATCCAACTTGAATGATATTTATTGGAATTTAAACACCCCTGCTTTATACGAGCAAATTATCCGTCGTGGCGAAGGGATCATTACCCATTTAGGTCCTATTATGGTTCGTACTGGACATCATACCGGTCGTTCCGCTAACGATAAATTCATCGTTCAAGAACCGACTACCGAAAAAGACATTCGGTGGGGTAAGATTAATCGTCCCATGGCACCAGATAAATTTGAACAACTGCAACGTCATATCGAGTGGCATCTGCAAACACAAGACGTTTATGTTCAAGACTGCTTTGTCGGCGCATCACCAAGACATCGTTTACCCATTCGCATTATTACGCAATATGCTTGGCATAACTTATTTGCGCGTAATATGTTTATTCAAGCCACCGCAGAGGAATTACTTACCCATGTCCCGGCGTTTACCGTTATTAATGCGCCACGGTTTCACGCGAGTCCGACTCTCGATGGAACCAATTCAGAAACCTTTATTATCATTAATTTTGCCAAAAAATTAGTGTTAATTGGGGGCACCAGTTATGCGGGAGAAATTAAGAAATCGATTTTCACGGTCATGAATTATCTGATGCCTCATAAAGAGGTGTTACCGATGCACTGTGCGGCTAATATGAATACCGCTGGTGAAACTACACTTTTCTTTGGCTTGAGCGGCACTGGCAAAACGACATTATCGGCTGATTCTTCTAAAACACTTATTGGTGATGATGAACACGGTTGGGATGAAGAGGGTATTTTCAATTTTGAAGGCGGATGCTACGCCAAATTAATTAATTTATCTCCGGAAGCGGAACCGGAGATTTATGAAACCACCCGTCGCTTTGGCAGTATTTTAGAAAATGTCTCAGTTAATGCCCAAACCCGTCGAATCGATCTCATGGATGCTTCAGTAACGGAAAATACCCGTGGTTCTTATCCAATCAGTCATATTCCTAACGCCACCCGAACGGGTTTAGGTGGTCATCCTCAGAATGTCATTTTCCTTTCAGCAGACGCATTTGGTGTATTACCGCCGTTAGCCAAGCTAACCCGTGCTCAAGCAATGTACCACTTCCTTTCTGGTTACACGGCTAAAGTGGCAGGAACTGAAAAGGGTGTCACTGAACCGCAACCCAACTTCAGTACTTGCTATGGCGCACCTTTCATGCCAATGCACCCGCAACGCTATGCCGAATTGTTAGGTAAAAAACTGGAAGAACAACGGTCTGAAATTTGGCTCATCAATACTGGCTGGAGTGGTGGTCCCTACGGTGTCGGTCAACGTATCAAGATTGCTTATACCCGAGCAATGGTTAATGCGGTACTAGACGGAAAATTAAAAGATATATCTTTAGAACAAGAACCTTTCTTTGGTTTACAGGTACCGAAACATTGTCCAGGTGTACCGGCTGAAATTCTTAATACCCGTAACACTTGGGCTAATAAAGCGGATTACGATGCTCAAGCGAAAAAATTAGCTCATATGTTTGCAGAAAACTTTAAGCAATACGCCGATCAAGCTACACCAGAAATTCTGGCGGCTGGACCTTCGGTGTAGAAACACTACTGACTAAATTCCCCACTCCCCCTCAAAGGGGGAGGATTCCTTCGCACATAAATAATCAACCCAGATCGACAGTCTAACTAACCACTTGTTAGCGCAAGAACCATAGTAGATGAATTTAGATAAATTAAGCATTCATGGCTTCAAGTCGATTAGAGACCTTTCCACCCAATCTCCCACGCTGGTCAATCATTTTGCACCGGAAGATATTATTGTGATTAATCGGGAAGAAGGCGCTTCTACATTTAGACGGCTTTCTAGCAACGAATTGGAAAACTGGCTTGAAGATTACGCTCTGGGTGAACTCTGGGTTAAAGATGTTATTGTTGGCGGACCACGCCATGAGTAACGTTACCGAAGTTTATATCATTGTTGAAGGGGTAACGGAGCAGACTTTTATCCGCGAAATACTGGCACCGGAAATAGCTCGTAAAATGTCTATTTGCATCCGGTACTGATTGGCAAACCTGGACATAAGGGCGGAAATATCCGTTTTGAAAGAGCAAAAAAAGATATTGAGCAATTCTTAAAGTAACGCCCGAAAACTTATGTTTCAACTATGCTCGACTTTTATGGCTTAAATACGCAATAGCCGGGTCGTATGTCAGCAGGATCATTGTCTTGGCGAGAAAAAGTAATGTGTTACTTCAAGATAATCTAGTTTAGTAGCGAGTCACGATGCTACTATTTCATCATGACTACTTATTATCAATAAGAGACTTATTTATTGCTTACGCTGCCATAGACGTAGTGATGAAGATCGCAAACCAGCTGCTTGTTCATACATTTTCACGGTTCTATGAATGTTCATTAGTAAAATCAGGTTAATACGGCGTGCTTCGGCGATACTAGCTTCTCGTTCTTCATCGGAATAACTGTTATTACTCACAATCTTTTCTAAGATTGGTTTATAAGCATGCCATATTTTGTCAACAGCCATGAGCTGTTTATAAATCGGTGTATCTTCTTGAGTCCCTGGTAACCCAAGTTCACTATCACCGGCTATCAACCCTTTCATCGTTTTATCAAATAAAGACATCGTTTCGGTTAAATTGGCCCGGTTCTCTTCCGGTTTAACGTTTCTGAGCACCAATTGTGCCTCTTTAGCCATTTTTTGGGATAGCATTCGTTGTTTACCCGCTAAATTGATAGTCGTTGCCATTCCCGGTTCGAGACTGCCAAAAAAGGCTTTTTCATACAGGTTAACCACTGAATCCACATTTTCCATCAGCGGCATATTTTGCTGAGTAATCTGGTCTACTCTCTCTAGGGAAATATCACCAGCCAAAATGGCTTCTACATTCTCTCGAAAAGGTTGCCATAATTCGGATACTTTATTTAATTGTTTTAAAATAACCGGATCTTCTGTTTTAGCCAACTTGTGTTCCGAATCACCTTTGATTAAACCATTTAAGATTTGTTCAAATTCATCAATATTTTTCTTGAGATCATCTATTTCGCTCCGAATATGGAGAATGTCTTTGCTAATTTTTTGCGTTAACATGCGTTTTTTACCAGCTAGGTTTAACACAGCCGCCTTTTCATCGACGGTCAGAAGAGGATTGCCATAAACCGGAAAAATGACATTAAGCGCAAGTAACATCATCAAAATTAAAGAAACCCATTTCATTATTTATTTCCCTCTATCAGTTAATTTATTTCTTCATTAATGGTTAACCGTTTCATTATGATGAAAAATCTAATAGCGTACAATAAAATTATTATATCTTTTTTAATTTTAAAGAGATAAATAGAATAGCGTACCTTACCACCTATCAATTTTGAGATATGATTCGTAATCATTGCGTTCAGCCAGAAATCAAAGTGGCAAGATGCTAAACCCAACCCATTTAGAAACCAACAGTTTATAATAACTCGTCTATATCAATGGTTCTGACAGTTTTTAGGGTATAAACTAAAGTCGTGCTGTAGCCTTGATTTTAGCTTATCTCACTAAATACAACTGAGATCAAAGTCTCCGTTTCATTTAATGGTACTAGGTAAAATCAAGCGGTTACCATGCCGAATTCATTGAGTTCAAAAACGGTACAAACCATTGCCATATAAGAGGAATATTAATTTTTTCCGTAAGGTGATTTTTGGAAAGTAAATGAGTCATTTAATCATTCTCTTTTTTGAGGTTGATTGAAATTGATAGTCAACTAACACGCTATTCAATTCAGTTACTTTAGTGTACCTTAGTGCTATCGAGGATTCATCTCTTTTTCTATGAAACTAAAAAAATGAGTTGCGTTTAGGGATTGAACGCTTATAAACTCATTGAGTTATTTAATTTATTGGGGAACTAAAGCATGTTAGCAAAGACATTGTATGATAAGTTGTGGGATGCCCATGTTGTGCGCATTGATGACAGTGGTGCTGCCTTACTTTATATTGATCGCCATCTCATTCATGAGGTCACTTCTCCCCAAGCCTTTGAAGGTCTCGCTGCGTTTCATCGTCAACCTTGGCGGATCAATGCTAATTTGGCGGTTCCTGACCACAATGTGCCAACAACCGACCGTGAGGGGGGAATAGCGGCCATTACCGATCCCATTTCACGGTTACAAGTCAGTACCCTAGATCAAAATTGTCAAGCTTATGGTATTCCTGAATTTAGCATGAACGATCCGCGGCAAGGAATTGTCCATGTGATTGGCCCAGAACAAGGTGCCACTTTACCGGGTATGACTATTGTCTGTGGCGATTCGCATACTTCAACGCATGGCGCTTTTGGTGCATTAGCCTTTGGAATTGGTACTTCGGAAGTGGAGCATGTTTTAGCCACACAATGTTTAATTCAGCAAAAATCGAATCAAATGTTAATTCAAGTTGAAGGTAAAGTGGGCGAAGGAATTACCGCTAAAGATATTATTCTAGCAATTATTGGCCAAATCGGGACTGCTGGTGGAACAGGGTATGCAATTGAATTTGGTGGGACAGCTATTCAAGATCTATCTCTAGAAGGTCGAATGACTATTTGCAACATGGCTATTGAAGCCGGAGCAAGAGCCGGTTTGATTGCGGTTGATGATAAAACAATTGAATACGTTCGCCATCGACCTTATGCGCCAACTAACGAATTGTGGACACAAGCTGAGGCCAATTGGCGTCAATTATACAGTGATCCGAATGCACGCTTTGACCAAGTGATAACGATTACAGCAAATACAATTAAGCCACAAGTTACCTGGGGTACTTCACCGGAAATGGTGGTTGCTATTGATGCCACTGTACCTGATCCCAATCAAATCCATGATCCAGTGATAGCAGCCAGTATGCGGCGTGCCTTAGCTTATATGGACTTGGCACCCGGTATGCCTATTACTCAGATTCAATTGGATAAAATATTTATTGGCTCCTGTACCAATTCACGTATTGAAGATTTACGTGCAGCCGCTCAAGTGGTTAAAGGACGTCGAATTGCCAACAATATCAAACAAGCTTTAGTCGTGCCTGGTTCTGGTCTAATCAAACGGCAAGCTGAACAAGAAGGTTTAGATCAGATTTTTATTCAAGCTGGTTTTGAATGGCGTGCACCAGGTTGCTCGATGTGTTTAGCGATGAATGCGGATCGATTAGCAATGGGTGAACGTTGTGCTTCGACATCTAACCGTAATTTTGAGGGTCGGCAAGGACCTGGAGGACGTACTCATTTGGTGAGTCCTATCATGGCAGCGGCAGCGGCTATTGCCGGACATTTTGTTGATGTACGCCATTTCGCGTAATGTCATTCGTCGGAAGATTAACGACCTGCAATTTCTTCTCTCTTTTATCCTTCTCTTAACTCATTTGACACTAAAAAAAATCAACCAATGAGTTGAGAGCAAAAATGATCCTGACAAAGCGGCCACTGAAATACTATTAACTTACCATTATAGAATTAAACTTAAAAGATTTTAGTACTGGAAAACTGAATTATTATGACAATTAAACTAAAAGTCTTTATTAGTTATGTTGATCCCGATCAGGAATTTAAACAAGCTTTGTTAAAGCAACTCGCTATTTTACAACGACAAGGTGCTATTACTACTTGGGATAAGTCTCAACCTCAAGCTCATGACGATGAACAGCAAGCTATTCAAATGATAATTGAAGAATGTCAAATTGCCTTGCTATTACTCAGTGAAGATTATTTAGCCGCTGATTTTACCCGTGCAGTGGTATTACCACGATTATTCGCAAGAAAAAATAATGAAAATATTCGCATTCTGCCAATTATTGTTCGTCCTTGCGAATGGGAAACGATAGCCGAAATGAAAAACCTTACCGTTATGCCAGAAAATTGTGTTCCTTTAAATCATTTTCCACAAAAAACCGGTGAACGTGCTGAGGTATGGACGCAGATTGCCGATCAAATTAATCATTTAGTTCAAGAATTACAATATACTTTACATTCTCATACTCGACAAAAAGTTGACTTACAATTTTTATCGCGATCAGCTACACCTTTTATTGGACGTATTCAACAGTTAACAGAACTCGATACCGCATTTAACGATAAGAATACTAGTGTCATCGGTATTATCGGCGCCAGTGGTATCGGCAAATCGGCACTGGTCAATGAATGGCTAAAACGAATGGAACCCAGCTATAACGGTGCACAATGGGTATTTGGTTGGTCATTTTATAGTCAAGGTAATCCCGATAATCAAGCCAATGCCAGTGATTTTTTTAATCAAGTACTCACTTTTTTGGGGCATAATAACTTCTTAACGCTGACTGAAGAGGGTAAAGCGCATTATTTATTAGGTTCATTACAAGAGAAAAAAGGTATTTTAGTATTAGACGGTTTAGAACCTTTGCAAATGGGTTTTAATAATAAAGGTAAAATCGTTGATCTGGGATTAAAAACTTTGTTAAGTGATTTACAAAAGCAAGCTTTAGGAAAACAACATCTCATTATTATTACTTCACAACGACCACTGGTAGAATTAGCCGGTTGCCCCTTTTATAAAAATCTTTATCTCGAAAAATTAACACCTGGTAATGGTGCGAGTTTACTTAAATCTTTAAATGTTCAGGGTTCCCCTTGGCAATTAACGGCAGCAAGTCAAGCTTATGGTGGACATACTTTAGCTTTAGTGCTCTTAGCTCATTTATTAAGTGAATATTATAGCGGCGATATTCGTCGTCATACACAGTTAGCCGTTGTAGCAACGGCTACCGAACCAGAAAGCCATGTGTTACGCACTTTATGTCATTATAATGAAGTCTGTTGGAATGCTGAAGCACCAGAGCGACGATTTTTATATTTGTTAAGTTTATTTAATCGTCCCATGAAAGAAGATGAAAAACAAATCCTGTTACAACAAGCGACAGTTGCTAAACCCTTAACAACTTTATCCGAAAGTGCTTGGAAACGCCTATTTAATCAATTACGCAAATTAGACCTCTTATTGGAAATAGCACCCAATAAATGGGATACTCACCCGCTGATTCGCCACTATTTCCGAGAACAATTTCGTCAAGCTGATTTGGCAGCCTGGCAACAAGCCCATTCGGTTTTATTTGAATATTTCCATGCACAATCTGCTCAGGACAACCCCGATACCTTATCAAATAGAAATTCTTTTTATCAGGCTGTGCATCATGCGCTATTAGCCGGTCAGTATCAACCAGCCTTACAACTTTATCAGCAACAAGTCGTTGCCGCTAAAACGAGCCGATTTTTTGCACAAGAATTGACTCTGATTGCAGAATTTTTTACTCAAGATTGGAATCAAACGATTTCTAGCCAACTATCTTCCCTTGATCAATCTTGGTTATTGACCCAAGCAGCTTGGTGCTTAAAATCACTGGGCTGCTTGTCAGAAGCGGTTGTTCCTCAACAGATTAATATGCACATCTTAAAAAATTTAGCAGCTTGGGAAGCCGCTTCCCAAGCTGCTGAAGATTTGATTGATTTACTATTACCTCAAGGGTTACTAGCAGAAGCAAAATATATTGCTAAACAAACCATTACTTGGGCAGAGTTAGCGAATAACCCCTTAAGACAAATCCATAGTCATATTCAATTTGCAACAACTTTATACCGGTTAGGAGAATTAGTCGATAACGTTTCCGGGTTTCAGTTTGCAGAAGTACTTCAATCCCGTTACCAGCCACAATTCCCACAGCTTTATGCCCGTGCGGGGGTTTATTATGGCTTGTTATTATTGGAACGTGCTAAAGATGTGACCGAACGAGAAACCGTATTAACACGAGTACAACATATCCAACAAGTTGCTGAACAACACTCAGAATCTGTTGAAATTGCCTTAGCTCGTTTTATGGTTGGTCGAGTTTTAGTTGCACTTCATCGTCCCACTGAAGCTGAAATGGAATTGCAAACGGCTATATCAATTTGGCGTGAATCCAATAATTATTATGATTTGCCGGAGGGGTTACTTACTCAAGCCAAATTTTACCGTGATCAAGGTCAGTTTTCAGCCGCACAACAAAATTTAGATGATGCTTTAGATATTATTAAACGTTATGGTATGCAACTATATGAAGCAGAAGCTTATTTACTACAAGGACATTTAGTTTTAGATAAAAAGTATCAACAATCTTCATCTCGATTAAGTAATCATTCCCCATTTCGTCTCTTGCAAGCGGATAACACCCTCAACGAAGCAGAACAATTTTACCATCAAGCTGCCCGACTGATAAAAGATATGGATTATGGATTACGAATTGCAGAATTATCTTTACTCGCCGCTCGGTTAGCACATTATGCCAAACGTCATCAAGATGCCCTAACTCATCTTGATACGGCTAAACAGCGTATTCAAAGGATTAAACAATGGGGATTATTACCTCAATGGGAACGTGTGAGTTCAGAAATTTGCTAAACTAAAAGATTGTAACGAAACTGGCAGCATGAACTGAGCTGGTAATCTGCCTGGGTGAATCCATGAATGCCATTAAGTTAAGGAGAATTTTCCCTCTCCTGCTGAGAGAGAGATTAGGAGTGAAGTTCAAACCTCTTAGAAAAATAACCCGATTGTTCCATCATTCCAACTCTCTTCTAAAAAGAGAGGGAGCCAAAATCGCTTAACTTAATAGCATTGTAGCTATGGGTAAGCTAAAAATAACAAAGTATAGTCCATACGAAACCACACTTTAAGGTTACACCCATTGGGGTTGGAATAACGGTAACAGAACTTATACTTGATGTTAGGAAATATACTGATTTTGGATTCTGACAAACATGCTGCTGGAAAATTAAAATGATGCCAACGATAGCCCAGGAACCTATTCAATACAATAACCCCATCACCGCAGAAGATGAACTGCTTGAACCACTGGCACCTCAAGATTGGCCGCCAGTTGACCAACTCGTCACGGAGGACGACACCCCTGTGGATAAATTCCCTTCTGCCAAACAACAGCGCTTACTAGTGGAATCTTTATACAATACCTGGACACCATTAAAAACTCACAACCCTTTCTCGCCGATGCTAATATTGCTATTTACTACGCTGTCGGCAAACCACCTATCGTGCCCGATGTTTTTCTCAGTCTAGATGTACAGGTGGTAGACGATTGGTGGAACAAGTTGCATTGCTCCTATTTCGTCTGGATGTTGGGTAAACCACCCGATGTCGTTATTGAAATGGTATCCAATCGAGCCGGTCAAGAAGCTGACCGAAAACTTCATACCTATGCACATATGCGCGTTCCCTACTATGTCATCTTCGACCCGCAAGAACAATTGGGCGCCGGCGTGTTACGTCTCTATGAGTTACGTGGCCTCGTGTATATCGAAATGGCTGAAAAGTGGTTGGCGGAAGTGGGAATTGGTTTAACCCTTTGGAAGGGGGTATACGAAAACAAAATTGATCTCTGGTTACGCTGGTGTGATCGGGAAGGCAACCTTATTCTGACGGGTGGTGAACGCGCCGAGCGAGAATACCAGCGTGCGGAACAAGAATACCAACGTGCTGAGCAAGAATATCAGCGTGCCCAGCAAGAACGCCAACGTGTGGAGCGTCTCGCTGAAAAGTTGCGAACGTTAGGGATTGATCCCGATTCAATTAAGTAACCAAAGTGAAGTTGGTGGGCAATGCCTCAATGCTATTAAGTTAAGCTAGATTGAGTAAGGTGTGTGGGACGCACCCTACCTAGCTGGTATAGATAAGGTAGGTAGTTACCCAAAATCTAAAGTTGTACCAAAATCCCCTTGGGGTAGACGATTTTTAGCCACATAGTGTGTATAAGCGCAGCGTCATACACCATTTTGATGAAGGTGGATGGCTACGCTTGCTATATTTTATACACTTGTTAGAAGCGTAGTTTTATTAGAAGAGAGTAGTGAGATCCAGGGTAATCGCGCATCAGGCCAATTAAGGTTATTGAATAAAATAGTGTTTCTTTCAAATCACCCATCGCATTATAAATTGCAGAATCTAAGGCATGTTTGCTCTTATTCCGAAGCTGATTTGTTCACTTTGATACGTATTCCCTGCTGAAGATCCTTCTGGATAGATATCAAATGCGAAAATCCTATCTCTGGAAGAACTATCGAAATCGAAGATACCTCTTCCTACACCATCATTATCGGTTTGTACTATTCCTAGATGACGATTACATTTTAGATAAACATTATATTCAGTATTCGGAGTTCCCTTAGTTATATTAACTTTCACAGAAAAAAGTGAACTGTTAGGGGTTTGCGTAACACTGGTATACCCACCTATAAACCCTTCATCTATGTCGAATAGATTGCTACTAATGTCATTATTTTGGCAATCTGCAAAATCCCAGCGCACCAAGGCCCCAATCCGATTAGGTTTGATTTTTTCATCTGGATTAGTCTGATCGTAGTTACACTTACTTAAAGGCTCTAATCCTGACAATAAGCCCTCAACTCTAAATGGTTTGGTGCTATTACCTGGAGAAAAATAGACAATGTCTGCATCAATTACTTTGTAATCACCCGGCGCATTTAAACGCCATAAGTTGCGAACAGTAGAAAAAGGTTGATCAAGACAATGGGCATTGGTATCACCATGAACAAAGAGAACCGGAACTTCAACTTTCTGCGCCAACTGTTTTAGATTATCACACAACTCGACATAATCCACTTGACATTGCCCATTAGGAAAGGGATCAACCTGGGTCGCAATAACAATGGCCTCTCTTTTATCAAGAATTGCTGCATTCTGCAAACTTAGTAGAACCTGCTGCATACTTCTAACCCTATTGCGAACTTCTTCTTGTTGTTCTGGAGCATTGTTTACCCAGCCATTTCGGCTTCCAACCATGTGAACAGTGGCAAATGCGACGTTCTGATATGACCATCTAAATAATTCTGGGAGGGTGTTTGGTGGTGTTTGTTCACACTTTAAAGTTGGAATATATGTTTTACATAAACCGTTATCACCATAAAATAAGCCATCATCACCAAATACTGTTTTTCGAATCTTAGCCAGTTGATCTAGGGGATCTTGATTTGCCCGACTACAGTCTGTCCAATCGTTATCTCCGGGAGTATAAATAACTGGCTTATCAAAGGTTTTCCAAATTTTGAAAAATTTATCCCGCCATTCTGGGAAACAGGCATTTTCCAGACGACCCATATCACCTAGATTGATTACAAAGGGAAAATCATGTCTGCGTTTGATTGTTGGCTCAATAAACCGTTCTAGCACAATCGAATCTTTTGCCTCCCTCCCTTGTTGCATATAATTTGATACTTTGGCACCATATGGCATATCTCCATAGGTAACAAAGAGAAGAATCTCACTGCTTCTAGATGAACTATTTTGAGAGTTGGTATTAGCTAGAAGAACAATCGGAGTTACTAATAGCCACATAAATGAGATAGTAAAGAATAACGTGAATTGTCTATCCCAATACCGAGTTGTCTTGAATAACACCCGCCGGTAATGGCAGGAACTCAGTAGATAAGGGAAATGTTCATCAAGATAACATTTGAAATCATTAGCCTGCTTACGCATCCGGCACAAGAAAAAAGTTAGGATGTTCAAAAAAATCAAATAAACGAATACCATATTACCATAAGTTATTATTTCATAAATTAAATATTGTATATAACTAATATTTATAACAAAAGCAACATAAAATGCTAATATAAAGTACTATAAAGCGATTACAATACCAAGTGTCTAAAGAATTTCTCAACCGAACACTTGTTCAGTTTACGAAACGCCTTCACTTGTACCCATTGGTGCTCAATGGGATTTAACTCCGGTGAGTAAGGTGGTGAATAGAGTTGTATCACGTTAAAAACCAATCAATTAGCTAAGTAAAAATTCCATAGTCCAGCACAGACACCAATTATTTCATCATATAAATCAATTGTATGAAATCTAATTTTATTGACAAGTGTTCT
>JAAUSR010000117.1 GCA_012032555.1 Thioploca sp.
CTCAATTGAACCCGATTGAACCTAAATGGGCTCAAGCCAAAGCGATTCGCAAACAAAAACATTGTTCTATTTCCGAACTTTTCACTCTCTATGCAATTTAATCATTTTATACTAGTTTAGCTATAAATAGCGGGTTATTGTTGTTCTCTTGTTGTTCCTTTAATTCCTCTACAATGCCCTCTTTTTCCTGAGCAGCGGCTGCCCAGATATTCCCTTTTGTATTCAGTATATTGGCTAAAAATTGCTCATCGTTAGTCTTAGCAAGACTTGCTTCTGCTGCTTGAATATATCTCAAGGCATTGACAATATTTTTTGCTTTAACATTTTGAATATTCAAGGTAGATTTTTTATTTGGTAGGATATTGGTTTTAGAGCTGATTTCGGGTGGTTTTAATTTATTTTTCAACCATTTTTCACACAGTGAGGTACCTATTATTAAATCCTCTTCTGCTAAGTCACCCATAGCCAAATAGATCTCACTTAACTGCTTAAGAATATTGGCATAACCAACTGGATCATGAGTGAATAACTTATCCGCGATATCCGTTTGATTAATGAATGGTTTTAATAAACTAAGTGCTTTTTGCAATTGTCCCAGATATTGGTAAGCCTTTGCCAATAAAACGAGATCGTCTATTTCTTGAGTTAACACAAAATTGTCAGTATCAAGTTCAAGACATTTTTCCTTGGAAAGCCATATTTTTTCCCATACTTGTACTGCTTTCTCAAAATCACCTTGTTGGAAGTATTGAAAAGCAGTTGGGCTCGTTTCGTTTGCCGTAGCAACAGTAAGTGAAGGTAGAAAAACTATCAACCCCAAATAGACTTGAGAACTCGTTTTCATCATTATCTGAATTAGGTGTGAAATTCGCAAAATCATAGTTTGATCTCAATTTGATGGTGCTAAACAAGTAGTGATATAAACCTGACCGGTTTTCAAAACTGGTCAGGTTTTGAAGAAAATCACTACTTGTCTAGCACTACCCACTACTTATACAGGACTACCACCTCAATTAATTAATGGTTTCTATTTCATCATGGGGCGTAATTCTTTCATTTAGAAAATTAAAGTAAGTAATGCCTTCCAGTATTCCTTTAGCATAATGTCCTTGAGCAAAATAAATCCGTGGACTTCCCTTGAGTCTTTCTAACTCATTGCTATAGTTACCCACAACTACCCCTAAAGTGTCGCCACGTAACATTTCTTCATCATTACCAGAATCACCTGCCACTAGAAATTGTTCTAACGGTAATCCCCAACGGTAAGATAAATAACGAATCGCCAAGCCTTTAGAAGCTCTAACTGGAATGACGTCAAGAAATGCACCATAGGTTAAAATAACATTAGCGCGTAAATGATTTTCGCGAAGACGTTTAACAATAGTGGGGCGCAACGATCTTTTTTTACCAACCGATTCGTCTATGAAATAGCTTAATTTAAATGGACTTTGATTTTCCGGGGCTTGTAAGGTTAAGCCGGTAATTGTAGATAACACTTGTTTCAGTCGTTCGGGTTCCCAACGGAAATTAATATGTTTTTCCCAACCAGCATCTCTTGATAAATGATCACCATAATAAATTTCCGTGCCCACCGCTGTAATAAAAACGTCTGGTATCGGTACTTCCCATTCTTCTAGCACTTCTAATGCACTATTGAGTTGGCGACCGGTAGCAATACCAAAAGAAAAAATCCGATCGACCTTATGGAGATGTGCGAGAAATTGCCTCAGTGCATCGCCATCACCAATCAGGGTCTCATCAATATCAGAAATAACAACCCGTTGAGCTAATGGTATTTTGGTTACATTAAAACGTCCTCTACCCGCTTTAGGTTGAACTCGAATCCGTTTTTGGTAAAGTGAAGTTGAGGGAAATTCGGTAATAATCTTTTCAATGTGGTTCAAATATTTTTTAGCGTGACTCGACCAAGAATAATAACGGTTAACGCCAGCAATCCCGTTTTCAGACCAAGTTTGCCACTGTTGTTTATCGGTAAGCGCAGCCAGTAAAGCTTCTCCCAATGCTTTAGTATCCAATGGATCAACTAATAAACCATTTTGACAATTTTTAATAATATCTTGTGGCCCACCGTCGTGAGTAGCCACAATCGGTAACCCCGTTGCTGCTGCTTCAATCAAGGTGAGACCAAAGGGTTCTGTTAGGGCTGGATTAACGAAAATACCTTGGGTTGCTGCGACGAAACGATAAAATTCAGGGACTTCATCTGCTTTATGTTGTTTAGGATAAGCGACTTTACCATATAAATTATAACGATCAATAGTCCGAAAAATTTTAGTAAACTCTTGCCGAATCGGACGTTCCATGGTGTTTAAATCATTGCGATTGCCAGCGATAATAACTAAATTAGCCTGTTGTTGTAATTGACTATTTTCACCATAAGCTTGAATTAAACCCGGGATATTTTTCCGTTCATCGGCTCGGGAGAGAGCAAGAATAATCGGTTTTTGTGGTTCCCTTAAAAAAGGCGCAATTTTTTCTGCAATGGCTGGATTGGGCTGATAATCCTTAATGGGGTAAAACCGAGTGAGATCCGTTCCTGGTGGAATGACCCTCATGCTTTTGGGTTCATAGTTTTGATAGCGTTCGTATTGTTCACGAATTTCTTGAGAGGTACTGGTAATAACCAATGAAGCGGCATCGAGTGCCCGTTTTCCGCTTCAATCCGATAACCAATATTATATTTTTCTTTAAGCTGTTCTCGGGTAAAACCTTTTTCTAATAAGTGCGCTTCTTTTACCAAGCCGAGCGAATGTCCCGTGAAGATAAAAGGAACCTCTAGCAAACTGGCTACAACTGAACCCACATAGCCAGCATCCGCATAATGACCATGAATAATATCGGGTACTTGTCCCAATTGCCGAAAATACTGCAAGGTATGATCGATAAAACTTTCTAAATAGGGCCACAGGGATTCTTTTTTTAAATAGCGGCGAGGACCACAAGGTAAGCGAATAAGATAAGCTTGGTTACTCAATTGTTCTCGTGGTTGTGCATAATCAGTACCCACCCTAGAATCAATAACCTGGCGGGTAAATAGATCAACCCGAGCAATCCCTTTCTGTTGACCTAATTCACGGGCAAGTTCCACCACGTACTTAACTTGCCCACCCGTATCGGCATCCCGCCCCAATTCAAAATTGTTGCCCCGAATTAAGCCATGAATACTAAAAAGCGCGAGATAACGTTGGTTGGTTTTCATATAGATTCCTCAATGTTCAAATCAGCAAAATCAAATAAACGTCGGTTTAATTTCCGGTTACGCTAACTAGCTGCTTGCTTGAAGGAAAAAATCCCCCCGCTTGTTCAGGCGGAGGTGAGGGAAAAGTCAAGATTTCTTAACTTAATGGCATTAGCGTGTAGCCTGAATGAAGTGTAGCAAAATCCAGGGAAACCCTAATCCTTTTCTTGGATTTCACTGTGTTTCATCGAGGCTACTGGTTGATTCCCATGCGCCCGCCTGGGAACCCTTTAACCAACCTGGTTTATTCTACTATCCTGACTTCTAGCGGTTGCTCATTCAACACCATCGTTCCATCTGCCAAGCCGTAGCCAAACTGAATCTCCAGTTGCCCGGTCGCCGGGATTTTATCATGATACAAGCGCAGCGACTGCACCGATTCTAACTTTACTTGCTCTTTAAAAGCAACTAAATGCGACACTTCGCCATCCCAAGGTAATATTTGTCCCTGTGTATCAATCATAAAGTATAGTGGCGGATCAGTTTCGACCGGACGATAAGCGGCATATAAAACTAAATCAACAATTTGCTTTACCTGTCTCAAATCTGGAGCAATTCGACCCAGTATTTCCACTGAATCGGCGAGAGTCACTGTCAGTTGCCGCTGAAACAGTTTCCCATCCGTAGAAAGACCACCCGCCAATTGAAAGCAAGGTTTAATTGAGTTACCAATTACCATCGTGTTTAAACTGGGAAGTAAGGGAGTGATATCTGCTAATGAATTCGGATTACAATAAGTCGTTGGTTCGATAAACTCGACATTATCTTCAAATACCACGTCCGCCGACCAAGTCACATTCTTCCCAATTTTTACATAGGCAAGATGACTCCCTGACTGAATAGTCAAATCTTCCAATAAAGCCGGTACCGCTGGATCGCCTTGAATTCCCCCTTGCAAATCGCCACCACTCAGATGCGCATTAGCCGCTAAGTTGACATCTTTAAAGACTCCACCGATGAGACTATTGTTAAAGATTTGACCGGCGAGGGTGCCGCCAATTACTTGCGCACCGACAAATTCCAAATCCATTAACGTGCCCTGATTGACGATATAGCCGCTTAGTTTGCCCCCTTTCAGTACGGTATCGGGTTGAATGGTTACTTGCGAAACGAAACCTTGGTTATCAATCAAGCCAGCAAGTTGACCACCCGCTACTTTCGCGTTGCTCTCTAACGTGGCATCAGTCAGAATCTGTCCATGATTAAGACACATCCAATCAATAATAGCACCTGGTGTGGAAGAACAAGTATTAAGAAGGCTAATCGGCTCAACGACAATAGAATCCGGATTGACAACGGGCAACTCGGGGTTAGTATTTGAGCTAGTCTCGCCACCACTGCTAGGTTCATTGGGTGTATTCACGGTTCCTGAATCTGGATCGCCTGGTTCACCGGTGTTAATGGAACCGTCTGGTTGAATGCTACCAGGTTCATTTGGATTAGAAGAAGTAGAATTGTCGGCAGTTACCGGCGCGGGTTCAACGAAAACGGCTGTCGTTGCCACGGTTTCCGGGTCGGCTTGCGAGGTAGCTGTCAAAATGATGGGATTGGTTACCTGAACAACGGTATTAATCTCTACATTGATTGTTTCTAACCCTTTCACTGGGACTAGTTCAAGTAGTTGACCTAAATTCTGACCCGTAGAATCAGTTGCGGTGACTAGATAATTATCGTCTTCGGGACCATTGTTAGCGAGGATTAATTGAATCGGCAAAGTGTCCCCGGCTTTGGCAAATAATTTACCAGGTCCAGTGAGAGAAACGTTGCGTAAAATTCGGCTTGGACCTAAAACGACATTTTTCGCTTCAATGTAATCCAATACCGTTTTCTTAGGATCGAGGAGAATGTTGTTAGCAAAGATTTGCACTTCACCACCGGCTTTGAAGATTTTACCTGAGCTATTTCTGAAATCAATCAGTCCGTCTTTACCAACCGCTAAGGTGATATCGCCAGTAGCTTCAACCACGGTACCACTTAAGTTGCTTAAATCCAGCGTCCAGTCGTTGCCACCGTAGATAGCGATGTTGCCACCGCTTACTTGAGTGGCTCCACCGGCGAGGGAGATGACATTGGGTTCAATTTGGACAAACCCATCTTGACCATTGACAGTGCATCCTTGACCACCACGACCTGCTTGCGTTATGCCACCTTCGATATGAACATCTGGCAAAGAAACCAGCCATAAATTACCGCCACTACCGCCGGTTTGTTGACTACCTTGAGGATTACAATTACCACCCTTTCCAGCTAACGCTTTAGCACCATTCCGAACATAAAGATGACCGGGACCACCGAGTTTACCCCAAATTTGGTTAAACCACCTAGCCCGCCTTCACCAAGCTCAGTACCAAGGATGTTACCCCCATCACCGGCTTGAATACGATTGGTATTTGTAGTATTACGACCAAGAACGATAGCGGCTCCACCAGGTGCGCCGTATTGAGAACCATCACCACCTTTGCCAGCGATAATTTCACCTGTATTGAGAATCGGTCCACCGGTTCCCCACCACCACCAATCACCTAATTTACCTTGTTTATCAAAGTAGGTTCCAACTTTAAGAAGAACGCTTGCACCAGGCTGAGCACAACCTTCAGTACCAATATCAGCTTTACCACATACCGGTTTAGTTTGATTCGTACCATTTTTACCTCGAATGATGCCTTTATTTTCTGAGTAATCAGTTGCCTGAATTTCTAAAGGCGTACCCCTTTCATCGGCACTTTCTAGAACGCCACCGGCTTGAATGCAAAATGTTCTAACCTTAGCAAATGCTTGACCAATAATGGTATGTCCACTGTTAATACGAACGACATCGGTTTCAGTTGGAATTTGCGAAGGCGACCAAGTTGCTGGTACATTCCAACGTCCACTTTGAGCCGATTTGATAGTAATGTTGGCATCGCTACAATCCTTGGGTTCTTCGGCGATACCTTTTAAGAGTGCTTCGGCAGAGAGATCGCCTGATGTGATGATTAAGCGAGCTTGTTTTTGTCCCACAGAAGTTGGTGAAAACCAAATATTAGTATTACATTGTTGATTAGGTGGGAGAATATAATTAGTACACCACCAATTTTCTAAGGAAAATTCATTGGCGTGTTCTCCAATAAGCATTATATTATTTACATTCAGACTAACAGCCCCAGTATTTTTAATCGTAAAGCTTTGTAATGTTGAACCATGATTGATGACAGCGGTGCCGAAGTCATGTTCAGTGGGTGTGAGTTCTAACCGAGCCAAACTAGAATCGATTCCTTCAGCTTGTAAAGGAATTACATGTTCAGGTAATTCAGCACGGCTTAATTTAAAAATTAACTCGGCTTGTTTTTCTCCTATTGAAGTTGGCGTAAAGACTGTCTTAAATTGGCAATAAGAATAAGATTCTTTGCCATAACTAGAGCGATCACATTGCGTATCTTGAATACCAAACTCAGCGGCATGTTCGCCTACCACCTCAATCTTGTCTATATATAATTCCTCACCACAACCTTGAATCGCTGTGAAGCTCACTGTTTGGTTCAAAGTGATAGAATTACCAACTACAATAGCACCAAGATTTGGTAATTCGGGGTATAGGTTAAAAACTTGTTTAAAAGTGATCGAGCAGCCAGTACCACCGATGGGAACTTGCAACGTTTCGGTTTGACTGGGTAAAGTGAGTTTAGTAATTTTAGTCCCGACCGATTGCGGTTGAAAATTGACATCAACTTGGCAGGTACCAGCGGACGCAATCGATGTATTAGAACACGTATCGTTGCTGAGAGAAAATTCAGTGGCATTAGTTAATGCTAACGATTTTAATTGCATTTTTTCACTACCGGTATTCGAGATGGTGAAAGTTTGGCTATCCACTTCATTTAAAGCGATGTTCCAAAAATTGTGGAGTCTCGGGTCCACTTTGATTGCCGAATTACCGAGTTGGCAATTGGTACAAGACAGGATGGCATCCCCGACTGCAAAGGCGTCACCTTCTGGGCTTATCCAGAGTCCGTTGAGGAGAGTTGGCGTCTTAGTCATTTCGCTCCAACGATTACCATCATAGTGGAGAATAAGACCAGCCCAATCTGAGGCAAATACATCTACGTTAGAATTACCCCAAACTCCAGTCAGTTCGGAATCTATGCCACTATCCATCGCGGTCCAAGCTTGACCATCATAGTGAAGAATTGTACCCTTATCTCCTACCACAAAGACATCATTACCGGCATTACCCCAAACGTGAGTCAGGTCAGCAGAAGTTCCACTGTTCATAGTTACCCAGCGACTGCCATTGTATTGGAGAATTGTACCACTCGCGCCAACTACAAATACCTCACGGCTAGAATTGCTCCAGATATTAACTAGTTGGGAAGAAGTCCCACTTGTCATGGTTTGCCAACGGCTACCATCGTAGCGAAGAATTGTACCATTATCGCCTACTGCGAATATTTCACTACTAGAATTACCCCCAATTCCATTGAGATTAGAGGTCGTCCCACTATCCATTCCCGTCCAATTATTGCCATCGTACTGAATAATTTCACCTTCTCCAACTCGCCCACCAACTGCAAATACTTCCGTGCTAGATGTGCCCCAAATGCCTTGCAGATAAAATGGACTGCTGCTATTCATCGTAGTCCACTTATTACCATCATAGTGAAAAACTTGGTTGCTATTGCCTATGGCGAATACATCCTGACTAGAAGTACCCCAAATGCCATTAAGATAAACGTAGGCACCACGTTTCATGGTATTCCAAAGGCTGCCATCATAATGGAGAATCGTATCACCATTGCCAACGACAAAGACATCTCGGCTAGAACTACCCCAAACACCATTGAGATAATAATTAGCACCCGCATTCATTGTATTCCAATTACTACCATCATAATGAAGGAGGATACCGCCACCGCCTACCGTAAAAACATCACTGCTGGAACTACCCCAGATTTTCGAGAGTGGCAAAGCCGTTTCACTACTCATCGTGTTCCAATTACTGCCATCGTAGTGAAGAATCACACCACTACTGCCTACCGCAAAAATATCACGGTTAGAACTGCCCCAGATGCTATAAATTGGTGTGGAAACACCACTATTCAGGGTTGACCAATCCTTACCATTGTAGTGAAGAAGCGTACCCCGACCACCAACGACAAACACATCGTTGCTAGAGCTCCCCCAAATTCCATTAAGCGGAAGACCGGTACCACTATTTACAGTACTCCAAGTTTGACCATCATAGTGGAGAAGCGTACCGCCATCGCCTACGGCAAATAAATTACGGCTGGAACTTCCCCAAACGCCTGCCAGTGGATATACTGTGCCACTGTCCATCGTCGTCCAGGTGCTACCGTTATAGTGAAGAATCGTACCCTCGGCTCCTACCGCAAAGACATCTCGACCAGAACTTCCCCAAAGACCATAAAGATGAGAGACAGTCCCGGTGTCCATCTCTTGCCAAGTGGTGCCATTATAATGAAAAATAACACCGTGATATCCTAAAGCAAATACGTCGTTTTTAGCAGTTCCCCATACCGTTTGAAATTGAATCGAACGACTTTGTACCTCCCACTCTGCCGCCTGAACAACGGCCATAATTAGACTTAACCCGATAAATAAGCTATTAATATAATGTTTCATTGTAGATCTCTCCCTAGTGAATTTAGCCTACCGATATTTTTTATTAGCTTGATTCTCGCCAACCTTGTAGATCAGCAAAAATCTTAGCGGATAAATATTTACTATTATCTAAATTATCAATACTTCGGACAGTTTTATATGAGAGCCTGATAACTGGATAATGTGGTTTCCTACCACGACATAACCCAAAGATTGAGACTCTCATGGAAATAGTAAAAACGATTTTACACCAAATGTCCAATGTTACTAGACCACCACGCCAGTTTATACCAATGCTGCTGGCTTTGCTGATGTGCTTGAGGGGACGTGCCAACTTCCGCAACCTCAGTTTTTGAACTGTGAACACGTTTTAACATTCACCAACCCATGAACCAGTGCTCTGACCGGAAAAACGTTCAGACGGGGTTACAAACCCCGTCTGGCATAAGCCCGTCTGGCATAATCGGCGTTACTAGACCACCACGCCAGTTTATACCAATGCTGCTGGCTTTGCTGATGTGCTTGAGGGGACGTGCCAACTTCCACAACCTCAGTTTTTGAACTGTGAACACGTTTTAACATTCACCAACCCATGAACCAGTGCTCTGACCGGAAAAACGTTCAGACGGGGTTACAAACCCCGTCTGGCCAATTAAACCTCTCCCGGAAAAAAACGTTCCAACATCCCAAAGCCAATCCACAAGCACAACAGCTTTTCCAAATTCAGTTAGCTGAGTTCCAGCAAGCCAATCAACCCATTGTTTATATAGATGAAAGTGGTTTTGCTCATGATA
>JAAUSR010000118.1 GCA_012032555.1 Thioploca sp.
GCGCTCAGTTGTGAGTTCTGTCAATTGCATTTTCATACCCGGTTTCCTAAGTTTTCAAAACTTGTTCTTTCTTATATTCTCCTTTTAGCAAAATAGCATTTTAAATTTCGTGATACAACTCTATTATCATGAATACTGATTTCATCTCGGTTTAATCGGTTTTGCCAAATCGTTACGAGTTGACTTTCTATCTCGTTACGCGGGGCTTCAAATTGATTGTGATACTTAATGCTAGGCTCAGGTAATGCTTGGCGGTCAACTTTGCCGTTGGCAGTCAAAGGTAGCTTATCTAATACGGTGAAGCTGGTGGGCAGCATGTAATCAGGTAAACGGGTTTTAAGGTAATCACGCAATTCAATGGATAATTGATTATTTTCAACGATTGATTTTTTATTATTCATCGTCACGTAAGCAGCAAGGGTTTTATTGCTGCCACCTTTATACAGTGTCACCACCACTTCTTTCACGTATTCGTGTTGGGTTAATACGCCTTCAATTTCGCCTAATTCGATACGGAAGCCGCGCAATTTAATTTGGTCATCGAGGCGACTCAAAAATTCAAGGTTACCATCGGGTAACCAACGCACGAGGTCACCAGTTCGGTAAAGCCGCTGCGTGGTACCCAGTAGGTTGATTTCGATAAATCGTTCTTTTGTGAGTTCAGGACGGTTGAGGTAGCCACGTGCGAGACCATCACCAGCAATGTACAAGTCACCAGGAATGCCAATGGGTTGAAGTTGTTGGTAATCATCTAACATAAAGGTTTGAGTATTGGCGCGGGGTTGTCCAATTAAAACGTAAGCATGGCGGTCGGTTAAAGTTGTTGGGAAGCGATATAACGTGGGGGTAATCACCGCTTCGGTCGGACCGTAAGCATTGAAGCAGTTGAGGTTAGGAAAGCTATCGCAGGTGTGTTGGGCCAGTCCCCAAGGTAACGCTTCACCACCGAGTATCAGAGTGTGCAGATCGGGCAGTGTTGCTTGCGTGGTGTTAATATCCAGCATTTGCTGCCAGTAAGCGGGCGGTAAGTCAGCAATGCTGATTTTTTGGCTTTGCATTAAATTTAGCAAGTCGTGGGCACTGATGACGTTGTTTTTGACTGGGATTAAACCGGCACCACTGAGCCATGTAACCAATATTTGTTCCAGTGATGTGTCAAAATCCATAGAGGCAAATTGCAAAACACGATCTGGTGCTTGGACGGCGTAAGTGTGCTGCATAGCATGGATGTGTAGGATCAAGGCATGATGTTCAACCATAACGCCTTTAGGTGTGCCCGTTGAGCCAGATGTGTAAATCACGTAAGCTAAGTCGTGAGGTTGGCTTGGGGGTTCTGTGTTTTGGCTCGATCGGGCGGTGAAATCGGTTTCGTCTAAGCAAATAATGGGTGTTTGAGTTACGGGTAGTTGTGTTTTTAACCCGCTTTGCGTTAACAGCAAAGGTGCAGTACTGTCGTTGAGCATGTGCGTAATGCGTTCTGCTGGGTATTTGGGATCAATCGGTACATAAGCGCCACCCGCTTTGAGAATACCAAGTAAGCCAATCAACATATCTAAGGAACGTTCAACGCAGATGGCTATCAGTGGATTGTATGCGTCTTGGAGAACCGGATGTGATAGTAGTTCGTGTGCGAATTGGTTAGCTTTTTCGTTAAGTTGATGATAAGTCAGTTGTTCGTCTTCAAACACGACTGCGATGTTATCAGGAGTTCGAGTGACTTGTTGTTCAAACAACGTGACGATAGTTTGATCTTGCGGATAATCGGTTTGGGTTTGATTCCAAGTTTTGAGTTGATAGATTTCTTGTTCAGTTAGGATGGGTAAGCGACGAATTGAGGTAGCCGGTTCAGCTAATACGGCTTGCACAATCGTCATTAACCGACTTTGTAATGCTTGAATCTCTACTGGAGTGAAATAAGCGAGGTTGTAAACAAAATCGAGTTTGACATGGGTTTGGACATGAAAATCATACACATAAATAACCAGTGGTGTTTGTTCCCACGCTTGTCGTAACCATATACAACAAGTTTTGATACCATCAAATTCTGTATCATAATTAAATTTGTGATATGACAAACTAATATCAAATAATGGTGAACGCCCCGTTTTGTTTAAACCCACTTCTCGATTTAACTCGCTGATAGGAAAACGTTGATAACGATAGTGACTTTTTAATAATTGTCGAATTTTGACAAGCAATTCTGAAAAATTTAAGTGTTGCCCAAACTGAAACCAAGCTGGGCTAATCTCCACAAACAACCCGGCTGTTTGCTTAAACTGTGCGTTAGCCCGATTGAGTACCGGTAACCCCAGTGCCAATTCGTCACGTTGTGCAATTCGGGTGAAATAAACATAAAGTGCGCCTAACAATACTTCGGACAGTTTTTAAGAATACATAATTTTATCAATGAGTTACCATTTAAGTCGTATCATATAAAATCAATGACTTAGAAAAAAGTGTCCGAACTATTGGCCTAACATGACATGCAGGAATGTTACTTGCTCTTGTTTAGCGAGATTGTTAAGTTGCTGATACACGTCACGAGGCAGGAAAAAGGCTTCGCAACCACTGCCCATTAAAGGGTCAGTAAACCGTGAGCGATAACGTGGCTTGAGTAGTGGTTCAGGTAGAGTGGGGTATTGTTCTAGCCAATAACGTCGCTGTTGTTCAAACTGATTTGATTCAACATAATTGCGATCATCACGGATGTAATGCGTATATGATGAAGACGTTAAATCAGGTGTCTGCCCTTGCGCTAATTGGCTATAGAGATTGGCTAAAGAACGATGAAGTAATGCAATGCTATATCCATCTGCAATCAGGTGGTGATATTGCATTAACCAGTAATAACAGTCCTCATGGGTTTTCACGAGGTCATAACGAAATAGCGGGTTGCCCAGCAATTCAAATGGTTGGTTAAACCGCTGTTGCATCCACGTTAGCGCGAGTTGTTCCGCATCCTTTTTCCAGAAAAATCTTGCACCAGTACAGAAATGGGTAATGTTTCCACAAAAGTCTGCAATGGTAGCCCATCTTCATCGACCTTCTCGATCAAAATCGTGCGCAGAGCATCGTGTTTTTGTATAAGTAGATTAATCGCTTGCTCAAATAAAATGGGGTTAATCGGTCCTGATATTTTAACAAAGCCACCAATGTTGTATAACGGAATTCCTTCATGCAGAAGCTGGTCAAACCAAATTTCGCGTTGTGGGGAAGTGAGGGGATAATGGGTTTGAGACCATGGTGTTGATGTCAGCATCTTAGTTTATCTAACAGTATAGTTATTTAGTGTTACGCAGTCCGCAATAGTAGCACGAATCGTATTTAGATAAAACCGAGATCTCAAGGCAAAATGATTGAGTTTGGTGCACATTTTCAACTACTTCATTTTGAATACAGCAATAATAGATGCAAACACATGATTAGCCAGTCAAATGAGACGGAGAGCGGGTGATTTAGGCATTACCAAGCCGAGCTTGGTAACGAGCAAATCGATTGTCATTTAAATGATTGGTGCAACACACCCTACTTGTAGTGCAGTGCATTCCTTTTCACCAATCATACTTCTCCTAGTGGGCAATGCCCACCCTACTTAACTTAGTTAAAGATATTCAGTAAATACGTTAGAAAAAAACTAGTATTATTTAATTTACTAGTCAAGTGCTTGGTATAGAATATGAATAATTTATGAGCACGGGAATTCTTATTGGCAAAAAAATAAAAAAATCAGTTAATTTAGTAATCCAATTATTAACTTAAGGAGAAAGGCATATGTTCCGCATGACTTTGGGTGTGAAATTAGGAATGGGTTTCGGGTTGATTTTAATATTGACTATCACCGTCGCTGGATTGGGTTGGTATGGTTTAGCAAGTATCACTGAGCGATTTGAGAAAACCAACAATATTAATCAACTGGTACAAAGTATCTATAAAACGCAGTTAGCCGAGAAAGATTATCAGCTCACTGCACAAGAAAGTTATATTAAACAAGTTAATGAACAAGTCGCTACTTTAGTAAACCAAGCTCAGCTAACCAAAAACGAATTCCACCAAACGATTAATAAAGAGCAGATGGATGATATTATTAAAAAAGCCCATGAATATGAAGCATCTTTCTTGAATTATGTCAAGTTAGCACAACAAAAAGCCCTAGCAATGGGCACAATGCAACAATCTGCCGAGAAGGTGTTGCAATTAGCTAGAGATAATCATGCGGATCAAGAACAACAACTACACGATATCAGGAAGCAAGCTGACGCTTTTTTGCAAGAGAAAATAACTAATGTGGCAGATACCACTCGCTTGCTGCAATTAGCTGATAACCTTAAGTTATTACAGATGAATCTGGTCGCTCAAGCCAATGCCGATAAGTTAGCTGAGTGGCAAAGTGCTTATCAACAATTTATTGAACTAGCTAAAACTTTGCAAGCGCGATTTCATCAACAAAAAAATCTCAATCAAATCGATGTTGTTTTAACTAATTATTCGCAATATCAACAAGTTTTTCAGCATTATCTCACTGAGCAAGCTCAATTTGCCGAACAACAATATCAAGATCAAGAGGCTATGATAACAGCAATGGCAAAAGCGATACAGGAAATGCAAGCGATTCATGCTGATCAAGCTGCACAATTAGCTGCCCAGTTGAAGGTTAAAGTTGATGATCAAGCTGAAACTGAAACAATTCAATCGAAGCCAACCAAGCCATTAGAAACCCGAAGACAGCAATCAGCTAGCTTTCTCCAAAATACCCTTGCTAAAATCGATGATGCTAATCAGTTAATTAAATTAAGTTTAGCTGCTAAAACGTTACATCTTGCGCTACTGCAACAAGATGACGCCGCAAAATTCGCTGAATGGCAAAAAATTAATCAAGATATTATCGATTTGGCTAGAAGCCTAAAAACTCGCTTGCAACAACCGGCTGACCTTGATCGAATTGATGCTCTGTTAATCAGTTACGGACAATATCAACAACTTTTCTTGAATTTCTTGCAAAATCGCCGTGATGTAGCTAGTCAACAACAACAACGATTGTCAAGTTTAACCAATACGATTGCGGAAGCCCTGAAATCAATGCAGGCAATTCACCTGGCTCAATCCGCACAATTAACTCAGCGGCTCCAAGAAAATACTGCGCTTATCAACGACAAACTAGCTAAAGCTAATGATGCTAACCGGCTTATTCAAGGTATTCTTACAGCCCGCTATTATGAGAAGCAGTTTATTATTTCCAGCGGTGAGGTTCAATATGCTAACCAAGTTAACCGCGAGATAACTGAACTTTTGAAATTGGCTCAGGATTTAACCCAGCGTTTTACCATTGAGAAACATATCAAGCAAGGCAAAGAGATCATTTGGGCACTAGAAAAGTATCAAGTCGATTTTCAACATGATGTTGATTTCACTGCTAAACAAAATCAAGCCCATCAAGAAATGATGGCTCTGGCTCAAGAAGCCCAAACCACTAATGAAGTCACCCGGCAAGATCAACACGACAAAATGACTCAAGAAATTCAGGTTATTCATTTTTACCTGATTATTGGTGCAACTATTGCCGTAATCTTGGGAATGATCGTCGCGGTTATCATCACTCGGCGAATTGTTCAGCCGATAACTAAGACGGTCGCACTGTCGCATTGCTTAGCAGCGGGTGATTTAGCGGCGCGGGTTGAAATTCATCAAACTCAAGATGAAGTGGGTTTATTGTTAAATGCCATGAATAACTTGGCAGAGCGGTTTCAACGGTTAATTGAAGAAGTGAACATCGTCTTGAGCCAATTGGCACAAGGTCAGATGACTGCGCGAATTGCTGGCGAATTTCCCGGTGAATTTGCCAAGATTAAACAAGCTTCTAATCACATGGCGAATGACTTACAACTAATTATCACGGAAACCAGTCAAGCCTTAGCGCAATTAGCGGCTGGTGACATGCAAATTCAAATGCAAGGACGTTTTTTAGGAGATTTTAGCACGATTAAAACGGCACTCGAAACCACCGCACATAAACTCCATGAAGCCACGACGCAAAATAATATCCAAAATTGGTTAAAAACTGGGCAAAGCCAGTTAGGTGAGCAAACCAGCGGCGAGAAAGATATCGTGCAATTGGCAGAAGATATTATTAATTTCTTGACACCGTATTTAGAAGCCCAAGTGGGTGCTTTTTATATTTTCAAAGCTGATCAGGCAGAACCCTACCTAAAAATGATAGCCAGTCATGCCTACGTGTGGCGGAAAAATGCGGTGTATGAGTTCAAAATTGGTGAAGGCATTATTGGACAAGCGGCATTAGAACGCAAGCTATTCGTTACGGCACAAGCGCCGGCGGATTATGTGTTTATTCAGTCTGGCTTAGGCGAATCACCACCACGTGCGATTCTGATCGCACCGTTTCTCTACGAAAATCGTTTAAAAGGGGCGATTGAATTAGCGGCTTTCACGCCTTTCACGCCTACGCAGTTAGAATTCTTAAACCAAATCTTACCGCTGATTGCTATTGCGATTAACACCGCCGAATCGCGCACGCAAATGCAAATTTTACTCGAGCAAAGTCAAGAACAAGCCGAAGAATTACGTGCCCAACAAGAAGAATTACAACAAACTAATGAGCAGTTACAAGGTCAAGCGGAAGAATTGCAATCCCAAGCTGAAGAATTACAGTCTCAGCAGGAAGAGTTACGCCAATCTAATGAAATGTTACAAATGCGCGGTCAAGAATTAGAGCGTCAGCAAGCCGCTGTTCAAATTAAGAATACGGAACTAGAACAAGCCACAGCGGTAGTACAAGCCAAAGCAGAAGAATTAGAATTAGCCAGTAAGTATAAATCCGAATTTTTAGCGAATATGTCGCATGAATTGCGTACCCCCTTAAATAGTATGCTGATACTGGCGCAATTATTAGCTGATAATAAAAATGGTAATCTAACTGCTACCCAAGCTGAATATGCCCGCACTATTCATAGCTCCGGCAATGATCTCCTCACGCTAATTAATGATATTTTAGATTTATCGAAAGTTGAAGCCGGGAAATTAGAAGTTAATCCGGAAGAATTAGCCTTTACCGACTTAACCGCTTCACTGGAACAAAAATTCCGTCCTTTGGCAGAAAAGAAAGGGATTACTTTCACGGTCCAAATAGCGGAAAACTTACCCGCAGCAGTGTACACCGATCCCCAACGTCTCAAGCAAATTATTACCAATTTGTTAGCGAATGCATTTAAATTCACTCAAACTGGTGGCGTAACGTTAAATATTACCCGTCCCCCCAACAACGTTGATTTATCACGCAGTCAACTTAAACTGCAGCAAGCTATTGCCTTTAATGTGATCGATACTGGCATTGGCATTCCGAAAGATAAACAAAAAATCATTTTCGAAGCGTTTCAACAAGCTGATGGAACGACTAGTCGGCGGTATGGTGGCACCGGGCTGGGATTATCCATTTCTCGACAACTCGCCCAATTGCTGGGTGGAGAAATTCAATTACACAGTGAAGCTGAAAAAGGTAGTACTTTTACGGCATATCTTCCAGAGAGATGGAATACCACTGGTCAGCAACCGATTGAATCACTACCGACACCGACATTACCGTCCCCAATCAATACCGTTACGCTGGCGTTACCAGCCACACCAGTAATCGAATTGCCTCTCTCCACGAAAACTATCCCTCAAGATGATAGAAATCACCTTCAACCTGGGGATAAATCACTGCTCATTATCGAAGACGATGTTAATTTTTCTCATATTCTGATGGGTCTCGCCCAAGAAAAGCAATTTAAATGTCTACTCGCTCACGATGGCTACAGTGGCTTACAGTTAGCAGAACAATATCGTCCCAGCGCTATTATTCTTGATATTGGCTTACCTCAAATTGATGGTTGGACCGTCATGGAAAAACTGAAAGGTAAACCGGAAACGCGCCATATTCCAGTCCAATTTGTTTCTGGTTCGGATCAAAGTAAAGAAGCTAAACAACTGGGGGCGATTGGCTATTGCATCAAACCAGTGGGAATGACTGAATTGACTAAGATTTTTAATAATATTGATAATTTTATCAATAAAATTGTAAAAAATCTGCTGGTGATAACCGATGATCCGCAACACCAACATAACATAATCAAATTAGTTAAAGGTGATGGCATTCAATTACAGATGGTATCTGATCGCGCTAAAGCCCAACAACAATTACAGTCAGATTCATTTGATTGTTTGATATTAGATATCGATGTCGAAAACCGTCATGGTACGCAATTACTTAAACAACTTAGTCATAATTCTAACTTACCTCATGATATTCCCGTGATTGTTTATGCAGAACGCGAATTAACCGCTTTGGAAGAAGCGGTTTTACAACAATGTGCGGAAACGCTCACTATTAAAGAAGTGCATTCACCAGAACGACTATTAGATGAAGTGACCCTATTTTTGCATCAAATTGAAGCGAAATTATCGCAAGAACAACAACAAATTTTGCATAAAGTTCATGATCCGCAAGCGATTTTAAGTGGTAAAAAACTCTTATTGGTAGATGATGATATGCGTAACGTCTTTGCATTAGCCGCCTCATTAGAAAGTAAAGGTATGGAAATTATCACCGCTCATCATGGTCAAGATGCTTTAGTGCGGTTAAGCGAGCATCCTGACGTTGCTGTCGTCTTGATGGACATCATGATGCCTGGCATGGATGGTTATGAAGCTACTCGGAAGATTCGTGCGCAATCGCAATTTCGCAAACTTCCCATTATTGCGCTCACTGCTAAAGCCATGAAAGGGGATAAAGCCAAATGTATTGAAGCGGGTGCTAACGATTACTTGGCTAAACCGGTGAATACCGAAAAATTAGTTTCTTTACTGCGAGTATGGTTATATCCTTAATTAAATTGAACTTTAGCCAAGTAGGGTGGGCATTGCCCACCCTACAACTGTACTTCAACGATTTCCGGGGTGCTCGTTTTTCGTTTTCGATGCTTCTCAATTCGGCGTAATCACTCATGCCTATCTTGCCCCACCATAATGGATGCTGACTATGGCAATGATAGGTGTGCGATGCACACCCTACAAGCCAAGTAGGGTGGGCAATGCCCACCCTACAACTGTACTTCAACTTTAGTTTTATCGGCAACATAAGCACCGCAATGCTATTTTTCATTCCCATGTGGGAGCATCACTGCCATTAAGTTAAGCCAAGCCAAGTAGGGTGAGCATTGCCCACCCTACAACTGTACTTCAACGATTCCCGGGGTGCTCGTTTTTCGTTTTCGATGCTTCTCAATTCGGCGTAATCACTCATGCCTATCTTGCCCCACCATAGATGCTAACTATGGCAATGAATGTAGGTGTGCGATGCACACCCTACAAGATTTATTCTGAAGGTTTTTCAGTATTAGCTGCCGGTTCTTCTTCAGCCGGACTGGTTTCTTGAGTAACTGAACCTTCAGTGGTTGATGGTTCAACGGGTTTACTAGCTGGTGAAGGTGAAGCTGTTGCTTCCTTTGCTGAATCTTGAACTGGCTCTGAATCTTTATCCGCTGGTGTTGTCTCCGTGTCAGCCGGACTG
>JAAUSR010000049.1 GCA_012032555.1 Thioploca sp.
CTCAGTTGTGAGTTCTGTCAATTGCATTTTCATACCCGGTTTCCTAAGTTTTCAAAACTTGTTCTTTCTTATATTCTCCTTTTAGCAAAATAGCATTTTAAATTTCGTGATACAACTCTATTATATTCAAGTTTACTATTTAGATATGGCCATAGATCATAGTGATGTGGATTTTGCCCGGTTTTTTTAATCTTGCCAGAATTTGAGTCGAGTTTCACTTGAGCTAAGCCAAAAAATGAGTTTCTTTGTATAGCTTTTTTTTTCAATGGATGTTGAAACAATCCTCTTGAACGTGTTATTCCTTCTTTTGACAGCATTGACATCGCAAAAGCTCCGCAATCACCTTTCCTCTTTCTGTCATCTAGATAATGTTTGTTTTCTGGCTCATACACCCAAATTACAAAATCGTCTGGTATTGGAGGATTATTAAACACAAAACGAAAAAAATTTCCATTTGGTGAAACTGCGTCTTTCGGAGGACATTTCTTAGGCGTTTCGGGGTGAAATGTTGTCATTGGTATTTTCCTTAATCTAAAGTACGTAGCACGTAGGCTAGGTTGAGGAACGAAACCCAGCTTCTCAAACTTACGCAGTTTAAATGAACAATTTAATAATTCCAACAAGTTAGTATTTTGCAGTGCAAAAGAGCTATTGAATAAAATCAATTAGCAAGAGTAGGCTGGGTTAAGAAACCCAGCTAACCATTGGTTATCTAATGGTGTTGGTCTTAAATAAGCTGGGTTTCGTTCCTCAATCCAACTATGTGCTAAAGGTTTTATCGGTACGAACAGCACTTATCAAAATCTTTAGATATTACATATCAGCACTAATAACCTCATAGTACCTTCCAAACCAGTAAGCGATGAGAAAATCTATTCCCGACTGTCCCGAATATCCCCAGATTCTAAACTTATTGAAAGGATTATCTTTCCAATAATAACTGGAGGTGGTTGACTCAAACAAAGGATATGCCCTTAAACTCTGCAATCGCTCGGCCGAATCTGATTTTTTATATTTCCAGAGCAGTTCTGGGTATGGAGAAACCGTAAATTTGGGGTTGATCATCCAATCGATTAGAAATTGCTCTCTTTGTGTAGGTATTTCTCGCAATCTCCAAATGGCTTGATCGACCCAGTCACTGTGATTAGGCTGATGTCTTAAGGTGCCAGACATCAGTTTAAAAAGTCCCATACGGTGAGATAGCATTTTTTCGTCTATATCGGTGAAGACGCCTTTATAATGAAGTACTTCTGCTGAGTTATTACCGGCAGCATCTATAAATCCTTGATAGTTATTATATAATCCCCATATACTCAGATGATTTCCGGACCAATCACTGACGATACCACCAATATTCATGAAAGTGAGATCAGACAGTTGTGAATACTTATTGATACTGTCATAACAGACTTTGATGTCATCATTCCAATCCAGTATCGGTTTATATTGTGGAAAATCTTTGATGATATTGTAAAGCACCAAGTTCATTTGCAGGGTATTAGGCCATTTGGTGGCTTCCCATAACTGCAACGGCCGGCACTTATTCAGAAATAGAGCATCATGTTGGCTCCTTAAATCTACCAGCGCATTAATCATGCGGATTTTTAGATCCCCATATTTTGACATAACGGTATCATATTCAGTGCTAGAAAGTGTTTTTAGTGCTTTATAGCCCCATAACATCCCAATAAAGATGCCTCGCGCCATGTCATTATTGCCACCGCGCTTATACTCGACGTTGGTAACCGGCGCGTATTTCATCGTTCCACGGCGCCATTCCGGATCGTGATCAGATTGGCCGCTATCGATCATGATGGTTCGGGCAAATGTCGCTTCCAAATTGTCATTCGGGTTATCTCTTACAATTTCAATAGTATTGACAATACCATTCAATGATTTAAGCAAGTATTCAAGCGCAGTCGGATCTGTTGTCAACAGATATTTCTTCGCCATCGCAGCGACATAAACCCCAGTCCATAATAAGGCATCTCCGTCATGAACGTAGCGATTTTCAGCTTCGTCCCATCTGGATACCATGCCTAACTCATTAATCTGCATGGTTTGCACCGCTTCAGCAAGAAAGGCTTCTTTTTCATGAAGCTTCCAGCGGTAGGCACGATTGCGCAACAAAGTTTCCGCTAGGCTAATCGGATCAATGATTTTCTGGATGACTCTTAATCTTTGTTGGTTTGCCGGTTGTTGATAATATTCAAAGTCGGTGGGATCAAAAACCCAGAAATGAATTTTCTGCTTAAATTCGTCCCGGTCAATGTAGGGTGCTACCTCGGGCAAAGTATTGTAATAAGATTCATCATATTCCGAAACAGACAAAATTGTATCCAACGCATCGGAATAAGGATTATCAGTTGTTGGAATATCCTGTCTCAAATTACGCCATATCAGTTGATTCCCATTATCGGTGCTCCGATGCCAAGTTTCATAAAAGCGATAAGTTATCGAATTATAGGTAGCTGAATAAACACCGTCGTATTTTTCATCTCCTGATGGGATCAGCGTTTCTGTTACCGGTAGCGGCATATTATGGTGAAAGTCACTATCTCTGACCAATCCATCGGCCTCTTTGATAAACCCCACCCTATCTAGATCAAAAAACATGGAAACGGTGCTATCTTCATTAAGCGTCGCATTCCCTTCAAGCGCGGATGAAACATGAAAAGATTTATAGGTATAGGCGTTATAATCAAGCAACTTTATCAATTGGTATGAGCCGTCGTGGTTAGCTCTTAACTCGGCAGTTCCGGTATACTCGCCAATATAATCTGTTCCGGATATGGAATAGATACCGACTACTGGAGAAATCACGGTCAAGCTGTCTAGCATGGCATCGGCAAGCCAATTTCTTATACCTACTGAACCGCTCGCCTGTTCAGAATCATTAACCGCTATTTTAAGTTCGTTATTCAAATAAATCTTAATGTTATCACCAACCGCTGCAACTTTAAGATCATACCAAGTCTCATAATTTATCGGGCTATTCGTACTCGTTATAAAGGTCCAGTCGTTATTCATTTTGCCAAGACCAACCAAATTGTTACTGGGTTCGATGTAGGCATAATAGCCCTTAAAACTATCTACGCCTACCGCCGGGTTAGAAACGCGAAAAATGACACCGACATTGCCGCTGCCAGAATTGATTTTGAGACGGGCTTCATAGATAAAATCAGTAAAAGTCATTGAACTGACCGCCTTATAACCTTGACCATTGGGAATAATGACAGCACCATCACTTAATCCCCAAGTACCGCCATAAGCGCTCCAATCGTTTACCACACCATTATCAAAATCTTCATGAATTGATTTTGAGAAACTAGCATTTGCAAATAAAAGAGAGCTTAATAAGATTAAAAAAACAATATGGAATTTAGTTTTAGCAGAAAAGTTTAATAGTTGCATTAAGAAAACCTCCTTAAATGATGCAAAACACCAGTCATGGTATGACTTTCCACGCAAAGCATCACTGCTATTAAGTTAAGGTTTTAGTCCTCACTAAAGCTGGGACTGTTTTAAAGTATAAAAAAATTTATATTTTAATATTTTAATATTAAATTAAATCTCTTATAAAGTTAGCAAATTAAACCCAATATTACGTAAAATAATGTGATATCCAACTTTTACCTGATTAGTCCATCAAAATGAAGGTCATGACGTTCCAACAAATAAGGAGTATAGCCTGTGCAACTGCTCCTAAACGCTATTCTCCCTAATATCCTCTGTTTGACCGGCTACCGAAAGAAGTTTCAAGGGCACTCAAAGAAAGAACGGGAAAAGAGATCAGTATATAGACAAGATGGGAAGAGCGTTTCAAAGTGAGACGAAAATAGGGTAGTAGTGCTAAACAAGTAGTGATATAAACCTGTCAGGTTTTTTGAGAAAATCACTACTTGTCTAGCACTACCCAATTTAGCTATGTAAGCTCATGAACTTAAATCTTTATCGCAACCAAATTTCCACCCTGTCTCCTCTAACGCTATTGCATCCTTTAGAATTTTAAACGGAAACGGCAACACGGGATAACCTTCCTTTCTCACAAAATCTACATTTAATAACGGAAAGAATTTATCCGGATTAAATTGGCCATCCAATAGGATAATATCACGTACCAAATTACTTCTCACTTGTGCCCGGTTACCTTTCAAAGCCTGACAGCCTCCCACCATGTACTTCATGGTTTTTTCGTCAAACCAGATGCCTTTGCCATAATCCATACCGTTAATTGGGGTTCTTAAATCAGTTCCAATGGCATTGGACAAGCGATCATTGAAATCTGACTTCTTGCTGGTATTTTTACTAATACCAAGGTGTTGATAACCGTTATATCCCCCTTTGGCAGAATCCTTAGTCAACTTCTCGAAACTGACTAGATCTTCCACATCTTTCTTTTTGGAAAGATTATCAACAACCGCATTCCATTTTTTGAAAATCTCTTGCCAACTTGAAGGTATTTGGTCAAAATTCTCGACCTTGAACTCGTCAAGCGAGCGACCTCGTTGACGTTGTTCGAGTCGGTTTAAAACTACCGTGGTGTTAAATAATGCCCGGCAATTATCTCCCTGAGAAATTTCGAGTAAGTATTCCCTTGAGATCATCACGTAACTATTTTCATGTAGTTCTTTTGCGTGTTCTTTATCCAGTTTCTGAACATTCCAAGTATGATAACGTTCCATTTGACTGAGAATATCTTGATAGTTCCGTCCCGTCAGTTGTTTCAAATCTTCCTTAAAGGTAGGGTTAGAAACTTCCTGAAAAAATAGACAGTTCTCTTTGCAATACAGAACTTTGCGTTTGTAAATGAAAAATACGCCTTCTAGAAGGGATAAATTTTGAGAAAATTGATTAGGCAAGCGTGACTGAATTTCTCGCGGGTGATACAACAGATCAAGAATGTGCAAGTTGTAAAGTGAGACCCACAAACGGGTTTCTAATTGTTTGTTGGTGGGCAACTTATAATTTAAATATTTCGATTTACTCATTTGCAGTGGCATTGCCTCTGAGTCAGAATCGTCAATATCAGAGTCATCTCGTGGAATTTGGCCATCAGGATCTTTTTCTGAGTCACTTTCCAAAGCAGTGTTATCTTCGGTATTGATATTCAGATGTTTAATAACGACACCTTGTTTTTTATAGAGAAGATCATTTTGATAAGGGTCTGGCAATCCTGCCAATGGATTGCCTTTCTCAAAAGCCGTTTTACTGTAATCGATGAGAATCAAAAATCGTTCGTTAGGCAAAGGATTTTTTAATACTTCTCGTTCTTTGACCTCGATAGAAATTTTCGCTTCCGTCAAAATTTTTTGAATAGCCGTTACCATTGTATTAAAACATTGCTGTTGATTATTTCTACCACCCTCTTCTTGCCAAAGACCATTAATGAGCGTGATAGGATACTTAGATAAGGGGAAGCTAGCCTTTTTTTGTAAAGTGACTTTTTTAACCTCAATGCGCGTCAATTCCGTCGGTAATCCCATTTTCGTGAGGTGTTGAGCTAATTTCTGATAAGTGGATAGCAGAACGTGACAACGAGATTGTTTGAGTTTATCCGGTTGAGTGGGATCAAAAAAATTAATCTGCTTTTTCTTTTGAGGCGGTAATGAACCTTTTTCTATCTCATCGGTTTGACTGGTTTGAAGCGTTGCTGAATTATCTTCTTTAGATTTTTTGCGAGCAGGACGGTTTTCACCTTGCAATCGATAGATAGCATACTGAGATAAATTATCTACATCTCTGGGAATAAGCGGTACAAAGGCTTTTCCGCCACTGGCTAATTTGTAATACGCTTTCCAAGCTAGGTTTTCTTTAGTAATCGGGCTGGTTTTATAAACCAGATACATTTGCCGCAACCTATCCGGCATGAGAAATTCCAAGGTATCTTGCTTACCACCATTGCTTTCCGCAAGTTGGCGGTCACGTTTCCAATTGTGACGAGGATAGACCCCTAATACCGGCCGACCTTCAGATTTTCTTTTGCCTTCTTCTTCAACCGGGTAGTTGTACACTCGACCGGTAGGAAAGTACATGGGTCCCTGTCCAACAAAGGACATATCTATTTCGTCTTTCACACAATACGTCTTACCAGCCAGCCGAAACAGATCGGCAATGTCGCTATTGTCGTTCAAGTTAGGCAAAAACTCTACTGCTTGATACCTTTCACCTTCAAAATCCTCAATTTCAAAGGGTGGCTTGTCAATAGGCAAACAGATATAGACGCGTCGACGAGATTTATTGAACTCGAAGGCATATTGTGAACCATCTGCCATAATAGTCTGCTGGCGTAAACTACTGTACATCCTTTGATAGCGTACCGCGTCAGGAATTACTGGTGAATAAATCCTTGATTCACTCAAGTCATAGATATAAATACAGAAGTATTGACGTAACCTCTCATAATCAATCTTACTCCGCTGCACGGTCAAAGAAGAGGTGTTGATGGTAAATTGATTGGATTGTTTGGTCTTACTGGGCATGTTTATCTCCTTCAGTGATCTTGTTGTTTTCGGTTAGCTGAGCTAATTCTTGCCAGACATCATTCAAGAACATGTCAAATATTTCATGGTGCCGGTTCTTATTTTGCCGACTTAATGCACCTGCCAAGTAAACGAAGGAAGCTTCTTCCCAGGTATTGACCTTTCTTGAACAGTCTTCATTGCGATAGTAGGTTCGTTGTGTATAACCTTTGCCTTCGCTAAACAACAAGTTAATATACACCACCTTCGCATTTCTTACACCGGTGACACGCTGGATAGCTAACAGAGTATCATGCCCTTTCTTGACATAGTGTTCATGGGTCAATTTGCGACTTATTGCCTCATCGTCAATATTCTCAAAATTCTTAATGACACGATCATCCCAATGTTTGGCATCTACATAAATTGGCAAGCCTTTAATTTTAAAATCCACTAATTCAAACAATTCATGCGGAATCTTATCATTAGCTTCTATTTCAATACCTGCCTGCTTTAGTAAAGCTTTTAAAGCTTCTTCTCCAATAGCACCTTGTAAAACCGCTCTTTGGAATTCCGGAAGGAACACCAGATTATCTTCCTGATAACTGAAATCGAATCGTTCCTTAAATCCCTTTAAGGCAAAATAATTCCTGACGACCACATTGTCACGTACCACTTCATAAACCTTGTTGGGTTGATAAATTTCAACGCCAGCCTGCCATTCGGGGAGAAAATGTTCTTCACCAGATTCACGACGAATGAAGATTTGTGCTTCTCCCTCGGGATTGGAGGAAATATGAGTCGTGGTAAATACACAAATTTCTCCCATCTTAAAGTCAAATTCAAAGCGTTCCTGAGCTGACCAATGCCAATGAAAATCTCCTTTCAAAGCCGCTTCGCGCATTCCTTCCCACAACCTCCGTAAAGACCAAGCCGCATTTTCCGTCAGTTGACCTTGGCGTAATTGGTTAAATTCTACCTCCACCAGTTTTTTCATCCAATCTTCATACTGGGTAGTCATTTTCCCAAGTGATTCATATTCCGTTTCGTTACGATAATGCTTCTCTTTGGCAGTGTTATGAATATCCTGGATAATTGCTTTTAATAGAGGTGATAAACGGGATTGCCGCTTTTCAAACAAGATTTCGCTTAAGACAGCACCACTGTTATTATCTGGCATAGCCGTTCGTTCAATAATTCGCAGTATTTCTTCTGGTAAAGTTACTTCCGCTGGTTTGGCTTGTTCTCTTGTACGTTCAATACGTCCAATTTCCTGAGTCAGGAGGGTGATCATGTATTTACGGTAATCTTCCGTTTTTTTATAGACTTTATTGAGGTGATCAAAATCCAATTCAGAATCACCTCCAATAAACTTTTTTAAATCATAGAAACCAATCACCTGATTGACTTTCAGTTTGCTGGCTTTATACAATGATTTTTCCTTGTTTCTAACCTCTTGCGAAGTTTCCCTATGTCGGTACTGAATATCACGGTCATCATCATAATTGCTGGCAAAAAAGTAATAGAGGGGATGAGACATGTAGAAACTTTCAAAATCTCGTTCCACTATTTCCGTGGTGCCATCTGCTCGCGTTACTTTCAATTCGTATTGGAGGTTAACGCCATTAGAAGCGGAAGCATGTTGTGTTATCACCATGACTTTACGTTGTTCTTCCAATCCCCGTTGGAAGATACTGTTATAAAACACCTTCTTGTCGTCGTAAATATTACCCCAGGCTTCTGCATTAGCAAAAATGATATAGGCACTGTTCGGCTGAGAGGAGGGACGATTGATGGTAAACAAGAAAACAGTATTAATTTTGGATTCCTCTGTGGTCTCCTCTGGCTTAATCAGTTCAACCGCGAAGGCTTCAGTCGGTCCGCGTCGCAAACAAGTCCGAAAGGCCGCAAATCCCGACGGTGCTGGTTCCTCGGAATCTGGTGTGGCCGTCATATATTTAAATATTTTCAGAGTATTACTAAATGTATCAGTGAAAATCAAATGAGTGTCATTATGACTTTCTTCGATAATCCAACGAAACGCTTCAAAATGAAAAGAGACACGTTGTAGGCGACGGTCTTTCTTGCCTTCAGACACCATGTTACTACCATACAAATTCACTCCATTACCACGTAATTCTTGCAAACCATTTAAAATTCGTTCAGACCAATCCTCATCGTTTTTATCCAACTCACGCGCCCTACGGACTGACCCATGCAGTTGAGTTTGTCGCGTCTTCTCCTTGACTGCCAACATGTCGGCAATGATAGAATCGTACTGATGTCGACTACCAGCATCGGGAATGCAGATACGTTGACGTTTTTCTTCTGGTTGAGACTGACGAAATACGGATAAAGCGGTCCTTATCCAAGGCAAACTGAAGTGAGCATACTGCTGTGAAATATCCGAGGTAGCACTGATGCCAAAGACTAAATTATTCGCAGCTAGCACAAATAAACGGGCTTCAGGAGTCATTTTCAGCGAGTAATGGTTAACCTCCAGGCGATTTTCAGAGTCAGCACTGTGTCGGTCGATAATTTGGTTGTAGGTATACCCTCTAGTGAAAAAACTATCATCGCACCGTAAGCGTTTTAACAGAGGAAATACCTTAAGGATTTGGAAAGTATTAGGGTGTTGTAAATGCTTCCTAATTTTGACTACATCACCACGTGATAAAGTGTAGGTCGTAATGGACCTAGCGTTCATAATGATCTGACTATTTTTTAGTGGAGACAGTACCACACTGTTTTCCCAGGCGAGGAGGTAAATAGTCCATTGCGATGGTAAGGATGTCAGGTTAGGTAAGGTTAACGTTGCTGAAGATTCACCTCGATAAATCAATAGACTATCCTGCCAATTAGCTAATAAGGGTTGTTCTTCTGACAAAGCAAGATGTTTAAGCGCAACAGGTAAATCTAGGTCAGCAATCAATTGCTCTGGGGTTTCATACTCTTTTCGGAAATAGTGATTTTCCACCTCGTGCAAGATTTTTCTTAAAAATTCCGAAGCGCCGGGTCGAAATGCCGGACTATTTTGATCAATGAATTTGTGGTATTCAGTGATTTGTTCGTCGTTTTTGATATCATAGATCAGGGTAAGCAGCCGGCGATAAGCGGCTTCATCCACCTTTTTACTATTTTTCAAATTAGCAAAGAAGTTAAAAATCTTGATTTCAAACTCTCGAATGGGTTGATAAAACTCCAAAAAAGAGGCATGGTTATCTTCCTTGGTGAAAACGAATTCCCCTTCGTAAGGATTCTTGAAATTATCCCGCAGATAGTACATCTCCGAAGAAATGGTATAACCACTATCAAAAATATATCCGAAGGGTTCGTCTTCTTGTTCGGTTCTTTTAAACAATTTATCAGCATTAGAAAATTTATAGTTATCCGTTTTGCCTCTAGGAAATTGTAATCCCATTTCAGACAGAGCTTGACCAAACGCTGCGGCAATTTCTAAGCCTTTTCGAGTCGCGTTCGATTCTCCAGCCTTGCCTTGATAATATTCACAAAAGTGCGACACAAAAATTTCCGGGCGCAGATTTTTCTTATCCTCTACTAAATGATCTAAAAAAGCATCCACTTGACGGTCAAATTCGTCTATAAAAATGTAGTAGCCTGATAATTCATAAACCGATTGGTGGCTTTCGCCATTAAACATGGGATAGCCCAATCTTTGGGTGGTACCAATAAGTAATACGTTGGCAGTATCTTGAGTAAAGGCGAGAAATGGAAAAAGTTCTTGCAGCAACGGAGAATTGAGAATGGCTTTCCTTGATGACGATTCGTCGTGAAGACCTTTGACACGTTTACTGACCGCTTCTCTACAAGCCCGCAGAATTTCATTACAATGTTCATTCACATCCTTATAATGCCAAGGCATTTTTAAAAGTCGTTGGACTTCAACCAACCGTTCGCGGAGACTTTGTTCAGTATGAAAACGCATTGCCCCGAATAAACCTAATTCACCTATCTCAGTCAGTAATCGATTAAACCGCTTCTCTTGAACAATTTTGATAATAATTTCGTGATTAGCTCGGTAATAGACATGCTTGATGCCGGCTTGTTCACAGGCATTGGCGACTTCTTTAACGATGTTTTTTCTATCCGTCATAAAAATCGCTTGCCGTTTGGCTTTGGCAATTTCATTGAGAATAAAACATCCTTCATTATTGAAATCTTTATACAAGGCACTGGTCTTACCGTTACCCGTGGGACCAAGGATTTCTGCTAACCCTACCTCGTACTTTTTAAATAGGTCAAAGTAAATATCGTTATAAGTTGGTTGTTTGGACATAATATCACTGCTATTTAGTATGTAGCTTGGATTGTTATTCTAATGAGTTCGACGTAAGAACTAAAATACACGACAAAAATTTTCGAGCCAATTTTTCGAGCCAATTTTATGAATGTTATCAGCTTATCATGGAGGACAGGTAACACTTAAAAGATTTATATACAATACGACGCGCGCAAATTGGTTCTACAAAGCATTAGTTAATCGTTGTCGCAAGTTGCCGATTGGTCAAGCAGCCGATAAGAAACGTTGGTTTTCACCTGAACCTTCTGAGTGGCGTAAGAAGTTGTCTACCTTTTTGCTAGAGCGGGGGCTTGATAGGTGCTGCAAATTACACTGGCGTGATCTTTAAAAACGTTATATAGTGCTTGTTTGGTTGTATCCCTTCACCGAGATGATGTACTCTGGCAAGAGGGTCAGTGGTAGAACTGTAAAATTATGTGAATCATATGGCTATTAAGACCATCATTTGATCCTTTGAGGACAATATCATGAAACTCATAACCGCAATTATCAAACCTTTCAAATTAGATGATGTCCGTCGCTCGCTTTCAGAAATAGAAGTAAATGGCATTACTGTGACTGAAGTCAAAGGTTTCGGCCGCCAAAAAGGTCATACGGAACTCTATCGGGGAGCAGAATATATAGTAGATTTTCTACCTAAGGTCAAAATCGAAATTGTAATTGCAGAGGATGACGTTGACCGAGTCATTGAAGCGATTACCAGTTCGGCTAATACCAATAAAATTGGAGATGGTAAAATCTTTGTCACCTCTATTGAAAACGTGATCCGTATTCGGACTGGAGAAACCGGTACCGATGCACTTTAAGAAATGTTGACAACGAATGACCCGTAACAAAATAGCTAGCTAACATAAACCTAGCAAAACCAAACAGATATTACAGGAAAATCGAATGAGTTATTTCGGACCAAAAGCTATTAATACCTTGTTATTTTTATTATTAATGAATATATGGCCACAATCGGTCTTAGCCGCTGAACTCAGTGTCGGTGACACGGCATGGTTGCTAACCGCTACCGCATTAGTGCTATTTATGACCATACCTGGCTTAGCTTTATTTTACGGCGGTCTAGTACGAAGCAAGAATGTACTCTCGGTGCTCATGCAATGTTTTGCTATTACTTGTATAGTATCTATTCTATGGGTATTTTATGGTTATAGTTTAGCCTTTGGTGATGGCGGTGCCATGAATGCTTGGATTGGCGGATCTGATCGTATACTTCTTAATAATATGGGGCGCGACAGCTTAGTTGGTAGTATTCCAGAAACCGTATTTAGCATGTTCCAAATGACTTTCGCTATTATTACTCCAGCCCTCATTGCCGGTAGTTTTGCCGAACGGATGAAATTCTCCACCATGCTATGCTTTTCAGCTATCTGGTTGACAGTCGTTTACCTGCCAATTTGCCATTGGGTATGGGGCGGTGGCTGGCTTGCTAAGATGGGTCTACTTGATTTCGCTGGTGGTACAGTCGTGCATATCAATGCTGGCGTGGCCGCACTAATCGCAGCATTGGTGATGGGGAAGCGGAAAGGTTTTCCAGGAACTGCCATGCCCCCTCATAACCTAACTATGACCGTGGCTGGCGCCGCTATGTTATGGGTAGGCTGGTTCGGCTTCAATGCGGGCAGTGCGTTAGCTGCAAATGGCAATGCTGGCATGGCTATGCTGGTGACTCACATTGGCGCGGCTTCCGGGGCGCTCGCGTGGATGATGATGGAATGGTTACGGCATGGCAAGCCCAGCGTGCTTGGTATTGTCACGGGTATGGTAGCGGGACTCGGCACGATCACCCCAGCCTCCGGCTATGCCGGTCCAATTGGTGCCCTGATTATCGGTTCTAGCGCTGGACTAATATGTTACTACTCCACTGCCTATGTCAAAGGTGTGCTACATATTGATGATTCCCTTGATGTATTCCCGGTACATGGGGTGGGTGGAATCCTTGGCACCCTCATGACCGGTGTCTTTGTCGCCATACTCGGGGGATCAGGATTAGCGGCAGGTATGACAATTGGAGGCCAAGTCGCTGTACAATTCATCGGAGTTATAGCAACTTTTGCATGGTGTGCTATCGCGACTTGGATCATCTTGAAAGTCCTAGATGCAACCTTAGGTTTACGGGTCACCTCCGAGCAAGAGGTGGAAGGTCTGGACACCGTATTGCACGATGAAACGGGTTATAACCTGTAAAAATAATTTAACGTAGCACGTAGGTTGGACTGACGAAGGAAGTCCAACAACCTATTAACAGAACTATAAATAAATGTTGGCGTTCGCAAGAGCACTCCAACCTACGCGTCTAAACGTAAGGGACGGGGTTGCAAACCCCGTCCCGCGAGTAGGTAAATCCGGTTATCTATTCCTTAATCCGTTAAATCCGGTTTAACCTAGCGTAACTTTATTTTTAAGGCGTTCAAGGATGAAATAAATAATCGTAGAAAATTCCAAGTTTTTTTTACACAAATTATCCAAATCCCTTTCTCCATCAAATATTTTTTGGAAAATAGTGATTAATTTCTCAGGAAGTTCATTCTTTTTCATTAAATGCAAGACCGTTTTTTGTTGTTTAGGTTTTGCAACATAATCTATTACTGTAGTAATTAATCCATTAAATTTCTGTAATTCGTATTGAGTTCTAAATGAATTAGCTTTTGCTTCTATTGCAAGGTAACGATAACATTTTGCTTGTACCGGCTGATTTTGTTGTTCGGCAATTTTTGCCAATAGCATGTAGGTACCCCAAAGTTGCGCTAAACTTGGATCAATCTTCTTTTTTTTAAGAGCCAAAGCTTCTTCTGCTAGTTGCTGTGCTTCTTCCAAACTTTGAAAGTTATTTTTCAAGCACTCGGCAAGATTATTGAGTATATTTGAAATGAGCAAGTAATTCTCACTGTTTATAGCTTGAGAATAAGCAAGAGCCTTTTGATACCATGCTTTAGCCTCTTCAAATTTTCCAGTAGCATGAAGAACTGTTCCTAAACTGTTCCATGTTTCTACTATAGTTGTATTTTCTAATTGCTCTTGAATTAATGCAGCTTTACGATATGCTTCTTCTGCATCATTTAAGTTACCTTGTTTTTGGTATACAAGACCAAGCTGATACCAAGCGGTGGCTTCCATTTCTGGTTCATTTAACCGTTGTGCAGTACTTAATGTATCATCATGGTATGATTGGGCTTCTTGCAACTTACCTTCTAAAAATGCTAGAGAACCTAGTTGACCTTTTATAACAGTTATTTGACGGATATCATTTTGTTCTTTTGCAATATCCAAGGCAGTATTATAGATGGTATATGAGTGTTTATAATCACCTTTTTTCATTAATACATTTGCTAAATTGGCTTGTAATATACCAGTTTGTCGTCTAACGCTTCGCGAAGTCTTTAGTTGTTCTACGATAAGTAATCCATCTCGATAACTTTTCTCTGCTTGAATCAATTGTCCTTGTTTCTCAAGACAATTTCCTAAGTGAGTTAAAACAGCACTATGTTCATAACTAGATTTTTTTACCTTTCTTAATAAATGATGAAATAACTGTTCTGCTTGCTGATACCTTTCTTGATTGAGTAATTGTTTTGCTTGGCTGATATCAACTAAATAAAAGGCATCAAAATCCTTTTTTCCTTTTGTTCTTTTAATAAGTTGAGTCAGTACGGTTTTCTCACGACTAAGTCCAAAAATATCAAGAAATCTACTAACATTATTTCCAAACTCCACTGCCCATACTATTCCTACCGCTAACACTTCATAAGCAGCATAAAGTAAATTAGGTAGTTCCCATCGAAGTATGGCACGAGTTTCAGCAGGATTTTTGGTATCATCAGATTCTAGTTGATTAGATAATTGATAATAATACTGTTGATAGCGAACAGTTAATTTTGCTTTATCTGTAGATGATAGTTTTAATCGTAAAAAATACGCCAGATTAGGATGAAATTGAATATAAGTTTGACCAGCTATATCTTTAACTTGAATTAAACCAATAGATGCTAATTGCCAACGCAATGTTGACCATGTCAATTCATTAACTCCTTGCGCCAACCCAGGTTCTGGGAAACCGGAAAATTTTTCAATTAAAAATTTGAACTTCCTATCTTCTTTCACTTCTCTACAAAGAGAATTTATAAATGCTTGTGATAACGATTCCATTTTTAAACCAAAACTTTCAATGACTTCTTGGGGATTATCACTCTGCTTTGCTTGTATAGATTTCCTTATCTCTTTTATAGAAGAGGATTCTTCAAATTTTCTTAGTTCGGTCACACCCAGCAGTATATTTTCCATCGCCCCACCCTGAAACATCCCCAACCTCGGTAACAATCGCCGCGATTCCTCATCCAACTGCTCAATCACTAATTGCAAGGTTGCCTCAACTGGATTGTTAGGCAATTCCAGCATTAACTGGTTTAAACGAGTTTCTAAACTTGCTAAATCCTCAGTTTCTAAAGAATGCGCCAACCAACTAATCGATAATGGATGAAACTGTACTTTAGCAAACCAATGCAACAACTCATCAGTTTGTAAACGCACCGACTTATTTAATAATACCAATAACCGTTCAAAATAATGTAAGGCATCTTCTTTATTCAAACCTGCTAATACCAATCGCCGAAAATCGGCATTTTCATCACGTACTGGATAAGCTTCATGTTCTAATACCAGTGGACGGGTTGTTATCAAAACGCGAGTTTTACCCAATAGTGACCATTGCTGAGCAATCGTTAATAATTCCTGCAAAGTATCTTTTTTCTCAGTAGCATACCCTTCTAAATTATCTAAAATTAATAATATACGCTGATTCTGCAACACGACATCTGCTGCTGCCACATCTATTAAACTTTGTCCAATCACTGAACCCAAGGTTGTCACCGCCCATTGCACTGCATCCAATCCTTGATAACCGGAATAATCCACAAATACTACTGCATCAAACATGGCTTTTTGTAATAACCAACGCCCCAGTTTTTGAGCTAAGAATGTTTTGCCTTGCCCACTAAAGCCACTTACCACGACACGCCGTACTCCGTCGACAAACCAATTTTCAATTTGCCATAACTTTTTACGTCGCCCCCAAAAACCTACCTCTGATAATTGAGATAAATTATGCTGATGAGATTTTGGGGATGTTGGTGTCATTCTTGAAGTAAGAAGCGGTGTGTCTTCACCGGCTTGATACAAAGTGGGCAAAAACCAATCACTGACTTGAATTTCAACACGCTCTTGTCCACGTTGCAAATCACGGCGTTTTTTATCTTGGAATAATGCTTGGCGCGCCTTATCTAAAGCCATTCCAACACTGTTACCTTGGGCAATTTCCCGATAAAATTCGCCAAACAGCAGTTCTGTTACTCGTACCATCACTGAATAACTCATAGCTAAAACTGACGGTACACTGGTTGTTACCAAACCCACGGCGGTACTCCCGATAGGATCTTCGTCAGTTTCATCATTGTCATGCCTCACCATGGCTGACTGACAAGCCGATAATACTATCAAACGTACCTTAGACTCTGACAATAAATAGGCTAACCAAGAAGTTGGGACATAAAATTGGTCTCTACCATTTTTTCCATATTTGCTCGCTTGTTCAAATAACAAATAACCAGTATTTGCGCCAATTCTTAAATTACGCAATTTCTTACGCAAATCTCGAGGAAAATGCCCACCTAATTGTTTTGATAGGTTACCTTTTTCACTTAATTTGCCGGTTTTATCAAAAATACCATGCCCATCAAAATGAATCACATCAACACGCTGCAACCCAGAATTTTGCAAACGTTGCCATAAATTTTCCAACGTGGCTGGTTGTAAAAATTCCACCGTGATAGCAGAATAATTTTCAATAGCTTTTAATACTGCTTGGGCGTCGGTGCGTGGATCAATAAAACTAACACCTTGCGGACGACTGATAACAAACAAGATATGTAAATGCGATTGAGGCACATAAGCTGGAAACTGAGTTTGAAGTAGTGGAATCCGCCGTAGAATCGTAATCGAAGGCTGAAATGCAAATAAAAATTGCCCAGCATTATGTAATAATTCCCACGGTAAAGATAAAATTTCAGGTTGTTGGGCGGTAATCGTAACTAGATATTTATCACTGGATGTATTGATAAATTGAGTAAATAACTGTTTTGCTGAAGTATTATTAAATATCGCATCAAATAGTGCTTGTCCCCATCGCGGTAATTGCGCGGTAACTCGCTTGGCTTCTTGATCATCAATATCCATCACATACTGCGTGGCATAGACTTCTAAATAATGCCGGATCGCCTCTTTATCTTGGGCAGTGAGTGGTATAGTAAAATCGACATTCACCGGGGGATATTGAGCGAAGCGAATGGTGACTTGCTGAGAATTCTGGAAAGATAAATTAAGTTCTGAAATCATGGTAAAGCACTTCGTGGACAGCGTTATCCCTCCTATAATTTTTTTAATTATCTTTCAAGATAACTTTCTCTGTCAGATAAATAACATCTTGCTGACGACTAATACAATGCAAATCAACCAAATCTTCCAAAACTTCCTCTAGTTCATCAATACTTAAACTGAAATGATAGTTAGCTTGCAATTCCGATAAAGGAATTTCCAACCTTAACTCACTGCGACATAAGTGATGCAAGGCGACTAAAACTCTGGCATGTTGTGATCTCAATCTAATCGTTATTAAACTAATGACAAATTGAATTAAGTACAAAACTGCACCCACCTTCATAAGCCAATCTGAGTCTGAGGTTGCCCCACCTATAATAGTAATGAAATTAGTAGCCTCCTTTAAACATTCGTGGGTATCTTCTATTAGTGCTTTTAAGTTAATTTGTATATTTGGCAAGAGTTTGACGCTTTTCGCTATGGTAACAATCCCCGCTTGATTCCGTTCAATTTTTACTACTTTTGCTAGTGATTCATTGCTAGAAAGGCTACTATTCTGATATTCTTCAATAAAATCTTGAATAGTCGTGATAGCTTCAATGCCTCGTTGTTCATCCTGATAAGCAAATTGTCCAAATTGTTGACAAACATTTAATGGTAATTGCATTGTTAATCTCCAAATCGGTGTTGGAACATTACCAAGCCACCGCATTATTAATAATTTTTTCAATAGGATCAGAAAATTATAGTAAAAAATTGTTGTGCGGAACAGGGTTTGTAACTCCATCCCTGACTTTTTGTAACATACTGGTTTCCATAAAAATTTTGTTACCTCTCTGTTCTCGCAAAGAAACTTCATGGTTCTCATGAGCAAGGGGGTCTATTAAACATGAGGGACGGGGTTGCAAACCCCGTCCCGCGAGCGAGAAAAACCACCCATTCAACGCTTGGTAGACAAAGTTGCTAGCTCGCGTAGAATGCGCTAATGTATGATCTTAGCAGGACGGAGTTTTACCTTGCTAAGCAAATTTTGGCTGACCAACATTACCAAGCCGAGTTTGGTAACCAGTGAAATTTCTCCTAGAAACGATTAAAGTGATTATCGTTCTCGACTTAACTCATTTATTAAAGTGCATTGTTATGAACATTGTCAAACAACGTTTAATAGACCTCATTCATCAACAACCGGATGATGTTTCAGCAGAAACGCTTTTACAAATGGTATCTGCTACGCTCATTCAACTACAGCCGTCCAGCCATAAGCAATTACTGAACATTCCAGAATCCAAACAACTGGCTTGAGAACGGACAATACAGCGGATGAAACAAGGATATTCCCTCGGAGGACAAGTACCCAGCCGGGAATCTTTATATGAGTGTTGAATAGATTACACTGGATTTTTGCTAGCAACATAGTGGACTAAAACTTCATACTTAGGTTTTCATGCTAAGTCAGATCAAACTCATTCAATCAATTAAAGAGAATCTGTTATGTTACAAGCCATAAAACAACACATTTTAGTAAGTGAACCAGGCAAAATAGAAATCACGGCACCAGAATTATCCAAAGGTAAAATTGTTGAAGTCATTGTTTTTATCGACAGTGAACCAGATACAACGGATTACTTGCTTGCTACACCAGCTAATAGAGAACATCTTGATAAAGCATTGCAGGACTTAAAAAATAAGGAGAGCTATATCTATATTGATGTTGATAAGTTATGAGAAAAGTTGCTTTCTTACCGGTTGCGTTTGAAGATTTTACTCAATGGACACGAGAAAACAAGAAAATTTATACAAAAATTATCGAACTCATAAAATATATACAGCGTGATCCATTTTCCGGCATAGGTAAACCGGAACCACTCAAGCACCAATTAACTGGTTTATGGTCGAGACGCATCACAGATGAACATCGTTTAATTTATCAAGTTACAGATGATGAGATAATTATTGTTTCTTGTAAATTTCATTATTAAAACCAACTTTTTAAAGCGGGATGGGGTTTGTAGCCCGCGTAGGATGCGCTGAGGGAGGAACGAAGCGCATCATCTGTTTCTTCACCTAGCTTACTCGCGGTTAGCCCCAAGGGGTAGCCAAGTAGGGTGGGCAAAAGCGCAGCATTGCCAACCATTTCCCTTGGTTTTTCAGTTGGTCGGGGGGCAATGCGGTTTATCATTCCCCCATTCCCAACATCACGGCATGAAGAAGCAGACCACTACTTATCTGAGGATCATCTTTTAACACTGTTCCCAAGGTAAGCCATGAAAACGCCAACCCCCTAACGTGCTACGGTGGTGATTGGCATCTAAAGCACCTTCAAAGCCTTCCAGTATATTGTAAACCTTAGTAAAACCTTCGTTAACTAGGTTTTTGCCGGCTTCTAAAGAACGACGACCACTGCGACAAATTAACAATACCGGAACGGCTTCAACATCACTATCCTGTGGATCATAGACTACTCCCCCTAACATTACTTTTCGCACTTCCGCAGCAAAGCGGGGGTTAACTTTCCAATCGGGTTCATCGATCCAGGGAATGTGTATTGATCCTTTGGGATGACCAATGAATAAGTATTCCATCTCTGAACGAATATCAACTAACACTGACTTGGGATTATCTTGTAACATTTGCCAAGCATCTTGAGGGGTAATTGAAATAACACCCGAATCACTCATTGTTAACTCTCCTTGTCGAATAAAAATTTTAAGGTTACTCTATTTTGGCTAGAATATCGATTCTGCCATATTAAAAAATATATCAGAATGATTAATTCCTTCGTCAATCTAAACGATTGGAAATCCACTTAAACGGATTAACCGATTGATTAACTAGATTAAAATTTTTCGCACTGCGCCGGATCGCTGGGAAGTATACCATCGGACGATTAATAACATCAATTTGATCAGTTAGTTAGTCCATTTAAGCGGGTTTCCAATCAGTTAGCGAGCGAAGGTATTAAATTACTTTATTTTAAAACAAAGATAACCGGATATGAATCAGATTAAACAACCGCCTAAATCACTTTTGCGTGCTGTGGGACGTGCCATTGCTGATTATGCGATGATTCAAGAGGGAGATAATATTTTATTAGGCTTATCTGGTGGTAAAGATTCTCTCTCTTTGTTAATTATTTTAAGACATTTGCAATGTTATGCTCCGGTGCATTTCCAGTTAGGTGTGGTTACTGTTGATCCCCAGATTCCTGGTTTTGATCCCTCACCATTGAAAGGCTACCTTGCCCAGCTAGCAATGCCTTATTTTTATAGAAATCAAGATATTATGGCTGAAGCGCAACAACATTTACGTGGTAAATCATTTTGCGCTTATTGTGCCCGTATGAAACGAGGTATTATGTATTCAACCGCACGTCAACACGGTTACAATGTGTTAGCATTGGCACAACATCTCGATGATTTGGCAGAAAGTTTTTTTATGTCCACCTTGTATGCCGGTCGCTTACAAACGATGAAAGCACATTACACCAATGACACAGGAGACATTCGGATTATTCGACCCTTGATTTATGTGCGCGAAAGACAAACAGCGGCTTTTGCTCAAAGTGTCCAATTACCAGTCATTGCCGATAGTTGCCCCGCTTGTTTTGCACAGCCCACCCAACGGGCTTATATTAAATCTTGGTTAGCTCATGAAGAAAGTCAACATCAACATCTATTTAAAAATCTTTTACAGGCGATGCGACCGTTGATGACCAAACCAGCGGCTGTGGAATCATTGGTGAAAGATTAAAAGCAGTCTAATAAAAAATAATTTGATAAAACTAAGCGCACCATTAATTCAAGCCAATATCAATGTGAAGAAAATCTTGACAACTGCTTCAGAAAACAACACAATTTTTAGTTTTAAACTTATCCTTTTAGGAGTGAGATTTTGGCCAATTCTGCTCAAGCAAAAAAACGTGCCCGTCAAGCGGAAAAACACCGGCAGTGTAATGCTAGTAAGCGTTCTATGTTAAGAACATACCTCAAAAAGGTGGTAAATGCCATTATTGGTGGCAATCAACCAGAAGCCTTAGCGGCTTATCAAGCTGCTGTTCCTATTATCGATAGAATGGCTAATAAGGGGGTTATTCATAAGAATAAAGCGGCACGGCATAAAAGTCGTCTCCATGGACGTATTCGTGCTATGCCGTCTTAATGTAAGTGAATGCCGCTGCCTTCCGGCGCGGTATTTTCTTCTTGTTGGGGGTTACGAAAATCAATGGGGTTAATTTCGTAACTCGCCAACAACCGTTCAAATTCTCCTACTTCACAACCGGCAATTCGCGCCGCATGGCTGACATCCCCCTCTGCCAAACGTAACACCCAATGTAAATAATGATAATCAAATTCATTACGTGCTTCTTCAAGTGTTTGCAGGCTGGTTTCACTTTCTTGTAAAGCTTGTTTAACCAATGATAGTGGAATAACCGGTGAAACTGATAATACGGTACATTGTTCCACCACGTTTTGTAATTGGCGGACGTTACCGGGCCATGAAACCGACATCATGTATTCAAGTGCCTCGGGTGAAAATCGAACGAGAGTGAGGTCTTCTCGTTGAGTTTGTAAGGTCAAAAAATGATTAACTAACAAGGGAATATCTTCGCGGCGTTCTGCCAAAGTGGGCATATAGAGGGGAATAACATTCAGTCGATAAAATAAATCTTCTCGAAATTCACCCCGTTTAACAGTAAGTGCTAAGTCTTGATGGGTCGCGGAGATAATTCGTACATCCACTTTGATATTATCAATCGAACCCACGGGTTTGACTTTACCTTCTTGTAATACTCGTAATAGCTTAACTTGTAAAGTCAGTGGCATATCACCCACTTCATCTAAAAATAAGGTGCCATTGTGTGCGGCTTGAAACAATCCGAGATTTTTTCGCACTGCCCCAGTGAAGGCTCCCTTCTCATGTCCAAACAATTCTGATTCTAATAATTGTTCGGATAAGGCACCACAGTTAATCGCCAGAAAGACTTTATCGCCACGCGGACTGGCTCGATGAATAGCACGTGCGAGTAATTCTTTACCAGTTCCGGTAGCACCGCCAATAAAAACGCTACTGTGTGTTTTAGCGACTCGTTGCGCTTGTTTTAATAGGTTTGCCATAATGGAACTACGGTGAATGATTTCGGGAGCAAATTCAATTTCTTCTCGATAATTTCCTACCTGATTGATAGCGGCTTGAATACAGTCAAATAGCTTAGCTGGTTCAATCGGTTTGGTAAAAAATTCAAAGATACCTTGATGAGCCGCGCGGATAGCATCAGAAATTTGGGCTTTACCACTCAACATAATCACCGGCAAAACCGGGTTATATTTCTGAATTTCTTTAAGTAAAGTAATACCATCCATATCTTCCATCCGTAAATCGGTAATCACGAGATGTGGTTTGAAATGGGGTAATTCGTAAACCGCGTGGGTACCGGTTTCACTGGTTTTGACTTCATAGCCCGCTTCTTCTAACCAAGCGGATATCATGGTCAAGATAAAGGTATCATCATCAACTAATAAGATTCTCAGAGAAGAGAATTCCTCTTCACTAGGCAGCTTGTGTAGGGTGGTCGTTTTTTTAAGCATACCAAAATCCTTGTGCTAAACTGCAACATCCATGAAGTTGAATAGCGTTGAATTCATTCATGGAGCTAATTAGATGAGATCTCAATTTCATAATCGATTATCTGATGCTGTACAATAGGGTTATTTCATTGAAATAGGCTTTAAAGAGTACGCAATAATTACACCAAATTACTTAACATGTTCATTAATAATGATTAAAAATTATTTAGTTGCTAACATGAATCCCTTCGCCAATTGAAGAAGGAGTACCGTACTTTGAAACCCGAACCCTCAACAATTACTCAAGCTATCAATACCGTAAAACAACAGATTGCTCACGCTGCCCATCAATTTTCCCGTTCACCAGCCAGTATACAACTATTAGCTGTCAGTAAAACTCATCCCGTTGCGGATATCATGATAGCTTATCAAAGTGGTCAACGTTGCTTTGGTGAAAATTACTTACAAGAGGCTGTACCAAAAATCCAAGCATTACATGATTATAAACTAGAATGGCATTTCATTGGTCAATTACAAAGTAATAAAACACGTTTGGTTGCTGAAAATTTTGACTGGGTACAATCACTCGAAACCTTTAATCAGGCGCAACGTTTAAATGCGCAGCGACCTCAACAGCTGTCTCCTTTAAATGTTTGTATTCAAATCAACATTTCTCAAGAACAACAGAAGTCAGGAGTCGGACTCGTTGAGCTACCGACTCTAGCTCGACTGGTGATGAAATTACCTCGACTACGGTTACGCGGTTTAATGACTTTACCCGCACCGAGTCAAGATTTTGAACAACAAAGAATTCCTTTTCGGACTTTATGTACTGCTTATCATCAATTACAAGCAGAGTTAAGCTTTGAATTGGACACGTTATCAATGGGAATGAGTCATGACATGGTTGCAGCGATTGCAGAAGGTGCTACCTTAGTTCGAATTGGAACGGCTATTTTTGGAGAACGCGTTAAACCAGCGTCTTGATCATAACCCCCCGAGCAGTTGACGCATGTTGTCTAAAAATAGGGCTAAGCAAAAATGTTGTGCTCTAGCTTCACAAGTTGAGCGCATACTCAATGCTCGTGCTGGTGTTAGGGTCGTTACCGCTTCACAAATTGCAGCTAGGGTTGGTGGTGATTCAATTAAAATCCCAGTTTGTCCCGGTATCATCGTTTCTAATAATCCACCCTCGGCAACGCCAATCACCGGTTTACCAGCCGCCATGGCTTCTACTGGAGACAACCCAAAATCTTCGTTTTTAGGCAAATACAGGATAGCAATCGCATGACCCATTAACTGAGCCAATTGTTTTTCACTTACCCAATCCGTGAAATGAATATGCGGTGCGGCTTGCGCTAATTGTTGTAAGCGGCGTAATTCTGAGCCTCCCGAAGTCACTATCAATTTTTTGTCTGGCATTTTTAAAAAGGCTCGAATAATTAAATCCACTCGTTTAAGTGGGTCTAAGCGCCCAGTTGATAAATAATAATCCGCTTGTCCTTGCCATATAAATCGCTGGGTATCACCGGGTGGATAAACGACAACGGCGTCTTTACCGAGATAGTGTTGAATGCGTTGACGAACGTGATGAGAATTGGCGATTAATAAATCCATTTGGGAAATGGCTTCTTCGTAACGCGGTTGTAAATAACGAATAAAAGCCTGTAATGCTGGGCGTAATCCCAGAGGTAATTGCTGTAAATAAAAATCACGTTGGTCATAAATAAATCGAGGCGGAGTATGACAATAGCAAATATTTTTTCCCGATTGATGATGATGTACCGCTAACGGTGTATAAAAACCGCTATAGATAACCGTCTCGTAGGGTGATAAGCAAGTCGTTTTGCGGCTAAAAGTACGGGCTAGTTTAAATTGTCGCCATAACGGGATCGCACTATAAGCTTGTAAATTATGTTGAGTATCGGGACTTAACGGAGTTAAAAACGGATGATTAGCTTTGGCAAATCCATAACCCAAATTTGCTGGTAATCCCTGTGCTAACAAGCTACATAATCGACCACCTCCTTCTAAAGATTCAAAGTAATCATGTAAAATTAAATTCATATTGTCAGCGGAATTAAGCGGAATTTCTGCGGAAATAATGTTGGCGGATAAAATCTCTATACGCCTGAAACAACGGCAAAAATAGGTAAAAATCACGGCGTTTGAATAAAGCCAATGACTTACCCACTAATCGGACTAACATGACCCAAGGTAACCAATAAGGATAAAAGCGTGCTGTATATTTGAGGGTACTTAAATTTTCATAATAATTAGCGCGGCTTAATTGAGTTCGATCACCTTGAAGTGTGTTACCAATACTTGCGCTACCTTTATGATAAACTATACTTTGTTTACACCACCCGATAGTATAACCATGACGTTTTAACCGTTGGGTATAATCCAGTTCTTCATAAAATAAGAAATAGTCTTCATTTAACCAACCCACTTGCTGGACCGCACTGCTTCGTAGAAATAAAGCCGCTCCGGAAACGTAATCTAACTTAACGGTTGTTTCATCATATTGCATTACGGTAGGCAGTGGCTTGCCGCCATGAACGTGTCGGAAAACTGTCAATCGTGGGAAATAATGACACCCACCCGCGCATTGCACCCTATCTCTTTGATAAAAATCGAGCAAAGTACTACCAATCATGGCTTGGTGAGGATAAATTTGGGCATGTTGACACAAAGCGGATAAAGCGGATGCTTCTACAGTAGTATCATTATTAAGTAGCCATAAATATTCACAGGGATTTTCTTGTCCAAGCGCGTAACGTATGCCAACATTATTACCACCCGCAAAACCCAAATTGGCACCGGTTTGAATCAGTACCACCGGATAATCGGGAAAAGGTGCGACGAGTTCCGTCAGACCCTGGATAAATAGGCCAATTTCCGTCAATGCGTAATACTGTTGTGCCCACTGGAAAATTCGCTGGAAAGAATCATCAGCAGAAGCATTATCACACACAATGAGAGTAAGCGAACCTTCATAAATGATTTGCCTTAATGATTCTAAACAAGCCAAAGTATCTCGCCAACTCTGCCAGTTGAGTACAATAATACCTATCTTTTGCAAAATAAATCCTGCTTAATTATGTCTACGACTGAACATTTTATCGCAATTGAACCACCCACTTATCAGCCACGGTTAGGAGAAATGCTGATTGCAGCAAATTTGGTTACGGAAACTGATGTCCAACGTGCTCTAGAATTTCAAACCCGTTTTGGTGGCTTATTGGGTGCAATCCTAATTCGTATGGGTGCTTTATCGGAAGAGAATCTATTAAAGATCTTATCTCAACAACTCAATATGCCGATTATTGATAATCAAGCCATCCCACTCGATATCTACCAAATATTAGAAATTATTACACAATCTGGCATTGATGAAAATTGGTGGTTAGATCAGGAAGTGGTCGCCTGGGAAACCGCTGATAGTATTCTCCATTGCCTCGCTCGTCAGCCTTTATCTGATACCCTACGGGAAATTTTTTATAATATTTTTCCAGAAAAACAGCAGGTTTGGTATTTAGTTCGGAATCAAGATTTAGATCGGATTCTAGATTTATTAGCTAAAACTCAAGTTGATAATCCATTTGGCGATAGCGATGATGTGAATGTCTTACGGGAACTTGCTGAAGGTGCGCCCATTGTTGAATTTGTCAACAACATGTTATCTCAAGCTATCGATCAACGTGCTTCGGATGTCCATATTGAACCGGAGGAACACACCTTTTTTGTGCGTTATCGTATTGATGGCGTTTTATATGAACGGTTTAATTTACCCAAAGAACGTTTTAATGCAATCGCCTCGCGGATTAAATTAATCTCTGGACTTGATATTGCAGAACGACGCTTACCTCAAGATGGTCGTCTAAACACCCGCGTGAGTGGTCAGGATTTGGATATTCGCGTGTCGTGTCTACCTGGTGTGCACGGTGAATCGATTGTCATGCGCTTACTCCCGAAAGAACGCCAAACTAGCCGCTTAGAACAATTAGGTTTTGCCCCCGATCATTATCAACTTTTCCGGCAATGGATTAATGAACCGCATGGCATCATTTTAGTCACTGGTCCAACTGGTTCAGGAAAATCAACGACCTTATATGCCACCTTAGATGCGATAAATAATCGAACTCAAAAAATGATTACCGTTGAGGATCCAGTGGAATACCAACTCCAAGGGGTTACTCAAGTCCAGGTTCACAGTGAAATTGGCTACACTTTTGCGCATGCTTTACGAGCTATTTTAAGGCAAGATCCTGATATTATTATGATTGGTGAAATTCGGGACCGAGAAACTTCTGAAATTGCCATCCAAGCGGCACTCACTGGACATATGGTACTATCCACTTTGCATACTAACGATACGGTCAGTGCTTTTACGCGCTTAATTGATATGGGGGTAGAACCTTTCTTAGTAGCGACTTCAGTACGAGCAGTACAAGCACAGCGATTAGTACGTCGAGTATGCTCCAATTGTGCTCAAGCTACCACCACCGTACCCATTGAATTGCAAAACCAAATTCAACAAGGGTTACCACCACAATTCGCTAATTTAGCACCACAATGGCAACAAGCGGTTGGTTGCCAAGTTTGCCAAGGCACCGGTTATCAAGGTCGTATCGGTATCTACGAATTAATCTATCTCACGCCAGAAATGCAATCCTTAATATTAAATCATGCGGCTGCTACTGAAATGCGCCAATTAGCCACCCGGCAACGATTTCGCACTTTACGTGAAGATGGTTGGTTGAAAGCCTATCAAGGGATTACCACTTTAGAAGAAATATTACGCATTACGGATTAAATCAGTTAACAGTTAACGGTTATCAATTATCAGTTATCCAGATTGAAATATTTAAAATACTCAGGTGGGTATTTCACTTATTGTCATTTTAGAAAGGCGTCAACAGATAATAAGTAAATTCACCTATCTTTAATAATAACTGCTAATCGAAAACGGACAACTCCTAACCAAAAACGGACAACTGGTAACGATTAACTGATAACTAACAACTGCTAACTATTAACTGATAATATGAACATGCTACCCACTGATTTTTTCCAATTTTCTTCTGCATTAATGTGTGTACTTGATGCGAAAGGTAAGATTATCCAAATTAATCCAGCTTGGGAAAAACAATTCAACGTTGTCAATTATGATGTTGAACAAAGTGACTATCTCGATTGGGTACATTCTGCTGATAAAGCGAGTACCAGTGATCATCTTGCACAACTCGGTATAAAATTACCAACCCCAACTCACCCGGAACAACAACCCACTTCAACGATATCTCCCAACTCACATGTCAATTTTGCCAATCGATGGCGTGATTGTGCTGGTCATTATCACTGGCTCAATTGGGAAATTAGCACTGCACCACAACACCAATATTTCTATGCAGTCGCCACTGACATCACCAAACAAAAACGAGTCGAAAAAATTCTACATGATACCGAAGAACGGTTTGAACTGGCTATAAAAGGTTCTGAGCATGGGTTATGGGATTGGAATTTAGAAACCAATGAAATTTATTTATCACCGCGTTGGAAAAAAATGTTGGGCTACACCGATGACGAAATCACCAATCATCTAGACGGGTGGATTAAATTTGTTCATCCGGATGACTTTACTCAGATGTGGCGAGTTATCGAAGCTTATCTTGATCGGGAATTATCTCACTATGAAGGCGTTTATCGCGTTTGCCACAAAGATGGTCAATATCGTTGGATACTCGCTCGAGCAGCGGCTTTATGGGATGAACAAGGTCAACCCTATCGTATGGTGGGAACTTATACCGATATCACCGAAAAGAAACAGATGGAACAGGCTTTACAAGAAAGTGAAATATTACTTTCTGCCATTTTTGAAGTGACTAAAATTGGGTTATGTGTTATCAACGAACGCGGTCTATTTGTCCGAGTTAATCCCGCTTATTGCCAATTACATGGTTATTCTGCCAAAGAATTACTTGGGCAACACTTCACTAGTTTATTACCTCAATCACAATATGATCACTATTTAAAATTATACCAAGCTTGGTTAGAAAACGATCCCCAAATTGAAACGGAAGGAGAATGGTGTATTCAGAATAGTATGGGTCATTTTATCGATGTTAGTTTTACTACCGGTAGATTAACGCTTCCCAATGGAAATCACTATTGCGTTGTGGCTTTAAGTGATATTACCAAACGCAAACGTGACGAAGCTGAGCGGAACCGCTTATTTAATTTATCGTTGGATATGCAATCGATTATTGGGTTTGATATGATTTTTAAGGAAGTTAATGCCGCCTGGGAATGTACCTTAGGTTGGAGCAAACCGGAATTGCTAAAACAATCGCCGCTCACTTTTGTACATCCCGATGATAGAGAAATTTCATTAAAAACTATCCAACAACTCACTCAAGGTAAAACGATTTTTGGATTTGAAAATCGCTATTTATGTAAAGATGGTTCCTATAAATGGTTATCCTGGAACATCTATCCGTTAGTTGATCAACAAACCCTGTATGTCGTGACTCGAGATATTACTGAACGCAAACAAGCCGAAGCTGAAATTAAGCAACAACAGGCTTTTATTCGTTTAGTCGTTGATTCGGTACCAAATTTAATTTTTATCAAAGATCGGTTGGGAAATTTTATTTTTGTTAATCAGCCGGTTGCAGATTTATTCGGACTCAGTATAGAAAAATTAATTTGTCAAGAAAATAATGAACCCGAATATTTAGCACATTTTTTTACGCCAGTCGATCAAGAAGTGATTGAAAATCAATCGGAAGTGACAATTGAAGCCAGTTATCTCAATACTCAAGGAAAACAATTTCATTTTCATATTGTTAAAAAAGCTTTTCTACAAGCGAATGGTGAAACTCTAGTCTTATCTGTTGGAACGGATATCACCGAACGAAAACAACAAGAACAGGCTTTAAAACTTAGTGAAGCGCGTTATCGTGCCATCATTCAAGATCAGACCGATCTCATTTGTCGATTTTTGCCAGATGGCATTTTAACCTTTGTTAATCAGGCTTATTGTGATTACTTTGGTCAAAGTGAAACACAGTTACTCGGTCAACCGTTTACCTTAATAATGTCCATGGAAAATAAACCCCGTTTTGATCAACGCTTAGCCCATCTCACCCCAATATCACCGGTTATCGTTGGAGAATATAGTGTTCATCTTTCAAATGGTAGCATTCGTTGGCATCAATGGATTGATCGAGCGATGTTTAATACTCAAGGTCAAATTATTGAATATCAAGCGGTTGGACGTGATATTACCCAACGCAAACAAGCGGAAGAAGCTTTGCGCCAAAGTGAAGAACGCTTGCGAATCATTACCAGTGCGGCACCGGTCATTTTATTCGCCATTGATAATAAAGGTATTTTTACATTTTTACGGGGTAAAGCACTCCAGGTATTTAATCTTATCGATGATGAGTTAGTGGGACAATCTATTTTTAATACTTTTGTTTATTTACCCAAGCAATTGGAAGATTTTCACCGTGTACTGGCTGGAGAAACGGTAACCACTTTAATCCAGTTGCCTCAATTCATACTCGAAACGAAATTAACACCACTCTATGATGAAGAACAAAATGTGATTGGTGCTATTGGTGTAGCCGTTGATATTAGCGAACGTTATCAGTTAGAAAATCGACTTAAAGATACCGTTGCCGAACTAAAAACCATTTTAGATAACAGCGTCGTTGGCATTGCTTACCTAAAAAGTGGTATTTTCATTCGCGTGAATAACAAATTAGAAGATTTACTGGGATTCTCTCATAATGAACTGTATGGGTTGCCTTTTAGCACGATTTATCCTTCTTACGAAGATTACCAACGCATGGAAAATCAAGCCTATCAGTTATTTAAACAATACAAAGAATATCGTGCAGAACAGCTTATTCAAACCAGAGATGGCAAGATTTTTTGGTCACGTATCGTTGGTAAAGCGGTTGATGCCAACGATTTAACTAAAGGCACCATTTGGATAATGGAAGATATCAGTGTCCAAAAAGAAGCACAACAACACTTGCGATTAACCGCGGTTATTTTTGAAACTTCAGCCAATGCTATTATGGTAACCGATCTGAAAAGCCGAATTTTACGAGTTAACCCCGCTTTTACCAAAATCACCGGCTTTACGCTTAAAGAAGTTTATGGTCGGAAAACTAGTTGCTTGTCTTCCGGACAACATAATAAGTCATATTATGAAAAAATGTGGCAACAGATTAAACAAACTAATCATTGGCAAGGTGAAATTTGGAATCGTAAAAAAACGGGAGAAGTATATGTCGCTTGGTTATCCATTTCGGCTATTACCAATGACAAGGGAATATCGACTCAATACATGGCTATACTTACAGACATTTCCAGTCTACAAGAGGATATTCAACAAGTTCGCTATCTAGCTAACTATGATTCTTTAACCCGGTTACCTAATCGGCTATTATTTCACGATAACTTATTACAGGCGCAGAAATGGGCTAATCGCAATAAAAGATTATTTGCCTTATTATTTATAGACCTAGATGGCTTTAAACCGGTCAATGACACGCTCGGACATGCGATTGGCGATCAATTGTTGCAAGGTGTTGCACAGCGGCTACAAAATTGTATCAGAGAAACCGATACCATAGCCCGTTTAGGCGGTGATGAATTTACCATCATATTGAATAATATCAAGAAACCGCAAGATGCTGCCAAAGCCGCTAGCCATATCTTGCAACATTTACAAAAGCCTTTTCAACTCAGTGGAAATATCGTCAACATTGCTGCTAGTATTGGAATTAGCTTATATCCCTATAACACTAAAGAAGTCGATAATTTGATTAAACAGGCTGACAAAGCCATGTATGAAGCGAAACATGCGGGGAAAGGGCGTTATTGTTTCTATGACCCGGTTCTCGATCAAGAATAAAAGTTGAAGCTAACTTATTGGCTTGGTCGTGTCGGCTTAAGAAGTTTAGCTTTGTCTTAACTAATCAAGAAACTCGTGGTCGAGTTTGGGCTACTCGACTATCAAGCTAATATTTTATTTTTAACGGTTATTTCTTTTTCCACCTAACTGTGCCAGTGGAATGTTCACGGTCTGGGGTGTGGATTTAACTGTTCCCCTTCCCCAAGCATGTGCATAAATAACTTCGTAAGTCACCGGTACATTTCCATCGGAGCGACGATATTGCTCATAAGCAGATAACATAGCTTGAAATTTTGCTTTACCCGTTAATCCCCGGGGACGACCCGCAGTAATATTATGGGCACCGATATTTTTTAAGGCTTTCATAAGCTGTTTAACATCAGGGTAAGTCAATTGTAACCAATCAGTATCCAGTACCGGTTGGGTTAATTGGGCTTGCAACAAAGCATCACCTAATTCGTGTATATCTACAAAGCGATTAACATGATTAGCGTTATCAGCAATGGCCCAGCTATGACGTAATTCTTTTAAGGTATCGGGGCCAAAAGTGGAAAATAATAAGGCACCCGTTGGCTTTAACACACGAGTGAATTCAGCAAAAATACCGTGAATATCATTACACCATTGCAACATCAGGTTGGATAACAGTAAATCAATACAGTTATCGGCGATTGGTAATTGGAGCGCATCGGCACAAGCGAAATGCTGTCGAGAAAACCACCGGGGAGCTTGACGACACGCTGTCTTTACCATTTTTAGAGAAAGATCAATGCCATAGATTTGTGCTTGCGGATAACGTTGACTTAACGCACGACTTAAACGACCACTTCCCGCACCAATATCGGCAATTGTTTGGGGAACAATTTTGAGGTATTCCAAACGTTCGAGTAAATGGTTACCAATCTGTTGTTGAAGTTGTGCATATTGTTCATAAGTTGACGCAACACGGTCAAACGATTGGCTAAGTTGATATTTGTCGAGATATTCCGGGGTTAACATGGCCATTTTCAAAACGAAGAATTGCAGGTTTTCTAGCATAAGTCAGATTATAGTAACCGACCAAGGGTTGCAATTCCTTGTTACCCAGTGACCAATTTAGGTTTGCTGGTCAGTTTTTACCTAATAACTGACAGTTATCTCATACTCAGTTGCCGCCAAGTCGTTCTCCATTCCGTAGGGCAGGAATCCTTTCCCACCATACCGGTCACTGCTATTAAGTTAAGCCTAAACCAGTAGGGTGGCACCGCCCACCATGAGGGTAAGAACTCGGCTTAGACACCGGTTATGGTGGGCAATGCCCACCCTACTTAGCTTAACTTAATGGCAGTGACCATACTGGTCCGGTGTAGCAACTGGACGATTTTGAATAGTTAACAGACTTTAATGTTCAACATTTCTTCACCATTCATATCAGTCAAATGGACTGCACAAGCAATACAAGGATCAAAACTGTGAATAGTGCGTAAAATTTCTAGTGGTTGTTTCGTATCATACAGGGTGTGACCTTTCAGTGCGGCTTCATAAGCACCCGCTTGTCCTTTGGTATCACGTGGTCCGGCGTTCCAAGTACTGGGTACGACGGCTTGATAATTGGCAATTTTCCCAGCTTCAATGACAATCCAATGCGCTAAGCCGCCACGCGGTGCTTCCATGTAACCGACTCCTCTAGCCTGTTTTGGCCAAGTTGCGGGTTCCCAGAGTTGTTCATTAAAAGTTTTAGTATCCCCCCCTTTGATATTGGCGATTAAATTGTTATACCAAGTCTGCATGATGTCAGCCATAATCTTGGTTTCCAAAGTGCGCGCCGCTGTACGCCCTAAAGTAGAAAATAAAGCCGTTACGGGAAGTTTCAACTGAGTTAAAGTCATTTCTACTAATTCTTTAGTTTGAGCATGACCACTAGCATACATCATTAATACCCGTGCTAGGGGACCAACTTCAACCGCATGACCTTGCCAACGGGGTGATTTTAGCCAAGAATAAGCTTGTTCAACCGCTAATTGTTCATAAGGTGGAGTTGGTCCAGTGTAATTGAGCGTCGTTTCGCCATCATAAGGATGCAGACCTTGTTCGTTACCAACGCTGTAATCATACCAAGAATGGGAAACATATTCTTGAATTTGATCAGGGGCTTGGAGGTCAATTTCATGAATTGTTGACAAATCTCGATTTAAAATGACACCGGCTGGAACTAAAAAGCGCGAAGGATCATCCAAACCTTCCACCGGAAAATCACCATAAGTTAAGAAATTACCTAATCCTTCTCCTTGATTACCCCAGTCTGGATAAAAACCGGCTATCGCCAGCGTATCAGGGAGATAAACTTGATCGACAAAATCACGCATTAAGTTGATAATTTCTTGTACTTGAGCCAGTTTTTTCGCATTAAGAGCGGAGTCAGAATTGAGGTCAATGGCACACGGTACCCCACCCACTAAAAAATTCGGATGAGGATTTTTACCACCAAAAATGGCGTGTATTTTAGCCACTTCCCGTTGCCAAGCGAGCGCTTCCAAGTAATGAGCCACCGCCATTAAATTAGCTTCTGGCGGTAATTTATAAGCGGGGTGTCCCCAATAACCTTGGGAAAAAATACCCAGTTGCCCGGATTCAACGAAATTCCTAAGCTTCTTTTGCATATCCGCAAAATAGCCCGGCGAAGATTTAGAATAGCGACTCAGAGATTGCGCCAATTCCGAAGTCGCTTTGGGATCCGCATTTAGTGCCGAAACAACATCAACCCAATCTAACGCATGTAAATGGTAAAAATGCATAACGTGATCATGAATATACTGGGTTGCAATCATCAGATTACGGATTAATTGGGCATTAGGGGGAATTGTGTAATTGAGGGCATTTTCCACTGCACGGATAGAAGCCATGCCGTGTACTAAAGTACAAACACCGCAAATCCGTTGCGCAAACACCCAAGCATCACGCGGATCACGACCCCGTAAAATAATTTCAATACCCCGTACCATCGTACCCGATGAATAAGCCGATTCAATGGTTTTGTTAGTGGCATCCATTTGGGCTTCAATGCGGAGATGACCTTCAATGCGGGTAATAGGATCAACAACAACACGTTGGGTCATGAATTCTTTCTCCTTATTCAATTAATGGGAAAAAGTGAATGATAATCGATCAATTGCTACTCTTCTTAAAACCGTTGCGTAAATATTTTAATTATTTATAATTTATAAAAATTCTTTCTAAGGTCTTAGTATAATAATTTCTAACCTGAAGTGAAACTCTATTGATGAAAAAATAAGGAAAATAATCGTGACCAGTGTAACTGACGTATTTCAGCAATCAGTGGCGGTATTTTCTAGAAATTACTTGCCTATCAATCAAATTAATATTAAACGGGCGATTATTCTGCTGGTAACTGGCAAAGCTGAACCGCTGGATTTTGGTGAGTGTAAAACGATTGCAGTCCGTTCACCCAGTATGGTATTTTTTGTGCCACAACAAATTCGGTTGACTGTTAATCATAAAGAAATAACCTGGAAAATACCGGCGGTCAATCGGCGAGAAGTTTTGCGACGTGATAAACATGCTTGTCAATATTGTGGTAGTACTAAATACTTAACATTAGATCATGTTATTCCAACCTCCAAAGGTGGTCAACATACTTGGGATAATGTCGTCACTGCTTGTGAAAGATGTAATAATCGTAAAGGTGATCGGACACCACAACAAGCGGGTATGGTTCTACGAAATAAACCTAAAACCCCGGTTCATCCCATTGTTGCTTTTGCAGATCAATTTTGGCGTAACCATAATAATAAATTTCAAGGAGAGGAAATTGAAAATTAAGGCAGGCGTATTTTCGAGGAATAATACCATTATAAACCAAGTTTTAACGACCTGAGAAGCTTGGTTTTTTTATTTAAACCGCTGTCCTACTCCATTTATGGCGACTTTGAGTCCCAGTCTATCGGTTTAGCTGATAGATCTCGTCTTATTAGACAATTCCATGGGTTAACTACCACCCCCGGCCATTAACGGAAACCCCCTCGATTTTAACAACTTCCCCATTTGGTACTAGAATTGCTGTCAATTGCCAAGCCATTCAACCCAATTAATCATACCAACTCGCACCCCAAAACAGCACTAAACGGAGGAGAGAACCTCATGTTCAAAGACCTCTTCGTTTCCTACGGCCGCCGCGAAAGCTTAGGCTTCGTTGGCCGGTTACACCGACAACTCCAACTCGCCGGTTTCGACGCCTGGTTCGACAAAGTCAACATCCCCGACGGCGAAGACTACGCCGCCCGCATCAACCACGGCATCGAATCCGCTCACAACTTCGCCTACGTTATGGCACCCCGCTGCCTCACCTCACCCTACTGCCTAATCGAACTCGAATACGCCCGCATCCTCGGCAAACGCGTCATTCCCATCAACCAAATGGTCATTTTTACGACCGATGATAAAGCCTTATCCGCCAGCGACCAACAAGTCTTACACGGATTCTACGCCTATCACGGCATCGCCGACCCCAACATTACCACCACCCAAGCCGTCCTCGACCGTTCCCTTGCACTCATTGGCCGCACCGACTGGCTCGATGCCAAAGAAACTCTCACCGACGATGATTGCAACCAACTGGCTGCTTGGGCACGCCACTACGAAAACTTCTGGCACCACCACGACGACCCTGACTACCTCCACGACCACGAGCTGCCGGTTTTTGGTCAACCCATTGATCCGCTCGCGGGCGTGGTAGAACGAATTATCACGGTGTTGCGACGCCATCAAAGTTACGTGCAACAACAGACTCACTGGCTCAATCTCGCGCTACACTGGCACCGCCACCAGCGCGCCACTTCCGATCTCATCGTCGGCAAAGATCGCACCGCCGCCGAACAATGGCTGCTTACATCCTTTGACAGCGGCGAGCAACCCCCGTGTGAACCCCCGCTCGTCCTAAGTGAGTTTATCTGTGAAGCCCGCAAAAACGCCGAAAACCTGATGACGCAAGCGTTTATCTGCTATGATGTCGAAGATAAGGCGATTCGCGATCAAATTATCCAGACGCGCGCGCGACACGCTATCACCACTTGGACGCATGATCGCGATATTCAAACCGGCGCCGACTATACCCAAGCAATTCAACAAGGCATTGAACAAGCTGATAATTTTTTGTTGCTGCTATCGCCCCATTCAGCGCAATCCACATACTGTCGCCAAGAGCTGACCCATGCCCTTCAGTATCACAAACGCATTATCCCTATTTTGATAGCCGCGACACCAGAGCCGTTGTTACCGGCCGATTTACGTGGCCTGCAATACTTGCACCTCGCTGATGACGGCATGGCCGCAATCTTGGCCCTCGTTCAACATGATCAAACTTATTTTGAACAACACAAAATCCTCCTCGTTCGCGCCTTACAATGGCTCTACGCCGGCAAACAACCCGCTTTCCTGTTACGCGGTTACAACTTAGAACAAGCTAAAACTTGGTGGCGGTTAAGTGAGCGCCGCCAAACTCACCCACCCACCCCCTGGCATCGCGCCCTCATTACTGCCAGCGAAGCCGCCCGTGGCCAACTCCACACCGAAGTCTTCATCTCCTACTCCCGCAAAGACAGCGACTTTGCTCGCAAACTCAACCTCGCCCTGCAAACCGCTGGCAAAACCACCTGGTTTGACCAAGAAAGCATTAGCTCTGGGGTCGATTTTGAAGCCGAAATTTTTAATGGCATCCGCAGTTCCGACAATTTTATTTTCATCATTTCTCCCGATGCCATCGACTCCGAATACTGCGAACGCGAAGTCAATTTCGCCGCTGAACAGCATAAACGCTTCATTCCGGTGCGGTGGCGTGATACCGACCCACAACAACTCCCCGATACCCTCCAACGCCTACAATGGCTGGACTTTCTAAGCACACCCTTTGACCACAGCTTTACCGAACTCATCCAAGCCCTAGAACTCGACCGTGACCACGCTCGCCAGCATACCATCTTACAACAACGCGCCCATGATTGGGAAGAATACCAGCGCAGCCCCGACTTCCTCTTAAACAAAACCGCTTGTCAAAAAGCCCTTGACTGGCTCGATACTGCCACCCACAAACAACCCGCTCCCACCGACTTACAACAGACCTTCATCCAAACCAGCCAACAAGCCCTCGCCGCTGCCGAAGCCGCTGAACAGCAACGCCGCGCCCACGAACTCGCCATTGAACAAGAACGCCGCGAAGCCATGGCACAGGTGCTCGACCAAGAGCGACAACATGCGCAGCGACAACGCTGGTTAATGCTCGTCATCATCTTCGCCTGGTTGATTTCCCTGCTAGCCGGCGGCTATGCGTTTGAACAGAAACACCGCATTGAACAACAAAAAGTCGAAATCGAACAACAAAAATCCGCCCTCGAAACCGCCCTACAAGACGCCCAACACGCGAAACAGCTTGCTGACCAAGAACGCCAACGCGCCCAACAAGCCCTAATCAAAGCCGAAGCCGAAGAACACAAAGCCAAACACCAAGAACAACAAGCCCAAACCGCCCTCGCCGACGCCCAACAACAACGCCAACGTGCCGAACAACAAACTCAACTCACCGAACAACAAAAACAAATTGCCGAAACCCAAACTCAAAAGGCACAACAACAGGAAGAACTAGCCCAGCAACAAGCTCAAGTTGCTCAACAAGCTCAACGGCGAGCTGAACTAAACCGCCATCAAGCTCAACAAGAAGCCCGGCGAGCCCAACAACAAAGCAACATTGCCCAAGCTGAACGCCAACACGCGCAACAACAATCCGCCCTCGCCCAATACCAAGCCACCCGTGCCCAACAACAGACCGATCTCGCTCAACAACAAAAACAACTCGCAACGCAACAAAGTCGCTTTGCTCAACAACAAGCACTCACCGCTCAAGCTCAAACTATCGAAGCCGACCAACAACGACAAACCGCTGAAACCGCCGAACGCGAAGCGGCCACCGCGAAAGTTAGAGCTGAAGAGCAAACCAAGCGGGCTCAAGAGCAAGAGCGACAAGCTTTAGAACAAAAGCAACGCGCTGACCAACAAACCCAAAAAGCCCAACAACAATCTTGGCGCAATGAATCCTTATTATCTGCTAGCCAAGCGGAACGCGAAATCGAAAAACAACATTTTCTCAACGCGGCTGTTTTCGCCCTACAAGGTTTACCCAAACCACTCGACGACTCGGAAAATCGTCATCCCTATGTCGGTCAAGCCGGTGCAGCATTAAGCCAAGTCGTCATTGATAAATTACCACTACACAGTCGCCAGTTGGTTGGACATGAGTCTTCTGTTAGAACCGCCGCCTTCAGCCCCGACGGTCAGCGGGTGGTCACGGCTTCGGCTGATAAGACGGCGCGGGTGTGGGACGTCCACACCGGGGAACTCCGCCACTCGCTCGTCGGGCATGAGGATTGGGTTAATTCCGCCGCCTTCAGCCCCGACGGTCAGCGGGTGGTCACGGCTTGTGCCGCCATTGGTTTTGGGCATCCCATCGCCTCAAGAGTAACAAGGCCATTTTTCAACTCCAGTAAGGCTAACCGCTTGGGAATCGCAGTAATTTCATTAGATTTTTCCTCAATCGCTTCCTGT
>JAAUSR010000050.1 GCA_012032555.1 Thioploca sp.
TGTTAAGCGGGATCGGGAAGCAGTGGGGCATTTTTGCGACAGCTAAGGCGAATTTGCGGACGATGTGTCAGCATTTTCGAGGCTTGTTGACCGTGGAGTTGCCAAGTGGTCAGACGGTGGCGTTTCGATTTTATGATCTGCGGGTATTGCGGGTATTTTTGCCGACCTGTAAAGAGGAGAATCGGCGCTTGATGTTTGGGCCGGTGATATGGTATTGGGTGGAAGAGGAAGGAAGAATGCCAGGTTTATTACAGTTTGCGTCTAAAAAGGGTTAGGAGATGCAGATTCGGGCGGAGCAGATAGAAACACCTGAACAAGCTATAAAACGGTTTGAAGAGGAAATTTTCAATACATAATTTTTGGAAATACCAAGCTAGGAAGTTGTTATGCCAATTATTATAAGTCAAGAACAGATCAAAATTTTTAGTCAGATACAACTAGAACATTACAAAGCTGAATTAGTGAAATATTTAGAAGGAAAAGATAAACAATTTTTGAGGTTATCTAGTCAAGAAAAAACTGATTTTGTTAATCGATCGGTAACCTATGCAATAAACCAATTTAAATTGGAAAGTAAAAACTCGATTTCTTATTACACCTTATTTTGTTGGTATTCTAGATTTTTTGACGAGGAAATTTTATCATCGAGCGAAATTTTTTTAGCTAGAGAAGATATTTCTGATTTCGAAAAAGCACTTAAACTAAAACAACTTTTACAAGATAATATTGGAGAGAATTAGATGAGTATTTTCGGAACCGCTCAACCAAATTGTCCTGGTACTAAATGTATTAGTAATAATCTCGTGCATTTAATTCTATATGCAAAGGGTAAGGATGTAAATACTTTTCAGGCTGCAGCGAAAACCCTGGAAACAGATTATCGTAAACACTACCAATTACTTGAGCATAAAATTATTACAAAAAGTTTTGCTCATGGCAGAGATTTTGTCGACCTCATTGATTTGTTTGAGGATAACAGTATTCTATCTTTGGATGTTATTTCTCATGGAAATATGTTTGGAATTCATGTTAGTGAGAAAATTCCCCCTGAACCGGCACCAGAACATCATTTGTATTGGCACCCAGGGTTACGACACAAAGTAATGAAGCAATTTAGTGGAAAAGATCCACAAACAGTAGATGATGCAATTATGATGGAAGAAAAGATGTTAGGAATGTATAAGGGTGAAGATGGGCTAGAATGGGCGGCATGTTTTTTTAACCAAAAAAAATGTACTACTGAACGAAAACCTCTGAGCCCGGATACAATTTTAAAAGTAAAAAATTTTTTTAAAGAATATGAAACTTTAAAAAATGATGATTGGATTGGGATAACTAAAATGTTTTCATTAATTTACATACACTCTCCTTCGGATTCAGAAGATTGTCCAAGCGGTAGTTTAAATGAGAACATTCGGTTCATTAAAGATGTCAATAAGAAGAAATTTCACCGAGAGGTATTTATAGAATTTCATGGTTGTCGAATTGGGGAAGAAATCTCTGTTGTTGATTATATAAAAGATAATTTCGCTGAAGAATTCGCAGAACATCTTAATGGTGATCCTACTGTTGTTGCACATACAGAAAACAATTTTCCTAATGGACATCCAGTAAATCAGAATGACTATCGTCGTGGTCCGGTGCGAGTTTATACGCAAAATCCTTGGTTGCTTGATCAAGACGCTTCTAGAGAAATAGCTAAAGAGCGTTGGGAACTTAAGTTTAAGCATTCCTCTACTCCTCCTGACAAACCTAACAATTAAGATTCCCAATAATTATGACAAGTAAGAATTGGAATGTTTTCCTTCTCAGTACCTTATTTATTAGCAATGTGCTGTGGGTGTATGAATATATCAATCATTCTTTTAGTTCTATGATTACTCAATCACGCATTAATGTGTTACTTGAACAAAATCATTTCCTTACTACTATTATTAATAGTGAACTAAAAAAAAGAGATGAGAAATATATAGAAAGTATAATCAAACGGGAGTTTACCAGCTACACAGTGTTGAAGGATAAAAATACTATAACAGTAGGATGTGTAAAAGTAGAACTCAACAACAATGGATTATTTTCAAGGTTACTTCCCTTGGATTCATATTGTCTGGACGAATATGGAAAATAATACCAAGCCCGTGTAAGGTGTAGAAGCGCAGCGCCAGTGCGACAAGCCAAGCTTGTCATTTCTAGCGGGGTGAAAGTCCCGGTCGGGCGAATTCAAGGATTGAATTCATAAGGTTTAACCAACCACCGGTATCGAGTGTTGCACACCTAGCGGAGTGCGGTAAGTAGGAAACTGCTCCTAGCACGAACCACAGGAGACACGTGAAGCGTACCTAGAATACCGTATAAGCCACCGGGGATACGCACATCCCTGAAGCTGTTTGGGCATCGTTAATCGCATTAAAGCAGTCGGCGACACTTTTGATGCAGTGGCAGCCAACACCAAAGAATCGTTAAAGGTGAGATTCTGGAAAGACTGTCGGTGTCATAGGGCGTGGCGGGTACGGAGAGAAATGACAAGAACTGGTGAGACCCTAACGGTTCCCACGGACCAGATTAAGGTATACGGATATTGAGCCACATAAAGGGAAACCCAGCAAGCGTAGGTCGGCAATCCTTTGCCGACATTTCCATTTTTACAATGTAGCTCGCGTAGGCTGTATAAGCGATAGCGTCATCCAAGGTAAGGAACCGGTTTTGTTACCATTTTCTGCTTAAGAAGGGACTGATAGATGTTGATTATTCGGCCAGAGCAAGTAGCCGTGTTAGAGCAGTATATGGTGAAACAATTTGAAGAACGGATGAAAGTCCATTTGCAACGGGTTTTTGCTGAGGAATTACAAACGATAGGTGAAGTCGAGTTACGGGAACAGATTCGGTTAGGTGTTGAAAAAGCTCAATTATATCGAATTACCAAGGAAGGTGATGTACAACGCTATTTGGAATGTGCAGTAATTTACGGTTGGGAGTTTGATATGACTTCGTGGGCCAGAGAAATTTTATCTCGAGAAGATTGGGAGGGGGAAATAAAAATGGATAAGATTGAGCAATTGGGTTTGACAGCAAGGTAAATGGTCATGCCAAGTCAGTATATCGTGAAAAAAGGAGATACATTATGGGGTATCGCTAAACAGCATCAGGTTTCATTGGCAGAGTTGAAACAAGCTAACCCGCATTTGAAACCTCCGGATCAAATCTTTCCAGGAAACGAAATGACTATTCCGATGAAACCACCAAACCCAATCGTTCCAGGAGATAAAATAACTATTCCTGATAAAACGCTTGGAAACAAAGAGGTCGGTCAAATTTGTGAAACCTGTCAAGAAAAAAGTTGTCTCGAAATTATCCTACTTAGTGAAAACGGATATCCTTATGTAGGAGAAAAATATACTATCAAACTTGGAAATACGTTGATCCAAGAAGGTAGTTTAGATGAAAAAGGTCGTGTTTCCTTAAAAAATATCGAAGCAGGAAATTATATTGTTGAGTTTCCGACCTTCAAGCCGGAAAATTTTTCGTTAGAATCGGAACTTGACCAATCTTCAAAAGGGCAAATAACCTGTGGAACTACTTTATCTGAACGAGAATTGCGTGAATTTGATAAACCAATTTTGTTTACGCTACCTGCCAATAATACCTATAGAATTATAGTTTTCGAAACCAAAATAGAAATTCTAGTTGGGGGACCCTATATGAAACATGGAAAAGAACAACCTTATGGTCATGTTGCATTAAGAGTCATTACAACTCAATCTGATATCACTTATGATTATGGTAGATACAGCCGTGTTTGGGGAATAGGTAATTCCGAAGGTGATGGTATACTGCGTATTTGGACAGATTTTACTAGGTATATTGCAGGAGAAAAAGCCACTGGAAGAACGACAGTCGGATATCGTTTTCGCGTGACCGCAGCGGAAGCGAATCAAGTGAACGATCATTTTATGAAGATAATAAAGGGACAAGAACCAAATCAAGTTCGCGGTGAATATATGAAACAGTACAAAATAAATGATTATCATGCACTTAACTCAAATTATACCACTATAAATATTGATGGCGCGACACAAGCTATTCCTAATCTAATGCAGGGTTCAGAACCGTTCAGCGTTGGTGGAAAGCTAAGTACTACAGAAAAATTAGCAGCCAAATTGAAAGGTTGGCCTAATAGAATATTTATGCCCGCTGACCTTGAAAATTTTTTAACTAGTTTGGTTTTGCGTTTTATCTGCCCGATCCCGCACAATCCGCTTGGAATAAACAAGATAACCAGTTAAAAAAACAAGGAATTCCTAAAAATGCCGTCCGGCCCCACCACAACCCAACCCGAAATATCCTACCAAACTAGAATTGGCTTTGACTCTGCTAAAGCATTTATCGTGGCAAAACTCAAAGTGTAAAACGGTTTTTCAATCGATATGCCACCGTGGTTCAAAGGCTTTCAATTCGTGGTCACTTACCACCACGCCAAGTTCAAATGGGCAGTGCGCGATTAGATGTCAATGCTCATCAAAGCAAACGTTTTGTAATCGCTCTCCAATATGAAAACAAGAGTCAATATCGCTATTTGGTCACCTCCGACTTGAGTTGGCGAACCCAAGCTTACACCTATCGATGGCTAGTAGAGGTTTTCTTTGAGGATTGGAAGTTATATGAAGGTTGGGGACAGTTAGCCAAACAGCCTGACTATGAAGGTTCAAGCCGAAGCCTGAACCTGAGTTTGTTGCTAGACCACTGTCTTCTCCTTCACCCTGAACAAACAACCCGCCTAGAAAATCAACAACCGATGGTAACCGTGGGTAGTCTACTGAGGCGAATTCAGGTGGAGTCTGGGTTAGCATGGATTCGTCGATTATTGGCTACGACTAATCCAATTGAACAATTAGAGCGATTGAGTCGAACTTTAACCGACGTTTTTCAATTAGTGCCTTCTAAAAAACACATGAGTTCCAGAAAGTGGTGCCGATTAGAAACAACGGAATCCCTAAAATATAAAGGACAAGCAGCTTGCACCTAGGATTCTCTTAACCTCTTGTTAAGGGTAAAGTCAAATTTAAAAACTTGATCATCGAGTATTAGAACTGAACAAATAAAAAAGATGTCGCTGGAAAAGCAGCGATTATTTGAACTGCAAATGATCGATCATCTTGCCAAGACGTTTCCCAATCAAATAAAAATTAAGCGAGCGTCGGGTGTATAAGCGCAGCGCCATACACCATTGTTTTGATTTTGGTTTTTGGTGGATGATGGCTGACGCCCTATCCACCCTACTTTGAACTGGGTATGGATACAAAACTCATATGGTATTTTGCCTACCCTACTTGACTTACCATAAAATGGATGAAGCTAAATTGTTCTTATCCAACTGCACAGTAATTAAAATATACGACATTCTTCAGTTCTTATAATAATTTAAATATCAATCAAAGGAGAAGTTATGCTTATATTTCAAGAATTGTGGGATAATCATCCAACTATCACTGATGATGATAACCCATGTAGTACCAATGGAAAAGCAAACTTTCCAGATCAATGCGCTATACAAATGGGAACAGCTTTGTCAGCATGTGGAGTAAACACAGCGCAAATTCCGGGGGTACGTCATTGTTGGTACCATCAACAATCTGCTGGGCATACTTTAGCAGCTGAGGAACTTGCCAACGGATTAAAACGGTATTCAATTGCCGGTCTTGGAAGAATTCAATTAGTTAATCCAATTAATTTTAAGAAAGAACTAGCTTCCCAAAAAGGAATTATCTTTTTCAAAGATTACTGGATGAGAACTATCAACGGTAAGAAGGAAGAATTTAGAAATAGAAGCGGTGATCATATTGATCTATGGAACGGATCGAGACTTACTGATTGGTTTAGTTGGATAAGAATTCAAATTGGTTTTTCATGGGAAAGAAGATTTTCAAACTACACCAAATCAAAAGAAATATGGTTTTGGAAAGTACTTACATGAAAAGAAGTATAGTGATTTTGTTGACTATATTAGCTTTATTATTTCTCTGTTATCGCCTACTTTGGGTCTTCCTAGATATAAGTACCTTTTATATGGAAAGTGATTCAGATGTAAATACGGTTGGAAAGAGATTTCTTTTACTCTCTCCTCTAATAATATTCGTAGGTATCTGGAGTACATACCGGGCTCTTCGCATTCTAGATGGAACACTGAAATATAGCTATAGTGTTATTCTGCTTTTGTCTTTATATGGAGGACTTTTTGGTATCGTTTTTATTGATTTACTGTTACATGCTAGTTTTAACATAGAAAATTATATGTTTATAAATACAATTTATGTTGTATCATTTATCATGCTGGCATGGATAACATTTTATGGATTAAAAAAATATCTCGTAAAAAATTAGCCCGCGTAGGTCGACAATCCGTTACCGACATGTCGTTGAACTGATTTTAAAAGGGATTGAGCCAGGTAGGGTGGGCAATGTGTTTTTGTTGCCCACCCTTGAAGATGACCAAAATGTCAAATATGGTTGTTTTACCGGTGTTGTTGTAAACAATGAGAAACTTGCTTAAATCATGACACGATACCCTTTTTGGTGGACAATGCTTCGCTTTTTTTGCCCACCCTACTGGATATCATTGAAGCCAGGTAGCTCGCGTAGGGTGTATAAGCGAAGCGCCATACACCATTGTTTTTGATTTTGACTTCTGGTGGATTGTAGCCAGCACCTTATCTGCCCTACTTTGAACTAGCCAGGTAGGATAGGCAACGTGTTTTTGTTGCCCACCATTATTGTTGTTTTACCTGTGTTGTTGTAAAAAATAATAAATTTTTTTAAATTATAACATGATACACTTTTGGTGGGCAACGCTTGGCTTATGCCCACCCTACTTGACTGGACACAGTAGCATAAGGAGAAAACATCATGTCAACCTTCAATACCTCACCATCTCCCCTCCATCAGGGTAATACGATTACACTACGCCGCACAGTTTCTACCGATGCCGCCTTCTTATTTCAAAAAGCTTATCAAAACTTAGAGTTTATGCACCGATTCCGACTCAATGATACCCCACAGAGTGTGAAAGAAGTACGTAAGCGGCTAGAACGCCAGTGGCAATCCTCACCGGAACAAAGTGGCTATCTGGAAATGTTAATTATCCACAAAAAACTAGGCCCAATTGGTTTAACCGTATTGGCAGACTATTATCCGCTTCATTGTCGGGCTGAATATCTAATTGGCTTGTTTGACGAACAACATCGCCAAGCTGGGTATGGGATTGAAACCACTCTATTGGTTATGGATTTGGCTTTTAACCGCTACAATCTCCACAAATTGGATGCTTATACCTATGGTTACAATGATGCCGGACAAAAGAATTTGTTGGGCGGTGGTTTTGTAGATGAAGGACTCCGTCGGGAACATTTATATTCTAAAGCAGAAAAACGTTTTATTGATCTTCGCGCTTTTGGGATGACTTTGAATGATTTTCGTAGCAATCAGCTACTTGGACGTCTTTCCCATCGTTTGGTAGGTTATGATGTTACCCAAGCGGGTGAAAAACCAGTAGCGGCCATTTATTCAAATAAACTAGCTAGATCAAAAGGCTATAAATTGTTGAGTTCAGCTATTTCGGTTGCCCTAAGTTTAAGTGCACCCGTGTATGCGGCCAACTATGATGTTACTGCCGCTGATGATGATGGTACTGGTAATACAGTCAACAGTTTGAGTTGGGCAATATTGCAAGCTAATACTAATCCTGGTAGGGACACTATTACTCTGAAAACTGATATAAATGTCAGGAGAGTGATGAAACGCCTGATTGATAGCGATGTGACCTTGCAAAGCGATGGTACAGTTCGCACTATCAGTGGTGGCAATAGTTACCGTCCGCTGTTTATCAAATCTGGACGCGTTAATATCAAAAACCTTAATCTTAACAACGGTCTTGCCAAAGGTGGGGACAGTGGTTATGGTGGTGGCGGTGCTGGCCTAGGCGGAGCGTTGTTTGTCTATAGTGGTACGGTAAATATTGATTCTGTTAAATTTAGTGATAATACTGCTCAGGGTGGATCTAGCAGCAACGCTCCAGGAGGTGGTGGCGGTGGCATGTATGGTAATGCTGATGCTGGTGAGGGCGGCGGTGGTCTTTTTGGAGCCAGCAATAACAGTACTAATGGTGACTGTGGGTATGCTGGCCCAGTTGGTAATCCATATGGTGGTTTTGGTGGCAATCGTTTTAATGGCGGTAATGGTGGCTTCGCCGGTGGTGGTTGTAGTTACAACAAAAGTTCTAATGGAGAAGATGGCGGCAACGGTGGCTTTGGTGGTGGTGGTGGTAGTGGTAAGGGTTATCGTAGTTTTGGTGGTGCTGGTGGCTTTGGCGGTGGTGGTGGTAAAGATTATTATGGTTACGGTGGCCACGGTGGCTTCGGCGGTGGCGGTGGTCATTGCAATTGGGGCGGTCCTAACGGTGGCTTCGGCGGTGGCTCTGGTGCTGGCTCCCGTTCTGGCGGTGGTGGTGCTGGTTTTGGTGGTGCTATCTTTGCCAAGAGTGGTACTGTCATCCTTAACCGGGTGACTTTTACCGATAACACAGCCCGTGGCGCCGGTGATGGCGAAGGGCGCGGTGGTGCTCTCTTTATCTGTACACCTAGCGAAGGTAGAAGTGAATGTAATGCCGTGGTAAACGATTGTGGTAATAATACTTTCACCAATAACTCGGCCGATGATGGCGAAAATGACGTCTTCGGGACACTCACTGACATCGGCAGTTGTAGTTCCAACTTGGTAGGGTTGAGCGATTTTCAAATCGATGGTAACACCCTCAGCTGGAGTACTACAATTGAGTTAGATAATGCCGGCTTTAACGTCTGGCGGCGCCTCCCCGGTGGGTTATGGGAACAACTTAATAAAATGCTGATCCCAGCCGTCGGTGAGGGTTCTACCTACACATTTACTGATTACTCAGCGGTATCGGGCCAAAATTATGAATATCGCTTAGAAGATATCGACATGTCTGGAAGTATCACTTTCCATTATCTAGCTGGAACGGCACCGGTTATTAGCCTTACCAGCCGGCGGATGGAGTGGTGTTAAGTTCCAGTGAGATGCCCACATTTAAATGGGATGCGACCGGTTACGATGGCTTCCGTTTCCAGTATGCTTATCCAGGTTCGGGAATACAAACTTTTCCTACCGACAGTTGGAATTCCACTATGAATTTTATACCAGGAACTGATTTGTGGACTGATTTCGTCAATCAGTTAGAAGCGGGTGAAACGGTGTATTGGCGCATCCAAGGGAAGCTTGACGACACGGAGGATAATTATAGCGACGTGCAACAATTTACGGTTGAGTAATCGTTCAGTCTAACTAAATTCCCACGCTAGCAGGAATAACAAGGTATAGTTATTCTCAGATAAAGTACTAGGCATTAAGTTAAGCTATAACTTCCCCATTTTCAAAGGGTGGGATTAATTTAATATAGTGGGCAGAAAGAAGCCAGTGAGTAAATAATCGCTTAAATCTGAATTTCGGGCCAAGATGCACTTAAATAAACGTATTATCTATGTGACCGGCTTACCCCGCGCCGGTTCCACACTTTTGTGCCAATTGCTCGGGCATCACCTAGACATCGATAGCAGTGGACACAGTTCGCCTTTGTGTGCGGTTTTAAACGGGTTACGCCATCAACTTAGCGATAGTGAATTTTTACTATCACAACTCGACGTTGATTTTGAGCGCGGTTATCAACGCTTGTTCAACGCCTTTCTCGGTTTTATTGACGGTTGGTTTGCAGAAAGTAAAACTACGTGGGTCGTAGACAAAAATCGCGGTTGGTTAAATCAATTGGAAATGGTACATCATCTTGATCCCTATTGTCGCATGTTAGTTTGTGTACGCGAGTTAGGACAGATTTACGGCTCAATTGAGGCACAACATCAACGAACTTTGTTACTCGATTTTCCAGATCATCTAGCGGTACTATCTCACTACGCGCGTGCCGATAAGCTATTTGCTCAAGAGGGTGTCATTGGTATGCCGTTAAAGGCTATTGAGAACTTACAAGATATTGACCATCAGTTACAAGCTCATTTGTATTATGTGGTGTTTGAACACTTGATGAGGGAGCCGGTGACAGTGATGCGGGAGATTTATCAGTGGCTCAATTTACCAGACGTACCTTTGGATCCGCAACGGCTTCAGGTAAAGCCGCATGAAAGTGATAGCTATTATCGCTTTAAATATCGGCATCAAACTTATCCTCAAATTCAACCCCCAGTTCGCCATCCCATCCCACCACGAATTGAGGCAGAACTGCGAAAGAATTTTGCTTGGTTTTATCAGACGTTTTATCCTAAAATTTAAGCCAAGTAGATCGGGTTAAGTGCGATAGCAATGAACCGTGGCGAGAATTTTTTCGGCGTAATTAACTGTAAAGACAGTATCAAGGTCGTCTTATCTACAACAATTTTCATTATGATAGGACTTACGCAGTTGAATTCATAACTAATTAATTTTATTCAACATCTACTTTGCGCTGCAAAATATTAACTTATTGAAATAATTAGATTATCTATTTCAACTGCGTAAGTCCTATCTTATTAATCATGTCGGAGCTATCTGGTATTTTGCACATCATTATAATGCTAGTTTATCTATATTAAGAAATAGATACACCACTACTTGTATAGGATTACCAAATACATTTGTTTTCGCTTACTCTTGTTATTAATCAGGAAAGCAATTATGACTATCTCACAAGATCCCAGCTATTTTACTCTTATTAAGAGATTTGGCGTGTTGCTTATAACTACTTTGATAGCTTGTGAATCGGAACCAGATCCCTATACTAACACCCACAATGCTTCACCGGTTACTCCGATTGCCAAACCGCTGTTAACAACGACTACCTTTAATCTCTCCCCCTGGCAGCAAGCTAATATCAACTGGCGGCAATTTGCTGGTAGCCAATTATCGGTGCTAGCGGATGCACAACCAGCTTTTATGGCGCTACGTCCCTACTTACCACTATTTGAACAGTTGACTGGAATTTGGGTCGGTTATCAGAATGTCGAACAGGATGAAATGCGGCAAAAACGCCGACTCGACCTAGCCTCTGGTGGTGGGATTTATGATGTCGTGCCGATTGGTATTACCAGTCTAGGAGAGGCTTACGAAAACGGGTGGTTGGAATGGCTCGATCCTTATCTAGCCGATCCGACACTTACCGATAACGCTTGGTATGACTTTACAGACCTCAGTCCCAACAGTCTAGTCTTATGTCAGTGGAAAGGTCACTTGCTGTCCATACCTTTCGATTTTTCTGCACCGATTTTATTTTACCGCAAAGATTTGTTTAAAAAATATCATATCGAATTGCCAGATACTTACGAAGCCGTTGTGAGCATGAAACGCAAACTCCAAGCAGCGATGGATAAAGATGGTTTAAAGGAAATTTATGCTTTCACTACCCGTACTGGGGTTGGTGCCGGTTTAAACACCTGGACTGTCATCCCCATAATCCGCGCTTATGGTGGCGAAATGTTCGACGCACAATGGCGGCCTATCTTCAATTCACCGCAAGCAGTTAAGGCGTTGGAGGTTTACCGTGATATGGTAACGGGTTACGGTAGCCCACCGGATACCTTGACACTGCATTTTTACGATATTCGTACCCGATTCAAAGAAGGTAAATTAGCTTCGACGATTCTTGCTTCTCATTTCTTTAGTGAAATTAACAGTGCTAATAAATCACCTATTTGGGACCGCTGGGATGCTATTCCCACACCACGTGGCCCAGTAGCCCGCGCAACGTCGCCTTGGGCCTGGGCCTTTGCTATTAATGCCGCATCGAGCAATAAAAAGGCCGCTTGGTTATTTATCCAGTGGATTACTTCTAAAGACACTGCCCGGTTGCTGACCACTGGTGGTGCGCCAGCACGCCTATCAGTATGGGAATCTGACCACTATACCAAACTCAATCCACCTGGTCTTGTCAATGCCGTGAAGTGGATCATGGAAAAATCCACGCTTGACTTGATGCAATCTGGCATACCGGAATTTACTGAGACCGGCTTGGTTGCATCAAAAGCCTTCAGTGAAATTTTTTATGGTGCCCCGGTTCAGCAAACCCTTGATCAAGCAGTGGTACAGGTGGAACCAATCATGGCCAAGGGACCAACTCGTCGAGCCGCTGCCGGAATACAATAATGCTTACTATTAACAAACTCAGTATTCGTGCTAAGATTTTATTCTTGGTGGGTTGTATCATCATCTTGGTGTTAAGCGCTATCTCCTGGCTACATGTCAGGCAATTGCAACGAGAATTGATGGCCGGGATCGGTGAACAGGCACAGGCATTAGCCGCTGATATTATCGCCAATATCCAAAAATTACGGGAAACCAGCGAAAATATTGAATGGATCCTGCGGCTGCAATCAATCAATGCAATGGCATTATTTAATCTGAAAAAGGACGGGGGGGTAGTACATGTAGCCGTGTTGGATCAAAGTGGGCATATTTGGGGACACAATCGCATTGAGCAACGCGGTCAATCCGTAACGAATCCGACACTACGTGCCTGGCTCAATTATCCACAACCTAAAATAGTTTTAGTTAATGAAGTTTACCATAGCCTAATTCCAGTACTTGGTCCGGACCAGCGTTATCTGGGCACAGTGGATATTGGTTTTGATAGTAGTGCGATTCACGCTAAGATTCGCAATTTATTAATACAAACTATCAGCCTTTCACTCGCTTTCATGTTGCTGAGCAGTGGGGCGATGTACGGTCTGTTGAACCGGTTTTTGATTAAGCCGATCGCCCGGTTACAAGAAGTCACTGCCCGGATTGCTCAGGGTGAACTGGATGCTACCATTGACACTCTCGGTCATGATGAGTTAGGCGCTTTGTCACGTAGCGTTGCCCATATGCGCGACTCCATTCGAGAAAAGATCCATGCCCTACAAACTTATCAAGAAGGATTGGAAGACATTGTCAAACAACGGACTGCCGAATTACAACAGGCACTCATTGCCGCAGAAACAGCTAATCAGGCTAAAAGCCGATTTCTCGCTAACATGAGCCACGAATTGCGTACTCCATTGAACGGTATTTTGGGCTATGCACAAATTCTGCAACAAAATCCTAGATTTAGCACTGATCAGCGACAAAGTCTTGCGGTTATTGAACGTAGCGGTAATCATCTGCTCAATTTGATTAATGAGGTATTAGATCTCGCTAAAATTGAGGCCGGAAAATTAGAACTCAATCCGGAGCCAGTTAACTTAGCTGGCCTCTTGACCGATGTGATGGCCATGATTCGGATACGCTCAGCAAATAAAGGCCTAACCCTCAACTTGGACACCAATGATTTACCAGTGGCGATACAAGCCGATAGCAAGCGGTTGCAACAAATTCTACTTAATCTACTGGGTAATGCGGTCAAATTCACTGAACGGGGTAATGTCACCTTAGGCGTATTTGTACTTGGCGATGAATGTTCCCAATCAGCCCAGCCTTCTAATCACCTACTTTTAGAAAAGCAGGAAATTAAACGAGTACTGCTCTGCTTTGAAGTGACTGATACCGGCCCGGGAATTCCGGCTGATAAGGTGAATGACGTGTTTAAACCCTTTGAACAAGTTATTTCTATGGCGCAACACGTTGAGGGCACTGGGTTGGGTTTGAGTATCTGCCGAACTTTGGTGGAAATGATGGGTGGGCGCTTAGAACTGATGAGCAAACGCGCTGAGGGCGAATGGGTAGCCACAACCGCCGCACCACGATCGGTACCGCAACTAGCACACGGCACAGTCGTTTGGTTCACAGTCAATTTACCAGGAGTTGAAGCGACGGTAGTGGATGATTCTTCCCACCATCATGTTGGTATCCTTGGCGTAAAGGGAAAGGCTCCAGAGGCGCTCGTAGTGGACGACAACGCTGATAATCGAGCCGTTTTGGTCAATTTACTCAGTCCGTTAGGAATTCCGGTTAGAGCAAGTGAAAATGGTCAAACCGGTCTCGCGGCGGCACGTGCTCAACGCCCAGATGTGGTGATTACCGATTTACGCATGCCCGGAATGGATGGATTTGAATTAATTCAACGATTGAGAAACGACCAACAACTTCAAGATATTGTCATCATTACCAGTTCAGCTAGTGTGTTGGAGGCAGATCGAGGCAAAAGCGTTGCTGCCGGTAGTAACGGGTTTCTGCCTAAACCGGTCAAGGCGGAAAAACTCTATCAATTATTAGAATCTTTACTGGGTCTAGAGTGGGTTTATGCGGAAACTCGTCCGGCAGAACCGGAAGTGTTACAACCACCACCAACTCAGCTTATCGAAGAATTGCAGCAACTGACCGAAGCCGGTAACATCGATGGAATAGTGACGTTGGTCGAGACCCTACCCTCAGACTATTCAGTCTTTGCTTACCAAGTACGGCGATTAGCAGAACAATTACAACTCAACGATTTAAGCACCTATCTAGAAAAACTGGAAATATAACCTGCTATGCCTTCTTCCTCTGATAATGCCGGTACGATTCTTATTATCGACGATAATTTGGCCAACTTACAGGTGTTGTTTACAACCTTAAAACAAGCTAACTACCATGTGGTACCTGCACAAGATGCTAATAGTACCTTCACTCGGCTACGACACTTCACACCAGACCTCATTTTGCTAGATATCATGATGCCAGACGTAAATGGCTTTGAATTATACCAGCGACTCAGGAAACACCAGCCAACGGCAGCAACACCGATTATTTTTATTAGTGCGTTATCAGACACGGAAACGATTGTGCGTGGTTTTAAACTGGGAGCAGTCGATTATGTCTCCAAACCCTTCCGTGCTGAAGAAGTATTAGCTCGTGTTAGCAGCCAGTTGGCATTGCAACGGTTGCACCACGAATTAGCAGCCAAAAACGCTAGCTTGGCGCAAGAACTATTAGAACATCAGCGGTTGGAAAAATCCCTCCGTCAGGCCAAGGAACAAGCCGAAGTGGCTAATCGTGCTAAAAGCGCCTTCATTGCTAATATGAATCACGAATTGCGCACCCCACTTAACATTATTCTCGGTTTTGCGCAAATTCTAGAAAACGACTCATCGCTTCCGGAAAAACACCGCCATAACGTCCAAAATATTCGTCGAGGTGGTGATTATCTGCTCACGCTGATCAATGATATTCTCGATTTAGCTAAAATCGAGGCCGGACGTTTTGAATTGTTCCCTCAAACCTGGAGAACTTCCCCATTTTTTCTTAGTTTGAGCGAGATGTTCCGTATCCGTGCGCAACAAAAAGGGATTGGCTTCGATTATCAAAGTACTACTACTTTACCGGCGGTATTGTATAGTGACGACAAGCGGTTGCGTCAGATACTCATGAATTTGTTGAGCAATGCTGTAAAATTTACCGAGCGAGGCAGTGTTACCCTACGTAGTAGTTACGCCAATGGTTGGTTAACGCTAGAGGTAACCGACACTGGGATAGGCATTCCGACAGACCAAATTGAAATAATTTTTCAGCCCTTTAGCCAAGTCGGTGACGCTACCTACAAACAACAGGGTACCGGTTTAGGATTATCTATTAGCCACCGTTTGGTAACAACGATGAATGGCAATCTCAGTTTGGAAAGCCATTTGGGAAAAGGCTGTACTTTTCGCGTTCAAATTCCAGCGGAAGTCGTGTCTACGCTAGACGAGGCAGTCATGCCAACTGAACCAACAAAAATTATCGGTTATCAAAGAAGCCAAGGTTCCGGACGGTTTCGTATTCTGATTACCGATGATTTAGCTGATAACCGCGCGGTCTTGCGACAATTACTAGAGCTACTTCAGTTTGAAATAGCCGAAGCTAACAGTGGTGAGCAATGCTTAACATTAGTACCACAATGGCAACCCGATTTAGTACTGATGGATTTGCACATGTCAGTTCTGGATGGCTTACAAACGACCAAAGCCTTGCGTGAATCATTACATTTTAAAGATATACCGGTAATTGCTGTATCTGCCAGCGCTTTTAATATCGATCAACAACGGGCCTTGGCCGCCGGATGTAATGCCCATATCTCTAAACCGGTGATATTGAACCAACTACTTACCGAACTAGGACGCTTCCTGCCGTTAGAATGGCGATATGAAGCCAGCATACCGCCTGAAATTCCTAAAGGTCCACCACTCAGTGAAGAACAGAAAACTCAGCTGTTACAACTGTGGAAACAAGGTGAAATCAAACGAATTCGTGATTACTTGAGTGACTTGAGCCAACAGTCTGATTGTCCAGCCAAAGTGCCCGAATTACAGCAATTAGCGAAAAGCTTCAGAATGGTGGAGATTAGAAAAATACTGGAACAAGCGGAATAGTAATACTGATATGGGCTAGATATTAGCCATAATGCACAGAAAACTAGTGTGTAGGAATGCATAGGTGAATAATGCCCCGCGAACTGAGGTTAACTATGAAATATTGTAAGGTTTTATACCGGATGAGTTTCTAATTCAAACCGATTTAATCATAACATTTTCCTACCGCCTCCGTATTCTCACCCCCTCCCCTACCTCATCACTCGGATGCGTCACTACAATCTCCCCCACCTTCAATCCTTCAACGATTTCCGCCACTAGCCCACTCCGATGCCCCACTTTTACCCTATGTCGTTGCACAGTGTCCTCAACCACGGTAAACACCGCCCAACCATTCTCATAACGAAACAAGGCATTGGCTGGGATTTGTAACACCTCATTCCCTTCCCATAAAATAAACTGCGCTTCCACTCGATATCTGTCCCCCAAACGCTGCCAAATCTCAGGTGCAGACACAAAATCGGCGATGATCAAAACCCGTTGTTCTTCCACGCCTAACGCGGAGATTTTAGTAAAAGCCACCGGCTCTATGCGGCGTACTTGGCCTTCCAGCGGCGCATCTCCGCCCCAACGTTCAAACAATACCCGTGAACCAGGTTTAATTCGTACTGCATTCGGTGACAACACCTCAATTTCCACCTCTAAAGCATGCGGATCCCCGATTTCGACTAACGCTTGACCAGCACTGACCACGGCTTCACTTTGTTGTTGCAATTGCAAAATCTGTCCTGGCACGGGCGCGGTAATTGCGAGCTTTTCTATGGGAACCGACGAATCCTCAGCAGCAGAATAACGTAACGCGGTGCGGGCTGCTTCTAATTCAAATTGGGCCACTTTGACTGCAAATTCGGCTGAGCGGCGACTGGCTTGAGTGCGGCGTGCTCGTGCTTGGGCTTGATCTAAAGTATCTTTAGCCACACTGCCCGATTGTTGTAGGCGTTTTAGCCGCTGTACTTCTAAGGCGGCATAGTCTGCGTCGGCGGCAGTCGCTTGTACATTCTCTTGCGCAACCTGTAAAGCTGCTTGGGCTGAAGATACTTGGGCTTCGGCTTGCGCACGGCTGCGGGAATCAAGGGTACGTGCGGGTAACGGTTCTAATTGGGTGATGACTTGTCCGGCTTTAACACTATCACCGACTTTCAGCGGAATACGTTGTAGAAAACCAGCAATCGGGGACGATACTACAAAGCGGTCAATGACTCTCGTCTTACCCTCGGTTTCCAAGATAACTTGTAAGTGATCGCGGGTGACGGTAGCCATATCTACCGCAATCGGTTTCGGCATAAAGCCATAACCAATGATTGCTACAATAATAAAAAGAAATAGGAATAACTTAATCGTTCTACGCCACGGCATGGTGATTTACTCCTTAGTTTTTAACACCGCTACTAAATCTAAATGATCTAATTGGCGACGCACGACTAAACTGGACAGAGTAGCGGCAACGAGCACGACGGTGGCAGCAAAGGCATAACTACGTGGCTTTAACACTAGCGGCACACGATAGAGGTCAGATACCATGTTGCTAGCCAAGTAATCACATAACCCATAGCCAATGACGCAACCTAGTGGAATCGCTAATACTGTTAATATGCCCAGTTCACCCAATAAGATATAAGAAATCTCCGCGCGAGTGAACCCCAATACCCGCAAACTAGCTAATTCACGGCTACGTTCGGATAAGGCGATACGGGCGCTGTTATAGACGACGCCAAAGGCGATGGTACCCGCTAACAACGTGTTAATAAAAGTAAATATCAAGATAGTTTCCCCAACGGTATCGTAAAAACTTTGAATAGCATTTTTTTCACGACCATCCCGGCAACTCGCGGCATTTCTTTAATTGCAGCATAAACCGGCTCGGTTTGTTGCGTATCTAGGGTTAAATACACGCCTGAGATCACCTCACCTTCGTGCATAAAACGGTTTAGCGCTGGCAAATCCATATAGCCGGAGACGCCTACATATTGGCTAATGAAACCAACTACGGGCACCTGACGAATCGGACGGCTACCTTCTAACACTTCCACAGTTAGTAATTGCCCTACTTGAATGCCCAGTAATTTGCCCAAATAGTCTGTTAGTACAATACCTTCTGGTGGAATAGTAACCACCCGCTGTTGGGTATCAAGCAAGCGTTGTAGTTCGCTATTGGCAACTACTCCTTGAACTGCCGTGAGATAGCTGCGTTGTTGAAAGCGGAATCGAGCCGGCACTGAGCGAAAAACTTCCCCAAATTGTACCCCCGGTAAACTTTGTAAGTCATATAACACCGTGTACGACGAAGGTTCAACTAAAGTGACTGTCGCATCTTCACGTTGAGCGAGATTAAATTGTACTTCCATCATAAAATCAATCGCATCTTGTTGAAAATTACCGATAGTCATGATCGCACAGGCAAAGGCAATGCCTAAAATAGTCATCAAAGATTTTAAGGGTTTACGTTCGATATGGCGGGCAATCATGCGCGTCGGTTGGGAAAAATAACGCTTTAAACCCAAACTTTCTAGCAGCGTTTCTCGATAACGGGCTGGTGGTTCTGGACGCATCGCTTGGGCTGGCGGTAACAGAGCAGCTTCTCGTACAGCAAATAGAGTGCCGATCATCGCAGCACCTATGCTGATCACCATGGCGCTAAAGATAACCTGTGGTTGAAGTTCATAGCGTAAAAACGGAAAACGGTAGAGTTCCATATACAACTGACTTAAGCCTTGTCCTAACCAAATGCCCCCTGCAATACCCAGTATCACCCCGAACACCACAATGACAATAATTAATTTCAGATAGTGTACCGCAATAGCAAACTGGCCATAGCCAAAGGCTTTTAAAGCGGCAATTTGTTCACGTTGCGTGCTCACTAACCGAGTCGTCACCACATTTAATAAAAATGCCGCAACGCCAAGAAAAATTACCGGAAACATCGTCGCCATCTGACGCAATTGATGAAATTCTTCTTTTAGATAACGATAAGACAACTGATGTTCCCGTCCATAACTGCCCAACCCACCGTAAGGTTTCAACAATTCATCTAGGCGATCAATAACCGCAGCGACGTGGGTATGCGGTGATAAAGTCAGCACCACATCGTTAAAAGCGCCTTCCATATTATAAGCCGTCGCCAGTGGAGTATGTCCCATCCATAAAATGCCATAGCGTTTAAAATCAGGAAAAATTGCACCGGGACTGATTTGGTAGATATATTCTGGCGATAACGCAATCCCGACAATGGTTAACGTTTTGCGTCGTCCATGAATGGTGGCACGCAAGGTATCGCCGGGTGAAAAGTGGTGGGCTTTGGCAAAGGCTTCGCTGATCACCACTTCGTCATCATGCCCCGCTGCTATTAAGCGTCCTTGACGCAGGTGCAAACGATTAAGCAACGGATCGCCCTGGTCTGGAATCGAGACTAAATTACCGGTGACCGGATCGGTAAAGCCTTCGACATCTAAATTCACTGCCGCTACCACCCGCGTTTCTACCAACTCAACTCCGGGAATCGCTTGAATGCGGGTTTTAAGACTATCGGGCGCGCGTTTCAATGAGGCAAAGACATCGGGTAAATAATAATCTCGGTAAAATAGGGCTTGGGTGGTGAGCAACGAGTCTAAAGTACTCAAGGACATAACAAAGGTGGCGATACCGCTAGCAATCACCAACGCAATCGCAATCGCTTGACCACGCAGTCCCCATAAATCGCGCCATAGCTTGCTATCTAACGCGGTCATTACCAATGTAATTCCCGTGGCGATTTTTTATGGGTATTGCAACGAATATCAGCAATGAGACCATCGCTAAGATGAATCACCCGATCCGCCATATCGGCAATTTCAGCATTGTGGGTAATCACCACGGTAGTTGTGCCTAAAGTTTGATTAACTTGCGCCAGCGCTTCCAACACCACGATCCCCGTGGCCGAATCTAGCGCACCCGTTGGCTCGTCACAGAGCAAGACCGCCGGATTTTAGCAATCGCCCGGGCAATAGCCACCCGTTGTTGCTGTCCGCCGGAAAGTTGCGCGGGAAAGTGGTCTAACCGGTCCTGTAAGCCAACTAGAGCGAGTGCTGCTGCCGGCTGCATGGGTTGGCGAGCGATTTCAGTGACTACTGCCACGTTTTCTAAAGCGGTGAGGCTAGGAATAAGATTATAAAATTGAAACACAAAGCCGACATAAAAACGGCGATATTCAGTAAGTTCTTTATCGGTTGCTCGAGTGAGATCACGGCCTAAATAACTGACTTGTCCAGAACTCGCCACATCCAATCCACCAAGGATATTCAGTAAGGTAGATTTGCCACTCCCGGAAGCGCCTAAGAGCACCACTAGCTCACCGCTATATAATTCCATATCTACACCCCGCAGGGCTTGAACTTGTACTTCACCCATGTCGTAGCGTTTGGTCAGTTGACGCGTTTGAAAGACAATCGTTGATGTAGAAATATTAGCAGACATGAGTAAAACAGTATTGTTTCAGTTTGAGATAATTAACTATTTTCCATCTAATCGGTGTTGCTTATTAGGTAACTACAGTCTATATATTATTTTATAATACTAAATCTCAAAAGCACTGCAACTTCACCTGAATAAAAAATAACTCATGAAATTGCCCCACTCTCCCACCTTTACCTGCATTTATAAAAGTGCTAATACGGTAGTTTACCGGGTTTTTAAACCTCGAGCAAAGCAACCGCTTATCCTTAAAGTATTAAGAAAAAATTATCCTACTTTGGAGGAATTGAAACGTTATCAGCACGAATATAAAATTATCCGTCATTTGAATGCAACTGGCATTATTAAAGCGTATGGTTTAAAAAAATATCAAAATACCTTAGTTCTTATTCTAGAAGATTTTGGTGGCGAGTCATTAAAACTAGGGCTAGCAACCATGCCCTTAACAATTAACCAATTCTTGCCCATTGCCCTCCAAATTACCGAAAGTTTAGAACAAATTCATGTTGCTCAAGTTATTCATAAAGATATTAATCCGAGCAATATTGTTATTAATCGCGAAACCCAACAATTAAAAATCATTGACTTTAATATTTCAACTTACTTTCCTCTTAAGAATCCTGCTAGCGTTAATTCCAACTCTGTAGAGGGAACATTAGCTTATCTTTCCCCAGAACAAACGGGACGAATTAATCAACCGGTGGATTACCGCACGGATTTATATTCACTGGGAATTACTTTTTATGAATTATTAACCGGTCAGGTGCCCTTTGACTATTCGGATCCTTTGGAATTAATCCATTGTCACCTCGCCAAAATACCGATACCCCTTCATCAAATCAATGCGGCTATTCCGCCAATTATCGCCAATATTGTCATAAAATTAATGGCGAAAACCGTTGAGCAGCGTTATCAGTCAGCTGCTGGGGTGAAAGCTGATTTAGCTAAATGTCTTCAACAGCTAGAATCATTGGGAACATTAGACCGTTTCCAGTTTGAGTTAGCATCAAATGATTTTTCTGCACAATTTGAAATTTCTCAGCGATTTTATGGACGTGAACCAGAGCGACAGGCTTTACTCCAAACTTTTGAACGCATAGCCCAAGGTAACCGTGAATTATTATTGATTGCCGGTTATCCCGGGGTCGGTAAATCCGCATTAGTACATGAAATGAGTCAAGCTATTATTAAAAAACGCGGTCACTTTCTATCAGGGAAGTTTCAACAATATCAACAAAATATTCCTTATTCCGCTATTAGTACGGCTTTTAATCAATTTTGTCATGATTTACTCAGTGAAAACTTTGAACACTTAACCTATTGGCGACAAACCCTGCTCAGTGCGGTGGGTAATAATGGCCAAATCTTAATTGAAGTTATTCCGGCTTTAGCAGCGATTATTGGCAAACAACCCGCTGTAGCCCAGATAAAACCGATTCAAACCCAAAACCGGTTCAATTTAGTTTTTCAACGATTGCTTCGGAGCCTAGCTCAAGCCAGTCATCCGCTGGTGTTATTCATTGATGATTGGCAGTGGGCTGATGTTGCTTCTGTAGAACTGCTCTCTACCCTGATGACTAATGAAGACAGCCACTATTTATTAATCATTGCCGCTTACCGCGATAACGAAATCAATGCCAGTCACCCGTTGAGGTTAATGGTGGAGAAACTTCAACTTGCCCAAGTGATTATCAATACCATTCCCGTGTTCAATCTTGCTATAGCTGAGATCAATGCCCTGATTGCCGACACACTAAAATCTACACCCACCTCAACCCTTCCCTTAACTCAGTTAGTTTACGATAAAACCCAAGGCAATGCTTTTTTTACCAAAGTGTTTTTAACTGCGTTGTATGAGAAAAGCTTACTTCAGTTTAATTGGCAAACGCGTCACTGGCAATGGGATATTGACCAAATAGCGGCTCAAGATTTCACCGATAATGTTATAGCACTATTGGTGGATAAAATAACTCGCTTGCCAACAGATACTCAAACTGTCTTGAAATTGGCGGCTTGCATAGGCAACCCCTTTAAGCTACAAACCCTTGCTTGGATTTATTCGCCCACTGAACTTCTCACTACTTTTGTACATTTAGGGAAAGCGATAGCGATGGGTTTAATCTCGGTAGTTCCAGGACCATTACCAGTAAGTAGTTATCGAGATCATGAGTTCCTACAAAGCGAATTTAAATTTCAACATGATCGAGTTCAACAAGCGGCTTATTCCTTAATGACAGCTACCGATAAGGCGAGTATTCATCTGCAAATTGGACGTTGGTTACAGGCGAACACACCCCAAACCGCATTGGACTCGAAAGTATTTGATATAGTCAATCACTTAAATAAAGGACGAGAATTAATAACTGCTCTCGCCGAACAAGTCCAGTTAGCGCAATTAAACCATTTGGCTGGAAAGAAAGCTCAGCTTTCAACGGCTTATCAACACGCGGTTGACTATTTTAGGGTAGGTATGGCACTCCTAGAACCCCGGGGTTGGCAGACGCAATATGAACTGACTTTGGCACTGAGTTTAGCGGCAGCTGAAGTAGCTTATCTAAGTGGTCATTTTGACCAAATGGAATCATTGATTACCCTCGTTTGGCAACAAGCTAAAACGTTATTAGATAAAATAAAAGTCTACGAAATCAAGATTCAAGCTAATATGGTGCAAAACCAACCCCAAACAGCGATTAGAATAGCGCGACAAGCATTAAAGTGGTTAGGGATAAACTTGCCCACCAAATCCAGTCAATTAACGATACGACTCAACCTGATGACAACACGACTGCGGTTGATAGGAACATCGATTGCAGACTTAACCAAACTACCGGAAGTCACCGAGGCGCGGATTCGAGCGATGATGCGTCTGCTTTCCATGAGCCTATCCGCCGCTTATTTTCATGCCCCAGAGTTATTACCCATTATTGTACTTAAACTTGTTAATTTATCAATCAAATACGGCAATATCCAAGAATCCACTTGCGGATATGCTATTTATGGATTGATTCTAGGTGGAATGGCCGAAGACTTTGATCGCGGTTGGCAATTTGGTCAACTCGCGGTCAATTTAATCGAACGATTTCAAGCTAAATCCTTAAAAACCAGTTTGGCAGCCGTTCTCGTCAACATCCAATGCTGGAAAAATCATATGAAAGCAACGCTTGAACCACTGCGGGTAGCTTATCAAAATGGCCTGGAAATGGTAATTTAGAATATGCTGGCTACACGGCGTTACAATATCTTCTGTATTCTTTCTGTACTGGTCAGGATCTCGCTAAACTAGAGCAAGAAATTATTTCCCTAAATGAAATTATGGCTCAAGTCAAGCAAACCACTGCACTTCATTATCAACGGCTCTTTCTCCAAATTATTTTAGTTCTCCGAGATAATACCGAAAATTCGCGTTTTTTCAGTGATGAGTTAGCTGATGCGCAATCGTCACAGCTATCTCAACCCGTTAATGATAAATTATGATATTTCTATTACACTTTAACAAATTAATTTTGTGTTATCTGTTTGGGAAATATCAACAAGCCATTAACTATGCCATTTTCCTCGAAAATTATTTAGACCACATCATCGATACACCTAATTTTTCCTTGTTTCGTTTTTATGATTCCCTGGTGCGTTTAGCCATCTATGGGGAGGTTTCTCCAGCTGAACAACGGCGTATTCTCAAGAAGGTAATGGCTAATCAGCAGAAAATAACCAAATGGGCACATCACGCGCCGATGAATTTTTTACATAAATTTTACTTAGTTGAAGCAGAATACTATCGAGTATTGAGTCAAAATGCTAAAGCCATGGATTTATACGATCGCGCCATTACTTTAGCGAATAAGAATCAATATCTTCATGAAGAAGCTTTAGCGAATGAACTTGCTGCCCAATTTTATTTAGCTCAAAATAAAGCCAAAATTGCGGCAATCTATCTACGCGATGCACACTATAGCTATTCACAGTGGGGTGCCAAAGCTAAAGTGGCAGATTTAGAAATGAAATACGCGCTATTTTTTGAGAAGCAAACGTTAACTGATTCCGTCACTACGGCGAGCACCTCGACCAGTCACTTAGCCAACACCTTGGATTTAGCCAGTGTACTTAAAGCTTCACAAACGTTAGCCACTGAAATTAACTTGAAACAACTCCTCAGTAAGTTGATGACCATCGTCATTGAAAATGCTGGCGCACAACGTGGACTGCTGCTTAAAGAATCGGTGACTGGAGAAGTTCAATGGCTGGTTGAAGCGGTGGGAACGATAGATAAAGTCGGCATAGTCGAACTACCCGTGGTAGAATCACCAACCACTATTTCTTTCCCGGTTACCCTGATCAACTATATTGCTCATACCAAAACCAGTATCGTTTTACCGGATGCGCAATATAAAAGGCGATTTAGCCACGACCCTTATATTGTTAAGCATCAAGTTAAATCCATGCTGGGAATCCCACTGCTTAACCAAGGGCAATTAATCCGCATTTTGTATTTAGAAAATGATCTGATAGCGGGTGCTTTCACTCCAGCCAGATTAGCAATCCTGAATTTATTGTCCTCACAACTGGCTATCTCTATTGAAAATTCTTCTTTATACAACCAATTAGAACAGAAAGTTGCCGAACGGACTAATGAGCTACAACAAGAAATCCTGGAACGCCAACGGGCTGAAAAATTGGCTCAAGTAGCTAATCAAGCCAAAACGATTTTTTTGGCTAACATGAGTCATGAATTACGCAGTCCGCTTAATACCATTTTAGGCTTTACTCAACTCATGACTTTGAACGGTAACTTATCAGTCGAGCAACGGGAGAATCTTGACATCGTTTATCGTAATGGTGAACACTTGCTAGCTTTGATCAACGAGATACTTGACATCGCTAAAATTGAAGCCGGACGCGCCACCTTAAATGAAACCGGTTTTAATCTCCAGCAATTATTGTTAGAAGTGGAAAAAACCTTTCAATTGCGAGCTAATGCTAAACAGTTACAGTTGTGGTTTAGACTTCAGCCTAACCTACCTCGCTATGTGCAAACCGATGAACTAAAATTACGACAAGTGTTAATCAATCTGCTCAATAATGCCATCAAATTTACACCAGCTGGAAGCATTACGGTGCGTGTTAGTTCCAATCTCCTTGATAATTCGCTCTCAGCAGCAAGAAAACCAACCTCCCAAATCTGTTTCGAAATTGAAGATACGGGAATTGGTATGAACGCTGATGAATTAGATACGCTTTTCAAAAGCTTTGTACAAACCCCAGCCGGTATTAGAACCCAAGAAGGCGCCGGATTAGGACTAGCAATTAGCCAAAAATTGGTCCAACTGCTGGGCGGAAAAATAACGGTTAGTAGTGAGATGGGGAAAGGAACGCTGTTTAAATTTTCAATAACAGTCCAAGAATTAGAAGAAAGTCATTTGACCAATCCAACCGTAACACGTCGAGTAATCGCACTAGCGCCGGGGCAGCCTCATTATCGAATTTTAATTGTTGACGACAATCGGTTCAATCGCCTATTTTTAGTAAGACGACTCAGTCCCTTAGGGTTTGAACTGCAAGAAGCCATTCATGGTTTAGAAGCCGTTGAAATAGTCCATCGCTTTCAACCGCATTTAATCTGGATGGACTTACGAATGCCTATCATGGATGGTTATGAAGCCACCAAACGTATCAAAGCCAGTACTCAAGGAGCCACGACCGTTATTATTGCTATAACCGCCAGCGTGTTAGCAGAAGAACAAGCCCAGGCTCTCGCAGCCGGTTGTGATGATTTCGTTGGCAAGCCCTTCCAAGATCAAGCTATTTTTGACATGATGAATAAATATCTTGGCGTGCGTTATATTTATAAAGAACCCGATATTATCACCAAACCGCCCCCGGTAACCACTTTAACACCAGCAACATTGGCTGACTTACCCACGGATTGGAAAAAAGCGGTAAATGCAGCAGCAGAACGAGCAGATGCAGCACTGATTTTAAAATTAGTTGCGCAAATTAAGGATGAACAGGCTGATTTAGCCAAATCAATAGTTGCTTTAGTTGAGAATTTTGAGTTTGAACAATTGATTTCTTTAACCAATCTTTCTTCAACCGAGGAGCAACTTTAGCTCCACATTATTAAGTTAAAACGCTTTACTTCCCCCCCTTTGAAAAATGGGGAGAAAGGGGGACTTTACCGAGATAAAATCGGAGAACAACATGCAACTAAGCTTTGATCAAATTGTTCTTTCACCAGGACAGACTTTATTATTCCATGATATTAATTGGCAACTCTTTGAAACACTGTTACAAGAATTGGAGGAAACCTCAGCTACACGACTGTCATACAGTAAAGGCTATTTAGAAATTATGGTACCACTGGCTCAACATGAATATGCTAAATAAAAAAGTTGAAATTATTGTATTATCATTAAAAGAACGAATAGCCTAGATAAATCGTAGCAAAATCCAGGGAGACCCTAATTTTCTCTCCTGGATTTCACTTCATTTAGGCTACATTCGCTAGAAAATCCCGTCAATTTCAATTTGGAAAAGACAAATGGATAACAATTTAATTGCAGATGCGAGTACCTTCTTAGCCGTAGCTTTAGAGCAACCAGAAAAAGATCTTATTATTCAATTAAGTGAAGGCTATTTTTTAGGTGCTCCCGAAATTATACACTACGAAATCAGTAATGCCCTGATTGCCATGATAAGAAGGAAAAAAATTAACTTTATCCAAGCCAAAGAGGCTTACCAGATTACTCAAAGGATAACGGTGAAATTGTTAAAGCCTCATCTTGAAACCTCTTTGGAGATTGCTTATCAACACCACATTTATGCTTATGATGCTTTTTACCTTCAATGCGCTCTTCAATTTCACTCTCCTTTGCTCACATTAGATAAGAATATGCAAAGGGTTGCTAAACAATTGTCTATTCAAGTTTTGGAGTAACACTATGATCATCTATACTTATGATGAAGCTCAACAAAATTTTTCGCGATTACTTGAACAAGCCACTCGTGAAGAGGTATTCGTCACGAATACGCAGGGTTTGCTATTTGCTATAGTGCCAAAGTCACTAAAGAAATTGTCTCATTTTGCAGTCAAGGGGATTAAAACGTCGGCAACTACAGCGGATATTTTGGAAGCACTTCGAGAATCTAAACAAGCTAACTTGACAGAATGAATTGGATAAATCTGTTATAAAAATTATAAAATTGGATAATTGGATAAATTCTAATTTAGCTTAATGAAAGGTGTGCAATGTACACATTACCGGACTTGGTAATGAACAATAACGCGATTGATGCAGTTCGTTCCTCACCGCATCCTACGCGAGCTAAGACACTTATTGGTAATTTAGTCGAGATTTTATTAGAAGAATTGGATATCGAATTTCTCGCTTTAGGTTCTACCACCTTCAAAAATGAAATCATGGCACAAGCAGTTGAGGCTGATGAATGCTTCTATATCCAAAATGAAGCTAAAGTGAGGGGCCAAGATCGCCTGGATCTCACTATCGATCCACCCCCCGATTTAGCCATTGAGATTGATATCACTTTCCGCACCTTATTTGATAATTATGAACAATTAGGTATTCCGGAATTATGGCGATATGACGGAGAGAAATTAGAAATTAATCTACTTCAAGATAATCATTACGTGATTTCAGCAAGCAGCGCTCAATTTCCCGATTTTCCGGTGCAAGAATGGATACATTACTACATCAAGAAAAGTAAACTGGTTGGCAGGAATACTGCCTTGAAGGAATTTAAAACTCGGATTAGAGAGAAAATAAGCAAGTAGGATGCGGTGAGGAACGAACCACATCAATCGAGATACCAAACCAATGGCTCGGATTGGCTATTTGGATATCACCGTCCACCTCACCAAGCTAAGCTTGGCCAGCAAGCGTTACCAAGTAGAACTTAGTAACGAGCAAATCTTTCTTCAACCGAGGAGCAGTCGTAGCTCCACTGCCATTCAATTAAGACTCTTTACTTCCCCCCTTTAAAAAAGGGGGAGAGGGGAGGATTTTTCCTCGTTCCTCGTTGGGAATGCGTACTGCACCAATGAAGCGGTGCGTAGTGTGAACACAACCCTACACATTCCCACGCCGGAGCGTGGGAACGAGAGAAATTCCTGCTATTTAGGTATTAAGTTTAAGTTATTCTCATCATCGCGACGTACACCGATAGTGATGATCTCGTTTTGATTAATCCCGGTCAACAGCACTCCTCCAACGCAGGTTGTTGTCACCTTGATCGGAGACATCCCACCGACCGGCTTGTTGTGGGTTTTCTGCTGATAGGTAACGGTTCCATCCGGGAAGATATCCACTCCGACGGTAACATCTGGTTTTATCTGTATCGCTTCGGTAGGATTCGATGCCCCCCCGTTCATGTAGAGTTGGAGGTCGCCGATAAGGTGACCAGCCGCATTCAAAACGACTTTACCGACGGCATACCAACAATAATCCCTACCATCGCCCACCTGGGGGGTATTCGGGGCTGTGAGGATACCACAGTGCTTCATAAAGTAGGCTGTAACTGGAAATATATCCTGGCCTGTACTCTGTTTGGCCCAGTCGATAGCCTTGGTGATTTCAGTGCATACCATATTAGAATCTCCTTATTGTAAAGGTTCTTACTCTATAATTTATGGATGTAAATAGGCTTTAAATTCATACTATCTCATTAGTTTTTTTACATCTGAGTTCGGGATAACCGTTCATGTCATTTCAAACAACCGAAGGAAGTGAAAAATCCTCCTGAATGAAAATGGATGGTTTTGGGGATTTCTCCCTTCGTTCCACTCTGCTTGAAATGACATAGTAAGAAAAGAGACCTTATCCCAAACTGAGGTTTTACATATCCCAATTTCTCTTATTTCCAAGTTCTACTTGGGAATGCTTGTTTGCCAAGCAGAGCTTGGCAAAGTGGGATAACAGGCAAAGCAGAGCTTCGCAGGAAGACACTACCAAGCAAAGCTTGGTAGCGAGCTAAAGTTCGTAGTTCTGGCATTGCCCGCCAAACCTATTCCTATGATGGTCTTACGTTTCTGAATTGATGTCATTCGTTTAGCCAAATCAAAGGTAGGCAATGCCCACCCTGCTTGGTTTAGCTCAACTTGCGAATACAAGTTCGATTAGGATGCGGAACATACCCTCCTTACCACCCCCGAAGTCAAGTGCTGGTAACACACGTATTCCCGACGGGGGAGGATTGAGGTCGTTTGCGGTGAGTATTAACTGTTGCACCCCAACTACGTCGTCATAATTGGGAATGCCCGTTGGTGTACCAATCACGTCGGTAATGGCTTCTTTTATTTTCTTTGTTATGTCAGGTTTTGTCAGGCCGGCAGTCTTACCATTTATGGCAGCAAGCGTACTTGCCCCCTTTACGAGTTGTCGAAGGAGTGAGGGACTACCATCATCGTGTTCCATAACGCACACAAAGAATGCAACGTCACTCACATTAGCGATTGGAGCGGGAGTTTTATTGTTCAGACCCCAGAAAGGCCTACGAAGGACATTGAACGCTGCAAGAAGATCTAGTAATGACTCTGGAAACCCAATGGGTATTGCCAGCGTGCCGTGGGTTTCTCCTTTTTCTACGTCTGCCCAGGGACCATACAGTGTGACTTCGACCGCCGGAAGAAGACCGGTCAGATCTGCAGCCACCACCAGAATATAGGGCTCATCAGCACTTGCCTCGGTACTGTCATCGATGGAAGTGATGCTCTTTACTGCAAGAGTGAGATTATGTAGAGTAACCGGTTCCGCCGGCTCCGGTGGAGGTTTGCATTTGTTGTTGAATTCATTTTCCACATTGGTAAGTTTGCCCTGTAACCCCTTTATTTGACGCAAAATAGCCCATTTTTGGGCACCAGCAACGTCTTTTAAGTCTTCTTGTAGCGACTTAATTTCATTGGTCAGTTCTGTTATCTGCTGTTTTAAGGTATCGCATGTTGACATGGTTAATTTCTCATGGTGTTGTTAAAAATATTTCTTGTTGATGCACGGTATCGGTCTGAAATGCAACCTTGTAGGGTGTGCACCGCACACCCTACAAGATAGGCAATGTTTACCTACCCTATTTGGCTATTTACTTTTTCTTTCGGCAAGACCTGATATCACCGATTTGATTCTGTCGAGTTCGTTAACCCTTTTGCTTATGGCAGTAATTGCTTTTTCTATAGCTTCAGGTTCAATCTTGCAGCGTAGCGCGGGTCACCTGAATCTCCGTATACGGCTGCCCAGCGTAGAATCAAGCCATCATCTTTGGCCTTTTTGTTCATGCCTTGGATGGTGTTCAGGTCGTTGTCTTTGCCTGATCGCAAGCCATGGCGTGTCAACGAAATCGGGCTTTGCGGTTGAAAGACTGCGGTAAAGCGCGGGTCGGATGACGAGCCGGTGGCGGAGATCATGATCGGTCCATATCCTTTTTGCGCCTGCTCGTTGAATACGTTCTGAAACTCGTCCGCAGTGAGTAACGGCCAATCCTTTTGCGCGATGATCGTCGAACGTTTGATCATGACCACCGAATAATGCGGTGCTCCAATTGTCCCGTGGATGCTCAGGGATAAGAACCGGTATCCGTTCTTAGCTGAGTCATCACGCAGTTTTACATGTTCATCAAGTGTTTTGCCGTGCCATGCAATAATGTTAGCCATATTTTTTCTCCAACTATACGAACTAAAAGAAATAAGTGATAGTAACGGGTTTTTTTCACTCAGTCTGAAGAATCAACAAATTTTCCGAGGTATACGTCTTGGTTTTACCGGGGTACCACAATACTCGTCAAATAATTTTCCAGAGACATCCTGAACTACTTTTTCACCTAGAGTTTTAATCTCTATACTGAATTTTTCATTACTGGTTAGAGAAGCTATTTCTCTTATTGCATGTGCTAAGATTAAATCCTGCATCGAATTAGGAACGCGTTCTAACCAAGGATCTGGTTCTGGCTCTTCCCGCGGATCGAGCTTAGGCAGCCATGGGAATGGCCAAGGAAATGGAAATGGCCAAGGAGGACAAATATCATCCCCGTCCTCCCAACCATTTACCAGCCCTTGTGCTGCGTTGGCAACCATCTCTTTCCCAAGGGTAATAATGGCCACCCCCAATTCTTGATTTTGAATTTTGGCACCAATCTCTCTGAGAAGGCTTGCCAACATAAAATCGACAATGGCAGAGGAAAATAGAGGCCCTCCTGGTTGACCGGGACCGCCATCTACCCAATCAGGGTGTAATGTTCCATGTAAAAAATCGACTTTTTGAAGAATGAGATTGTTTTTCATTGTGTTATCCTTTTTAGATTGGTAGGAGGGGTAGAGGCGTTAGCCGAAACCCATCCCATGCAGGTTTCTATGAGTGAATTAACTCTTCAGCGGTCTTGATCATCAAGGTTTCCCCCATCTTCGTCATCTGTTCTCGAATAGCGGAATCCGTAACAGCTTCTGAATGCTCCAACAGCACAGTAGCCGCCGCAAGTTGCGCAAGCAATGGACTTCGTGGTGGGACACGAATTACTTTTCCATTAACAATCACATAACCACCACCATCTACTTTTACGCCAGCAGAAACGTAGCTGGCACCAATCATAATGATAAAAGTTTTATCCAACATAAAATCTCCTAATAAGTAAGTCATAATAAGTAAAGTAGTAAGGTAGGGTACGTTAGGCATCAGCCATAACGCACCGAAAAAAGCTATTGTTTTTCCTTGTTCATAGAGGGGTTAACAACGTACCCTACACTCGACTACTCTTCTTTCTTCTCCCTCAGGCAGAGGCCAATGAAAGTTTCGTTGTAGAAACCGATCTGACCACTATTGACAATGGTTCTGTCTGTCGCGCTCAACCTGACCACGTAGCCGCACTTTGGCATTCCCTTCGTATCGAGTTTCCAAATGCCTGTCTCACCGGTGGTTGGGACGGTGGGATAAGTCCGCGGTAGTGGCACTGGGCTGGTGAAAATACCGCCTAAGGCCGGTTGCACGTCCAACTTGAGACTCCCAAAGTGTTCATCAGTCACTTTGTAAGTGCCTTCGATCACGTCGCTGATAACGAAATCTGCGCAATTTCCACCGCCGGAAGTGATTTTGAAACTGCCTGGTGGAAACTGCGGTGCTTGGTTGTCTAGGCGTACCGTAACTACATTGCCAAAATAGAAGGTATTCATTGCATCCTTGGCTTCAATCTTAATTTGCCATAGGCCAGTGAGACCACTGGTTTGCCAGCGGGCTAGTATATCCTGCTCGACAAATATCTGTGGGTTGCCTTGACCACTCGTTAGGTCTTCGTAGTAGGTATAAAAATCATCGGCATCAACTGCCTGAGGCATGTCCGGCAACAAGGAACTCAAGTTTCCATCGAGATTTTGAGATCGCTTAACAGAGAAAGGATTGGTCAGGTGTTGCCAGGTAACACTGCCAACAACTCTGACCGAGACCCGATACTTCAGGTACGGAGCACCACTACTGATGTCAGTGGGATTGGCGAGATGTCCGGTGATCACCACCTCTCCGCCAAATGGACTGTCCTGTGCGGTGAACCCTACAAATACACCAGTACCTGTGGCTAACCCGCTAATCTTGTTAATATTATTTACGTCCATGTTTCCGACTGTTTCGATAAACGGCACGTGGCCGGTTTGCACAGAACCTGGCTTGATGTGTACCAACGTCTCTTCTCGATTGCCCCACACCGGCACGTAGTTGGGATTCGAGCAAGGGGGTGGAACCTGCCAGGATAAGATCGCCCGGATCTTTACAACCTTCGGGCCTTTGTTGCAAGGCTGGCGGTACTTGTTCAGATCGACCGGTAGGAAAACGGCATACTCCAGTCCCTCTTTCGGAAGGTTGTGGATGTCATACACATTGACCGAAGTGGTGCCAAGGCAGGTCTCGAAAGTGCCGTTATTATCGAAATCGGCCCAGAAGGTGACGTATTCTCTGCTGCCGGTCGTACATGGACTACCGGAATAACCAGAAGCTAGCTTGACCCGGATGATGCCCACTAGGGTATCCTGGTTTGGGTTGAGACCGATACATGCCAACTCTTCGTAGCGCGTATTGCCGTCCACCGGAGATAACTTGCTGATGATGTTGGACCAATCGATCTCGATCCCTGGCAACACTCCTTTGGAACCGGGTGCCATTAACGATTCGGTCAGGGTCGGCTGGTCGATCAATTTTTGGAGGTCGGTCAGCGCAAAGCGGTGAGGCTCTACTCCCTTGTCTTGATATAGCTCTTGAAGCTCCACCGTTCCTAGTGTTTTGGGCTTGACGAGAGGTGCCGGCTGCGTCAGGTCGAGTACAGAGTCAAAATTCGGCGGAAGCTTGATCTTGGCTTCCTTGAACAAATCGCTAAAAATGATCAACTTAAGTGGGTCAATCTGGATGTGGGTATCATGAACATTGCCCCAGACCGGGGTGAAGTTGGGATGATCGGGCGGTGTGGGAACGTTCCACGATAGAATCGCCCGCACGAGGCACAGGTTATCAACAAAACAAAATTTCTGCGACGGGTTGATCCGTAACGTGACGGCATACTCAAGCCGCTTAGCGCCTACCGTACCCTCTGAAATATTATAAGCCGTGAAGCTAGTCAGACCCAGGTCTTGCCAGTCAGTACCGTTGTTGCATGAAATAAAAAAACGCACGTATTCTGGCGTGCCTTTAGAACATATATCCCCACCGTAGCCAGTGGGCTGTTTGATATAAACAACCGCTTCCAGGCGATTGAACTGCGGCTGAAAACCGACGCAACCGAGTTCCTCATAGGTGGTATTCGACTGAATGTTGAGGACTGGCTTGAACGGACTGACTCTGATGTTGCCAAAATAGTTTGGATTGGATAAAATTAACGCTCTGAAATGCGTTCGTTCTTGTTCAAATTGCGGTGCGGTAGCCGACTGCTCCACCGGGGATTCTTTTGCCGGTTTCTCGGTTAGTGTTGTTTGAGGATTATTCTCGATTTTCATCATTATTTCCTTTTCTGTTGTATGAAGTGTTATGTTACCTGGTGATGGGTTTCAACTTGCGTTTCTACCCATCCTACGCTGGCTGTTAGCAAGGTGGGGTGCGTTAGGCATCAGCCATAACGCACCGAAAAAAGCTATCTTTTTACTTTGTTAATGGTGCGTTAATAACGCACCCTACGTTGGCTTTGATAGCGAGTAACCTGGATGAAACCAAATTTTATTTAGGCTATATTTGCTAGGTTATATATACTTACTTAACGACATTGGGGGTGAGCTAAACACACCTTGTACATTTGGATACATTCTTTCTTTGACGGATAGCCAGGTTTATTTGCATCCTTTCAACAATGCTCCCCCCAAGGCAAGTTGCTGTCACTTTGATTGGAGGCGCCCCACCGACCGACTTACCGTTGAGTTCTTGCTGATAGGTGAAGGTTCCATCCGGAAAGATCTCTACTCCAACGGTACTAGTTGGTTTTTTCACTATATCGTTATTGAGGTTGGAAGTATTTCCACTGTTCATGTAAGTTGGAGATCACCAAAGAGATGTTCTACTGGCTTCAGATTTATTTGGACTTGGCCAACAGCATACCAACAATAATCCTGACCAGTGCCTACTTTGGGGGAATTCGGATCGGTGATATAGCCAGTGTGTTTTGTAAAGTAGGCTGTAACTGGATGTGTAATTTTGGGATTACTCTGCTTAGCCCATGTGATGGCATTGGTAATTTCAGTACATTCTTGAGCTTGAAGGATACCTGGCTCAGTAATAATAGCCCATAGAGATGTCATCGTTAGCATTGTTGTAATAATTAGATGTTTCATAACGTCTTTCCTTCTAAGAGAAAATTTTTAAACAACCAAAAAATGATTAAACTTTTAGGTTAAGTAAGAGTTAGGATGTAGTCTGTTCCTTACCACAGACTACATGAGCTAACTCCGCCGCTAATTTTTTATTTGATTGTATGTCGCTTATGAGAAGCATTTATTGAAGGTTGGCAATGACTATTAGTTGAACATAGCCACCAAAATCGTTTCCGAGGCCGGTATCGTCTTGTAGGAGAAATTCAACACGACCTTCTACAACATCGTCCTTGATTTTTAGGATATCGATATCGATTTCCTGTATAAAAAATTCATGATCGTCATCCTTAAAACCAATTCTAAATCCTTTGAGAGCAGCTTCTGCTGTAAGAACTTTCCTATTGAAATCAGCAATGAATGGTTGTACCTGTCTTATGCCAGAAGTAAAGTCGAAGTTAACTGTTATTTGTTTGAAAGCAATTGCCATTTCTTATCTCCTTTTCTAAAACTAATGTTCTCTCGTTCCCAAGTTTTACTTCAATGCCATTAAGTTAAGGCTGATTTGATCCGAATCGGAGATTACTGGTACTTGAGTAACGAGGGTTGCAACCCCTTGTTACCAGAAAAATTGCTTAACTTAATGGCAGTGAAGTTTTACTTAGGAATACCTGTTTGCCAAGTTCTGCTTGGCGTTACTCGTCAAGCTGAAACTTCCAAGCAGAGCCTAGAAATGAGCTAAGTAGGGCTGGCGATGAATTTATCGTTGCCCACCCATTTCCACCACGTAATGGTAGGCTAAACAAAAAAACTTTTATCCACCTCACATGGCTTACTCCTTTTATTCGGGATAAAAATTAGCTAAAAAACCAATTTATCTCGAAAATTTTTTAAAGTTAGGTTGCTAATTAAGTGTTAGCCATAATTTACTGTTAAAAAAATAAATATTTTCAGTGTATTAATAAATATTTTTCCATTAGCTTAGTATTAACTCAGCAATCGCTATACCAATAATTAAATCATTAAATATCAGTATGATAGTAAAAATGGTCCGAGCAAGTGCTCATAAAACGCTCATAAATTGCTCATAACTGCTCATAATCGCTCATAAGTGCTCATAAATTGCTTATAATTATTTATTTCCATCTGGAGTATTGAAAAATGCCATCAGAAATGAACCGCATTGCTTTATGATTGATAGAGTTCTCAGGCTCACCATATCTTAACCATCTTAGGAATTAACAGTTAATCTTTAGAGAATAATCGTGAAATCAATAATTTATGAACAAGATTTTTATGCTTGGACTCATCATAATGCCCAATTATTGCGACAAGGTAAGTTAGCTGAAATTGATGTCGATAACATTGCTGAGGAACTGGAAAGTATGGGAAAAGCCAACAACAGGCCTTGATTAATCGCTTAGCCGTATTGTTGATGCATTTATTCAAATGGCAGTTTCAATCGGCAAGACGTTCACGGAGTTGGGAATTGACTATCATAGAACAACGTCAAGAGATTGTTGATTTATTGGAAGAGAGTCCCAGTCTTAAGCCGAGTATAGAGGCTAAGTTGGCTAAAGCTTATAACAAAGCGGTTATTAAAGCGGAACGGGACACGGGTATTCGGTATACTGATTTTCCCTCTGTTTGTCCTTATACTTTAGAGCAAGTGTTGGACGATAATTTTTATCCCGAAAGTAAGTAAAATGCTCATAAATCGCTTATAATTATTGATTCCCATCTCGAGTAACGAAGTCAATGGCGAAAGAGAATTTCTATTCGCTCCAATTGCGGTTGTGGGCAAGCGGATCGTTATAATATTTCATTGAAAGTAGAATAGTGCGCACAGTGCTTCTTTGGTTCGTTGAAACCAATAAGGTTGATAATTGATAATTGGAGTTGCTCATGCAAGCCTTACGCGAAATCCACGAAGTGACTTCCGATACGGTGACAATCCAGATTCCGAATACTTTTCCTTATAAAAAAGTTGAAATTATTGTCTTACCGCTAGAAGAGAAAAGATTGACCGATCATACAGAAGATTTCTGGAGAACGATTGCTCAATTTCGTCAGGAATTAAAGCAATCCGACCGTTGCTTCACAGACAGTGTCGAATTTATTCGCGAGGATCGTGAACAGTGAATATTTATGTTGTAGATGCTTGTGTAGCGGTTAAATGGTTTATACCAGAAATACATAGTGAATCGGCTTGGCGTTTACATCATCCTGATTATCAGTTGCATGTACCCGGTTTATTGTTGTTAGAATTTGGCAATGTGGTCAATAAAAAACAGCGGCGTGGAGAAATTAGTGCGATAGAAAGTGAATTTATGATAAACAAACTCAGAACTGCTCTGTTAAAATGGCATCAAGATGAACTCGTGTTTTTACACGCTTTTAAAATAGCTCATGAAACCGATCGAAGTTTATATGATTGTATTTATTTAAGTCTGGCTATTTTATTGAATAGTCAAATGGTAACAGCCGATTTACGCTTTTATGATGCATTAAAAAGGAGTGTTTATGCAACCAGATTGCTTTGGGTGGAGAATATTCCATAAGTAGCTAACCGAGGTAGGGGGTGCGTTAGGCATCAACCGTAATGCACCAAAAAAAGCTATTTTTTGCTTTGGTTTTCAATGTTTCGTTAGGAATGCCTGCTGGTGAAGTTTAGTAACGTGGCCCAGATGAAGCAAAGTGGAATCCGAAACAATGGCGTCCCAGATTCTACTTTGTTCCATCTGGGCTACACTCCACTGCCATCAACTTAAGGCATAAAAGTGTACTAAAATAACCTGAGTTCGATGTAATACCAAATCCCACTTAAAAAAATCTTATAATAAAATGATAAAAATTTATCTAGAGGTTGGCAAAAAAATGGGTCGACAATTGAAAATCGAAATTAAAGAAACCAAAGCAGAACTGAAAACGTTATTACAGCAACCAAAGAAAGGTCGGCAAAAAGAACGTGTCGAAGCGTTAGATCTTCTCAAGACTCAATTCGCACAAACAGTGCAAGAGATTGCTATAGCAGAAGCATAATAAAATGATTACTAAATATAGTGTGTAAATAGTTCCTCAACCGAACAGTTTTGTTGTTTGCGAATCGCTTTAGCTTGAGCCCATTTACGTTCAATAGGATTTAAGTTTGGTGAGTCAGTGGGCCAGGATTCGAGCGTATGTCCTGCTTGTTCAAAGAGTTGCCGAATGTCAGCGCGGTGGTGAAAAGTGGCGTTGTCCATCACGACGACACGCTTGGGGGACAATTGAGATAATAAATCTGGTTCAACCCCAGCATAAAAAGTATTGGCATTGATGGCATCACTAAAAAGACTCATGGTGAGTAGACCTGAGACCAGCAAAGCACCGATGACGTTGAGACGGTCCCTGGCATGCCAATTAGGTTTACCAACACCACGTTTCCCCATTGGCGCATAACCCTTTCTACGAGGCATATCGTTAGCAAAACCACTCTCATCCAAGTAAACGATTTCCCGCATGTTGATACCTCTCCAGCCGTTCTAAAAAACGCTTCCGTGC
>JAAUSR010000119.1 GCA_012032555.1 Thioploca sp.
GGTGGTAATTAACGAGTTAAATAAGAATAACTTTTTTTAACCACCCCCAGCCCCGCCTTGACAAGGCGGGGAGAAATTGTTCTTAACTTAATGGCAGTGAAGTTCTATTTGGTAACGCCGGTTTGCCAAGCTCGGCTTGGCGAAGTGGGACCACACGTGAAGCCGAGCTTTGCCAAAAGACACTACCAAGCCAAGAGGCTGTAAAAGAACTCCCCAAATCGATCATTTTTTACTCATAACTTATTGATTTTACGTCCTCGAAAATGCAGCAATTGGGGTTCTTTTACAGCCTTCGAGCTTGGTAGCGAGCTAAACAGAGCTTGGTAGCGAGCTAAAAAAACCATATTGTTTGCTGACAATTTTTATATTCAGCAAAGTAGGATACGTTAACCAGGTAGCGTGCGTTAGACACCAGCCGTAACGCACCATTCAACAGCCTCTTTAACATTTTCGGTATGTTAATAACGCTTCCTCCACTGGCTTACTATTAACTTGGCAATCGCCATACCAATTTTAAAATTATTAAATATCAACAGGATAATAAAAAATGATCCTGGTAAGTGCTTATAAAACGCTCATAAGTGCTCATAAGTGCTCATAAATCGCTCATAATCGCTCATAAAAGCTCATAAATCGCTTATAATTACTTATTTCCATCTGGAGTCAGATTGATTGGTATGAAAGACAACATATTACACGCTGATATTCTGGTGATTGATGATTCCGTAGACGATTTACGCTTTTTAACTAAAACGCTTATTGAACAAGGTTATCAAGTTAGGGGGGTGACTAAAGGGGTAAGCGCTTTGAAAGCAGCGCAATTGAAACCGCCCGATTTGATTTTATTAGATATCCGCATGCCCGAAATGGATGGTTATGACGTGTGCAAACAGTTAAAAGCCAACCCAATCACTGCCGCTATCCCGGTGATTTTTCTGAGTGCTTTGCATGAAATAACTGATAAAGTCAAAGCGTTTGAATTAGGTGGCGTTGATTACGTAACCAAACCGTTTCAAGTCGAGGAAATCTTCGCACGGGTAAAACTCCATTTGACACTTTGCTCTCAACAACAACAGTTAGAACAACAAAATGCTAAGTTGATTCAATTGAATGAACAACTTCAACAAGAGATGGTTCGCCGCGAACAGGTGGAAAATAAGTTACAAATCGTGGATGCCAACCTATCTTTGATTTCCGAGCAGCAGTCTGAACATTGGGGTATTTCAGCTTTTATTGGGAAGAGTCAAACGATTATTAAGATTCTTGACGATATTCACCGCTTACAACAGATTAAGAAAACGAATATCTTGATTTTAGGGGAAAGTGGAACCGGTAAGGAACTGATTGCGCGTGCCATTCACTTTGGTGGCGTTCGTGCGAAGGGGCCTTTCATTGCAGTTAATTGTGCAGCGATTCCGGGTGAACTGGCTGAATCGATTTTATTTGGTCATGTTCGAGGGGCTTTTACGGGTGCGGTTAATGACCGCAAAGGCTATTTTGAATTGGCGTCCGGCGGTACTTTATTTTTAGATGAAATGGGGGAAATGTCTTGGTCGTTACAAGCTAAATTGTTACGAACATTGGAAATGGTACCTTCATGTCGGTCGGGAGTTATCAGGAGAAACAAGTTGATGTTCGAGTGATTGCCGCTACCAATGCCAATTTGGCTACCAAAATTACAGCGGGTGAATTCCGTCAAGATCTTTATTTTCGGTTAGCCGGTTATACGGTTCATCTCCCACCGCTGCGAGAACGTCGGGAAGATATTCCCTTGCTGATTGAGCATTTGTTATCGCGATTAGCCCTAGAAATGGGTCGTCCCCAAACCAAATTAACGCCATCCGCAGCAGCGGCGTTAGCCAATTATTCTTTTCCAGGGAATGTGAGAGAGTTAAGAAACATTCTGGAACATGCTTTAATTAGTAGTGATAACACCGCCATTCAGCTACAACACTTACGTTTTATTGAAACCATAGAGTTCCCCATCATTGAGGAATCTAATGGAGAAAAATTCATTTCAATTTCGTGTGGGGAAGCTGAGCAAAAAATTCTCGCCTATATTCATAAACATGGCAACATTACTAATTTTCAATGTCGACACTTACTGAATTTAGACTATCATCATGCTTCTTATCTGCTGAAGAAAATGAGTCGGGAAGGGCGGTTAATTCGCCAAGGTAACCGACGCGGTTCTTATTATCGACAACCTTGATTTAACTCGTCTGAATTCAACGTAACTTACTGGTTCATGGCTAAAACTATTCGTAAATAATCGCTTTTATTTGGAGAAATAAAAATTATACTTATAGCGCGGGCATGATAATAAATCGTGATTTGATAATCATAACATAACCGTGAGGATTATTAAAACTCGATAAGCTATTCAATCAGCAATTCTCAGTCTAAAAACCGGCTATCTTCCTAGCGTCAGCCAAGTGCGTAACCTGCTTTTTTAATTGAGAATTGCTGCCATCAATTGCACATTATACCAATGGGTAATGCCACTGGTCATACAACTAAGCATTTAATTGTACCCGATAATATTATTCTTAGGTTTCAGCCCGCGCATTCACCAGATTGTAATCCCATTGAAAGATTTTAGGCTTGGATTAAAGGATAAATTGCTTGGCATTTGTTTAAAGATCTTGAACCTCTTCAAGCTGAGGTTGCTTTGATTTTAAAGATTCTTTCTCACTCTATCTTTTCCTCTATCACCGGTAAAAACCGTCTTCTCGCTGAGTTAGATTTTATTAAAAATATAAATTTATATACAGGGTTATTCAATTAAGAATTGGTATTACCCCAGAAAAAAGCCCGATCATTATCTGACCGGGCTTTATTGTCAGCATTATTAATTTGCTGAACTGGTGATGATTACTTAGTAGTTGGCTTAGAAACCAAGTCAACGTGTGGAACTTTCTTTACAGTCCACTTCTTGGTTTTTCTATCATAAGTGAATGGAATCTTGTAACATGCCATAATTCACACTCTACTTAGTTATTTTAAACAAACCTCAATAGGTAAGGTAATCCCTTCTACATCGTTGAATTTATAAGTAGGAATCTCTATACCAGAAATGACATTACAAGTGTTTGGATCAAAAGCGTGTAAACTTAAGGTTTTATCTTGTACTTAAAATTTATCAAGACCTGAAGCCGTATTTCGAGAAGTTATCGCAGAAGGAGCCAAAAAATTTTAAAAATCAATAATTAGTAGTTATGCTTATGCACCTTATCTTGGTTATTTTTCTTGAATAGCTAAACTTTGCCAACAGAGTTCGGGTATCTTATGCAATTGAGAATCATTAGTTAACAACAAAGCGTCTGTGATAATAGCACTAGCAGCAATAATAGCATCGGGTAATTTCAAACGATACTGGCGTCGAAGAGTGATAGTTGGTATCTAAAATATTTACTTTTCCCATTCATCTCTCACCTGGCGTTGATAAACAACCCCATCTACTGGCCACGAAATCTTTCCGGCGTATTGCATCAAATCGATCTGCTTAGTTTTTGGTAGGGTAGTACCAACTACTTCTTGCAATTCTAGCTGACGTAATGGTGCAATATTATCATCAATCTTTAATTGACCACATCGTAATTTTAGTTGTTGTTGTTGATAGTGTAACCAGCCTTGAATAGCTATTTGGATAGCTTCTGCCTGATTTTGAGTCTGCGTAACTTGTAAAAGTTCTGTCATAACTTCATCGGGTAAATTAATTATCATTTGTATAAAAGCAATACCTTCGCCATTACCCCACTTCAACAGGAGTATTGATTCGTCCAAGTTGAGCAATGTCAGGGAGAATGCGATCATTAAAATTAAGGTCAGCCGATTGCGGAAGTAATTTTAATATTTCACGCACGTATTTATCGGCTTTGAACCAGGCTTTGAGGTCAAGAATACTCCTGGAGAAAAATGGCGTCTGCTGACGTAGCACGTAAGATAAATTGACCATAAACATAGAAAGGTTTGTCGCATGATGAATCTGAGTCTGTCCAACATTCATAAAGTCTTCAAGCCCCCAAAACTGCTTGGCATCACGAAAATTGAACTCAATCTGAAAACGCAGCCGATAGTAGTCAATCAACTTATCCCAAGCCAATTCTAGGTCAGAACTGAACCAGATGACTTGAGTCGTTTTTCCGGTTTTCAGATTGGTTTTACGTATGATTACCACGTTCAAAGACTGAGCAAACCGTTTATGCCGAGCCTTTATCTGATAAATAGGGGTTAGAATGCCCAAGGTTACCTCAGAATACTTCCGGTAACGGTCAGGCATATCGGCATAATTTACTTTATCTCCATACTTACGTGGCGCACCGCGTCCGCTGTATTTCCCTTCATCTGGAAACCCTAATGCGGCATCATGACGGCGCTTGGAAATCAACTTCAGTTCCAACGGTTTGAGCATCGCTATACAATCGTTATTACCCCAAGCACTGTCATAGACAAAGTATACCGGCTTGAGGCGGGTACCGATAAGCTTCAACAGATTACGCAGCAGTGCCGGTGTCCATAATAAACGGGCGGACAATTCCGGCGTACTTTGAGTTTTGTGGCGACTGCCTTTTGGCCTTCCCGGTTTTTTCTTTCCCTTTGGTGAGGCTGTTTTTGCCGGCTGTTCTTCCTCTTCTTTGGCTACCGGCTCAATCACGAGGGGAAAGGACTGTCTTCGTTTTACACTTATCAGCGATAAGGTGAAAAACGAAAGACCGGGTATCGCACGATTGAAAATAGAAGAAAAATAGCGGCCCAAACCATATGTATGTTGGCCCGATTTGGTGACTGTCGTTTCATCTTTGGCAATCAGGATTACATCATCATCTGATAAATAGCCGGTAATCAGATACCAATTCAGGCGGCACCATGAAAATGTCTGCTTAAAAAACCTCTGTATCGTGCGATAGCTTCCGCCTTTTTCCGTCCAGCGACTGATTCCCAACATCGTTACGCGCCCATCCATGGCTAACAGCGCGTAGCTTATCAGCTGCAGACGATCAAGATTGGTGCTGCTCAATACGGTACTCAAACATAACAGAACTGTGTTAATATCGCTCACGGGTGACTCCGGTTTTGATATTGGCGGATTGGTTGTCACTAATATCTTACTTCAGTCACCCTTTTTCAAACGGTTATCTCATTTTTTTGTTTTGGCGAAGGTATTGTAAAAGAATTCCTTTATATTTATTTTTTAGGTTGAGGTTTTAAGGTGTATTTATATACAAAGAGTTGAGATTTGCTAGACAAGATAAGCAAAGCAATAGTTTAGGTTTTTCATAACGATTATTCCAGTATTTCATTTTCTTGAACTGAGTTTGAGAATATCTAACTTAATAAAGCGTTGTTTTAGAGAATATTACTCGATTTTCAAGTTGTTTTAGCTTAACAAAAAACAGCGGCTTTAATTTCCACACCGGTGCATGGAAACGAGAAAAATCACTTCCTTTAAACTATAGTTATTCAAGAAGCCATAAGTTGGGCAAGGCTTCATTGACCACTACGCACTTAAATTGGAGGAATAAGGGATTATGAAATCCTATCTCACCTATCTATTTATCATTCTTAATTTGTTATCCACGGCTCAAGCTGGCGAGTGGAAATTTTCCTACCGTTCTCCGACAAAGCATTTTACCGCCATTTGGGGAAGTGCTGCCAACGACGTTTTTGCAGTCGGATTTGGTGGTTTAATTTTTCACTATGATGGTTCGCAATGGCAGGAAATGGAAAGTGGATTTTTTATTAATCTAAATAGTATTTGGGGCAGTTCTAGCACCGATGTATTTGCGGTTGGTGATTACGGTACCATTCTTCACTATGATGGGAACCAGTGGGCTACTATGAACAGTGGAACTTCTTTTTATCTTACCGGTGTTTGGGGAAGTTCTAATACGGATGTGTTTGCAGTGGGATATGATCTTAGCGGAGATAATGAAAATATGATTTTTCACTATGATGGTAACCAATGGCATACTATAAATACTGGAAGCAATGGAACTCATTTTTATCTTAATGGTATCTGGGGTACTTCTAGCAATGATGTGTTTGCAGTAGGAGATAATGGGACCATTCTCCACTACAATGGTAGCCAGTGGACTACTATGAACAGTGGAACTTCTTTTTATCTTACCAGTATTTGGGGTACTTCTAGTACCAATGTATTTGCGGTCGGTGAGCATGGTACGATTCTCCACTATGATGGTAACCAGTGGAACACTATGAATAGCGACATTCCAACTCAAATTATATTTTATAGTGTTTGGGGTACTTCTAGCTCCAATGTGTTTGCAGCTGGGGAAGGCGGGCTTTTCCACTATAATGGTAATCTGTGGAGCACTATGAGTTGGAGTTCTGATGGTGGTAGTAGTAGCCTCTGGGGTAGTTCCAGCACCAATGTGTTTGCAGTAAATTGGGGTGGTATGATTCTCCACTACGATGGTAACCAATGGAGCACTATGATGAATGGTAAGAATCACGCCGAACTGAATAGTATTTGGGGTAGTTCTAGTACTGACGTTTTTGCAGTAGGGCAGAGTGGTGTCATTCTCCACTATGATGGTAACCAATGGTCATTCATGACCAATGCGATTGCTAACCTCTATAACGTTTGGGGAAGTTCCAAAACCGGTGTGTTTGCGGTCGGGCAAGGAGGTACCATTCGCCATTACGATGGTAATCAATGGAATTCTATGAATAGCAACACCTTTCATGCCCTTAATGGGATTTGGGGTAGTTCTAACACCGATGTATTTGCGGTTGGTGATTATGGTACCATTCTTCACTATGATGGTAACCAATGGAACCCTATGAATAGTGGAACTTTTGCTAATCTTATTGGTATTTGGGGCACTTCTAATACCAATGTGTTTGCGGTTGGCTGGAAAGGTACCATTCTCCACTATGATGGCAACCAATGGCATACTATGAGCAGTGGGACTTTAGGTTATTATCTTCATAAAGTCTGGGGTACTTCTAGCAATGATGTGTTTGTAGCTGGTGATGGTGTTATTCTCCACTACGATGGCAACCAGTGGCATACTATGACTATTGGGATTAGGGATAATTTTAGAAACATTTGGGGCACTTCTAGCACAGATGTGTTTGCATCCGGCTGGTCAGGTACAATTCTTCACTATGATGGCAATCAATGGCATTCTATTCAAACTCATCTTGGAAGTGGCATTATCTGGGGTAGTTCCAGCACTGACATATTTGTCGCTGGAGGTTATGATATTTTCCACTATGATGGCAATCAGTGGACTGTCAGCACAGAGATGAATAGTTTTGTAGATATCTGGGGTACTTCTAATACCAATATGTTTACGGTCGGGTATTATGGTACTATTCGCCATTATGACAGTAAACAATGGGTTACTATGAATAGTGGAACTATTGATCCTCTCAACAGAATCTGGGGCAGTTCCAGTAATGATATATTTGTAGTAGGATACTATGGTATTATTCTCCATTACGATGGTAACCAGTGGCATACCATGACTAGTGGAACTTCTTTTAATCTTTTTGGTGTCTGGGGTAGTTCCAACACCGATGTGTTTGCGGTTGGGGAATACGGCACTGGAACAGTGATTCTCCACTACGATGGCAACCAATGGACTACTATGAATAGTGGGATTGTTGCTTCTCTTATAAACATTTGGGGTAGTTCCAACATGGATGTGTTTGTAGTTGGATCTAGCAAAGGCGAAGGAATGATTCTCCATTATGACGGTAACCAATGGCGTACCATGAATATTGGAATTTCTACTGATCTTACGCTTGCCGGTGTTTGGGGTACTTCTGGCACTGACGTGTTTGCAGGAGGGACGGATGATACAATTCTTCACTATGATGGTAACCAATGGCATACCATGATTCCTCCTTCTTCTGAGAATATGCTTGTTGACATTTGGGGCAGTTCTAGCACCAACGTATTTGCGATAGATCAAGATGGTCCGATTCACCACTATGATGGTAATAATTGGACAACTACCACAACTTCCTTACCTCTTACTGCTATTTGGGGCAGTCCAGAAGGTGATATTTTTATTGCTGTCGATGAGTATGGCATCCTTCACCAACCCACTAAAAAATTTTATTGTTGTAATTATACCGATAGTAATGGCGCCCATTTTTGTGATGCGTCTTTAGGTTCCTATTCCTTTGAAGAATGTCAAAAATTAGCCAAGAATGCTGGAGCCATTCAATTTAAGTGGGGTCAAGTGGATCAGTCAGCAGCCGAGATGTGTCAGGCAGGTGGAATGTGTGGTGAAGTTCAAGAATATTTGCCGGTAACTCTAGATAATTTGACTACCTCAACGTCGGGAAATCAACTGGTTATCCAATGGGATACTGCTTCTGAAATCAACAATTTGGGAATGAATCTCTGGTGTGCGCAATTAGCTGAGGATCACTTTGAAAATATTACTCAATTAAATAGTGAACTGATTCCTAGCAAGGCGATTCTACCTCAATTGGGTGCTGCCTACTTCTCAACTGACTATCCAACTATCAATACGAACTTGTCGGCGGGTATTCAATATTGTACGTTAGAAGATATCAATGCCGAGGGTCAGTGTACACTTCATTGTGATCACCTCAAGACAATTGTTATCGGTGGTGAGAATAGCATTACGAATGCAGAACTCAATGAAATCAATGTAAAAGCGATATCACTTTGTCATGAATCTCAGCTAGCTGGCGTGTGTTTGGCTCAACGGTTAACCTTGAATTAGTTATCAAGGGTGGTAACTTCTTCGTATTGTAAATAAGTCCGCTTATTCACATCTGAAAACCTGACTAGTCTTCGAGACTGGTCAGGTTTAAAATAATCCGATTCATTTTGGGAACGTGATACTAGAAAAAATGGTGGGCAAAAGCGAAGCGTTGCCCCACTGCCATTAAGTTAAGCCGGATTCTCCCCCTCCTTACCAAGGAGGGGGTTGGGGGGTGGTAACTAAGAAGTTGAATAAAAATCAACTTTTTTAACCACCCCCAGC
>JAAUSR010000051.1 GCA_012032555.1 Thioploca sp.
TATTTTCGCCAAACATCATTGAGAATATTGTATTTATTTTGATAATTGTCCAAACAGAAAACCAGCCAATAACTGGCTGCCCATTCATTAACCCCACCAAATAAAATGTAAGGTTCAGGTTTTTTCATTACCCCGGTTTCTACTGCTTGGATAGCTTCGAGGAGGATTTTTTCTACCACAGCTGGGGAATGATGCGGATCGACATAAATCGTGGGCCAGAGCCAATAATAACCATCGGTATAGTTATAATTATGAATGTCAGATTCAGCCGCATTGCTATTGGGAATACTTAAAATATAACCATTTCTCGCCTTAACTCGAGTGGTTCGCCAATTAACATCAACCACAATTCCTTCATCAAAATCGCCAATTTTAACCCAATCACCTACTCGAAAAGGCCGCTCTAAATTGATGGCAACCCCAGAAAAGATATTAGAAAGATTAACTTGAATTGCTAAACCGATAATCATAGCAACCATTCCAGAAGTTGCGAGTAAACTCGTTAACGTTTGTTCATAAACAAAAGCGATAATACCAAAAAAAGCCAGTAAATAAATGACGAAACTAACGAAAAACCGAATGACATTAGGAATCGCCCGTCTGGAACGCTTTTCTAAGGGATACCAGATAAAACGTTTAACCGCCATGCTAATAAACCGAGCTGGTATCAACCACCATAAAATATCAAAAATCGTAATAACTAATTCTGGTTTATACTGGGTTCCTTTAATAACTCGTTCAACGAGAAGAACTTCACTGGATAAGAGTAAAATAGCGGCAACACCCGCTTGCAGTAACCAAATTACATAACTAATTGAAAAATGACTAGAATTGTCCCGCCAAATTTTGTTAAAAGCCAGGGGGAGGCGGATTGGTTTAATCTTACTTAAAATAAACTTAGGTAGATAAATCAAAGTTTTTTTGGTTTCCAGCAGCAGCAAAAACAAGAGCATTAACGCACTGAATATGACTAATGGACTAGCCCATTCGATAGGAATTAGCCCGCGGAGAGCAAATTTATCTTCTTTGATGAGCAAAGCGGCATTAAAACGGGAATATTTCATCATACCATCTGGTTGATTAAGATATTTGAAACTCCCCAACGCGCTTTTGTAAATAATATCTTGGAAAAAGCGAATATTTTGCATACTCCAACCCCATGCTGGGTTAAGTATTTGATAATTATCAAGTCTTTTTAACCAAGCCGCTGGATTGGCTAACCCCATCCCCAGGACGTCAGTCACATAGATTAAATTATTGCTATTTAATTCGCGATGATGAAAACTCAAGCCTAAAATATGTTGTTTAAAAGCATAATGTTGGGGTAAAAAATCGATACGAAAACGACCTTTGACGTGGTACATATGATAAGTCATTGCTCCCCATTTTTCGGTCACCTGGGGTTTTTTTAAGACAATTGGTTCCACCGCGTTAAGAAATTTAATCTGTTTGGGATCAATTTCTTCCCTAAAACGAAACCACAAATAAAAATCTAACTGACAAGTTAAATTTTTAATGTCTAGATCGTTAATTTCGTTGAGTTCTATCCCAGTATAAACGACATTGGTTTTGTACATATATTTGTTGTCTACCAATAAAATTCGTTCCTGGTTGATTGCTTCTTCTAAATTAGCGATAGCATTGAGATTCGGTATAATTTGTAACTGCGTAAAAGCCGAAATAAGACTTTTGTTTTTATAGACGCCAATCACGACCGGTTTTTGCGAATTTCTCTCTTCATCGAAGTAGTTAAATCCGGTAACTCCTTCTATCGCACTATGAATAGTAGTCAGACTAGCTAAATAATCCCGAATTTGTTGTCGATCTGCTGTCAAGGTTGACGGTTGCCCAGCGATCTGAGTATGGCTAATCGCTTCAACCAGTAGCATCGCGGTATCATAAGCATAAGCGGCTGGCCAATCCGGTTCTTCTCGGTAACGGGCTTGGTAAATTTCTCTAAATTGTTGCGCTTTATCATTAGCGGTATCAAAAATTAGTGGAGTTGCTACATAGATATCATTAGTGTAGTAGCCGGGGCTAGCGTGTTCTTTGGGAAAATTATCAATGCCTTGTAAAAAGGTTTGTTCTGACAAACCCGTCTCACCTATAACGGTATTTTTTATTCCCGCGTCCTTGATTAATTTAACTAACTTAACCCCTTCTAAGGCTTGAACGGCTAGTAAAATAACACCAGCCTCATTTTTGTGGGTAGCTAATTGTTCGACAATCTGTTCTAGGTTAGTTGCCGTTTGGGAATTATTTTTAAAATGCCACCGGTATTTTACTGTCATCCCTAGTTTATTGGCTTCCTGGCTAAATACCTCTGCTAAATAGGCGCCATAAACATCATCTTCATGAATAATACTTACCGTCGTTTGTTGAAAAACTTGTTTGACATAATTAGCGAGAAAGCGACCTGAAGATTTGGAACTAAAAGTATTTCTAAAATACCATGGGTTATTTGCCGTTACTTTAATATTGCTTGAGCCAGGTGTAATGGCCGGTATACCCCGTTGTTTATAAATTTCCCCGGCACTGATAGAGCTGGAACTATACCAATGGCCAATGACGGCAACGGCACGATTTTGGTTAGCAATTGTTATGGCTTTGGCTTTAGCTTGATTCACATCGTTTCTATCATCAAAAGAATCTAGAACAATTTTTCTACCTCGAATGCCACCATGTTGATTAATCGTATCCAGATATAATTGGATAGCTTGTAACATCGCCTTTCCTGCTGCCATGTTGGTACCAGAAAGTGGACCAACAAAAGCAATGTGAATAACTTCTTGCTGTTTATTGTAGTAAGTGACTATAACGATCAGTAAAATAATAGCAATGATGGCAAATCGATATCCTATTCGCATTCTGGTATGCTCAATATTTTGGCAATTAATAGGGATTGGGGTAGGTACTTATCTATTAGGTAAAAATCTATAATTAGGGTAACTCAATTTTGGCAACCCAATAAAAATTGACTATTTTAATAGTATTAATTCTCAATTGAGCACCCATATTTTAGATATATTTTTGATAGTGTGGGTTTGGGTAATATTCGTGGCACACTTATTTTAATAGATTTTAGAAATAGCATCAGATTTTACGCAGTAACTAATTTTGATTAATAAATTAAGATGACTACTTCTCTTTCTTCATTTGATTATCAAAGCTTTTTAGCAAATTTGCTCATAACCCAGGTGTTTATTGTATGTTAGATCAGAAAGGCACCATACTCTACGTCGGTAAAGCGAAAGATCTTAAAAAACGGCTCGCCAGTTATTTTAGGCTATCATTATCTGCTGTTAAAACTCAAGCTTTAGTCGCTCAGATTGCTCAGATTGAAGTGACCGTTACTTCGACTGAAAAGGAAGCCTTAATTCTCGAAGACACCTTAATTAAAGCCTACCAACCTCATTATAACATTTTATTACGAGATGATAAAAGTTATCCCTTTATTTATCTATCAGAACATCCGTATCCACGCTTAAGTTGGCATCGAGGGACACAACATGCTAAAGGGCATTATTTTGGACCTTATCCACATCGCCATGCTGTTCATGAAACGCTTAATTTATTACACCAACTTTTTTTACTGCGATCTTGTCGAGATAATTATTATCAAAACCGCTCTCGCCCTTGTTTACAATATCAAATTAAACGTTGTAGTGCACCTTGTGTCGGTTTAATTGATCCAGGTACTTATGAGGAAGCTGTTCAAAATGTGATACGCTTTTTAAAAGGTAAAAGTCAAGCGATTGTCACCGATTTAGTCGGAAAAATGGAACTAGCTGCCCAATCTTTAGAATTTGAACAAGCTGCCAAATATCGTGACAAAATTCAGCAATTACGCCAAATTCAACAACAACAGTGTATTATTACTAATGAGGGCCATATTGATATTGTAGCGGGCATTATAGAAAATAATTTGGCTTGCATTCAGATAGTAACAATCCGTCATGGGCAATCAGTGGGGAACCAAGCTTTTTTTCCTCATGTTCCCGGTAGCGATATCAAAACTAACTCGGTAGCTCAGATACTGATGGCTTTTTTACCGCAATATTATCTGCATACTCAAGAGATACCCGATGAGATTATTCTAAGTAGTCCTATTACTAATATGAGCTTACTCGCGGAAGTCATTAGTGAACAACACGGAAAATCGATTGATATTCATTCACGAGTACGAGGAATACGAGCACGATGGCTGGCCATGACCTTAGCAAATGCTCGCACCTATTTGCGCCAACATCAACCTCAGCAGTATCGAGAACGATTGGCAGCCCTCAGCAAAATTCTGCATTGGGAAATTCTACCTCAACGTCTTGAATGTTTTGATATCAGTCATAGTCAAGGGGAAGCGACTGTAGCGGCTTGTGTCGTTTTTGATGCTCATGGGCCATGTTATAAGGCGTATCGCCGCTTTAACATTAATAACATCACACCTGGCGATGATTATGCAGCAATGCAACAAGTTTTGACACGACGTTATAGAACATTACTACTGCAACCAGCACAGCTACCAGATATTATTTTTATAGATGGTGGAGCTGGTCAAGTCAAGATCGCACAACAAGTACTTAGTGAATTACAATTAAATAATATATTGATTATTGGGATTGCTAAAGGTACTCAACGTACTCCAGGTTTGGAACGCTTAATTTTACCTCAAGAAAAAACACCGCTGAGATTACCGAAAAATTCACCCGCTTTACACTTAATTCAATTTATTCGTGATGAAGCACATCGTTTCGCCATCACCGCACATCGCCAACGACGTGCTAAAACTCGACGGACTTCGGTCTTAGAGACAATTGCCGAAATTGGCCCGAAACGTCGGCAACGGTTGCTCAACTATTTTGGTGGTTTAGCCGGTATTTCCCAAGCTACTGTAGAGGATTTAATGGCTATACCCGGCATTAATCAATCGTTAGCACAGAAAATCTACCAGTTTTTTAAATCCACGTGAACATACCCATTATTTTGACTTTATTAAGAATAATTCTTATTCCCGTATTTGTAGCTCTCTTTTACCTACCTTGGAAGGGAGCCAACGAGTTAATGACTTTAATATTTGCGCTAGCAGCATTGACGGATTGGTTTGATGGTTATTTAGCCAGACGTTGGAATCAAACCTCAGCATTTGGTGCTTTTTTAGACCCGGTGGCTGACAAGTTAATGGTAGCCGTTGCTTTAGTTCTGTTAGTGCAAATTCATCCTACTCCCTGGATGGCTATTCCAGCAGCGGTTATTATTGGACGCGAGATTACTATCTCCGCTTTACGTGAATGGATGGCGGAAATTGGTCAACGAGCTCAAGTGGCGGTATCCAAAATTGGAAAGATTAAAACGACTGCGCAAATGGCTGCTTTACTAATATTACTTTATCGAGAACCATTTATGGGGTTGCCGATTTACCCCATTGGCATTATTTTATTGTATATAGCGGCAGTGTTAACTTTATGGTCAATGATGGTCTATTTAAGAGTAGCTCTGCCGATTATATTCAACAATAACCAAACTTAAGACGAGACTTAAAATGAGCACTCTCATATCTGAAAGCTTAAGGGTTTATTCTCGGGTAAGTATATAAGATGAAGTCGATATTCTTCTTTAAATTTCTGACTATATCCCTTGATTTCACCAAATTGGTGCCGATAACATACTAATAATCCGTCACGGGGTATTTCCAAGGTTTAAACGGGTAGTTCGCGTCCTCTTTCTAACGATATCTTCCGATTTCGTTCGATTCCAAACAAAGGCCTTAATCCTTTTTGATGAATTTAAGGGTTTCTATACTAAAGAACAAGAAAAGTGTAGTAACTAAATACCACTCTAATTTTTTTTTCAATATCATGGTTAGTTAACAGATTAGATTCATGAATTGAACTTAAACCCGATTATGAACTTCTTTTCATCCGTTTAATCTTAATTCAAAATCAATCGGCGAAAATATTAAAAAAAAATTGATACCCTTACTAATTAAGTATAAACAGTTATAATAATTAGTAACTATTCACTGATAACTAAGTAATGGAAAAATTGAAACCAAGTCGTCGCTTTCTTTTTATTGTTTTAACGTTGTTATTGAGTATCGGAATATTATTTATTGCCGCTGAAGGCTTAGTACGCGTTTTAGTACCTCAAAAAACTTTTTGGCCTATTAGTAATATTTATCAAACAGTGAGTACTCCAGGAGTCAGTTATACACTTAAGCCCCATTTTCAAGGGATTGCTTTTGGTGTAGATTTAATTACTAATCATCTCGGTTTTCGGGGACCGGAATGGTCGGTTGAAAAAAAAACTGGTACATTCAGAATTGCTTTGTTAGGAGATTCTCACGCTTTTGGCTATGGCGTTCCATTTAAAGATACGGTGGGTGAAAAACTAGCGGAAATATTAAATACGCGTGGTGATGGGCACTATGAAGTACTTAATTTTGCTGTGAGTGCTTATAATAGTCAGCAAGAATTGGCGGTATTACGCGCTTATGCTTTACCTTATCATCCCGATTTGGTAGTGGTAATTGCTTCTAATAATGATGATGATCCTACACCATTAGTAGATCAAGACGGTTGGTTATATAGTGGTGTTTTATCTACTACACCTAAATCACCAATCGTTGATGAATCCATTCAGAAAATTCAACCTGTTACCGCTTCATGGCTAACTAAACATAGCTATTTATTATGGTATCTTTACCTACTCAAGAGAAAATATCAATTAGCTCAAGAATCTCAACCACAACGTCAATTACCTCATCCATCAACAACGCAAGATTGTTGGTTAGGTACTGTTCTTGCCGGAACAATTTCCGACCGATTGTTTAAATCAGTTTTTTTACCATTAAAGACGATGATTCATGAAGTTAAACAAGCGGGTATTCCCATTATTATGGCTAATTTTAATGCGATTTTAGATTATCGACAATTATTTACTTACCTCGCGAGAACAGAACAAGTCCCCACTTTGGAATTATTAACTTTGTTTCCTGAAGCTTGTAGTTGGGCAGAATTACTTGAACAATTTGGGTTAGGATGGAATGACCATCTCAATGCTGCTGCGCATCAACGTTGGGCAATCGCTCTCGCTGATTTGATAGTAAAGCAAGGCTACCTAACTGCAGTAAAATAAAATTTATAACAATGCTAGAAAATTTACCTATCACCCGGCCTAGTTATCAGTTGGAGGATACTGATGTTGTTCAACATCAACTAGCCGTTGATATCATTATTTGTGTTCATAATGCTTTAATCGATGTGCAACGTTGTCTCGATTCTATTTATCAATACACGACGTTACCTTACAATCTTATTGTTATTGATGATGGGAGTGAAATGGAAACGCTAAAGTATCTGCGTCATTTTGCTACTCTTCATCCCTTGTTATTATTAAGGAATTCTACTGCTCATGGCTATACTCGTGCAGCTAACCAAGGATTACAAATTGCTCAAAATCCTTATGTTGTCTTATTAAATAGTGATACGGTGGTTTCGTCAACTTGGTTAGATCGCCTGATTATTTGTGCAGAATCGGATGTTAAAATCGGGATGGTTGGACCACTTAGTAATACCGCTTCTTGGCAATCGATCCCGGATATTGAAACGGATGGTGATTGGGCAACTAATCCTTTACCAGCGGATATGACCATCAGTCAAATGGCAGCCAGAGTAGCGGCACATTCAGCACGCTTATATCCCCGATTACCTTTTCTGAATGGCTTTTGTTTATTGATCAAGCGACAGTTAATTGAAGCCATTGGTTATTTCGATGAGATTGCTTTTCCGGCCGGTTATGGTGAAGAAAATGATTATTGTCTTCGCGCACGTCAAGCTGGTTGGGAATTAGCAGTAGCTGATGACATCTACATTTACCATAGCCAATCAAAAAGTTATTCTCATGAACGACGAAAACAATTAGCCGAACAAGGTATGCAGACTTTAATTGACAAACATGGACAAAGTGTTATCGATGAAGGGGTTAAAATTTGTCGCTATAGCCGAGTATTACAAGGAATTCGTTATCGAGCTAAATTATTGGTAGCACGTTGGAATTTTATTACGCAAGCACAATATTATTGGCGAGGTAAACGCGTTATCTTTATCTTACCGGTAATGGAAATTGGTGGTGGTGCGAATGTCATTATTGCAGAAGCGAGAGCGATGTTGACCATGGGTATAGAGGTTTATCTATTAAATTTTTTACATCATCAAGTCAATTTTGAACGCTGCTATCCGCAACTCGATATTCCAGTTATTTATGTCGCTACTGAGGTTGAAATTCCACAACGATGTCGTCATTTCGATGCGGTTATTGCCACTTTACATAACTCCGTAGAATGGATTGCACCATTAGCTCAATTACCTCATCCGCCAGTGATAGCTTATTATATTCAAGATTTTGAACCTTACTTTTATGTTGAAAAACCGACGCATTATCGCTGGTTTTGGCAATCAGCTTGGCTACGTCGCCGTTTAGCCTCTTATTACTTTCGTTTTGTGACGGGATTTCGTCAAGCTTGGATTTCTTATCTACAAATTCCTCAGATGATCCGGTTTACTAAAACAGACTGGAATAAAACTGAAATCGAAGCACAAATTAAACAACCTTGCACAGTTATTGGTGCGAGTTGTAATATTGATTTATTCATGCCACGGTTAGAACGAACAGCCCCGGAAAAAATTCGTATTAGCGCCATGATTCGTCCTTCCAGTAGTCGGCGTGGTACCTTACGAACAATGCAAGTACTGCGGGATATTCAACAGCAGTTTACCGAACAAGTAGAAATCATCTTGTTTGGCGTGGCAAAAGATGATCCCCAATTTTTAGCTTTACCACGCCATTTCAAATATACTCACCTCGGTATTTGTTCACCCGAACAATTAGCATTATTATTTAACCAAGTTGATATATTTGTTGATTTTTCTAATTTCCAAGCGATGGGATTAACCGCGATGGAAGCAATGGCGTGTGGGGTAGCTGTTATTGTTCCTCAAAATGGTGGTAGTCAAAGTTTTGCTATTCATCAACACAATGCTTTGGTCATCGATACAACTTCTTATTATCAATGTTATATGGCTTTAAGTACATTAATAACTAACAATGGGCAACGTGTGTCTTTAATGACACACGCGAGTCAAGATATAATTCATTTCTACCCAGAAAAAGTCGCTTATCGTATTTTAGATTGCTTGTTCTAACCAATCTATCTTTTTGTGCGCTTTTAGCAACAAACCACTATAATTAAAAGTACTAAGTACGATTATGGCAACTTTATTGCTTAATGCAGTCAAGCGGACTAAATATTGTAAAATATGTTGTTTATTTACAACATTATTGTAAGATATGTTGTTTTTAGGAAAAAAACTGTTGCAATTATATACCAACCTTTGTATAGTGATATCCGTTAATCAAGAAATACCTTAAAAAGATAATTAAGGTACACTTAAATCTTAAAAATAAGTTTAGAGAATGTAGTACCCTTGTACATGAAAAGCTAATTCTGTATCCTTATGCCACTCAACAAAGGTGTGGAAGTATTGTATTTGTTAATATCATGTTAAGGAGTGTTAATAGATGGTGGATTTTTCATTAAAAAAGAAGTTGTTGCCTTCCTTAATGGCGGCAGCCTTAGTATCGGGCGTTACATTCACCGGTAATGCTCATGCTATTCATTTGGCAGAGGATGGCATTGGTCAAGTCCTATTAGGGCCACTTTACTTAGCCGATTTTGGTTATAAAACTAAAGTTGCTATTGTAAACACTAACTCAACTAAAGCAGTTAAAGCTAAAGTTGTTTTGCGTTCTTCGGTTGCTTCTACTGAGCTACTTGACTTTATTTGTTATCTTACTCCTGCGGACGTGTGTCGCTTTGAGATAAGAGAAGAGAATGGAAAAATCGTGATGTATTCAGATGACGATTCCATTAAGAGTCCGGTATCTGATGAGGTAAAAGGCGTACCCGTAGTCGATTCTCTAGAAAGAACCAAAACGACTTTTGCTTCTATTCTTCCAGTGACTCAACCCTTATTTGTTCAAAATCTGGGTAGGAATGATACGTCAACAATGGGGCACATTGAAGTATTTGGTTTATATGCTGTTGATGGTACTGTTGTTGGGCGTACCCAGAATGATAGACCGGTACCCGTTACAATCGAACGGGGTATGGCTAAATTTGCTTTGGCACAAATCTTTGATACGCCACGTTATCTAGAAAATTATGATAATAGCCTCTATTATCATGGTACCACTTTGGAATACGATCGTGCTACTGAAAGTGGAACCCGAGATAATGATCCGAGTGAGCAAACTGAGCGGCTGATGGGTAGTCTTGCACCGTTGGCCTCGTTATCGATGAGTCGCATTCGTTCTACTGATCCCAGTTGGATCCAGTTAGTTGGTAATGTGGAAATGGTCAGTAGTGTTGATCGGGTTGCTTATCGATTCCCGGCTTTAGCTGGTGCTATCGGGGATAATGTATCATTTCCTTATATGATACCGGCTGGGCTACATGCCACAGCGGCTCAATGGGATGGGTTAGTGGTAGCTAACCCTAGATGGGATGCTAATGCAGCTAACGAAACGGGTATTGGTGTCAACTTTGGTATTAATACCTTTGGTCTTCCAAACTACGATAAGACGGTTGAAATTGAGGCGGCTTTAGCAGCAACCAATTTACAACAAAGTTTTGAGGATGAGAGCAGTAGTAATCAAGATACCGGGTACCGTACCCGTTTATTAGTGACTTTCCCAACTCGGTATCGTCACAATCCGACAGTTGATCCGTGCGCAACTGGTGTGACCGGTAGTCAATTTAGCCCACCATTTCAACCTGATGGTGCAATGCTCTATAATTTAACGGCTTATAACAATTTTGAGGAAACCACTGTCACAACCGGTACACCTTTCTCCGGTGGTCCAAGAGGTTGCCAAGATGATCCTAATACCCCACAGAATGAATGTGTCAATAAACTGGCAGAAGTGAATTATTTTATTCCTAAGTGGCCAACATCGAATATTGATGCGAATGGTAACCCAGCTACTGGGACGATTGATTTCCGTTCAGGGTGGTTTGATATGAATTTGGAAGCCAAAACGGACCCCAGCAATGGTTGTACGAGTTACTATCCCGGTGCACCAGTACTCTCTTTTACACATAAATATATCGAAACTAGTAATGGCTTTACTCAATCTTGGTTTGTGCCTACCGTTCATCAACCGGTTAGAAGTTGTGATAGTATGAGCGCAACAGATAGTTGTCCTTCTATGATGTGGTAATTTTAGCTACGGCTTTAGCCAATTTTATATAGAATAACCTCATTTAAATATACCTACTCCATTAAGTAAAAAATGGGGTAGGTATTTTTTATGTCTCTAGATTTTAAGATTTCTCCGAAAAAATTCGCATCTGGCAAGTCATAATAAATATCAAGTAAGTGTAAAAGCAGTAGGATATAATACTAAATATCAGCTTGGTCTTTTTGGTCGATAGATAGAGATGCTATTTCATGCTAATAGTATTAACTATAAATAAGGCCAGTATTATAACCAGAGGATTTTTATGATAAAAAATTATGTTAAACCCCTTTATCAGCGTGGACTGGTGAGCAGAATTTTTACTCGACCTCAATTAAACCATTTAATCTTAATATTAATGTGGTTTTTATTACGAGATGCCACCGCCTGGAATTTTACTTCTCAATTATCTATCAGTGCTCAAAATTACCCTCAAGTTCCGGCGGATGTGACTCGACAGATTGTTACGGTGGCTCATTCGGTTACCAATGGAATCCCACGAGGGCAAACATTTCGTTTGCAAGTACTTGCTCCACCTGGGGTAACTACCGTTGCTATCACTGCTCAATCCAATAATTGGCAGTGTGCACCGGATTCAGTAACTGGCTCACCTAGCCCACTTCGTTGCCCCATTATGGGCGGATTTGATCATAATCCCGGGGAATTTTGTAATCAAAACCCTTCTGCTAGCAAACCAACACCTTGTGGTAATGGAACCTTTGTTTATCCTCAAGATTTACATACCGTGACAGCAAGGTTAAGTGATATTTTATACCCAACTGAATCGACTTCACCTGATGTCACTACAGAACCACGTTATGTTTATTTTGTGTTGTACCAACAACCACAAGCGAACAGCGATTTTTACTTTGGCAGTAATTTAGGCATTACCTTTGGTATATCAGACGTTCAAAGCTATACACAATGGCGTGATGCTAGACCTTGGGCCGGTGGTCCACTAGAAAATTCTCTTGATGGCATTGGAGAAGTTATTGCGCCTAGTAATGAATTTACGCTAACTATTATCTCCGCAACTAATGGCTCGGTAACGAGTAATCCAGCTGGTATTCAATGTGGTGGTACGATGGGTACTGCAAATTGTAACGCTACTTATATCGCTAATACCTTAGTCACTTTAACGGCAATTGCTCAATCTGGTTCTCGCTTTGTTAATTGGAGTAATGGTTGTGGGGGTACAGATAACGTAACCTCGTTAACTATGAATAGTAATAAAATTTGTAGCGCTACCTTTGAAAAGATACCGGAAAATCCACCTGAAATTGAATTATTTGATGGTGGAAATCACTTAAGTGATGGTTCACCAACTCCGATTCAATTTGGTTCTACTACAGCGGGTAACCCCGTAACTAAAACGCTTACTATCCAAAATATCGGTACCGGTAATCTTAATTTGACTAATTTAACCCTACCAACGGGGTTCAGCTTAATTGGTAATTTACCGAGTCTTATTCCAACTAATAGTTCTATCTTAATTACCATACGATTTGACGCAACAGCATTAGGTACTTATAACGGTAATTTAAAGATTAATAATAACGATGCAGATGAAAATCCTTTTGATTTGGTTATTGAAGGAACAGTGGTTGAGTTTGATAAATTTAATCTTAACGAAGGCAAACAAGAATTTGGAAATCAAGGCACTTCGTTTTTTTCAGATAAAGTAAAAATTGTGGTGACAGCCAATTTGGAAAATGAAAACGGTGTGTTCGAACCGTTAACTCGAGAAGATCAATTGAAAGTAACGGCTAATCGTTCAGTGGATATTAACGCTATTATTACACCCGATCCAATTCATCAATTTATTGATATTGTAGTAGTGGCGGGTTGGGATAATCAACAGCAAACCTATTGGTATCAAAAAACACCAACATCAACGCTGCTTGATAATACCGGTTGGGTAGAATGGACGCCTGACTTATCTAAACTCCATGTTATTCCTTACGGTACTTATACCGGTAGAGAAAGTTATCCCGTTAATGTATTTACTGGTAAACTAGTGCCTCCTCTAATTGAAGGTTTTGGTCAGGCTAAACAAGTTAATTTCTTTATTGGCTATGGTATTTGGGTAGCAGCAACCAGTCCGGCTGATCCACCAGAAGGGAAATTTATTTATGTCGTAAGTCAGCCGATTACTTTTCAATTACCCGTTCCATTAACGCCAGAAGTGATGGAAATTAAAGTGAATGAATTTAAAGTGGTTAGTCCACAAGCGGGTAGCGAAGGAAAAATAACTTCTTGTCAGATAAGTGATAAAGAAATTGCTACGGTTTCTTTTGATAATAACAGTTTTGCTTGTGGTCTATTCGGTTTAAAACGGGGTAGTACACTTCTAACTATTCAGGGTACTGATCCTAATAGTACTGCTGTAACGACTATCAATGTTGTAGAGTAACTCATTTGAGTCTAAGCGGGAAATCATTGTTTCTCGCTTAGCTGTCACCGGATTGAAAATAATGCGAGTAGAACAAGTATTTGCTTCCCTCAATAGCTTTATTCCACCAACGGATTGGCAAGGTACTCTTTTTTTGCTTCCCCAAGCAGCAATGCACTCTATTTATCATTTTATTGTAGATAATAAACTGCATAACTGCATTGAATTAGGTACCGGTTTTGGAGCAACTTCTTGCGTGATGGGCGCGGCAGTTGATGCTTTGAATGGTGGTCGTGTCATTACCGTCGATAAATATTTACACCAACCAATCAATGTTAAAGTGCTAATGCAGCAGGTGGGATTGAGTGAAAACTGTATTGATGTCGTTGTTGATGAATTGGGTTACAATTGGTATCTTCCCGAGTTAATTCGTCAGCAAACCCATGATGGTGTCTGTCAACCATTATTTGATTTTTGTTTATTGGACGGTGCTCATGAATGGGAACCAGATGCGTTAGCTTTTTTCATGGTAGCTAGATTGTTGAAACCCGGTGGTTGGATAGCGATTGATGACATCAATTACTATTTTCGGATTATGCCCAGTTGGCGAGAAACGCATGGTCATTATACTGATAAAGAATTAGATACTTTTCAAATGAAAATGGTTTATGAACTAGCTGTTCAACAACATCCCGATTTTGAGAATTTTCACTTAACTCATGAAGGTCGAATTGGCTGGGCACAAAAGAAGCATCAATCCTCACCAGCTTCTCTGACTGCCCGATTGGGTTTAAATAAACGATTATTTCGACGTAAATAAGTCAGATTATGTTTTGCAAACTATGGCGATAACCTCATCTTTTTCAACTCAGCGGCAACTGTTACTTCATCTGTTGATGTCGCTTATGACCTTGATATTTTTATTATTTATAGGTGAATTAATCGCACGTGTCTGGGTTATTCCTCAAAGTATTCCGCCACCACCGCCACCGAGTATAATCGATCCTTATCAACCTAATCCTTACATTGTTAGAATGCGTCCCTATCTTTACTTCCATATTCCGCATTCAAAGTACATACAAGCCCGTTCTAGCTATCAAGTGAATTACGAAATCAATCGTTTGGGATTCCGTGGTCCAGAAATCTCACCTCAACCGGAAACTGGCTTAAAACGACTAGTTACGATAGGTGATTCTATCACTGAAGGACATGGTAATCCATTTAACAAGACGTTCTCTTTTGTATTAGGTGAAAGCCTGCGACCTCACCAGTGGGAAGTGATTAATATGGGCGTACAAGGTGCTAGCCCGCTCTATTATGCAGTTAATTTGAAACGTTATTTAGCGGTGCAGCCCGACGCGATATTAATAGTGATTTTTGAAAATGATCTGGCGGATGATCGAACCAGTGAATCAGTGTTCTTTACACTCCCGGTTTTGGATGATGAAACCGCGTTGCTGATGAAAACCACCACTCAAAACTTTTTTACGCAATGGCGACTTTATACTTTACTCCATCGTGGCTGGCGTCACTGGGTCCATTCAGCGGCAGAAAAAATTATTGCCCAAAACCAAGTGAATGTCTATACTCCAACAGAACAACAGGCTATCCAGGTATTTGAGGAACAACAAACTCAATTGAATGCCTTAAAAATGCGCCCGAAACATCTGGTTGCCCCGGCAGTATTTGATAAACAATGGGGAATGAGTCAAGCTTATTTGGATTATGTGGTGGATGCTTGTCGCCAACAGGGTATTACTGTTATGATAGCTAATATTTCTATTACTGGACAAGAACCGGATCTCAATCCTGCTTATAGTGAACATGCTCGGTTGTTAGATGAACATATCTCATCATGGGCTAAGGGAAGACAACTACCCTTTTTGTCACTGTTACCAACCATGACTCAGATAGTCAAACAGTATCAGCCATTTCATTCACAAGTGGTGATTGCCGACGATGGTCACCCAACCTCACTAACACATACCTTAATCGCTGGCGCTTTACAAGCTTGGGTCATAGACAATCTACCTCATCCGGCAAAAGTTTTCCAGCCGCAATTGAAGTAATTGCACTTTCTCGCTAAAAGTCTGGTCATCCGCTCTTGACATTGCGATTGTCGTATGGGCGTTCTATTATAAACTCTACCAGAGGTACTATTAAAAATGATAGGCGCAATCGCCGGTGACATTATTGGTTCTGTTTATGAGGATTACCAATATAAAGCAAAAGATTTTCCACTGTTTTCAAGAAAATCCACTTTTACCGATGATACCGTATTAACCATTGCCTTAGCAGATAGCATCTTAAACGGTATTCCCTATGTTTATCAACTTAAAGAATACTACCGACGTTACCCTATGGCTGGCTATGGCGGTCATTTTTCAGCTTGGGCTGAATCAGATAGCTCCGAACCTTATTATAGTTGGGGCAACGGCTCAGCGATGCGGGTAAGCCCGATTGGCTTCGCTTACGATGATTTAAAAACCGTTTTGATAACTGCTGAAAAAAGTGCTGAAGTCACTCACAATCATCCAGAAGGTATTAAGGGCGCCCAAGCAATAGCAGCAGCCATCTTCCTGGCAAAAATAAGTAAAGATAAACTGGCTATCAAGAAATATATTGAGAATCAGTTTGGATATAATTTGAATATTTCTTTGGATGAGATCAGACCTACTTATGAATTTGATGTATCTTGCCAAGGATCAGTACCACCAGCCATTATTGCTTTTTTAGAAGCAGCAGATTACGAAGATACCATCAGAAACGCAGTTTCTCTCGGTGGTGATAGTGACACTATCGCTTGTATGGCAGGGGGAATTGCTGAAGCTTTTTATGGTGAAATTCCCGAATTGATTAAAGCAAAGGTTTTTGAAATATTAGATCCGCCTTTAGCAGTGGTTGTCCATCAGTTCAACCAAATTTATGGTAGCGATTATCGGATGCGGTGTTGAAATTTTTTCACATCAATGGTGCAAACGACCTGATAACGTAACTACCTAATCTAGCTAAAAGGGAGATTTCGTCTAAAAGGGAGATTTCGTCTAAAAGGGAGATTTCGTCTTATTTTTATTTAGCCATCAGTTACTCAATCACATTCCATTCGTTTTTATTTCTGGTATTCTTGGTGAAATGAAACTATCTGCTTTTCTCGCCAACCGAGAAAGTGACCGGTTTCTCGTACTTTCAAGTCTATTCATGGTCAGATTATCTATTGTCATAGAGATAAATTGATATGGGCGCATTAAGCAAACCAGCTCACCGGCTCGGTGATATTTTGCTAGAACAACATATTATCACGTCAGACCAACTTAAAATTGCACTAATCGAGCAGAAAAAAAATCATCAACAATTAGGTAAAATTTTAATTAGTTTAGGCTTTGTTTCTGAAGCGGTCATTCGGGATTTAATGAGTGAGTCGCTGGGACAAACCAGTGTCGACTTATCTAAACTGGTAGTTGATCATGAAGCTATCCGATTAGTTCCTAAGCATTTAGCCGAACGTTATACCTTACTGCCCATTAATTTTGATAAAACGACTAACCAGCTGGCTGTCGCGATGGCAGATGTGTTTAATGTATTAGCTCTCGATCAGTTAGCTTTGGCACTCGGTGGTCGTATCAAAGTTGAACCGGTGTTGGCTGGTGAAGCGGAAATTATCAATGCTATTGATAACTGGTATGGTTTTGATTTATCCATTGATGGCATTTTAAATGAGATCGAAACGGGAGAAGTTGATTACCAAAGTCTAGCGATTAGTCGAGATGAATACAGTCAACCCTTAGTTAGATTAGTTGATGCTTTACTCTCTGATGCAGTTAAGCGAGGTGCTTCGGATATCCATTTTGAACCAGAAAAAGGCTTTTTGCGAGTACGTTACCGCATTGATGGTGTGTTGCAACAAGTTCGGAGTTTACATAAAAATTATTGGTCGGCTATTGTAGTTCGTCTTAAAGTCATGAGTAACTTAAATATTGCCGAAACCCGTATCCCACAAGATGGTCGCATGTCATTAACTTTAGGGGGACGTCCTATCGACTTTCGGGTGTCAGCTCAACCCACTGTTTATGGAGAAAATATTGTACTGCGGATACTCGATAGTCAACGCGGTATTATGACTTTAGAACAGTTAGGTTTGTTAGAAGAAAATTTAATGGCGTTAAAATTAATGATAGCGCGTCCTGAAGGCGTTATTTTAATCACCGGACCCACCGGAAGCGGTAAAACAACTACTTTATATTCTTTACTACAACATCTCAATACTGAAGAAGTCAACATTATGACTTTGGAAGATCCGGTTGAATATGTTTTAGGACAAGTGCGACAAACAGCGGTTAATGAAGCGGTTAAATTAGATTTTGCTACTGGAATTCGTTCCATGATGCGCCAAGATCCCGATATTATCTTAGTGGGAGAAATTCGAGATGTTGATACCGCACAAATGGCTTTCCGCGCAGCCATGACTGGACATCAAGTTTATTCGACTTTACATACTAATTCAGCGATTGGCGCTATTCCTCGGTTATTAGATATTGGAATTTTGCCCGATATCATGGCAGAAAATATTATTGGTATTGTTGGACAACGCTTAGTACGCAAGTTATGTTTAAATTGTAAAACGGCTTATTTACCCAGTGATATGCATCAAATGTTATTAGATTTAAAAGAACAACAATCCGTCACGCTATATCTATCCAATGGTTGTGAACCTTGTGGACATCGGGGTTATAGGGGACGTTTAGCTTTAATGGAGATTTTTCGCTTAGATGAATCAGTACAGGATCTGATTGCACACCGTGCGACAACTTATGATATTAGACAACATGCTCAACGGATGGGATTTCGCAATTTAGCACAAGATGGGATTCGGCGGGTATTAGAAGGAATTACCAGTTTAGAAGAAATTTCTCGGGTGGTTGATTTAACGAGTCGTCTGAATTGAAGTGAACCGATTAGTGGTGTATGACATTTCACTTGATACACAGAATATCAAAGTAGGGTGGGCAAAAACGAAGCGTTGCTCACCATTAAAAAGGAGGATGAGGAGAAATAACACCTCAAATATCAGATTGATTTTGCTTAGATATTTAACTTAACATTAATATGAGCGATTTATGAGCACTTATGAGCACTTTGGGTCGCTATCTTTTTTATTATATTGATATCTAATTACAATATAATTAGTATAACTATTGCCCTGGATAACCGTAGCACCGTCAGTTAGGTTAGACGAGACGAGTAGGCTGGGTTGAGGAACGAAACCCAGCTTATTCAAGATAAACACCAATCACCTTTTTATTATTTATAGCCCGTAGGTTGGACTGAAGTTTAGTTTAGTAGTTTAGTTAGTAGGGTGGGCATTGCCCCACTGCCCACCCTACCCTGGCTTTGCAATATTAAAGGATCTTGATTGGCAAAACTGGGGAATATCGGTAATTCATTAATAATGTCAGTTAATAATTCGGAGGCTTGTTGTTGTTCAAGGTAATGACTAATCAGTTGTTTAATGATTTCATTCGGTGAGCAATGCGCTTGTTGCGCTATTTTATTTAAGCGGGTTTCTAATTCGGGTTCAAGGTTGATAGTGAGCATAACAAATCCTCAAGTTTTACCGGGAAACACTTGCCTTTGACCGATTGATTGGAGGTAGGCTAATACTAGCCCGTATACACCTACCTTGTAAGATGGACAGATCAATAGTTAGATTTTTCATAACAATTATTCCCCTATCTGATTCTCCTAGAGCAAGTATTAAGGCCTACTTTATTTAAAGTAACACTCCAACCATTTAAATAGCAATCACCTGATTATAGATACCAGTAAATGTTGGAGTTCGCAAGCTCACTCCAACCTACGCGAGCTCAATAACTGTTTCACCAAATTTTCTGGAGCCTAATAACACCGTAGGGTCACTGCCATTAAGTTAAGCGGTTAGGTGTTAGGGCGAACACGCAGGTTCGCCCCTACATACGTGGTATCTTGTAGGGGCAGACCTGCGTGTCTGCCCTTAACTTAATGGCAGTGCACCGTAGGGTGGGCAATGCCCACCCCACAAAATTCTAGCTTAACATCCCCGACGGACTTGATATCGATTATGAGCAATTATGAGCAGTTATAAGCAATTATAAAAAATTATAACCAATTTATGAGCAACGGTGATCGACATTATTTCATCATATTGATAATTAAGATTATTATATCTGGTATAATTATTGCCTTGAATAATCGCAATCAATCTCCACCTTGAGACTAAACCTCCTCAAAAAATAACTAAAACAAACTGCTATAGAAGTGCTATACTAACAACAATAAAACCATAACAAAAATAATAAACTAATAACAATAATAACTATAAAAATAATAATTTAAGTTTAATTACTCCCAAGAACCTTGTTAAAATCCTATCCAACTGGAGGGTTTATTATGGAAAAAATAATTGCCACAAGTCGATTATCTATCCTTTGCCGGTCTGCGTTCAATTTTTTCCTAATCACGGTTTTTCTAAATTTATTCTTTCTTCCTTTCCCTACTTGGGCTGGTCTGGAGTTCGTAGAAACGATTCAAGATGGTCAAGGTCAGATTGATGGACTTGGTGGTGCTACATCAGTGACGATGAGCCCTGATGATAAGTTTGTCTATGCACTAGGTGCTAGTGACAATGCTATAACCGTATTAGCACGTAATCCAGTCAGTGGAAAATTAGTCCTTACTCAGATCCTTCAAGAAAACATTGATGGCGTCATAGGGTTAGCCGATCCTAGATCAGTCAAGGTAAGTGCTGATGGGAAATCAGTTTATGTAGCTTCTTGGTATGATAGTGCGATAGCCGTGTTCTCGCGCGATCCGAGTAACGGTCAGTTATCTTTTCAACAAGCCCTTATGAACGGTCAAAAGGACGGGCAAACCGTAGTGGATGGGCTTGGTCGTGCTGTTTCGGTTACAGTGAGTGTTGATGGAAAATCGGTCTATGTAGCTGGCAATTTTGACAACGCGGTGACAATATTCTCACGCGATCCAAGTAACGGTCGATTAACTTTTCAACAAGCCCTTAAAAACAGTGATATTGGTATGGTAGATAAGAATTTGGATAGTCACTCGATCACAGTGAGTACTGATGGCCAGTCGATTTATGTAGTCAGTTCTGCTAACAGCGCGATAGCAATGTTGAAACGCGATTCGGGTAGCGGCAAATTAAATTCCCCACAAGTCATCAAAAACGGCGACAACGATGGCCAAAGTGGTGTGGTGGACGGACTTGCTAGTCCTAATTCAGTGACGGTGAGTGCCGACGGAAAGTCGGTCTATGCAACCTCTTGGAGTGATAATGCAGTGGCGGTGTTTTCGCGTGACCTGAGTAGCGGTCAATTAGCTTTTCAACAAGTCATCAAAGACGGTGACGATGATGGCAAAGTGAATGGGCTTGTTAATCCTGATTCAGTTACGATGAGTGCCGACGGGAAATCAGTCTATGTGACCAGTTATTTTGACAGTGCGGTCGCGTGGTTTTTACGCAAAGAAGATGGCCGATTAAGTTTTCAAAAAGCCTTCATAAATGGTCAAGCTGGAGTAGATGGACTAAACACTTCTCGATCAGTTACGGTGAGTGCCGATGGCCAGTCGGTCTATGTGGCTAGTAGTTTTAACGGTGCAGTAGCAGTATTTTCGCGTGATCCAAGTAGCGATCTAACTTGGGAACAAGCCCTCAAAGATGGCGGTAATAGCATAGTAGATGGTCTGGCTTGGGCTAATTCGGTTACGGTAAGTGCCGACGGCAAGTCAGTCTATGTAGCCGGTTATGGTGACGCCGCGATAGCGGTGTTTTTGCGCAATCCAAGCACCGGTCAATTAACTTTTCAACAGGTACTCAAAGATGGCGATAGCGGCGTGGTGGATGGGCTTGCCGGTGTTTGCTCGGTCACGATAAGTACTGATGGTCAGTCGGTCTATGTGGCGAGTTACCATGATAATGCAGTAGCCGTGTTTAATCGCGATAAGGTTACTGGTCAATTAACTTTTCAACAAGTCATCAAGGATGGTGACGACGGTGGCAAGGTAGATGGGTTAGCTCTTGCTTGCTCGGTCACAGTAAGTGCTGACGGGAAATCTGTTTATGTGACCGATTCTTTTAGAGATAATTCTGACAATGCGGTAGCAGTATTTTCGCGCGACCCAAACGGTCAATTAGATTTTCAACAAGTCATCAAAAACGGCGATATAACCAAGGACGGTCATGTGGTGGAGGGGCTTTCTGGTGGTGCTACTGCTCACGCGGTCACGGTGAGTCCCGACGGCAATTCAGTCTATGTAGCTAGTTATAGTGACAACGCGGTGGTTGTGTTTGCGCGCGATTCGAGCGATGGCCGTTTAAAATTTCAACAAGTTATCAAAAACGGTGACCAAATTATTAAAAACGGCGATACTGGCATAGTGAATGAGCTTCAGAATGCTCTCTCGGTCACGGTGAGTGTCGATGGCAAATTGGTCTATGTGACTTCTGGTAGCGGGATGGTAGTGTTTACGCGTGATCAGAGTGACGGTCGATTAACAAGTATTCGACAGGTATTAAAAGGGGTCAGTGGGGCCTACTCGGTAGCAACGAGTACTGACGACCAGTCAGTCTATGTGGCTAATTATAACGTCAGCGCAATAGCAGAGTTTGTCCGTGATCCGGATACCGACTAGTTAACTTTTGTTAAGCAAATAAAATATGGCGATTTTGGAATCAAAGGGTTAAGAGAAGCTTCTTCGGTAATAGTCAGCCCCGATAATCAGTCTGTTTACGTAACCGGTTTAGGAGATAATGCCCTAGTAGTATTTAATCGCACCAATTACCCCCCCATCAACATCCTCCCTCCCCCACCAACACTTCAGAAAAACACCCCAACCACGCTGAACCTTGATCTAGCTGACGACGATGCCGGACTATTACCACTTCAAGTCACTCTCATAGCCACTAATGGAACGTTGACTTTAAACCATACTGACAACCTTACTTTTAACAGCGGCGATGGTCAAGATGATAGTCAGCTCGTGATCGTAGGTAAGTTAGCCGATCTCAAAGCTGCTTTACAAGGAATAACTTTTACACCAACCCCTAATTTCAATGGCGAAGCGAGCTTAGAAATGATCTCTGATGATTTAGGTCATACCGGTAGTAGTGCCAAACAAGATCAAGATAAAATGACTTTCACCGTCGCTTTTGGCAATGATAAACCCGTCGTAGAGAACGTAGTAATGCAATATGGCTCGCCCGGACAATTAATCAAACTACAAATAAAAGCGACTGATCCGGATATTCCCAAACAAACTTTGAATTATCGCCTAGAAGATCCACCAGCGGGTGCCACTATTGATTATAAAACCGGTCAGTTCAAGTGGACACCTACGCCAGAACAACTTGGCACCTTCACAATCCAAGTAATCGTTAACGATGGGATCGACGATTCCGAACTGCTGACTTTTCAAGTTATTATCACCGATAAACCGGTATTGAAACCGTTGGTGGATCAAACTATTCCCATTGCGAGTCAATTAACTTTAACTGCTCAAGCCACTTTTCCTGGCAAACAAGCCTTGAAGTATAGTTTAAAAAATGCCCCCACGGGAGCAAGTATCAATGAAAAAACTGGAGTACTTACCTGGACACCAACTCAACTAGGGCAATTTCCATTTACCGTAGTCGTCACTGAACCATTAGGTCAACACACCGATGAAACCACTTTTACGGTTACGGTTACCTCCATTGTCACTCATCTCGATTTGAACTTAAGTAGCCTAGCGCTATTTCAAAATAGTGAACTTAAAATCAAAGGTAAATTAAGCAGTTATCCCAAACAGCCCAGCGGCTTGAATAATTTGGAAATTCAATTAGCACTCACGGCACCGGATGGGCAACAGACCACGCTAACAACCTCCACCGCCGCCAGCGGCGAATATCATTTGGCTCAGCCGCTGATTTTAACGCAACCGGGACAGTATGTGGTGCAAACACAATGGCTTGGCAATGAGCGCCTCGCTGCTAGCCAGTCCGAGCCACAAACGGTATTAGTCAGTGCGTTAGCCGGTTATGCGTTGTTAATTCAAGGGCGAGATGCCCAGGGAAGTGGTGAAGCCGCTTATAACAAATCTTTTAATCGCGTTTATCGCAAACTCAAATATCGGGGTTTTCTTGATGAACATATTGAATATTTAAGTTATGAAACCAAGCCCGAAACCGATATCATCATCGATGCTCGCCCAGATAAAGCCAGAATTCAAACCGCGTTGCAAACATTGCAAACGTTGCTCAATAACGACCCGGCACCGTTGTTCATCGTGATGCTGGATCATGGCGACACCAATGGCCAATTCTATCTCGATAATGGTGACGGTGAAACGATTATGCCAACTGAATTAAATACTTGGTTAACCACTTTAGAACAAGGTCTTAATTCCCAAGCGAAGGCTCAACCACGAGTAATTATTATCGGTGCTTGTTATTCGGGGAATTTCATTCCGACTTTGTCACAATCCGGTCGCGTCATCGTCACCAGTACCGCGGTAGGAGAAGAATCTTACAAAGGTCCCAAAGAACCCGATGAAGTACGCAGTGGCGAGTATTTTATTGAAGCCTTATTTGCGCCTCTGGGTCAAGGTGATTCGCTAGCTAGTGCCTTTGATTTAGCCACTTACGGTACGGAAAGTTTTACGCGTAAAACGATTACACTTATTTTAATAAACAGTTTCAAGATCATGCTGTACAACACCCGTTACTCGATGACAATGGGGATCGACAGGGAAGTAACGAGTTGGGAAACGATGGTCAGCAAGCGAAGCACCTTTATTTAGGTTTAGGGCCACAATACGATGCTAATGCACCGGATAGTCCCGCTACCATTTTAAAAGTTGCATCTTCTTTATACTTGGATGCGAATACCGCCGTGGCGCAACTCTCAGCTTGGATCAACCATCCCAATCGGGTTAAAGATCAACAAGTATTGGTTGATATTCGTCCGCCTTCGCTACAATTAACTGATCAAGGTATTGAACACCACGGCCAACTGCAAATCAATGGCTTACAGCGAATTCAACTTCCGCTCGCTGAGGGCAATCACTTCCAAGGTCAAGTCGCAACGTTTACCGAAGCTGGCCAATATGAATTATTTTACTTTGTTATCGATAATCAAACTGGTGATATTTCACCGCTCCAACGTTCTAGCGTTTATAAAAATAAACTTAATAATCAACCGCCGATAGCGGTGCAATTACTTGCTCCGGCGGATGGCAGTGAAACCCAAACCGTGGTCATTTTTGACTGGAAAGCGAGTCAAGATCCCGATAATGATTATTTTACTTATACGTTGTTACTCGGAACCGATCCGGCTTTGCAAAAAATTGTCTATCAGCAAGAAGATCTGAGTACCTCCATCACTTATTTGGACCAAACCGCCGTGATAGATGATCCCTTGAATCAAGGTCAACCGGGTTTACGCGATGGCACCCAGTATTTTTGGAAAGTTCAAGCCATTGATAAATATGGGGCGATAGCCGAGAGTCCCATCTTCGCTTTCCAAACCAATGATACCAACTTTCCACCGGGCTTGGGCAGTCTTTACGTTTACAATGCAGTGGATTTTGTATCGTTAGAAAACGCCACGCTGAACTTTTGGGTAGTTGATGAGTGGGGCAATTTAGTTGTAGATACCAACGGCTTACCGATACCACTTGCTCAACCACCTGATATTTACCAGGATCAAGGTTTTTACGACATGACACTTCCCTATGGGCGTCGCCGTGCCACCGTTCAGGCCGACGGTTACCAGAAACAAGAAGTTCTTATTGATACTACCGATGGTTTAGCTAACCTCCGCGTCGCCATGACGCCCACTGGTGGAATTGCAGCTCAACCGGGTCAATTACAATTTCGAGTAGCGCAAGCACGCTTGGAAGAAACACAAGGTCAAATCGCTATCTTAGTTGACCGGGTTGGTGGTGTGGATAGAGCGGTAGCGGTTAGCTATCAAATTTTAGCAACCAGTAGTGCCACTTTAGGAACTGATTATAGTGGCACCACAACCGGACAATTAAGTTGGGCTGATCAAGATACCGTCCCTAAAAAAATTATCTTGACTATTCAAGATGATAATCAACCCGAACCGGAAGAAACTATCCAATTACATCTCCACGATCCGACTGGCGGTGCCATCCTGGGTACCCCAGCGGAAATGACGATAACACTCATCGATGACGAAACCTCGTTACCTCAACAACCGGGGGTGCTGCAATTTCTAACCATGCACTATGCCGCTAGCGAAAGTGAATCCCAGCCAGTCATCACGGTAACCCGTACCGGCGGTGATGAGGGTCAAGTTGCTGTTGAATATCTCGTTACCAATCAGAGTACTGCTCAACTCAATACCGACTATACCGGCGGAACCGGCGTATTAACCTGGGCAAGTGGCGATAACGAACCTAAACGTCTACAACTAAACTTAATCGATGATACCATAGTGGAACCATTAGAAACCCTCGTGATTGAATTAGTCAATCCCACCAAAGGCGCAACTTTAGGTGAACATCAAAGTGCCACTTTAACGATCACCGATAATGATATCGCTGGCGCTGGACCGGGTACCGTGCAATTTGCCCAGTCCAATTATCAAGCTCACGAAGAAGAAGGTACCTTGAAAACGGTCACAGTTACTCGTACCGGTGGCAGTCAAGGTCAAGTCTTCGTACAGTACCAAACCACCGTCGCCAGTACCGCCACAGCTGAGAGCGATTACCACGGTGGCACCGGTACCCTCACTTGGGAAGCTGGTGACAATGAAGCTAAAGTTATCAACCTCACTATTGTCGATGATCCTACCATTGAAACTGCAGAAACGATTCAATTGATGCTGTTAAATCCCAGTGGTGGTGTGATCTTAGGTAATCCGAACCAAGCGACTTTAACGATTTTGGATAATGATAGCAATAAGCCAACTAGCTCGACTGTGGATCAAACTACCACTGACGCATTTGGTAATCTAACGACCAGCACGTCGTCAATCCCGATTGATTCTGCAACGCCTACCGATTCGACTACCAACACCGGAACTGCAACGACCAACGTCGATTCGACTACCAACGCCGGAACGTTGCAGTTTTTCACTAATACCTATTATCTAAATGAAGGGATTGGCGCGGTGAGTACTTTTACCGTCACTCGCACTGGTGGTAAGCAGGGAGCCGTATCAGTGAAATACACCACCACGACGGTGGGCACGGCTGATATCGGCTTAGATTATGTGGGCGGTAGTGGGTTACTCACCTGGGCCGCTGGCGACGATACCCCGAAAGCCATTGAAATTCAAATCATTGACGATTCACAAAGCGAAGGCCCAGAAACCATTCAGTTACAATTAGAAAATCCCACGGGTCATGCCCAACTGAGAAGTAACGATAGTGCCATTTTAATTATTGCGGATAATGACCCCAGTCCAGAACCAGTTGTAAATCAAAGTGATACGGCTATACTTCAATTTGAGTCCGCTTTACGCTGGGTTCAAGAAGAAGACGGCCAGATTAAGCTGAAAGTAACACGTACTGGGAGCAGTCAAGGTGAAGTAGCGGTCAACTACTTAGAAACACTTCACAGTAATGCCACCCTGGGAGAAGATTACCTCAATGGCAGTGGCTCACTGGTTTGGGCAGATGGTGATAATCAACCCCAAACGATTACTTTAGACTTAATCGATGATGATTGGCCCGAAACCGAATTGATTCATTTAGTATTAGTGGAACCACTTGGTCAAGCGGTGTTAGGCCAACAAAGTGAAACCTTAATTATTCTTCAAGACCAGGATAGACCGGTTTTACCAAATGGAAACAATCGCACTTCATCGAACGTAACCACCATACAATTTGGAAAAGCCTTTGAAATCATAAAAGAATCTCAAGGCGAAATCCTAATTCCAGTGATTCGCACGGGTACCCAAGGTCTGGCTACCGTCGATTATGAAACCATGGCCGGGAGTGCTACTGCGGATGAAGATTACCTCTCACGTCAAGGTCGATTAGTTTGGCAAGATGGCGAAGAAGGTATAGTGGCTCTCACCATTCCGATTGTGGTTGATTCGCAACCCGAACCCGATGAAAGCTTCACGTTGCGGCTCTTTAATCCGAGTGAAGGCGTGCAATTAGGCAACTTATCACCAGTTGAAATTAGAATCCAAGATGATTCGGATATTCTACCGCCGCGACTGTTGCTCCCCAACCTGGGTCGTGGTATGGCGATAACTAATGATCCAACTACTCAGTGGCAAACTCGTTATAATTGCCAAACGTTACCTTGTCCACTCCCGGCGGCTTTCCGCGGTGGCAGTTCTCTCAACGGGTTAAGTTATTATCAGCAGTTAACTTTAGATCCCTATCAATATGTCAATATTCACGGGGAAATTGATGTCGCAGCGGAACATGTTGGTCAAAAGGCGGAATTACTGGCAGTTGCTGCTTGGCAGCCGCTTGATTCCAACGAACCGGCGCGCTATTTCATGCAAGACGATCAAGGTCAAATTTTACCGTGGGATTTGAATTTAGCACATTTGGTTGCGGCGCAAACCGCAGTGACCTTGAAACCCACCCAGGAAATGAATCTTTATACGGGATTATTAGCACGTGGCCAAATTCACTTGTTCTTTGGTTATCAGTTGTCCGAAGGGGTGATTGTGTTTAATGGTGAACAGGCGGTGGAGTTGGTGGTAGGGGAATGATAATAATTGACCGAGAGTATTAAGATTTAAAGGAATGGTGCGTTACGCGTTGCTAACGCACCTTACTTGCTGAATGGTATTGCTTCGTTTGAGTTAATGGCAATAGCCACCTCTACTTAGCTTCTAGTTCTTTCTTTAATTCTGCTAACGAAATAATTGGTGCATGACATTGAGGCCCCGTACAAACATAAGCGACTGCTGAACCTTGTGGCTGTTTTTCTGCTAATAAACCAGGTAAATCTCGCACTGAGTTTGGAATGGCAAGACAAAAACGGTGTGGTGCATAGGCTTGTTGACATACGGTTTGCCAAGTTGTTAATACTTCTGGCTCACCTCGTAAAATAATAATCTGTGGTGGAAATAAGTAATCTTCTAAAGCAGACAATAAAGTAGCGTGATAGGAAGCCGATTGTTGTAACAAAGACCAGCTCGCTTGGAGAGTTTGTTCGGCAGCCTGAAGATAACGTTGTTCTCCTAAAATATGTCCTAAGCGTCCTAATGCCAATGCTGCAACACCATTACCACTCGGCAGAGAATCATCCTCGAAAGATTTTGGCCGTAAAATTAATGATTCATGATGATGAGCTGTGAAATAAAAGCCACCTTGTTTGGTGTCAGCAAATTCGGTTAATAATACTTCCGCTAAAGCTATCGCCAAATCCAGATCACCATCACGCCACCGGGCTTGTAATAAGCTTAAAATCGCATCGAGTAGCAAGGCATAATCATCTAGATAGCCGTTCAGTTTAGCTTGACCGGCTTTATAAGTCACTAACAAATGTCCATTAGTCCATAACTTATTTTTAATAAAGTCTAGTGCTTGCTCAGCCGCTCGTAAATAATCTGGACGAGCGAAAATGCGTCCGGCAGTTGCTAACCCTTTAATCATTAAAGCATTCCATGCGGTTAACATTTTATCATCCCGTCCTGGTGGAGTTCGTTGTTGGCGATTTTGGAATAAAACAGTTTTAGCTTGCTCCAACTGAACGGCCATTTCAGTTACCGGTAAATTAAAATGTTGAGCGGTTTCTTCTAATTCATGATAAACATGTAAATGCCAATGCCCTTCAAAATTAGCGGGACGGTTTAACCCAAAATAATAGGCAAAGGGAGAATATAAATTTTCATTCAACAGTTCTCTGATTTGGTCTCGAGTCCACAGATAGAATTTACCTTCCTCTCCTTCGGAATCAGCATCAAGCGTCGAATAAAAGCCACCTTCTAGCGCGCGCATTTCTCGTAATACCCAAGCGGCTATTTCTAAAGCAATCGTTTCAAATAAAGGCTGATGGGTTAATTGCCAAGCCTCACTATATAACGTTAAAAATGGCCCATTGTCATATAACATTTTTTCAAAATGCGGAATGGTCCACGCTTCATCAACTGAATAGCGGCAAAATCCACCACCCAGTTGATCATAAATCCCGCCTAAGGCCATTTTTTTTAGCGTCAAGATAGCCATCTCTAAGCCTTCTTCATCGGGATTACCTTGTTGAGTGGTGATTTGGTAGTGATGTAATAGCCGTTCGATATTAAATAAATGTGGAAATTTAGGTGCTTGACCAAAACCACCATAGTTGCGATCAAAGTTTTGCGCTAATTCATCACGAGCTTGATTAAGTGGTTCAGCATCAAGCTGTTGTTCTGGGTTAGTTATGGTCGTTTCATCACGGGTAAAAGCTTCGATTAAGGCTTGTTGATGTTGAATAACTTGTTGAGGATATTGACGATAAAAAGCCGCGACTTTTTTTAACAATTCACTAAATGCGGGCATACCATAACGCGGTTGTGGTGGGAAATAAGTGCCACCAAAAAAAGGGTATTGATCTTCAGGACTCAAAAACATCGTTAAAGGCCATCCGCCAGGACGTTGAACGAGTAATTGATGAGCCATTTGATAAATCTTATCGAGGTCCGGTCGTTCTTCACGGTCAACTTTAATGTTAATAAATAACTCATTCATAATAGACGCGGTTTGCGAATTTTCAAAGGATTCATGTGCCATAACATGACACCAATGACAGGCTGAATAACCAATAGACAATAAAATGGGTTTATTTTGTTGTTTAGCTAAGGCTAGTGCTTCTTGTCCCCAAGGATACCAGTGCACTGGGTTATGGGCATGTTGCAGCAAATAAGGACTGGTTTCATTAATCAACGCATTGGTGTGGGTCATGGACATAAATAACTTCCTAAATAATCTATAAATACTATCAACTATACACCAGTCACTGGCTTTCTGCTATGCTTAGAACTTTATAAACGTTTTCAATCTAGAAAGATACTGAGATAGATATTTTTCTTAAGTCGGGTACGTCTCACACACCAATCTGACGGGTATGTAGAACGCATCCGACTTAAATTATTTAGGGTATCTCGAGTTGATTTTTATTTGGATATTTTGACCATCTACTTTAGAATCAGTACAATAACGCTTATGACATCACCACATCAAGCATTTACAATGAGTTGCGAATTTTTTCCCCCGCGTACAGAGAAGGGTGTGGAAAAATTGCGTGAAATTCGTCAGCAATTGCAAATCTTACAACCGGCTTTCTTTTCCGTGACCTTTGGTGCCGGTGGTTCAACTCAAGAACAAACCTTTGAAACGGTTATCGATATTCAAAAACAGTCTTACTGTGAAGCGGCACCTCATCTCTCTTGCATTGGCAGTACTCCAGGACAGGTTCGTCAATTGTTACAAGATTATCAAGCCCATCGCATTCGACGCATTGTCGCCTTGCGAGGCGACCGACCTTCTGGCTGGGCTGGGCCTTTAGGTGAGTTTTGTTATGCTAATGAATTAGTCGCTTTTATTCGTGCTGAAACCGGATCATATTTTCACATTGAAGTCGCTGCTTATCCGGAATTTCATCCACAAGCGCGTAGTGCTCAAGCAGACTTAAATTATTTTAAGCAAAAAGTTCAAGCCGGTGCCAATAGCGCTATTACCCAATATTTTTATAATGTTGAAGCTTACTTTCGTTTTATCGAGAGTTGTCAGACTATTGGCATTGATATTCCCATTGTTCCCGGCATTATGCCTATCAGTAATTATGAACAATTGGCCCGTTTTTCAAAGACCTGTGGCGCAGAAATTCCACGCTGGTTAGATTGGCGTCTCCAAGAATGGGTTGATGATAAAGCTAGCTTGCAAGCTTTGGGTTTAGATGTCGTCACGCAATTATGTGAACGTTTAATTACCGGTGGCGCACCGGGTCTGCATTTTTATACCCTTAATCAAGCCGAATTGACATTAGCTATTGCTAAACGCTTAAATTTATTCACTAGTGCGACCTGAGTGTCAATCCTAACTCATTAAAATGATGACAGAGGTATTGAAGTTAGTTAGCTTACCCTATTTATTTGCAAAGGAAATCAGATTATGGCTGACCTGCCGAGTTTATTATTAGTTGATGATGATCCTTTAATCAGTGAATCGTTAGCTTTTGTCTTAAAAGATACCTTTTCCGTTTATGTCGTAGCAACCCGTGAAGAAGCCAAACGTCTGCTTTATACCTTACCGGTGTTGCCTAATTTAGCCTTAATTGACTTGGGATTACCTCCCAATCCACATAGTCCAGAAGAGGGCTTCACTCTCGTTTCGGAACTACTGACTTTTAATCCATCTATCAAAATTCTTATTTTATCGGGTCAAGATACCCAAGAAAATGTCAGACATGCTTTAACTTTAGGTGCGGTTGATTTTATTCCTAAGCCTTGTAATATGGAATTACTCAAAACGCGACTAAAACATCAACTGATGATCTTAGAAGCAGAACAGCATAAACCGCAAGCTAAACAAAAAGCCTGTGGACTCATTGGGCAAAGTATGGTTCTGGAAACGCTACGTGCTCAAATTCAACAATTTGCTAATTCACCTTTCTCGGTCTTGATTCAAGGTGAATCCGGTACTGGTAAAGAGTTAGTCGCACAATGTTTACATACCCAAAGTCAACGTGCCGAGGCACCTTGTTTAATTGTCAATTGCGCCGCTTTCACTACGGAGCTTCTTGAAGCTCAATTATTTGGTCATGCTAAAGGTGCCTTTACGGGTGCTAATAGTGCTCGTTCTGGCTTTTTTGAGGAAGCCAGTTACGGTAGCTTAATTCTCGATGAGATTGGTGAAATGCCGATGCAACTCCAGTCAAAATTATTACGTGTTTTAGAAAATGGGGAGTACTATCGATTAGGAGAAACCAAAGTTCGCCAATCTCAAGCACGAATTATCGCTGCGAGTAACCGTGATTTACGTGGAGAAGTTTTAGCCGGCCAATTTCGCGGTGACTTATACCACCGTCTCAGTGTGTTAACAATTAAAGTTCCACCCGTCTGTGAACGCGACGATGATAAATTCTTACTCTTAAAGCACTTCCAAGATTTTTATGCGGAGATGGGTACACTTTTCCAATTAGATACCTCGGCTCGGCAAAGTTGGAAAGAATATAATTTTCCTGGTAATGTACGTGAACTGCGCAACATTGTCATTCGGCTGGGCGCGAAATATCCCAATCAGTTAGTGACTCGAACGCAGTTAGAAGAAGAATTAGAGACTAATCTTAACACCAAACAATTTACTTCTGCGGATACCGATTCTGATCAAGCGATCGTTCGCCAGTTAAACAAAGGCGGATTTTCGCTTGACGAGGTATTATTAGACTGGGAGCGACGTTATATCAATGCGGCACTGAAGATGAGTCAGGGCAATTTGAGTCAAGCAGCCCGAATCTTAGGTATTAACCGTACAACGCTATACAGCAAGATGCAACGTTTAAGTAAAAGTAACTCCAGCTAATCAATCATTATCAGTTAATAATTAACCGTTACTTATCCATTTGCAATGATCACTAGTCAATTATCAAATAACTAGTAGACATTATTAACTAACGTATTGTGATTATCAATTAACCAGTCAACGTTATCAATTAACTAGCAAATGTTTTCAAATAACTTGTAAATGTTATCAATTAGCCAGCCAAGGTTTTCAATTAATCTATTAACGTTATTAATTAACGGCTACAGGTTTTCAACTCATTCATAACTGACATGTACTATGAACATTTCGGTTTAAATTACCCACCATTCAAAATCACTCCAGATACCCAGCTATTTTATCCTGGTGGCGATCGTGGCTTAGTATTGGAAGCCTTAGTCTATGCCATTGAAACGGGAGAAGGGATTATTAAAGTTGTTGGCGAAGTCGGTAGTGGCAAAACCATGTTATGTCGAATGTTAGCAGAGAAATTATCAAACCGGATAGAAATCGTTTATCTAGCTAATCCAAGATTAGCACCGGATATGATTCTACAGGCGATTGCTTTAGAAATGCGTCTCTCAGTTACACCCCAATGTAATCGTCTTCAGGTTATGCACGCTCTACAGACGCGATTATTAGAGAAACATGCTGATAATCAACAAGTCGTTATCTTTATCGAAGAAGCTCAGGAGATGCCACTGGAAACGCTAGAAGAAATTCGCTTACTGAGTAATTTAGAAACAACCCGCAATAAATTATTACAAATTGTGTTATTTGGACAACCTGAACTCGATAGTAATTTAGCGGTTACTCATATTCGTCAGTTGAAAGAGAGAATTACGCATCGGTTTTATTTACGAGCATTGAGTCGAGAAGATATCAAAAATTACTTACACTTTCGGATGCAAGCAGTGGGTTATCGTGGACCGCCCGTGTTTTCCCCCACTGCTGTTAGAATACTCACTCAAGTTTCTAAAGGCTTAATGCGCAGAATTAATATTTTAGCGGATAAAGCCTTATTAGCCGCTTTTGCTGAGAATGAATATCAAGTGAAAACGAAACATATTCGTTTAGCAGCACGTGATAGTAGCTTTAAATTACCCTTATTATCTAATCGGTGGGTTGGATTAGGCTTATTGGCTCTGAGCACCAGTTTTATCTTGATAGTCGGATCGTGGTTTTATCAGCCGCTACTTGAAAAGATAACCATTAATGAGACTATTTTGCCTTTGGTTTCTCAACCTGAGCTAGCAATGAGAGCCGATTCACTGTTACAACAACGGATTCAAGCGACCCAACAATGGTTAAATTCAGTTGATCAGCAACATTATAGTATTCAAGTGATGCAAACCCCGGTAGAAAATACCCCGGGTTTAACGCAATGGTTACATAAACCCGAAATTCAACCTTTACTACCCAACCTATATCTTTATCAAGTTGACCGCAATGGACAACTTATTTGGGAAATCCTTTATGCTGATTTCACCGACATTAACAGCGCATCTGCTGCCATGACAACCCTACCCGATATTTTACGCAACAATAAACCTTTCTTGCGTAAAGTAGCGAGTTTAAAGTGGGAAGGGGTAACTGCTAAGGTAAAGTAAATCCGGTTGGTGCATCATTTTCGGGTACCGATGAATCCGGTAAATAAATGCGGTAATTTTGCAAATCTCCAGACAAGCTAGCATCTTTAATGACGATAGGACGCAGGAAAATAATTAATTCGGATTTCGCATAATTATCACTACGATAACTAAATAAATCACCTAAGAGAGGAAGTTGAGATAATACCGGTATACCTTGCTTATCTTGTTGAGAAGAATCCTGCATTAAGCCCCCAATGATAGCGATATCTGCATTATTCACTTTAAGAATCGATTCAATCTCTCGAACTTCTATTTGTGGAATTCGGTTGACCGTACCGGCTTGCGCCAATGAAGGATTGGGATCAACTTTAAAATCAATTACTCGTGAAACGGTAGGACGAATATTTAAAATGACTTCATCGTTCTCGCTAATTTGCGGTGTTACACTCATGACTAAACCCACTGGCACCGTATTGACTTGAGTCGTAAGCGTTTGTCTGGTTCGAGTATCCGTATCAGTGGTTTCCACTTCCGTGGTAAAATAAACTAGATTATCAACTACTTTCAGGATCGCAGTTTGATTATTTAGTGCCATAATTTGAGGACTGGAAATCACCTTTACCGTACCAAATTCTTCTAAAAGTCGCACCATAGCTGAAATATTGCCAAATGCGCTCTCTGGATTATTATATCCAAAGGCATAAAAAGGCGAATCTTGGCCAATATTGCCTTTCAACAGCGATTGTTGATAAGTAAAATCTCCTGCAATGCGTTTCCAATCGACACCGGCTTGATAATGATCATTAAGTCGTACTTCAACAATCGTGGCATCAATCAAAACTTGTCTTTGCACATTGGCTATAACTTGATCAAGAAAATGTTGAATTTCTTCATGTTGTTTGCTAGTAGCACGAACACTAATTACATTACTTTGCGGATTTACAACCACATTATCTTCTTGACGACTTGGTTTCGTTTCGGTTTGATGACTGGTTAAAATCGCTTGAATATTTTCTTTCAGGATTTCCCAAAAGCGGTTATCTGACTTATTTTTAATTTGAGTCGTTGAATTATTATTGGCGCCACCGCCTCCACCACTGCTTCCACCGCTACTACTTCCACCCACTCCACGGTTAACATCGCTGATAATTTGGGTAGCAACACTGATTTCACTAATACTCTCCCGTGCTAGATTCACGTAATTAACCTTATAGAGACGCAGATAAGGTAAATCGGGTGAAATGATCAAATGAGTTCCATTTAATTGATAACGTAAATCAATTTGGTTAGCAATTCGTTCCAGCAATTGAGTTAAAGTTTGATTAACGGCATTAAGGGTAATAGAACCTTTAATATCAGGATGAATATCAATATTCAAATTAGCATCACGTGCTAAAGCAAAGAGCAATTTATCCACCGGCACATTATCTACGACGACCGTAAAAGTTTCTTGGGGCAGTGTCAATTGAGGTGAAGGTATAAAAGCGTGTTGTTGTATGAGCGGTGGAATATCATTCTTTGGCGGTGGTAATTGGCTCGTATTAATATGACCCGGCGAAGAAATAGGGGGTTGTGGAGCACAGGCATTAAGTAACCCGATGAAGAGTAATAAAATATAACCTAATAACAATTGGTTTTGATGACAACAATCGCTGAAATGAAACACCATAAAGCTTCATTTGACACAAAAGGTAAGCATCAAAATAACCATGAAGCTATTTCTCTCAGACCGATAATAGAATTTAGGAAGGAATAGCAATCTTTGATGCCAATAACGAACAATGCAATCAAGTCCTTTTTTAACGTATTGTTATTCTCACAGATCGGGTACAAATACTGCCGCAGTCTGAATACCAAATAGGATAGACATTTCACTCCTTTCGATTGACATAATGGTAAACACTTCCTCATTTAAAATACTAATCGTTACATAATGCAACAACTCTCTCTGACCTCTCCCTATTATGAATATCCTACTGACTGACAATTGTACTGGTATTCTGCAGGGTGGTACATCTTTTATATCCATATTTAAAATATGGAATACTATTTATCACCCATTAAACAGCGAAAAATAGGGAGTATTCCGTTTTTTTACTGCTCAATTATTCTGTTGTAATAAGACATTATAACCGATAAGTGAAGATTTGAAATGATATGGTTATTTCTCTGGTTAGGTGGGATTTTTAGGGGATCTAGAGTCACCTTGTTTAAGGTTGGTGCCTAAAGCCTTCAACTTGGCTATGCGAGTGTGTTGGTGGTGGATTAGTTAGATAACTTACCGGAAAAAATACGATATGGCGTGTTTATCTTTTCCCAGTCAACGATTTTTTTTGCCAAGCGGGTATTACAAAATTCAGTACATTCAATTCCCTGCCGAAGAATGGGCGCAATCTGATCCGGGCCAACACCTTTCTTGGTTCCTGCAGGGCCAAGCACTTGTTTCAACCCTATAGCTAAAATCTTAATTAGATCATGTCCTTGACAAATTTTCCAGGGGTCAACATGGGGAAGTTGCGCTATCTCTGCACGCAAGTCATCTAAAGTTAAATGATTGGCATATTGTTGAATAAATGCTTGGTATAATTCATCTTTCTTAATTGACCAAGTTTTTTCATCTGTAAAATTGGAGGGTTGAAATCTATTAAACTCAATTTTTTCACCCGATACCAACCATCGCCGAAATGCCAGCCACCGCAGACAACCATAAATCAATCCACGTTCCAATAAAGCATCCCGCACAGTTTTGTGATGAGTATTTTCAAAATCAGCTATTTTTTTACGATTTCCGTATTCTGCCAGTATTTTATTGAAGGCGGTAGATTTGAATAGCAGACACTCTAAATCATGCGTCTCCGTGTACACTAAATTCAAGGATGGAATTAATTTTCCTTCAAGAGAATCAAAATCATCATCTGCTTGTCCCAGTATTCCGGAGAATTTTTTTCCATCAAGCCGTTCAATTGCACCAATCAAGTTTTGTTTCCCACCACAAATTACAATCTCACATTGATCTCTAACGACATGCAAATTCCAGAATTTACTATCATCTGGTCCTTCAACTAGCAAAAAACTTCCTTTGTAGACAAGCTTCTGCATGATAATCTCATTCTTGATGATAGCCGGATCTTTGTGTTCTGAAAGACTCATGCGATTTCTGTCTCTAATGCTACCATGAATTCAGAATGATCACCGATAATAATGGTGAATGTGTTGCAATCAGTACGTTAAATTCAGCTATTTTGACAATCTCTAACAAATCTTGCAAAAAGCGTTTCTGCCAACTGAGATGCAATGAAAGTTCTGGCTCGTCAATCAACACCAACGTATTTGGAAGAATTTTAAATAACAAATCACAATTTAAAACTAATTCGTGCTGTTCCCCTGATGATAATGACTCTAACGGTAAAAGTTTTTTATCACGGCCTTCAGCTAAAAAACCTTTTTTCCGATCAATTTTGATAGTTTTTATGCTGAAACTTCCGGTTGACATTGTCCAGAAAAACTTTGATACGTCGTGCTAGATCATCTAGTACTTTTAGTTTATTT
>JAAUSR010000013.1 GCA_012032555.1 Thioploca sp.
CGAACAGATATTAGGTGCAGATCATCCCGCTACTGCACTTTCGCTAAATAATTTGGCTAGTTTGCTTCGAGACCAAGGCAATTACGCGGCAGCTGAACCGTTGTACCGGCGGGCGTTAGCGATTTTAGAAACAAAACTGCCACCTAACCATCCCAATATCATCACAGTACGCAATAATCTATCACAACTTTTGAAACAAAAATCATGACTGATGTTACTCCACCAGCCGTTGAAAAAATTCCCTTAGTGATTGGTGTCACCGGACACCGTAATTTGCATCCTGAAGAAACGGAATTATTGCAAGATCAAGTTCGCCAACTGTTGCGATTTTTACAGCAACGTTATCCAGATACGCCGTTGTTGTTGCTTTCGCCGCTAGCCGAAGGAGCAGATCGATTAGTGGCGAAAGTGGCTTTGGCTGAGAAAATCCGCTTGATTGTGCCGTTGCCTTTGCCGGTGGCGGAATATCAACGCGATTTTGATACTCCAGCATTGCGCCAAGAATTTACCGAGTTATTGGAACAAGCGGAAGATGTTTTTGAATTACCCCAACTCAGTGCCGATATTTCCCAAAAAAGACCGAAGCGCGCAACTTGCAATACGTGCTAGTTGGCGCTTATGTTGCTCGTCATAGCCATATTCTCATTGCCTTGTGGGATGGCAAAACGGATTCCAATTCTGCCTACGCTTGGGGTAGCACCTATCAAGTGATTCAATTTCGTCTCAGCGGTGATATGGTTGGCTTACCCGAGGCTTATAAACCATCGCTGAATCCTTTGGATTTAATTGATACCGGCAAAGTGTGTCACTTCAAAGTATCTCGAGCTAACGATTCCAGTCGCGCATTAGATGCCGGTGAACTAGCGTTGTTGTCGCCAGCATCGGGAATCGAACGAGGTAAATTGAAAAATTTGTTGGCCCAATTACCGTCTCCCGAACTCAATAAAATCAATGAATTTAATCAAGCAGTTACTCAACCTAGTGCCCAGCCATTTAATAAACCGATTTTACCACCGACAATTCGGGCACGGTTGTCTAAATCCTTTCAAACCTTGATAACGCTTTATGAACAAGCCAGTTTGTTATCAATTGCCCACCACCGCCCAACTGAACGTCTGATTCGTGGCATGTTTGGTTTAGGAATCGGGATGGTCTTAGCCATTGGACTTTACGGTCAGGGAAATGACGCCAATTCTAAGTGGTTCTTATTGCTGTATTGTTTATTATTTGCCGCTGGTTATGGATTGTTTGGCATCATCCAACATCGACAACTAGAAGTTAAATATCTGCACTACCGCGCCCTAGCTGAAGCATTACGAGTCCAAATCTTCTGGCAATTGAGTGGTTTAACCGAATCCGTCGCAGATTTTTACTTACGCAAACATCGTAGTGAATTAGAATGGGTCCGCAGCAGTTTACGGGCGTTATGTACTTACAACTGGGTCAATGATCAACTCAGTTTAGAATTGGTCCAAGCCCATTGGCTAAGCAATCAACAACAATATTTCCAAGAACAGATAATCAACAACCAACGCCGATTAACCTGGAGTAAAACCGCAGCTAGAAGCTGTTTTATGCTCGGTTTGTTACTGACCGTGGGATTACTTCTAATCGACTTGGGGCAATTAAACTTATCACCGTGGTTACATAATGGCTGGATTATTTTAATGATGCTCTTTCCAGCTATCGGTGCAGCAATAGATGGTTATGTCGAGAAAGCCGGTTACGATGCCCACCTCAAACGGTATACTGAAATGGCGATGATTTATCAACGTGCTCAAGCAGCATTATCCCAACAATCAACCGTAGCTGGCAAAAAACGAGTGCTGTTGGAAACGGGCAAAGCGGCTTTGGAAGAAAATAGCGATTGGGTATTGTTGCACCGAGAACGGCCGCTGAAAAAGCCGTAATGACTTCAACAATGTAGCCTGGATGAAACTAGCGGAATCCCGGGAAACCATAATTCCTTAATTATTCACGCTTGAATGGCTTTAAGAACATTAGTTTTGCTACTGCACCCTAATGAGTGCAGTTACCCCTATTCGGTTGTCAATCACAATACTTAAAATGGCACCATACCTAAAATGACATGGTTATATAAAGTTGTAAACCGGATTTGATGGTTCCGGGATTGTTGTTACATATTTAAAAGTAGAGATGTATTCTCTTAAAGCAGATTCTATTTCCCATTGTGGTTGCCAATCAAGTAATTGACTGATCTGAGTGATATCGGCACACGAATGATGAATGTCTCCCTCACGAGGCGGTAAATATTTAGGCCGAATATTATTAGCCTTTAAAATCCGCTGTAATAATTTAAAAAGTTGTTTAATACTAATACTTCTACCACTACCGACATTAAATAGATAAGCACCTTCTCCAAACGCTTCTAGCGAATGAATATTAGCACTGACAATATCTTTCACGTAGATAAAGTCTCGAGTCTGTTCTCCATCCCCATAAATAAAAGGTCTTTTCCTATTTAAGAGTCGATTAACCAAAATGGAGATCACCCCGGCATAAGAGGATTGAGATAATTGTCGTGGCCCATAAACATTAAAATAACGTAACCCGATGGAAGAAAGTCCATAAATTCGATAATAAAGATTGGCTAACTGCTCAGCGTAATGCTTTTCTAAAGCATAAGGACTCAGGGGAGGTCCCGGGTTTTCTTCCTTGAGTGGCAGGTTATTATTTTTCCCATAGACAGCAGCAGAACTGGCAAAAATAATTCGTGATACACCGCTCAACCGGGCAGCTTCAAAGATATTAAAAGTTCCTATCGTGTTATGGCGAAAACTCATTTGCGGTTGTTGAATAGAAAGCGGAACAGATACCAAACCGGCTTGGTGAAAAACATATTTAATGCCTTTCATCGCCGTTAGCACGGTATGAAAATCACTAATATCCCCCTTGATCACTTCCAAATGCAGTTGTTTATATTTAGGTAAGTACTGTAAATTTTCCTCCCGACCAGAAGAAAAATTATCGAGTACTCGAACCGGTTCCCCCCTATCAATCAGGTATTCAACCAGGTGGGAACCAATAAACCCTGCACCGCCGGTCACGAGTATTGCAGGATGAAATAATTTCACAGATGGGACCCTCTACCAAAAATGAATGAATTAGTAATATTTAGTTTAGTAGACAAATTAAAAATTTCCCGCTAAGAATTTCGCTAAGAGTGGTTCAACGGCACGATGGATATTAAATTCACGCTTAACTCGATGTTGTCCTTCAGTAGCAAGACGAATGCGCATCTGACTATTGCTACTTAATTGCACCAGTCGCTCAGCGAGTTCTTCCCAGTTAGCTGGACTAAACAGTAAACCGGATTGTCCTGATTCAATGAGCTCCGGAATACCAGCAATACTGGGAGCAATAACCGGTACCCCCAAAGCGAGTGCTTCGATTAACACTACCGGTAAACCTTCCATAAAACTAGCCAACACAAAGATATCGGCTAAAGTGAATTCTTTAAATACTTCTGGTTCTGAAGCTCGACCGAGCAGCAAACAACGTTCTTGGAGTCCCTGTTCTTTAATCCGTTGTTCAATATGAATTCGCTCAGTCCCTTCGCCGATCAGCCTGAGTTCAAGATTAGCACCGCGTTTAATAGCTATCGCTAAAGCCTCTATCAAACCGAGTACCCCCTTTTCTACAGCCAGACGGCTTACACACAACACCCGCACCCGACTTGGCGTTTCTTGATCTAAATGAACCGGTAGATTTTTTATATCAATGCCACAACGTGACACGAATAACTTGTTCCAGTGAATAGGGTTTGTCAGACGCATCGCTTGAGCACGACCAAAGTGAGAAACACAAGCAACAAATTGAGCAGCTGCTACTTTTTGATTGAGAAGTTGTCCAGCTTCATAATCAAAGTCACACAGTCCATGAAGTGTCAAGCTCCATTTAAGTTTCAAGTAATGACTGGCTAAAAAGCCGACAATAGCGCCAGCTTGAGCGAAATGGTTATGAAGATGATTGAACTGACGTCGCTTCAGTTCTTGGGCAAGTAGGATAGCTTCAGCAAAATAAAATACGGCGTAGAATAATGCCCGCAAGCCAGGTACTCGATGCTGAAAAGCTAAAGCCAGGGTTTGCAAATAGTTCAGTGGTGCTTGAATAAAGGCAACTAGATGAGATCGCAACAAAGTAACTGGCGAAATAGGAAAAATATACCAGGTATTTTCAAATTCTTGGTGATCCACTGGCGCCATAATTTCTTCGGGTAGCGGACGTCGCACACTGAAAGTTTGGATATCGAGACCACGCTGTCGTAAAGCCGCTATTTCACGACGAATAAAGGTGTGTGAAGCGGCTGGATATTGACTGACTAGATAAGCTATACGCATGGTTTAATGTACCGGTGGATGAAATCGACTTAATCGCCAAGTCAATCGCGATACGGAAAGATGGCCGGTTCTGGAACGAGAATGTTGACTTTGAATATCACAGCGACGAAGGGTGAACAATGATGTACCCCATTTATTAGGGCCCCACTGAGTAGTAACCGCTTGGCGATAACCCGCTTGTTGCAATGCTGTTAGAGTCCGAGCATCGTAATTACCATTAGGATAACAAAATGATTCTACCGGGATAGCCAAACGCGCTTGGAGAATTTGGCGGGATTGATTCACTTCGTTGATAAGTTGATCTTCACTACACTGGGGTAAAATGGGGTGTGACATGGAATGTGATCCAATCTCATGACCACTCTGCACCAATTCTTGTAATTGTTTCCAACTCATCATACCATCCCACGTTGGACAAACCGGACCACCGACAGCGTCTTCTAGTAAGGATAACCACCCGGATCGTTGCGTTGAAGTTAGTGTTTTAGCTTGTTCCACCACATTAAGGATCAACTGGTGTGATGTGGCGGCAGTCGTGGCGATACCTAATTGATTCAAGCGTTGATAAGTTGTTTTAATATCTTGCTCAAAAGAACGAGAAAGCGCATAGGCAAGACGATCTGGCCAAAGCATTTCGTTAAATTCAACGCTGTTTACCACCACAAAAAAACTAGCACGTATGCCAGCTGCTTCAAGTATCGGCTTAGCATGAAGGAAGTTATCCAGTTGGCCATCATCAAAAGTGATAGCGAGTAAAGGACGTTTGGTTACTTCACCGTTTTGCCAACGCGCTAAATTCTCAGCGAGTGGTCCACAGATAAAGTAGGTTACTAAAACTTTTATAAACCAAGTTAATTCTTCAGGAGTGACTGCTATCTCAGCCAGTGGATAGGATTTTAGCTGATTTTCAGGTAACACACGATGGAAAGTGACTATAGTAAAATAGTGATTTCCTTCTTGGGCAGGTTTGGTTAAGCCGGTCTTGTACAATAATTCACCTACCATATCACGTATCAATGGGCGAAAACTAAATAATTTCATTTTAGTAATCCTCAAGTTGTCAATTGAGTCACTCCCAAGCAGTCGTGATTTAGATTATGAGGTAGTTGAATATATATTTTTATGTTATAGAAAGTTGTCTAAAAACTCAAGATAAGCGTTTTGCTATTATTCTGATGAAAGAGTTACCATAAAAAAATTATGGTTAATGAATAATGTGTTATACCCCAGTTTGGAAAGTCAATACGCTCGGTCTCGACAGAGGAGATTACCTTAACTCAGTATTCATAAAATAGCGAGTTGACGTAATAAACCCGCTATCAAAATATCTGCTAATTGCAAAGCGATAATAACTACCAAAGGAGATAAATCAATTCCTTGTAAAAAGGGAAGTCGACGGCGTACTGGCCGCAGTAGCGGTTCATTGAGGTGATATAATAAATAACTTAATGGGTTATAGCTGTTTGGTGGTGTAATCCAAGTTAAAATGACCTGGATGATAATGGCAAAAATAAAAATATAAATCAATAAAGATAACAAGTTAGCGAAAGATAACAGTAATAACCCTAACCAACTCAATTTCTGCTCATATAACCAAGCAATTAAAATGAGTTCTAACATCTTTAATCCCATCATCAATACGATAGCTGCAAAATCAATATCGCGCCAACCAGGAATAAAATTGTATAGCAATTGTAAAGGTGGATCAGTTATGCGAATAAGTAAGCGTAAGGTAGAATCGCCACGGAAATTAACTCGTAACCATTGCAATAAAAAACGGAGCATCAGGAGCAAAATATAAATACCAAATACGGTATTAATTAGAAACACCAACGCCGTAATGAAAGGACTCAGTAGCACGTTATTGTTCTCCAAATTGGTCAGCTAAACTAATGGCACGTTGTTGAGCGGCAGCCAGTGCCTGGTCAAATAAAGACTGTAATCCACCGGCTTGTAAACAGTTAACCGCTTGTTCAGTGGTGCCGCCTTTGGAAGTGACTCGGGATCGCAAAGTAGCGACATCTTCTTGACTTTCTAAAGCCATTTTAGCCGCACCAAAAGCCGTTTGTAAGGTTAAGAGGCGGGCATATTCTTGAGGTAATCCTAAATTGATACCCGCTCTTTCTAACATTTCCATAATCAGGAAAAAATAGGCTGGACCACTACCAGACAAAGCCGTGACCACATCCATTTGTGCTTCATCTTCTAACCATAAAGTTAATCCCACTGCACGCAAAATATTTTCAGCCAATTCGCGTTGCTTTGAATTCACGTATTGCCCGGCAAATAAGGCAGATGCTCCACTTCTGACTAAGGCGGGAGTATTGGGCATAACCCGCACAATGGGTACCGAGTCACCTAACCAGCGACTTAAATCCACTAACCGTATCCCAGCCGCAATACTAATAAACAAAGGTGGTGGTGAAGGCATTGCTACCGCAATGGATTTAGCTACATCAGGAAGTATTTGTGGTTTAATCGCCAATACCACGATGTCTGCATCTATTATAGCGGCTAAGTTATCGGTATAACATTGTACTGGAAAACGACTAGCGAGTGGTTGAGAATGAATATCAGTCACCCGAATTTGTTTACTAGCCACCCCGGTGTCCAAAAGTCCACCAATCAGGCTACTTGCCATATTACCGCCACCGATAAAAGTGATTATGGAATCGTTGTTCATCTTATTTTATTCCTCTTGTTCATGTATTACTGTACAGTTAAAAAATTCATTTAGCGAATATTATCAAAAAAGGGACGACAACTTTTAAAATATCCAGTTTGGATTGACTAACATCATCATAAAAATGAGAATTAGTTAAATAAATTAGTAGGAATCGGGGCTTGATTACTCGTCAGTATCAACATAATTTATTTAATTATGGGCCTCATTTCTATACTGAGCATCTTGTAATCGCGGCTGGGAAATAAAATGTCATCGTTAATGGAGTTCATTATAATCTATTCATTCTTTGACATAAAAGGCACTAAATATAATTGAACTTATTGAGGGATTACCTTATGAATTTACATTTTCTCATCATTGATCCACAGAATGACTTTGCTAACCCTAAGGGTAGCTTATTTGTTCCGGGAGCCGATAAAGATTTAGAACGTTTAGTTATCTTGCTAAAACGTCATTTGACTCAAGTGAATGCGATTCATGTTACCTTAGATACTCATCATTGGGTAGATATTGCTCATCCGATTTTTGGGTAGATAATCAAGGTCATTCGCCGAAACCATTCACGATTATTACGGAGGAATCCGTGTTAACTGGACAATGGCAAACCCGACAACCGCATTATCAAACTCGTGCCATGGCATATGTGAAAGCACTTAAAGCCAATGGGCGTTATCAACTAACGATTTGGCCTCCTCATTGTCTTATTGGTAGACCAGGTCATAATGTAGTCACGCCGCTGGCGGAAATTTTAACGGAATGGGAAAATACTTTTGCTATGGTTGATTATGTGAGTAAAGGTTTAAATCATTGGACCGAACATTATAGTGCCGTTAAAGCTGAAATACCGGATCCAGATGATTCAAGTACCTTACTTAATACCAGGTTAATCAACGAGTTAAAACAAGCTGACTTAATTGTCTGTTCTGGACAAGCCTTATCACATTGTGTTGCCAATACACTTCGTGATATCGCCGCTAATTTAGGTCAAGCCAATATTAGTAAATTAGTCTTAATTGAAGATACCACCTCACCAGTACCGGGATTTGAAGAATTGGCCCAACAATTTTTAGTGACGATGACAGCACAGGGAATGCGCACTGTTAAGTCAACTGAATTTCTGGTATAACAATCGGATTAAGTTATGACTGAAGTAGAATTAACCTAACACCATGTTACATTATGACCACTACTATACGATGGGTAAAACTCACGTTATTTGTGAAGATTTTGCTATACAAGCAGATAAACCGATACCATTTATTGTTCTAAGTGATGGTTGTTCTTCTTCTTACCAGACCCACATTGGTGCCCGTATTTTGACATTAACTACTAAGCATATTATTGAAAATACAGATGATTGGCCGTTAAACTATACCCATTTTGGACAGCGGTTAATTGAGCAAGCTTGGAATGTGGCTCACCAAATGCAGCTATCGAGTAGTGTGTTAGATGCAACGGTCATGTTAGCCTTTTTATATCAAGATACTATTTTAGTCTACGTTTATGGTGATGGTTGTTTGCTCTTCAAAGATCATCAAGATAATTTAGGTACCATAGAAGTCGTTTTTACCCATAATGCACCTTATTATTTAACCTATTGGTATGACCAAGAGCGACAGCAAGAATACGCTAAATATGAACCAACTCCCTTGATATTGATAGATTCATTGCAAGGACAATCGCAGCCAAAGTCCTTTAATGAAGAACTGGTTTTCTGTTTTCCGTTGGAAAAATTTAAAGTCGTAGCCATTGCTTCTGATGGTGCTACTTATTGTGTTGATACTCGTTACCACCGCAAACTTTCCCTTGATGAGATCGCTACTCAGCTACTTAGTTTTCCAAATCTAACCCAGAATTTTGTCAAGCTTCATCTCCAAGACACCTTAGCACAATATGCACAGCGAGGTATTTATCCGGCAGATGATTTATCAATCGGTGTATTTGTTCAACAATAACCTTATTTATTGTTCGCGAGTGCGAGTTGTTTAATAGGCAATTATCTGCTTTTATAACAAATTTTGTACTTTACGGGTAGTCGGTTGGCTCAAATTAATTCAGTATCCTTTGCTCAATTTGTTAATTTAATTATGAAAGTTCTTATTGCTGAAGCAGATATCGCTGTTATTCAACTTTTAGAAACTTGGTTACCTCAATGGGGATACACTGCTATTGGTGTAACCAATGGTGAAGCAGCATGGCAAATATTACGTGCCCAAGATCCACCGCGGTTAGCTATTTTGGATTGGCATTTACCTCAATTAGATGGTTTAGCAGTTTGCCAACAGATTAAAAAAACTAATTTCTTTTCACTCACTTACGTTATATTGATCGCTGATCAAACGACTCACCAAAACCTCGTAAAGTGCTTTGAAGTGGGAGCAGATGATTTTTTGTCTAAACCCATTCAATTAGAGGAATTACACTGTCGTTTAACCGTAGGGAAACGTTTACTTCGTTATCAAGAAGAATTGACTTATCGATCGGAACAATGGCATACCCTGTTATCAGCTATACCCGGTATTGTGGTCTTGAAAGATGAACAGGGACACTGGCTACAAGTTAATGAAGCGGGATTACAATTATTTCAATTGAGTGGAATTGATTATATAGGTAAAACTGATGAACAATTAGCACAATTGGCCCCGGTACGTACCGCTTTATTAAAAGTATTATCGATTCAAGATGAAACCGCCTGGAAACAGGCTGATATTCTACATAACGAACTCGAATTTCTTAATGAACAGGGTAAATTTATTTCCTATGAATTAATTCGAGTTCCACTATTTGATCGAGCTGGTAGACGTAAGAATATGATTCTACTGGGGCATGAAGTAACTGCGCAGAAAATTTTACAACACCGTCTCCATCAAGAAACGAAGTATGATCCACTAACTAATTTACTTAACTATCAATATTTTGAAGAACATTTAGAAGCTGCAATTAATTATTCAAAGCGATTTAAACATCCTTTAAGTATAGCGATTGGTGATATCGATCAATTTACCTCTATCTTAGATACCTACGGTACTCAAGTAGCAGAAGGGGTCATTAAACAGTTTAGTCAAATTATCCTTGAGAAATTACGTAATGTAGATATTGTGGGACGGTTAGGTAGAGACCAGTTTGGCATTGTCTTTTCTGGTAGTACAGCTCATGAAAGTCTCACTTGTTTGAATCGTATTCGCGAACGTTTAGAAGATACCTTATTTCAAAATAACCATGGTGATTTCTTTTCGATATCGGGATCATTTGGAATGGCCGATTGGTTAAATCATAAAATGAGCAACAAAGACGATTTATTTAAAGCGGCTAATCAGGCTTTATATCATGCGAAAGCCAAAGGATACAATCAAGTAACTATTTACAACGATATTGATTAATGCCACAATGTAAAAGGTTAGAATTTTTATCTAGTTAAGACAAGAAGTTATATATAAATATTCTTTGTATTCATTCTATTAACGAATGGCAATAGGCAGTCTACCCCCGTTCACTATCTCTAAAATTTCTCCGGTTTTTCATTATGAGAAGTGAGAATGAATAGTTACAGTGGAACAAGGTTTGCATTTTTTATATTCACCCGTTAATCCGGGTATTTATAATAATAAGTAATTAATTTATTTTAATTTTTATTAGAGCAAGATATTACTATACTAGCGGCCTTTTTTGGACCGGGAATAGAATATTGACCTTAAGTACATTACTCAACTTTTTTCAATTCTCGGCTTGTTACAACGAAAATTATGTCAAACTGTTGCTTACCACCTTGGTCTGTTCCAGTCATTATTTTGTTAATTGGTGTTAACTTATTGCCAATGGATTTAGCGGCGGAAAATTTAAATCCGATCAACCGTCCTCAGATTGGGGTTGCTCTTTCTGGTGGTGGTGCTCGTGGATTTGCCCATATTGGAGTACTTGAAGCTTTGGAAGATCTCAATATCCCCATTGATTACATCGCGGGTACCAGTATGGGTAGCATCATCGGAGGATTATACGCCAGCGGATTAACTACACAAGAGTTACATCGTGCGGTTGAACATGAAATTGACTGGAATCGCGCACTAAATTATACCGATGATCGCGAACTGCTTTCCTACCGAGAAAAACAAACCCAACGACGTTTTTTTCAATTAGAATTGGGAATCGATAAAAAGGGTCTCGCTGCACCGTCCGGATTTATCAATGGACAAGAACTATTTATGGAACTTAAACGGTTAACCAGAAATCTTAATATCGATGATTTTGCTAAATTGCCTATTCCATTTAAAACGGTTGCTACGGATCTGAACACCGCTAAACCTTATTTATTAGAAAAAGGTGATTTAGCACTCGCCTTACGTGCTTCAATGGCTGTTCCGTTTGCGTTTGCTCCAGTGGAAATTGATGGACATGTATTAGCTGATGGTGGCATTGTCAATAATATTCCCGTTGATATTGTCAGAAAAATGGGCGCTGATATTGTTATTGCTATTGATATTACAGCACCTTTAGAAGTCATTGAATCTACTAGTTCTTTTGTAACGGTTACTAAGCAATCACTCAATGTATCATTAATTCAAAACGCACTCCGGTCTTTAAAAAAGGCAGATATCGTTATTACACCTGAAGTCAAAGAATTTGGTGTAGCTGATTTTTATAAAGGTCCAGGATTGATGACAACCGGTTATGAAGCCATTATGGAAAAAGTAGCACTACTAAAAACTTTGGCTTTATCAACTGAAGAATATGCTCAATATACCGCCGCTAAACGAGCTAAAATTCCTCAAATACCCACAACGATTACGCCAACTTTTATTGAACTGAGGGGTAACAAACGAACTCACAGTGCTCTATTACAAGGTAAACTCGAAAATCTAAAAAATCGTGAGTTACGTTTTGAAGATATCAAACGTGCGACGAAAGAATTAATGACCTTAAAAGAATTTGAGCAAATTACCTATCAAGCTACGCGTAATTCTCAGGGTGAAACCGGTCTCGTTTTTAATATTCGTGAGAAACCTTGGGGACCGAATTATTTTCGTTTAGGTTTAAATGTATCAACGAGTTTTGATGAAAAAACTGATTTTCTCGTGTTATTACGACATGAAAAGCTCAATGTGAATCGTCTCGGTGCTGAATGGGTAAATGAAGTTGAATTTGGTACGGGTTTTTCCTTATTTACTGAATTCTACCAACCTTTAGATTATCAACGTCATTTTTTTCTGGCCCCCTACGCTAAACTAGAACATCGTTTTGTCGATATTTTTGAACAACAACAAGGGATTGCTGAGTATGATTTAAAGGGTTCACAGATTGGGCTAGATTTGGGTACTAATTTAGGTAACCGAGCACTGTTTCGAACGGGTATTGTTTATGAACGAGCCAATACCGGGTTACGACTAGGTAAAATTATTGCTGAGCCAACTAATGGTAATGTTCAGGAGAATTCACTGACATTCCAGTTTGGTTATGATAGTCTTGATGCACGAGTATTTGCCAAAAGTGGAATGAAAATTGACTTAGATGGACGCATTTACTATACGGGGATTGGGTCTGACTTTAATTATCAAAAAGCTAAGTTATATACTCGGCAACATTTTCCAGTACACCGTCGAGCCACTTTAGTTTCTGAGTTAACTATCGCTACCGTGTTTGATTCCGACCCACCAAAATATGAGGGTTTTTCAGTTGGTGGTTTTGATTTATTAGCGGGTTATCCAAACGGAGATATTGGTGGTAATCATGCACTATTATTTCGGTTAGGTGGACTTTTCAATCCCCCAGGTATTCCAAAACTCGGTTCCATTGACGCACGTTTGGTGGGATTACTTCATGTTGGCAATGCTTGGGATGACTATGATGATATTCATTTAGCTGATTTACGCTATGGTGGCTTAGCGGGTGTGGTGTGGGAAACCCAATTTGGTAGCGTGTTAGTTGGGGTTGGTTATACTGATGGTGGTAGTTTACGTTATAATTTATCTTTAGGACACTTTTTCTAAGCGTCAGTTGGCTTATTAAGGTAGCGAATGATAACTGATAAGAAGTTGACACTTTTACCAAAGCGTGTCATCTTAACAAATTATTCCCTAACCAAAAGGAGGTTAAAATATGGGACTATTTGATATGTTTAAAGGTGATAGCGAGCAAATGACACCTCACTTGGCTTTTGCAGCAGCACTGATTTATATGATAGGAGCTGACGGTAAAATTGAAAACGAAGAAGTTGGACAACTTTTATCTGTTTTGGGGGGTGAGGAAAAGGGAGGTGTTATTGGTGTCGGTGCTAACAATAAACAATTACTTGATCGCGCTTATAGATACTATCAAAAAACGCCAGTTGACCAATTTTTAGCTGAAGCAACACCATTGCTTTCTGATGCCCAGAAGATGTGCATCTTAACTAACTTAATTGATTCTTCCTTAGCTGATGGTCAGGCCGCACCGATAGAACAACAATTATTCAATAAATTTTTACAAGCATTTGATATTTCGGAAGACCGCTTTAGACCCTTTTTTGAAGTTATTGCGTTGAAGAATGATCGCTCGGTTTTCACTAATGCGAATCATCCCAGTAACCAACCCGGACATAACGTCCAATTATCAATCTAATTAGGCAATATAATCGGGTGGTTTTAACCATGGATGACACTGATTATGATGAGTGTCATCTTGGTTGTGTGTCGATCAGATTGATTATCACTGCTCGAAAGTGATCACCATTATCAACTTTACTTGGGCAAGTAAGATTTCGGAAGTATAGGTGGTATTGAAGCCAGTGGCTTAAAGTTATCAGGCAATAATGGTTTTTCTATACCTGGACAAGTAGTTGGTTCAAAGCTGATTCCTTCAACATCATCATAAGGGACCGACATTTTCACCACAATTTCACAGGTAGCTAGGTCTATTCCCTGCAAATTAAGTCCAGCTTGTTGATGAACACCGAATAATAAAAATTCTTTCCCATTGTTCATCTCCGGATGCCATATCATTTCTAATGCTTCTACCTCACTCGGTAGCGAACAGGGATGGAGAACTAAAGATTGGTTCGTATTATCATAAACCCAAAGTTGAGTTTGCCAAGCACCATAAAGTAATTTCCCCTGAGTATCCCAAGTTAAATCCTCAATATCAATTGCGGAGACTAATTCTAAGGTCGTTTGACTCGGGTTATCGGGATTAATTTGGATCAAACCTTCTCCCTTTGCCCACCCCCATAAGCTACCCTCTTTCGGGTTAAAGGAAAGGCTATCCACTTCATCAAAATCTTGATTTAGCTTCTCATTTTTGATATCACCAACGGGAGATAATTCTCCCGTTCGAGCATCAATTTTATATAAATAACCTTTCTCTTTTCCCGCACTGACATCACGACCCGAACTGCCATAAAGTACGTGGTTAGGACGAATATCAAGCCCTTCAATATCATAACCCGCATGCACTGCGCCCAACTGACCACCCTCAACGGTAAAAAAGAGCGAATCATTAAGTCCATTGTCCTGCACGCCATAGACTTGGCATTGAGTCGTAGTTATATCATCAACTTGAGCAATCATGCTAACATTATCAATACCTAAATTAAACCATAATTGATTATCTACTTCAGCAAAACGTAGATTATAAGTACCTGGGACCATAACGATATCAGTAATATCAAAGAGGTAATTCGTGTAATCATACGGTGTTTGTTCACCATCAATGCCTAAATAGAGGTTTTGTAACACCGCATTGTCGGTGCTGAAAGCATTGGCACCCTCATTAAGAATATCAACTCGCGCATGTTGATTAGGTTCAGCGTTAAAATTAAGACCGGCTGAATGAACTAAAGGACCCATTCCACTTTGGTCATTAACAAACATTTGAAAAGAGAGCGTGACGGCAGTGATACCAGGTGGGATATTAACCGGTTGGATTAGCGCAATAGCACCGGGACCATATTGATCAGTGACAACATAATGATTACCACCCAACGGATTGTTGGCGGTTGGATGCTCAGATAAAGGCGTTAAATCTCCCGCTGTAGCCAAAAAGAAATCAGTTCCATTACTTCCTTCTTGGATAATAACTTGCCATTCATCTAACCCATTTTCAAAATCACCATTAGAGATCAGTTCTTGTGCTAAAGTAACGCTATTCAGCATCGTTAAGGCTATTCCTATACAATGACTAAGCCTTGTTTTGGTTGTATTGAATAACATCATATTTTACCTACCAAGCTAAGAAGTGGAACGAATAAGTTGTCTAAAAATTGGCCGATATTTCAGCGAAGTTATACCCCTGAATTGAATGGTGCTAATTTAGGGTAACCTCCTATTTTCACCTAATTACTTAATAATAATTAAGGGGATAAATTATTTATTTTCAATACTTCAACCGGTTCATCCTTCAATCTATTTCATTTGGTTCAGAACCAACAATTCACCAAATAACCTATTTTTTACAATTTTAGTAATGAGAATAAAAACGGTTATAGCATAATAGTTGGTTTAAGAATTCCAAACGGGGGTGTGTATCTAACCCCATTTTTTAATCAATTTAAATAATGTTAGCAGTAATTATTGATTTTAGCAATTGTTACTAACACCACATATCCCTATGAATAACACTCTCTTTCACTAGGTTACTACTACTCTACTGCCAAAGTTTACCCTCATTCCTCATCAACCTCTCTCATTGAAAAAAGTAGTAAGAAATTAACAAGACAAAAAGTAGAGAATAAGCTATATATAATTACTAACAATAACAAAAATAAAAACAACTCGCTTTTAATTACCATATCGGGCTTATTTGATAATAACTATTTTTAAGGAGAAAGATTATGACCAATTCTCAACAACAAGGTTTCACTTTGCGATGTCATAAATACCTGAATTAAAAATTTTTTATACTGATTTCAAAACTCAATTTGGGTTGACTAGAACCGAGAGGAACCAATTATGAAACGCTATATCATCCAATTAATTATCTTATTAAATTTATTATTCTCAGGAGTTCAAGCCACAGAGTGGAGGGTACAACACCATTTACGGATGGATTTTAATGCGGTGTGGGGCAGTGCTGCCAACGATGTCTTTGCGGTTGGTCGAGAAGGTTTGATTTTTCACTATGATGGTTCCCAGTGGCGCGAGATGGATACTGGGATGATAAACAGTGAGGTATTTTATCACCTCCGAGATATTTGGGGTACTTCAAGTACAGATGTATTTGCAGTAGGTTATGACACGATTCTTCACTATGATGGTAACCAGTGGACTGCTATGAATAGTGGAATTTCAACTATAAATCTTGAAGGTATTTGGGGTACTTCGAGTACTGATGTGTTTGCGGTAGGACATCAAGGTATAATTCTCCACTATGATGGTAACCAGTGGACTGCTATGGATAGTGGAACTTCTAGTATGATGCTTTTAAGTGTTTGGGGTAGTTCTAGCAACGATGTGTTTGCTGGTGGAAATGGAGGAATTCTTCACTATGATGGGCAGCAGTGGACTAGCATGGCTGGTGTTATTTCTAGTGTTATTAGCATTGAGGGTACTTCCAGCACGGATGTATTTGCAATAGAAGGCATTGACAGTATTTTCCACTATAATGGCCAACAGTGGACACCTATACAACTGGGTGGCTCTATGTCGGCAACTACTGACCTATGGGTTAGTTCCAGTACCGAGGTATTTGCAGTAGGAACAAAAGGTAAAATTCTCCACTACGATGGTAGTAATTGGACCACGATGAACAGTGGAACTTCCTCTGATTTAACAAGTATCTGGGGTACTTCCAGTACTGATATCTTTGCAGTCGGATGGGATGGTACGATTCTTCACTACGATGGTAGCCAATGGAGTACCTTAAACACGATGCCTTATTCTCCTTTCAATCGCATTTGGGGTACTTCGAGTACTGATATGTTTGCTGTAGGGGAAAACGGCAAGATTGTTCATTCCGATGGCAATCAGTTAACGGCTATGAACAGTGGAACTTCTGCTTCTCTTAAGGACATTTGGGGAAGTTCTAATCAAAATATATTTACCGTAGGAGATAAAGGTACTCTTCTTCACTACGATGGTAACAACTGGACTACTCTAGATAGCGGCACTGAGATTGATCTTAATGGAATTTGGGGTAGTTCTGCCACGGATATCTTTGTAGTAGGAGATACCGGTACCATTCTCCATTCCGATGGGAATAGTTGGACAACTCTGGATAGTGGGACTCCATCTAATCTTAATGGTATCTGGGGTAGTAGCAGCACCGATGTATTTATAGTGGGAAAAGCCCTTATTCTCCATTATGATGGTGCTCAGTGGACAAGTGAAAAAACCGGAATGCCTTCTTCTAACATTTGGGGCAGTTCTAGCCAAGATGTCTTTATGGTAGTAGATATTTCTGATCGGATCTTTCATTATGATGGTAATCAGTGGCAAAGTATAAATCTGGGAAATTTTTATCTCCTGACAAGCCTTTGGGGTAGTTCCAACACCGATGTGTTTGCAGCCGGAATAACACCTGATAATCCTGGCTGGGGGATCATCATCCATTATGATGGTAATACTTGGATGGAAACCACTCAGATAGAAATGGGCAGTGATGCTTCCCCTTCATCTACCCTCTGGGGTAGTCCTGAAGGCGATGTGTTTGCCATAATCGATTCAGCTATTCTTCGTTGTACCGACTGTCAACAAAAAACCTCCAATCTCCAATCAACTCCACGCTCCCATAACTTCTGGAATATCGCCGTTGGTGATCAGGACAGCCAAACTTTTACTGTCACCAACACCGGTAACAGCGACGAACAACTCCAACCACTCGTGCTCGCTAACACCACTGATTTTGCACTGAACCACGACACTTGTTCTAATACCCTGCTAACACCAACTAACACCTGCCAAGTTACTGTTGACTTCCAAGCACAATCGGAAGGTACCAAACTGACTAAACTGACTATACCCAGTAGCACCGCCACTACCGACATTTTGCTTGCCGGTACGGGTTGCTCAGCTACCTTTCAACAGGTTTTCAAACTCTACCCAGAATCACCCAACTTGGGTACTATCCTCGTTGGCGATGCTATCACACTCAACCAAACGGTCAGTTTCACTGCCATTCAAGGCTGTGGTGAAGAACTCCAATTAGAAAATATTGAAGTAATTGGTGAAAGTGCAACTGAATTCAGTATTCAAGATCTCGACTGCACCAATTCTCACTGGGACAAATACTCCTATTCCTACTGCCAATTTAACACGGTTTTCACACCCACCACCGTTGGCGAGAAACAAGCCGAGTTAACCTTTAAATTACGCGATCATCCTGAGTTGCTAATTCCTACTGTCGCCCTCCAAGCGAAAGCCATCATGACTGGACCAGCTCAATTAGAACTAACACCTACTGACTATGAATTTGGCTCAGTCACTTTAGGTGTCGGTTCCAGTGAACCACAAACTTTTATCCTTAACAACACCGGTGAACTGAGTCTGAAATTAGATAATATTACTCTCACTGGCGCAGATGCCGCTGCATTCTCCCTAGATAAATGGTCATGTACTGTCCGTAATTTTCTCCATCCGGGCGAGCACTGTGATTTAAACGTCTGGTTCATGCCTACTTCCCTGGGTCAAAAACAAGCGACTTTAACCGTTACGGCTGGCTCCCTAATAATGGAAGCACTGCTAACTGGTTTCGCCGATAGCCCCAAAAATTGTGATAACACCAATATCACTATTGAATCTAGCCAAGATGGCAATTGGAATGTTTCCACAACTTGGTCAACTTCGCAAATTCCCAATGAACACGATGTGGTTCGCATCAATGCCGGACATACCGTTACTGCTCCAGCTGCTGCCAAAGTGAGAACCTTATGCGTCATGGGCACTTTGCAAAGCTTAGATAATCAAGGTACCGCTTTAGAAATTCAAGCCACCGATTATCTAGAAAATCAAGGGATCATTCTTGGTCAAGCTGGTGCGGATGAACTCGCCAGCAGTGCTTGTACACAAACATCAATTGTTGGAACCGCCGATTGTGCACAACCCGGTGCTAGCGTCATTTTGAAAGTCGGCACTGAATTTTATCAACAAGGTAAATTAGGTGATTGGTGGTGGTATGGTTCGGGTGGCCCGATTCTTAACACCGGTGAAATTATCGCTGGAAAAGGTGGAGACGGCTTACAATACGGTGCGCCAGGTGGAAATGCCCTGGTTCTCGGTCGCAATACAACCAATACTAATCGGATTCAAGCCGGTGACGGTGGTAATATTCTTAGTACTCAAGCGGGTCAAGGTGGTCGAGGTGGCTTAACCAAATTTGGGGAAAACTTGGTGGACCAGGTCATCTTTACAATCAGCACGGTGCCCAAGCGCTTGCTGGCAATGGGGGGCACTGTAATCCTGAAGGTACCCAACAAACCGGCGGAAATGGTGGCAATCTGTGGTTAGTTTCTTTACCGGATGTTCATACTGGAGGTGGCATCAGTCAAGCTGGAATGGGTGGTGAGCAATGTACCGTCAATGGTCAAGAGGGCTGGGTACGAATTGAACCCAATGTCATCTCTCTCGCCGGTGTTCAAACTCAAGTCAACGGCGGCAATATTGCTATCTATGGCGGCAATAACTGGACGTTGGATTTAAGCCACCTCAATGGTACTGTGATCGAAGCCAGTGGTAATATCACTTTAGCTGTCGGCCAAAATGGCTTAATTGATTTACGGAATAGCATTGGCCCAATTTTAAAAGCCCAAGGTGAGGTACAGCTCTTTGCGGATAATATTCTTCTTGAACCCAACGAAACCTTAGCAGAACATATTGAAGCTAACTCTATCGTAGTTGGTCCGAGTAAACTTTTACGTGACGTCATCCTCGTTGCTCCGAGCAAAGTCTCGGGTAAATTAGGAGATACTGTTCCAGTTCAGTTAACCCTAACTAACGGTGGCATTGAAGAGGATGTTTACACAATCACCGCCACCGATTCAACTCAAAGTGGGCAACAATTAGCCAGGGTTTCGGTTAACGGGTTAGAGACAGTCAAAGTCTTAGTTAATCTCACGATATCAACTACTAACTTAGTTACGCTACAAGCGATTTCACAGGCCGATCCCAACGTCTTCTCCACAGCAGAAATTTTTGTCATTCAGATCCCGGTGGTGGTAAATCATCCTACTCCGGATGAACCGAAAGTGATAGTTACGCCAGTTACTACCACGCCAACCCCATCTCATAATAATTCTGTTAATCAATCGGAACCAGAAATTGAACCTACTCAATCAGTGGTCGAACCTACTCCACCGCTAGTTGAAACCACTCAACCGGTAGTCGAGCCAATTCAACCGGTAGTTGAACCCACTCCATTGGTAGTTGAACCCGTTGAGCCGCTAGTTGAACCCACTCCATTGGTAGTTGAATCACTTCAACCAGTAGTTGAACTACTTCAACCCGTGAGCCAATTACCTCAACCGGAATTAATCCAAGATAACCAATTAATTAGTAATTCTGAACTCTCAACCATAGCTGAACCAGCTATTGATTCCAACTACTTTGTGGTTAACACACCTAACTCCAATAATTGTCCTACCACCCCAGGTATCATGATTGATTGGCTATGCCGCAACCAAGGACAAGTGTTGACTGACGTGACCTTAGCAAGTAACGCAAAAGTAGCCGGTGGTCAACTCGCTGGTATCGTTGCTAATCAAGGCTTTGTTGCTCAAGTAACCATTCAACCCAATACCTTATTAACGGGTGGTAAACTCAGTGGTTACATCGTCAATCAAGGCACTTTGAAAGATTTTGAATTTGTGGGTGCGCAAGTATGGGGAGGAACTTTAGCTGGCAATATCATTAACCACAGTTTGGTCGGTGGAACTTTCCAAGATGTTCACTTAGCGGCTGGAACTCATCTTAGCGGCGGTAGTTTGCAAGGTGACATTCGCGGCGATCCGGCGGTACCAGCCTTATTGGAAGATTTAACAATTCAAGCTGGGAGTCATCTCGCCAATGTCATTATCGGTAACAATGTCAACTGGAGTGAAGACGTTGCGTTTGAAGACAACGTTCAATTTACTGAACCACCTTCCATACCTTGTGAAAATGATTTGCCGCTAGAAATTGCTCCGGTTTTGCCATCGTTAGAGACGATGATATTCGGTCATTTAAGCGAAACTTGTACTCAATTTGCTGGTGGTATGTCTACTGATGGTGAAATATTTCAGCGACAGATGACCGTCAATTTGGTTGATGAGGTCGAAGTGCGTAGTCGAATTGCTGCCGATCCGAAGCAATTAAACCAGCCGGTTGATTGGGTATTGTATGCGACTTATTGGGCTACCGAAGCAATGCCTTCGCTCTATTTTATGGTTAATAATCAAGGTCAAGTGTTATCTTGGGATGGTGATGCGGAGCGATTGGTGGCCTTTGAGACAGCTGTTGTATTAAAGCCGCTGCAAGAAATTATTTGGTATCGTGGCCAATTTCCGGCTACGGGCCGGGTGGCGATTCAATTTGGCTATCGGTTAGCGAATGGAACCTTAATCGTAAATAAGTTGCCGCTGGAGGTGGTGATTCAAGAGTGAGCTAAGTAGGATCATTGCCATTAAGTTAAGGGCGAACACCTCGATTCGCCCTTTCCCTCAAAAGCTTAACTTAAATTTGCTGTACTCGATCACTTTGCGCCAGGTGAAATCAATCGTTAGATGAGACAATATGAGTGATTCATAATTTAGTGATAAATTAAAATGCTTTTATATAAACATTTTATCTTACCTTTGCTATAAGCCTTTTTTCTAAGAAGCCATTCTCTTACCAAATCTATCTTAAACCGAATTGCTCCAATTGTTCCGTCTTCAAATTCAATTACATTATTGAACACTTCTTCCCTTTGCTTAGTTTGAATTTTTTCAATATAAAAATATCCGTCATAAAAATGTTTGTCAGGAAATTTCTTTTCTAATTCTTCAAAGGTGATACTTTGGTTTTCAACTGAGAGATAGAGAAAAAGCCTCACACTTCCGTAAAAATACAATAACTGGCTAAAGCGCCTTGTAAAAGTGCCATATTTGAACATAATAAGCGGCCTATAATTCATAAAGAATTCTTTCATGCTTTTTTCCAGATCAGCAAAGAATAAACTTCCCTCTTCTAATACCTGAGGAATAACTGTTTCAACATCGGTGTGAGAAATTACCCTATTTAGTGCAACGTCTGCATTTTTTTTATCTATAACCTGAGTTCGATATAAAATTAAAGACAAGCATTTGTATCTTCTGAAGAATAGGTAATAATAGTATCTGGAAAAGATCATAAGCTTACCTACTCCCAGGAGATACCCAATGAATGTAACAGAGATATACTGCGATGTTGATGATTTCTGCAAAGTTTTTCTGCCCGCTGGGCAAGTTTCCCGGTTGCCAGAAAAACCAAACAAACGCCAACGCGTCTTGAGGATGTCGCCGGCTGAGGTGATGACCTTGCTCATCTGGTTTCAAAGCTCAAATTATCGCGACTTTAAGCACTACTACACCAACCCTGGCGCTAGTGTATTGAAACGAGAATTTCCCAACCGAGTCAGCTACAACCGTTTGATTGAACTGGCTCAATCGGTTTTAATACCTCTATGCGCTTACCTACACACCCGTCGAGTGAGTTCAAGGGGAATCGCTTTGGTCGATTCCACCCCGGTAAAGGTTTGTCATAACCGACGTATTGGGCGTCATCGTACCCTTGCTGGCCTTGCTCAACGAGGTAAGGATTCAGTGGATTGGTTTTATGGCTTTAAACTGCATTTGAGCGTTGATGACCGAGGAGAGCGGGTCAGTTTCTTCGTGACACCAGGCAATGTTGATGAGCGCCAGGGACTCAGAAAAATGGCGAAGTTCATCAAGGGTAAGTTATTCGGTGACAAGGGATATATTTCTAAGGTCCTAGCAGAGGAACTTTGGGATAAAGGCGTGCAGTTGGTCACCAGAGTACGTCGTCATATGAAGCCGGTTGTCCGGGACGATTTCGATAACCTCTTATTGCGGAAAAGAACTCTCATTGAGACTATCAATGACCAACTCAAAAATATCGCTCAGTTGGAGCATTCTCGTCACCGTAGTATAACCGGTTTTATGCTCAATCTGGTTGCCGCTTGGGTGGCTTATTCTTTTCAACCTAACAAGCCTTCCCTTAAGCTTTCTCTTAATAATCAGGCTATGGTTGTGGTTGATGGGGATAACGGTTTTTATACTTCTCAATAGCCTGTGGTGGGAATTTTGTCATTTAAAATTTATACTAACTTGTTTTATTATCAAATACAACTGGTTAATTGGGAGCCTACCTCGAACTCAGGTTATCTTACCTGAAAAGATAACAAAAATTACCACAATTAGGTGTCTCGATATTCACATTGGACTTTTTTCTCAATATATTGAGCAATATGAAGGCACTTCTAGTCTTAATAGATTGTAGGGTTATGCTCCGTTAACCCAACCGACATGACTGCCAAAGACAAGGTAACTATGAGTTATAATTATGTTTAGCAGAATATGCGTTTGTAACTTGGTGATATTTAAAGGTGAAGAACAACGCTTAAGTTAGTTTTGTCATATTTTAACCTAACCGACTCATCCGAATGCTTATGGAGTTAAAATGATTACTATTTCGGTCACCCAATTGCAAAACCATTTATTGGAATACTTTGATAAAGTCGAACAAGGAGAAACCATTATTATTGAACGCTATCAACAGGAAGTAGCACGGTTAATCCCCACTCAACCAACCGATTGGCGTAAAAAAATGCAACTACAGCCACAACTGTTAGTATCGGCAGAGGAACTTATTATGCCTATTGCGGATATTTGGGAGAACTATGTTTGAAAAGTCAATACTATCTCCTTGATACTCACACCCTTATTTTTTGGAATCTTAAACAAGGCATTTCCCAAGAGTTCATTCAATTTCTAGACTATCAGGATCGATTAGGAAATTTATTTGTTTCAGCTATTTCATTTTGGGAAATCGCTTTACTTATTCAAAGAGGTAAATTGGCTCTCACCGATATTTATGCTTGGAAAGAGGAATTGTTTCAAAATACTAACCTCCAATTAATTAATCCTACTGTAGATGAAATGATTGAGGCTACACGTTTGCCCAATCACCACAAAGATCCGTTTGATCGGTTATTGATTATTCAGGCCAATTATCATCATTTATTATTGGTAACCAAAGATTCCATCATCCAAGGTTATGCCGTTCAAACTTTTTGGATGTGAGAAAGTCAAGTAGGGTGGACAAAAGCGAAGCGCTGCCCACCATTTTCCTACCATCTTGTTGACGGAATGGTGGGCAAAAAGCCGTGTTAGTTCCGTGTCCTCAGTTCAACGGACAGCATTTCGCCCACCCTACCAGGCTACTAGTGGTGCGTTCTCAAAATAAATCGGATTATTTAAACCTGGCCGGTGCGGTTTTCAGTCTCAAATAATTGGATTTATTGGTGGCGCACTAGAGCAATATTTTTCAATTTGTTTCTGAACGTCGACGGAATTACTATTAACACCGATTCTATCAATAAAGAAAGTGAGTGAATGAGTGTTAAACTCCGATTAAGAAAATGTCTTGCCACCTATCAACTTTAAGACATCGTTCGCCATCATCCCATTCAGTAAAAAATGTGAATGGTAAAATTCTTTATATATTAGAACGTTATTATACCATATAAAGAAAATAGAAGATTAACCCAAAAATTATTAATAATGTGTCTAACAAAATAGCTCAAAAACTGCTTTAATTAAATTTAAGGACCGTTTTAATTTAAATTTAAAGAGGTAATCAACTATGGACAAATTAGTGATACAACCTACTGAGCTAGCGCAATGGCATACTCTTATCTATGAAGCTGAGGATATTTGCCATACTCAGTTAGGGGAAGAACTGCAAAGCTATTTGGTATTTTTACTGATACGTTATACCACCACCTCAGAATTAGCTAACGCTATACTCGCTTTAGAATACCTGAATAGTTTGCAAAGTAGTGGCAAAATACGTGAAGAGCAATTACGTGATGTGGGTGATAAATGTTTGCTGTACTCCGGTTTGTTTCCGGAACGTGCGGAACGACGGCGAGTCAAAATTAGCTACTATGTGCATCTGGGTATCAGTGCTTATGATTCTTTGGCACATTCACTCGCCGGAGTAAAAGCAAAAATATTCAACAAACTGTCTGAACAGTTTGTATTACTGATGGATATTCTACATGCTATCCGTGAAGTAAATACTGATAAACCCACTTTACAACCTTTACAAGCGATGGAATTGTGGAATGATACGGGTAGTGCTCATGCGTTAGCTACCTTAGCTCGTTACACACAAGCAATACCGGTTAAATTGACTGTAACTTCATCAACGGTTTCAATGGGAAAAACCATCCGTCGGGGTAAGTCATCTCATCATTAGAATTTCTAGAGAATATACGTTAATAGCATGAACGTGTGGGCTTATTTAGTGCAAAAATCGTATTCTCTACTGAGGTAAAAAGTGATTTATTCAACTGTTGTGAAAATTCGCCAAGTTAAATTGGTGAACAAGCCACGACGACTATTTCAACCCGCCGATTAATCGTGTCAATTATCTCACTTACAGCTGATTTTTTACGCTGACTCAGTGCTTTACCTACTGCTATCGACTTTTGTTTAATCTGGGGAAAATCAATCGCCATAAGATTTTGGATTTTCTGGGCACGTAATAAAGCGAGTTGATTATCCTGATTATTTTCAGCACGGGTGCTATATCCCTCGATTTGAAAGCATTGGTCATTATTTTTAAAATAATTCGCTATTTGCTGTAACCAGAAATCATATTCTTCTCTTAGTTCTTTATCATCCAGAAATTCTATGGAATCAGGCAAAAATAAGAACTTGGTGTTTAATTTCTTATTTTTTTGGCACTCACTGCCAATAATTGATTAAATGCTTTTGCGGCTAGCGCTTTATTCTTTAATTGCAGATAACCTTGATATAAACCAGCATAAGTTTTCATGACTTTGCCATCAGTACGTTGAACTGCTAAATTAAATAAACCAATTGACTTTTTATAATTCTTTTCTTCATAAGCGGTATCGGCTGCTTTTAATAAATCGGCTGTCGTTAAGGAAATATAGTGTTCTTTAGATTCCAATTCTTCTTCAAAGTTCATTTCTGTTTCTATTGGCTGATTAGCTATTTCCTCTGGTTGTATTTCTGTTGGCGTTGTTGGTTGACTCAATAGTTCGAGGGAAGAAATAAACTCCTCTGAATTGGCAATAACCTTACCGGTTTTTAAATTCACTACCGAGGCGGAAACACGATAGTAGTTATTCGTTTTTTCTTCCCTATCAATAACACCACTTATCATATAGTGGACTTGGCGAAGATTGAGTGGTGGAAATTGAACCAAGGTAAAATTGTTGAAACGTTTCTGACTTTCGTCAGCAATCATTTTTTCAATAGCTTGACTGATTGTTATCATTTTACCCTGAGTAGCATCAACAAAGTGAGCAATCGTAATCAAAATAGGATTATCTGGTTGTGCCTCATTAATTTTCACTTGAGTTAACAATGATAAGCCATACGGTGGATAGCAGTGTTAAAATCCAGTGGTGATATTTTTTTTAGGGATTGCATTCGGTGAAAGAGTGCATGAAACCAGCAAGCTCATTAAAAATGACCATTGGGCTAGTTTAATCCAATGATAAAAATGATATCCCATGGGTAATTCCTCTTTAACGACATTGATTGCGGAAAAAACTGCTTTGTACTGATGTTAATGGTTTTACACCCATTGATAACTGTTTTAATAATTCTGAGCAATTGCATCCTTCACAAGTCGTGTTTTTTTTCTTCGGTAACGGTTCAAGGACTGGTGGTGACGAAGCTATTTTTGGGGATGACAATGAAGATTGGTTAGCGTGTGTTGGAGTTGATTCTTTAACCAAGATTGGAGATGAAGATTTTTGCGAAGTAGTTGTCGATTTTAAACGCCTTTTTAACTGAGCTAAAGCCGGTAATTGTGGATTAATTTTTTGCAAACTAGCTAGGTAAACATTAGCTTTATTTAAATTATTTTGCTGGATAGCCGATTCTATCCAGCCTAAATAACGGTTTTGGATGTTATTTAATCCATTCAAAGCTTGACGATTATTCGGGTCTAATTGCAGTACGGTTTGGTAACAATCAAATGCTGTACCTGGCGCACCGGTCGTTAAGCGATTCGCTTGATAATGAGTTTGGCATTCTTGCAATAAATGAGTGATTTTTCCTTCTGTAGCTGGAGCAGAAGCAACAACACTTGGCGGCGTTATCATCGTAGTCACCGTGACGGGTTTAATCGTTGGGATGGGGTTAACTACCGGTGGTTCTTGTAAAGCCGTTATAATTTTTTTCATCTTACTTAAGGTTCTATAATCCACATTGATCATCTGCTGTTTATTGGTTAGCAGTGCTAATGCTTCGCTTAAGTGATAATCCACTAAATTTTTTGGATTTGCGGTATTTGAGTAACTTTTTGTTGTAACCCATTATCTGTCGTCAATTGACTTAAACGACTGACTATTTTATTCGAGTCATGACTGTTTAAATCCGCTGTAATATCATTAAATTGGCGATGAAGTGCTAAATTCTTCCACAACATTTGGCGCTCTTCATTGGGTTCGGGGAGTAATTTTTCCCAATCTAATAATAATTTTTCTGCTTTGTCATAAGTGCTTTCAGCTAAAGCGTGCTGAATTTCTTCGGTATACATAGCAGATAAGTTAGGATCATTGGGTAAATGATGTTCAATACCAACTTGTTCTATTTTACGTCGTGCTTCTACCATACAATGGGTTCTTTCGAGTAAAGGCGCTAAAATTTGATCCAAACACTCCATGTATTGCTGAGTTAATTGTGCTAAGCGTTGCTGTTTTTGTTGTTGAATGGCTTCATATTTATTTTTGAGTTCCAAAGAAGCCGGATAGTGATTAAGTAAAGTTTCTAACTGTTGCAAAGCGGTAGAGAAATTATCAGTAGCTAATTCAGTGTTAATCTGTTGAGAATAGTAATCGGTTAACAACTGATAAATAGTATCATTTTTAAAAATATCCGCCTGAATCGTCGCATCATAAGTGGCTAACTGGGTCAAAATAGGTGTACCATTTTGTTGTAGATAAAAAGTCACTAGAGCTGTTTTAACTGGATTATCTTGCAAAACTTGTCGCTGCGTTTCCGGGTCAGCTTGTTCTAAAGTGCGAATAGCAACTTTATCCTGTTGTAAAATAGCGGCTTGCCATTGCCGATGATTATGCCAAGTTTGAATTTGTTTTAGTCCCAAATAGCCGGCAATGCCCACTAACATTAGTAAAATAGCTATTCCAAACCGCTTAAAAAAGCGAGTTAACTGTGGCGGATTTTTATTTATAGCCGCTGGATTGGTAATAGTGGGTTGAACCCGAGTGGGAGGACGAGGCTTCCAACTTTGCCATTGGAGTTTAACTCGGGTACGTGCATCTTTTTTCGCTTGTTGCTGAGCAAAGTAATTAAGCCAAGTATTCCGTTTGCCTATAAACCATTCATAGCTATAAGGTAAAATAATTTTGAGCCGAGTGGTATAATTTGCGCGTTTCTGAGGATCTTTAAGCACTTCATAAGCCGATTTAATTTCTTTAAACCGTCGCTCCGCATCTGCTTCCTTACTAATATCGGGATGATATTTATGCGCGAGTCGATGGTAAGCTTGTTTAATTTCTTCTAAGGTCGCGTTAGGATCGACTTGTAGAATCTGGTAATAATCTTTGAATTTCATGGCATTAAAATTAACTTAACTCAGCTGAAAGTAGCCTTGTGCTAGGTTGTGGTTGAATTGTTCATCCCTTATTAGCACTATTTATGCAAATTTCCTCTCTGAGTACAAGATGAGGCGGGGGTGATTTATTGCCATTGTTAAAATAGTTAAATATCCCTTGTCTAAATAAAACGACTAGTCTAGTTTAAGACTAAATAACATTCAAATAGATTGTGTTTTGTTTAGTTGTTATACTCAGCAGTTGCTTTCAAGAAAACTGGCCAAGATAGCTCTTTTTTGTTTGGTGTCGGCAACCGGGTTGTCGATAGCATTTATTTTGGAACGCGAGTGAGTATATTAACCCAATACCAATTAGTATCCTATTTAAAATAAATAGAGTTTAGTGAGCGTGATTTTAAAAAGAAATTAACGCCGTGACTAGTACATTTAAAAATTTTTTAGCCGAATTAACTCAATTCGTCATAGTTATTATGTGAATATGAGTAGGTAAATCAATAGAATAGATGATAAATTACCAACTAAACAAACTGTGCGGTTGGATTAAAGATCCGTCAGACAAGAGATAGCTCACTTCGGCAAGATTCGCTCTATCGTTAGCCTATAAAGTTGACTTTAGTTTTTCCTGTTGTAAAGCTTCAGTTAGATGCTGTGCTACTTGGGGAACTTGGTGTATGACTATTTGTGCCGCTTGTTCTAGATCACCGGCGCGTCCAAGTGTTTCTAATTGCTTACAAAGATTAACCATGCTCATTGCGCCTAAATTTGAACAACTCCCCTTAAATTTGTGTGCCGCTAAATATAAGGTTTCCCCTTCATTAGTTTGAATAGCTTTATTTAATTCATTGATATAATTAGGTAATTCTCTTAAAAATAAATCAATTAACCAGTTAATACTACGACCTTTCATGTCTTTGCGCATTTGTTCTAGTTTAGTCATAGAAAGTACTTCGTGGGTTTCTGGCATAGCGGTTAACTCCGGCGTATCAGGTGATTTTAAATTACTTTCAGTAGATTGACTGGGATATGGTCCGCCAAAATAGCGACCTAACATTTTTTGTAAATTTTCTGATTTGACTGGTTTACTTAAATAATCATCCATGCCCATAGCGATACACCGTTCCCGATCACCTTGCAATGCGTTGGCGGTTAAAGCAATAATCGGCAGGTGTGAATTACCAGTCTGCCAGAGTTCTTGTTGGCGAATCCGAATACTGGTTTCAAACCCATCTAAATTAGGCATATGACAATCCATAAAGATTAAATCATAACATTGTTGTGAGAGCGCTTGTAAAACTTGTTGCCCATCTTCCACCACGGTGACTTGACATCCTAAATTATGTAACATAACTTTGATAACCTCTTGATTAACTTTATTATCTTCCGCAAGGAGTATCTGTTTATTATTGAAATGAGTTGGAGTTGAAGAAGAGGATAGTGGTGGTAAAGTTACTGAATCAACTTTATCTTCACCCAAAATATAAAGTAAACATTTTAAGAAATTAGAGGGTAACAACGGTTTATTCAAGATATATTTAATGGATTCTCGTTCTTGCTCTGCTATTTTATCCACAACGGTGAATAATACTAAGGGTAAATAGGCATACTGTAGATCGAACTGAATGGCCCGCATAAAATTCAAGCCATCTAATTGTGGAAAGTCATGTTCAATAATAACGATATCATATGTCCTATTCGCTTGCTGTAATAGTTGCAAGCCTTCGGTGGTAGTTGTAACAATATAAGCCTGTATTTCCCATTTCTGAGCGAGTGCCGTAAAAAGAATATGGTAGGCAGGATGACTGATCACCAAGAGTAACTTTAGACCGCGCAATTTATGGACTGGTTCTACCAATGTAGTAATTGGAGTGGTTGATTTAGTGAAGGGTAAATTAAACCAAAAAGAACTCCCTTGACCCACTTGACTACTTAAGCCAATTTCCCCACCCATGATTTGTACCAAGCGACGTGAAATCGCTAAACCCAACCCGGTTCCACCATAGCGACGGGTAGTTGAACTATCTGCTTGTAAAAACGGTTTAAATAAACGAGTCCCTTCGGCTTTACTCACCCCGATTCCAGTATCTGTTACTTCAAAATGTAAATTAAAATATTGATTTAATTCTTCAACCAGGGACACATGCAGTATAATCTCGCCTCGTTCGGTGAATTTAACCGCATTGCCGAGTAAATTATTGAGGACTTGTCGTAACCGACTGGGATCACCGATTAATTTTACCGGTGGAAATGACGCTATTTGATAAATGAGTTCTAAACCTTTACGTTGAGTAGAGACCGTAAAGAGATTGATCACTTCTTCTAACAAAGCGGATAAGTCAAACTCAATTTGTTCCAAATTCAATTTATTGGCTTCAATCTTAGAAAAATCAAGAATATCATTAATTAAGGTCAGCAAAGCTTCACCAGAACTGCGTATCATTTCGACATAATGCTGTTGTTTAGCATCTAAAGGTGTTTGTTGTAGTAATTCGGTAGTCCCAATAACACCGCTCATAGGGGTGCGGATTTCGTGACTCATCGTCGCCAAAAATTCACTTTTAGCTTGACTAGCCGATTCAGCGGCTTCTTTAGCTTGGCGCAAATCCGTTTCATAACGTTTCCGAATTGAAATATCACGAATAAAACTAAATAAAAATAGCGGCTGATTGATATCGTCTTCAAACTGAAAAGCCGTACTGGAGATTTCAACCTCGATTTGAGTTCCATATTTATGCCATAATTGAGTCTCAAGCCGATGGCTACCCGGTTTTATTAAATTTTGGATAGCTGCAGTCACTTCTGCTGGACTAAACTGCGCTCCAATCTGAGCGACTGGCATTCCGACTAATTCTTTTCGACTGTAACCGAGCATCTTACAAAAAGCTAGATTGACATCTTGACAAATCCCCTCACTATTAAATAAACAAAATCCATCTATTGAGTTGGCTAATATCAAGTCATTGCGCAACATCTGTCGACGTAGATCTTGCTGGATTTGATAATATTTAGTGATATCGACAGCGAGAATTAAAGCACCGATTAATTGATGAACATTTTCTCTTAATGGCGAGAAGGTGGTTTCAAAACAACGAGGAGAGTCACTAAACTGCACGATTTGATTCAATCGTTCTTGACCGGCTAAGGCGGCTTGGACCGCACTGAGAAATTCAGGAAAGGCTTGATAAGTAGTAAAAATATTTTTGCCCACTAATTCATCTGGTCGCAAATCCAGTGTATTTAACCCCGTACCTCGGGAAAAAGTGAAAATCCCCTCGCAATTGATTACCCATAAAACCACCGGTAAATTATTGATAATCGTTTGTAATTGGGCTTCACTTTGGCGAAAAGCTCGTTCGAGCTGCCGCTGTTGTTTTTCGGTGCGTGCCGCCCAATGGGATAATAGTAGCCCGGATGAGAAAAAAATAATGAAGATAACGATAGATTGATTCCAGAGCGCCCACTGATATTTTAGTAATAAGGATTTTTGTTGTAATCCCATAACTTCCCAATGAGTATAATTGATAGGTAATCGATATAAAATCCGTTGCTGATCTTCAGGGTTGAGTTGATTATAGTTCTTGAGTGGTCGACCTTGGGCAGTTAACTCAATGCGATCTAACTCAGTTTGGCTCAGTAAAAGAATATCTTGTTGGTAAACTTGACCCGCTTGGAGAATAACCGTAATCATATCAGAAGGTAAGCCCAGTAAAAAAATACCACTAGTTCGATAACTTGAAGCAGATTGGGTTTTATTAGATGGCGAAGAGTTACCCCAAGGGATAATTAAATGAAAGTGTTGTTCGGAAAAATAACCAAGAACTTTGAAAGTTTGCTCCGGTTGAGTGGCAAAATCTTGTAATTGCATTTGGGTATAATTATCAATCTGTAACATACCTTGCCAAAATAGCGGGATGCCAGCTTGATTAGCAATAACGTAATCAAAATAGTTAGGGAAATAAGTAGAAACGCGTTGGCTAAATAGTTGGCGTAATTTTTCAGAAGTCGGTGATTGTGCTAAATCTTGGAGTAATTGCTCCTCTTGTTGAACTAATAGGGTAATTAATTGGCGATTTTTATTAATAAGATCAACAATTTGATTTGAAACAGCGTTAACTGAATTGGTAGCAATAGTTATTTGATACTGCTTAAAATCTTCTAAGCGTGCCTGTGTAATCCAAATCAATAAAACACCTAAACTCACGGATGAAAATAAAAAAATAGCATAACTTTTGGAAAAAAAATTTTTCAGCATCATATTATAAAGATAGTATTTTAATAACCTATGTGTCATCCGTTGAGCGCTTTAATTTGTCAAAGCTAGCTGGGAATAATCAATATTAATATTGATTATTAATTAAAAATTTAGAATTTGATTGTTACCATGCACATTTTAGGTTAAATATTTGACATAACAATGACCAAATGGATGGGTAAGGGAGCCAGTATTCGGAACAATTGTTAGTGATGCTGTAGAAAATGGATCACTTTTTTACATCACTGGGTTATTTCAAGTAATTTTGTTAAAGAACAAAAATACTACAGTTAGCAAGTTTACTGGAATGGATTTATTTTTCAATAGGAGCAACCTGGATGACCGTAAAGGAAAGTGGTTCGCGTCCGGGAATTATCTTCATTTGTACTTCATAAGAAGTGACGCTACCATCAAAAATATTGGGTACATCAACTGCAGGCAGATATAAACTGCCTTCAGTCAAAGAAAAGAAACCATGTACGAGTTGAGAATTAACTGGATTCGATGGTGAAGTGCACTGAGTCGTATCGATTCCACAAAAGTTGGGTTATGTCGGCATTGAGCAATGGTTTCTTGAATAACTTGATTCAGATTAGGATCCACTTGAATACCACAAGAATTCGGATTTTTCTGACATTGTGCAATCCCTTCTTGCGTTGAACCATCGGTGTTATTATTCACAGTGATCCCACAACTGGTTGGATTAGTCAGACATTGAGTAATGCCATCTTGTTTGGACTCTATCTGACAGGATTGTGGATCTTGACGACATTGTTCTATACCCGCTTGAGTAGAACCATCATCATTACCAACTATTTCACAACTGGTTGGATCAGCTTGGCATTTAGCGATACCTTGTTCAATCCCGGTTTGAATAAATTCATCTTTATCTGGATTAAGTTCAATATCACAAGTCGAGGGATCTTGACGACATTGCTCTATCCCGTCTTCAGTAGAGCCATCTGTGTTAGGACCGACTTTGATGCCACAAGAGGCTGGGAATTGTTTACATTGGTCTTTAATTTGTTGTTCCAAGTCGGGATTAGTGTCGTCCGAACTGAGGCTAATACCACACGCACGAGGCGTTTTACTACATAAATTCATGCCGTCTTTAAGACCGTCGTAGTATTCTTGAGAATGGTTAGTATCAGATGTCGTGGTGGAAGCTTGGGTAGTTTCTTCGCTGAAAACGGGAAAGTTAATAGTCCATAAAATAGTCACATAAAAGATTAAAACAATCGCATTTTTCATAATCAATGACTCACTGAAAATGGAGTTTAGGATAGAATAGGGTTATATTTTGGTCTCGTTAGATAAATTTTGGGTATGATTACTACATAAAGAGATTAGCTTGTCAGGAATTCTATTCAAGGGTAACACATAATCTATCCCACCTTGCTTAATGGCTTCACAGGGCATACCCCAAACAACGCTCGTCTGCTCGTCTTGTGCCACTGTCACCGCACCAGTATCGTGCATTTCCTTAATTCCACGCGCGCCATCGTCACCCATTCCGGTTAGAATTACACCAATCGAATTCGTACCTACATTTTGGGCGATGGAGCGAAATAACACATCTACTGAAGGACGATGACGATTTACCGGATTACCTTGATGCAACCGAGTAATATAGCGTGAACCATCTCGTTCCACTAATAAATGATAACCACCAGGCGCAATATAAACATGACCAGGCAAGATAACTTTATTATCTTCTGCTTCTAATACAGTCATCGTAGAGAGTTGATTCATTCTTATTGCAAAAGAAGAACTAAAAGTGGCCGGAATATGTTGGCTAATCACAATACCAGGTGTATTGGCAGGCAAATGTGTCAACAATACCTTAATGGCTTCTGTACCGCCGGTAGAAGCGCCAATAGCAATAATTTTCTCAGTTGTTTTAAAATGACGCAATGGGGAGGGATTATGAGTTAAAATAACATCCGCTGAATATTTAGGAACAATTTTGAGAATCTTATTAGAGAGGACATTAAGCGGACGTACTTTTGCCCGAGCCGCAACTCGAATTTTACTAATAATTTCTTCAGAATAAGATTCAAACGATTGGGCGATATCAATTTGCGGTTTAGAAATAAAATCAACTGCACCATATTCTAAAGCTTGAAGGGTAATATCAGCACCTCTTTGAGTGAGAGCGGATATCATTATCACCGGAGTTGGTCGTAAGCGCATTAAATTACTTAAAAAAGCTAATCCATCCATGCGAGGCATTTCTACATCTAATGTTAACACATCGGGATTAAGACGTTTGATCTTTTCACGCGCAATATAGGGATCTGCAGCAGCGCCGACTACTTCAATATCAGATGCTGAATTTAATATCTTAGTCAACATTTGCCGAATTAAGGCAGAATCATCAATAATAAGTACTTTAATCTTAGACACGCCCATTTTCCTATCAGTTATCAGTTATTAGTTATCATTGTTAATTTCTCACTGATAACGGTTTACTGATAACTGACAACTGACATTAGAATAGATCGACATCACCAGCAAGCGGTTGTTTTTCCAAATTACGTTGATAAGCATTTTCACGTACCAATACAGTTTGTTCCATTGAACGTAACTTTTTAACACGAACCCGTCCATTTACCGGATAGTAAAGTATTTTGCGTGGGTAAATATCACCTAAGTCTTCTGCTAATAAAGTTAATCCTTCAGTTTGAATATAATTTTTCACAAATTCTATATTTTTTTGTCCAATATTAGCCATATTTTGCATAATACGTCCACCACCAAATAATTTTACCTCCAAATTGCGACGATTACCGCCATATTTTAAAATTTCATTAATCATATGTTCCATCGCAAAACTACCGTAGCGGCTGGCAACACTCACATTGGTATATTCCCATTTATTTTTGCAAGCAACATGGGTTGGTAACATAAAATGGTTCATGCCACCAATTCCATTAACACTGTCACGAATACAAGCCGATATACAAGACCCAACCACCGTCGTTAAAATTTCATCATGGCGAGTCACATAGTATTCGCCAGGTAAGATTTTAGCGATATAGCCGGCATGGTGATGGTCCCAATAACGTTTTATCTGTTCATAACCAGGCAAAGCACGTGGTAGTGCAAGTGGTTGTATCATAAAAATTTTTGCTTATGGTAAGGATAACTGATAAGAATTGATTTATCAATTAATGAGCGAGCGAGACCATGCTAACCACATTTTATATAGACCGTTTGACGTAGTAATTGAAAACGGGTACTCAGTTGAAATAAATTTTCTGAATGTCCTATCAGCAAATAACCTTTATCATCAAGGATATTAGCAAAGCGTTCGAATAAAACTTTTTGAGTCGCCTTATCAAAATAAATCACTACATTACGACAAAAAATAATATCAAATAGACCGCGCATCGGCCATCCATGCATTAAATTCAGCTGCTTAAACGTAATTAACGCTTGTAATTCTGGTACGACTTGGACTCGCCCAATTTGATTTCCAGTCCCTTTTTTGAACCAGCGACGTAACCGCAGCGGCGAAATCCCACTTACTCTTTCTTCTTCATAAACACCTTGTATTCCTCTGGCTAATACTGATGAGTCTAAATCTGTCGCTAAAATTTTAACATCCCAATGACTCGGTACCACTTCTCTAACCACCATCGCTATAGAATAAGGTTCTTCACCACTAGCGCAACCCGCAGACCAAATTCGCAATCGCTGAGTAGCTATTTGTTTTTCCATTAATTTCGGTAAGATGATTTGTTCTAACAGCTCAAAGTGATGGGGTTCACGAAAGAAAGCTGTTAGGTTAGTTGTCACCGCATTCACAAAGTGAATTAACTCTTCACCCCCATCATTTTGCAATAATTTATAATAATTAGAAAAACTTTTTAAATTTAAAGCCCTTAAGCGACGTGATAATCGGCTATAAAGCATTTCTTGCTTATGATCAGACAAGTTAATGCCCGTATGTTCACTAACAAGCTTGCGTAATAAATCAAAATCTTGTTTGGTGAAATCAAATTCTCGCTCGCTTATAATCGTTCTCCTCTATATAAAAAAATCTTTTGGAGGGGACTTAACTGCAAACGATTGAATAAACAAAAGAAAATATTATAGATACTAGCTACTCACTTTAATTTAATTACATTATTAATTTTATACCAAATGATTAAAAATGTTAAAATTTTTCTTATGATTGGCATCAAATAAGAATTCAATGGTCTGGTTGCTTTCGGGTTACTTCTGGTGAGTATTCATAACGAGGTAGGCGCAGATGAGATGATAGACCTAGCAACTGAGCCGCTATACATAATTGTGGGGAAGGGTCAATCCAACCAACCGTTATTTGTGGATGATTGATAAAAGTGACCAATAATTGTAAAGCGGCTGTATCAATTCGTTCCACTTCTTTGCCAATTAATTGCACTCTTGAACCACAGTATTGTTGTAATTGTTGATGTAGCTCACTTAACTGTTCTAAAGTGACTATTGGCGGCAAATAGATTGTTTTCCACTTTACTTTTAAAAGCTGGGCTGATTCCAACGGCTGTGAGGAGCCATCTGTTGCAAAGTCATGCGTTTCCGAATGAGATTGCTGAAAATAAGATTCATTAAAATCATTTACTTGAACAGTATCCACCAAAGAAAGCGAAGTGTTGTCGTCATCGGCATTCATTTTAACTAATCTCCTAAATTGTTAATTTAGTCATGCTAACTGGATTTAAGTTAAGTTATTTTGGCGTTAAAATTCTTCCCAACCCTGGTGATGAAGGGTATTTTTATGAGCAGATTTCAGGCTTGATTTGAGGTGAGGGTGGGATATTTGACTGATGTGAACTGGTGTCAACGGCTTCTTGCGAACTGCTGGCTGAACTGGAGCACTACTCGCTTTACCTAATTTAAAAAAGGTGACTTGTTGTTTGAGATTTTGCGCTTGGGTACTCATTGATTCACTGGCTGCAGCCGCTTCTTGAACTAAAGCCGCATTTTGTTGAGTCATTTCATCCATTTGCGTAACAGCTTTGTTAACTTGTTGAATACCAGAAGATTGTTCTTGGCTAGCGGCAGCAATTTCGGCAATAATATCACTGACTTTTTTAACGGCGGTCACGATTTCTTCTAAAGTTTCTCCGGATTGGTTAGCTAACTTGGTTCCTTCTTCAACTTTGGCAACACTATCTTTAATTAAGTCTTTAATTTCTTTAGCAGCACTAGCACTGCGCTGAGCTAAGTTTCGTACTTCTGAAGCAACTACCGCAAAACCGCGTCCTTGTTCACCAGCACGAGCGGCTTCAACCGCAGCATTCAAGGCTAATAGGTTGGTTTGAAAGGCAATATCATCGATAACTCCAATGATATCGGTAATTTTTTGACTACTCTTATTAATTTCCATAATCGCCTGAATAGCGGAATTGACCACGGCACCGCCTTTGAGAGCACGTTCTTTGGCTGTTGTTGCTAATTGCGTGGCTTGTTTAGCATTATCGGCGTTTTGCTGTACTGTACTGGTCATTTGTTCCATGCTGGCTGCGGTTTCTTCCAAAGAAGCGGCTTGTTGTTCCGTGCGTTGGCTAAGACTATTATTACCTTGCATAATTTCTCCCGCCGCGAGATTGACTTTATCCGCTGTTTGTTGAATTTCAGTCATAATTTCGATTAACCGTGATACGGTTACATTTGCGTCGTTTTTCAGTTGCTCAAAAGCACCAGTATAGTCATTTTGAATCGTTTGGGTTAAGTCACCTTGCGCTAATGCTGCTAATACGCGCATGATATCGTCGATCATTTTTTGAGTCACTACGGTGATTTTATTAATACTTTCACTAAAAGTATGGAAAAAGCCGGTTTTATTATCGAGATTAATGCGTTGTTTAAAATTGCCTTGAGAAGCCACCTGAACGACTTCATTAATTTCCTGTTCAGTTGCGACTTCTAGCGTGCGATTATTGAATTCAACTACTACACCCAAACGTTCACCTTGATCGTTAATGACCGGGGTGATAATATGATCAAGAATAACCCCACCCAAGCTAACTCGGGTGCGATGGGCGTCGGTTAGCTTCGCTAATAATTGCCGTTGATAAGTTGGGTTTTTGTGAAAGAAATTGATATCGGCACCCACTAAATGTTCTGCATCAAAGTTAGGTAATTCAGTGCGAATTTTACCTTGTTCTTCTCTAAACAACCGTTGTGCTGCTTCATTAAGATAAATAATGTGATATTCGCTATCGGTAATGAGAATATTAGTAGTAGCTTTATCTAAAGCACTGTTGATTCGTAGGGCACTATCGGCGATACGTTTGTCTTCCTCCATCCGTTCTTGTAATTGGTTTTGAGTATTGGTCAATTCTTCGATGCGTTCCCGTAATTGGCTTTGCATCTTATCTAGCGATTGTAATAATTTACCGATTTCGGTGTGATTATTGATTTCGATTTGATTATGCAAATTACCACTACTAATTTGATCAGCAATCCCAATAGCCAAATTAATTCTTTGATTAATCAGCTTCGCTATTCCTAACACCAAAGCAATTCCAATTAACATGACCATAACGACCACCGTAATGACCCAAATGAATATCACTTGTTTTTGCGCATTGCTATTATCTAAAAATTCACCAGCCTTATTACTCGCAAAATCGGTTAATTTTTTCATAGCCGCATCTAACTTATCATAATGCTGTGCCCCTTCCCCACTAACGATAGCGGTAACCGCTTGTTCTCGATTTCCCTGTTGGGCTAAACCCATTATTTTATCCCGAATGGCTTTCCACCGACTGAAAAGATTTTTTAAATCTTCGACATCTTGTTTATCGCCTAAAAACCGTTCATTGATAATGTCAAAGTAACTATAAACTTCTTTTTCATAAGCATTAATAGCCTGGCTGGATTTCTCTACTGTACCTGGTTCCGGATTGAGGGCAATGTCTCTCATCTGTTCACGAATTCTGAGAATATTAATATTGGCATCCCGTACTGCTTTGCTCACAGTCAATGGGTGGTTATACATCTTAATAGTGAATTCAGATAAATTTCGCATTTGCCACAAAGCGAAACTACCAATAACCATCATAAAAATTATCATGAGTCCAAAACTCAGGTAGAGTAAAGTACTTATCTTCCTATTTTTAAACATGATTGACTCCTTGTGGTGGAATAACGTAACTGATTCCTCTGTCTGAATCAGAATTTTCAGGATAGTAAAATTTACAGAATTCAATTGAAGCTAAATTATCCTATTCTGTCAATTTTTTAATTTGGAGAATTTTGATTCAGACTATTAATGGGTAATAAATCACCTACACTAATACCCAAAACCCGCGTGAAATAAAGCCTAATTTGCTAAATTCAAGCAATTTCCGTTCCCTCAAGTTTGAAAAATTTGACTTGTTGTTCCAGGTTAATCGCTTCGGTATACATCGATTCACTAGCTGCGGCAATCTCTTTGACTAAATGAGTATTTTGTTGGGTTATATCATCGATGTGAGCAATCGCTTGGTTAACATAATGAATACTTTTCGCTTGTTCCTGGTTTGCTGCTGCAATTTCATCCATAATATCATTTACTATGATGACTGCCTTAACGATTTCGGTTAATTTTTTCATCGTACTATCAACTAATCGGGAACCTTCTTGGACTTTAGTCACACTACTTTTAACTAACCGTTCAATTTCTTGCGCAGAAACAGCTGTCCGTTGTGCTAATTGCCGAACTTCAGCAGCGACAACGGCAAAGCCACGTCCCTGTTTACCGGCATGAGCCGCTTCAATCGCAGCATTCAGCGATAGCAGATTCGTTTGAAAAGCAACTTCATTAATCAGGTTGATAATTTCAACCATTTTTCGGCTACTAGCATTGATTTCGTTCATCGCCATAACGACTGCACCAACCAGGGTTTCACCTTGTTTAACATATTCTTTCGCTTGACTAGCCAATTGAGTGGCTTGACTAGCATTATTGGCATTTTGTTCTACTGTACTCGTCATCTGTTGCATACTAGCCGCAATTTCTTCTAACGCCGCTGCTTGTCCTTCAGTACGTTGTTTCAGATTAATATTATCTTGAGAAATTTCTTGCGTTGCGGTTCTAACAGCCAGAGCGGTTTGTTTAATAATGTCTATAATTGTAGTTAAGTGAAATACTGTAGCATTGGCATCTTGCTTAATCTGCAGGAACATACCAGCATAATGATTCTCAATAGTTTTGGTTAAGTCACCTTGGGCTAAAGCGGTAAAAATGCGTAGCGTATCTTCACTCATCGCTTGGTTCAGTTGAATAATAGTATTAATACTGGCACTCATGGTTTGAAAAAAACCATTTTTGTTATCTAACTGAATAGATTGGTTAAAATCACCCTGTGAAGCCGCTTGAATAACTTGATCAATTTCTTGTGCCATTAAAATTTCTTGAGTACGATCATTGATTTCCATAACTAAACCTAAACGTTCCTGGTTAGCATTAATGACCGGGGTGATAGCCAGATCAAACGTCAATTCACCTACTTCAAGAGTGGTATGGTAAGTATCGTTGAGTAATTTCAATAATACCTTAAATTGAGGTGTAGTTTGTTGAAGGAGATCAAATAAGACTTGTTCTAGTTGATCCATCTCAAAGTGTGATAATTGCTGACGAAAGTGACTTTCGGCTGCTGTAAAAAAATTTTTGCCGATTCATTAAGATAAATTAGTTGTTCATGCGGATTAGTGATCAAAATCGGTGTCGTCGTACGGTCCAATGCGCTATTAAGACGTAATGCTTTTTGAGTAATCTGCTGTTCTTTTTTAAAGCGTTCCAGTAACTGTTTTTGCATTTGAGCTAAGGCGGTTAATAATTGACCAATTTCATCCTGGGTATCGATTTCAATGGGATTATCCAACTGCCCAGTAGCAACATTTTTGGCAATATGAATAATTTGATTAAATTTTCTGCTCATACTGGCTAAGAGGAGATAAATAAATAAGGCCAGTAAAATAAGCAGGATAAACATACTAACCACTGTCAAAGTAAAATTAGCGTTAGCTTGGTAACGAATTTGACGTGAGCGCGTGGTTAATTGTTCAGCTAGCTGTTTTTCAATTTGATTAAGCCAATTAATTTTAGCGACTTGTTTTTCAAGCCAGTTTTGAAGTTGAAGGTCGATAAACTGGCTATTATTGTTCAGGTTAGCGGCGATATGCCGCAGGTATTGGGCGTCTTCAGAGAAAACGGTGGTCGTTGGAAATTCAAACTGGTCTGGTGGTTTTAGAGTTGCTAATAAATCGTTAATTATTTGCCAATATAATTGTTGTTGGGCAACTAATTCAATAATTTGGTAAAATTGAATAGCAGTAATCACTTGTTGAGCCATTACCTGGTTCAATTGACAATCTTCTAGACTAGCTATTTCTTGAGTAGCTAAAAAAAAAGTATAAATGAGTTTTAGCTTCAAGATATTTTCATTGGTATTCAAAGTCATTATTCGATGTACCAACTTAATCAGAACACGATTGATTTGAGAATACACTTTAATGACTTGATCATTATTTTGAGTGTTGAAGGTTTCGCGTTGTGCTGCTAAATTATTAAAAATGGTTTCTACTTGGTCAAATTCGGTTTTAAATGAACGAATTAATTTTTCTTCCTCAAAACCTTTAAAAAAAATATCTAAGGTAAAATGAATCCAATCATTGGCATGATTACTATCAAAATTATCTGCTTTAAAATGTTTTAACAAATAATTAAATTCATAAATGGCTTGATCAGTTTCTATCCATTGTTGTTGTAATTTATCACGGCGTTGGTTATGACCGGATTGCGATAAATTCAAGCTAAGCCGACGTTCATGTTGAAGTTGATGAATTACATTAATTCCTTGAATGACAAAAGGCATTATTTCTTCTAGATGATTCATTTCTAACACAATGCTAGCTTTGTCTTTGATGTTAACAAAAGTAAAATAAAATAAAGCCACAATGGGCAATAACAACATTAAATAAAGTCGATACTTTATTTTTAATTGATTGAACCATTTCATATTATCGATTCCTTACTCACTCATTTCTTAAGACACAATAAACCAGCAAAATGATTATCAATCTTACGCTATATTGATTAGAGAAGTTAAGCGGGATTTGAAGGTGTTTGTCAGTGGGAGGTACTTTCAATAACTGACCAGATGTACTACATTTTGAACAAGATTAACCGATTATCAGAATAGATTAGCGAGAACGGTGGGTGTCCGTCGGCTAAAAAGATCTTTGGATAATCCCAGCGAGATTGAATAAACCTGGGTAATCAGTTAGTCCATTTAATCTGGTTCAACCATGCGTAGTGATTACCAAGACGGTGTATCTATTAGTTGCGGTGAAGAAAAATAATGCTTACCCCGATAAGCAATAGCAATACTATCGCCCACTACCTGAAATTTGAGGGAATATAATTTTTCCCACTGGGCAATTATTTTCCTTTCCCCATAGCGATTCGCATCATCCAAAATAACTACAAATTCTGGCTTTAATTTATCCCAGATAAAAGGTAAAGCCGGATACCGACTGAATTGCAAGTTTTCATTACAAGCCGGTGGTCCATCGATAATAATCATATCAAAATCATCAAATGATTTAAGACTCTCTGGATTAAACCATTCAAGCTTACCCCAAGAGATATCACAAGGAAGCAACGGAGCATGAATGATTTGGACATTGTTGGGTGCGTCTTCGGTTCTTAATTGTGCTTGAATTAAATGACACCAATTAGCATCATGTTCCACTGAAATTAATCGAGTAGACAATTGATTTCTTTTTATTAACCGAGCAATCAGAAGCGTGGAAATTCCGGAGCCAAATTCTAAAATAAATTGCCGGTTATTAATAATTATTTCATTTAAAATCATATTAATAACTAATGGTCTTAAAGCGAAAATGGATATTGGTAAATAAGGATAATTGATTAACAAACTTTGAAGTGAATTTAGGCTATAAATATCTTCACTTCTAAACAGTGCTCTTTTAATTTTTCTGGCGGCTACTCGAGTGTAGTTAACTAATTTTTTCATTTGCAAAATTTTCTGGTTAAAAATCGTTACATCATCTATTTTCAACTCAATGCTTACTTACTTTTGAGTCTTAACAAATAACAGGCAAAACTTGCTTTTAGCAAAATAGGATGCGTTGTTGGCATCAGCCGTAACGCACCGAATTTTTTATTCCCAATTGATTAATCTTAAACCTTCTGTTCCATGAAAACGTAAAAATTATTTTTACCATGATCGTCTCATTTGACACGAAACTTGAGGCCATTTATAAGATTCCAGTTGAAGTTCATTCGTTTTAGCTAAAAGATCCTGGTGTATTGCTATAAAATAATTCGCATTTTCTTTCTGTCTACTCCAACAATCACCGGTCGTAATACGTCCGGACTGACGATAAATTAGCTGATATTTTCGCTCCGATTCATCAAGATCATTTAGCCATTCAGCAGTTCCTAACCCACAAACAATGTCCGGTTTAGGTACTGAGCAATTTTTTTGAATATCCTTAAAATTATGAAATAAAAACCAGGGACTGATTTGAATACCAAACCGTCCTCTAAATAAATGACTACCAAATTGGCCTTGGAAATCATTCTCTAAATCACAATGAGTTAGATGATTAGTTGCCAATCCATATAAATCAATAAATTTAACTTGACCAAAATGTTTCTGGGCAATATAGAAAGGCACCATTCCCATTTCTCCAGAAACAATAGTGAGTGAAGATTTTATTTTGAGTAGACCAGTAATAATTTTATCAAGCATAATTATAGGCGGTATGAAAGCAAGGTGTTCTCGACTCATCTTTTCTGGCCAATCAAATTGATTTTGGGCTGATTTAAAGTTATTTATCACCGGTTCAGAGACCGCTTTGGTCAGTGTTAGGAAGGTCCCACGGGATTGATATTTATTGAAGTTAGCATTATCAATCAAGGCAGCTAGGGACAGCAAAATTAATATTATCGGCGCAATTTTTAACAGAAATTGATTAACGATATAAAGCCCAGCAATTACCAATAATGGTAAAACCGGGACGAAAAACCGTCCACCCGGCATCCAATCATTCCCTTTAGTAACAATAAAAGCCATTTGAGCTAAAAAGAATAATAAAATAATTACCCAAGCTTGCTCACGTGTATCTTGAAGATGATGCCTTAATATCTGAGTAATGCCTAAAATAACTAAACCGGTTAGAACCGCCAAGGATGGAATCCAATACTGTTGAAGCAGATATTCAATACCAGCGAGTAGGTCACTCAGCGGTGAGGCAGCCGACTTGGCATAGACTGGTTGAGGGAAAATTTGCCCAAAAGTTGGATAACGCCAAAATGATAAAATTATAAATAAAATTAAACTGATACTCAATAATTGCGTTAATTTTACATAATGTTGAGTGGTATAGATAACCGCCGGTTTATGGCTAAACCGATTATAAACTAATAGGTAACCCGCTATTTCTAGGAAAAAAAGTGAGATAACAAAAATGGCTTCTGGGCGCGCTAGGAGATAAGCAAAAATAAGTAAAATGGTGAATAAAAATAGTGAATTGGTCATTGTTTGGGTAAAAACCTTAACAACTGCATAAACTAATAGTGTCACAAGTAAAGCTACCAAAGTCGTTTCTAATCCAGCAAAAGACCAATAAACAAAATAAGGAAATACAGCGCAGAAAAATATAACAAACCAAGCGTATTTTAGCTGTAAAGCATTGGCCCAATGCCAAACAACTAATAAGGTTAAGCCGCCTAGAAACGCTGACAAATAGATTCCGAGGACAGCAAAGGGGATTCCTGAAAGCTGATGTAATGTGGCTAAGATAATGACATGCAGTAAGCTAGAACTCTGTTCAAGGGTATCACCATTGTAATTAACGATATGTCCCCCATCACTAAGCATCTTGGCTGACCAATAAGTAATATAAACATCATCCGTACCCGTCGAACCGCTATAAAGCAACACCCCATGTAACAATGCTAAACCTAAACATAAAGTCGCTATTAACCCGTTTGAATATTGAGACATAATATACAATCCTAATTTAAATTAATTAGATGTGTGGTGCAATAAAAGCAGATGTGTTCATATCCAATATGACTACATAATCTAAGGCTTTTTATGAATAGATTCAAGCTTGAGGTCAAACTGCCGTTCCCTTTCTTCCCGCAATAATTCAAGTTGTCGATCAAATTGTTCAAACCAAAATAGGGTAACTAGACATTGCTTAGAGGTGGAGCGGAAGACACACCCTTATTTAGATATTTTCTTAGCAGCTATTTTCAGGTAGAGAATTTGTATCAGTTGAACAGCCAATATCGACCAACCAACGATATCAACCGTTATATCATTATGTGCTACTTTGCCTTCTATCCAGAAAAAAATCCCCATGCAGAAAATACTCCCGATCAAGGCAAGAGGAAATTTATAATAATTAATGATTAAGGTCAGTAAAATTACTATTCCACCCAATAGACTGATTTTATAGAGCAGTGATGGTGGTTGAAATTGTCCAAAACGAAATAAAGTATCGATAGCATTAGCAATAACATAAGTGCTAGCTATCGGTTGATCGTGAAACGGAATAGAATAATTTACTTGATTCTCTTCATAGGTATTACCGATTAACACAATTTGTTGGTTAACCGTAATGTCTTTTTCTAAGAGAGTTAGTGCACGATAGCTGTCAATTAAGCGAGGTTGAATCGAAGTCAAATGATTAGGGGGAACAAAACGATAAATGATGCGTTCTTTAGCATTTCCCTTCGTTAAATCAATGAGGTGTACTTTATCACTCACACCAACTTTTGCGGGTAGTGTTATAGTCAGATTAGAGCAAGCAATGGTTCGACATAATTGTGGAATGGTTGAACCCCGGTGTGGATCACAAGGTAAAGCCTGTGCCCACTCATTTAAGCGTCGTTTTAAATCTCGAATCAGATAAGCGGCTTGACGAGTGCTGTCTTTACAAGAATATAACTGCGCCATGGCTGCTAATAGCGGTAGTGAGGGAACAGCAGTTAAATGATGGTCTTCGCAAGCTAAAGCGACTAATGGCCAGCGGCGTTGTACTTGATCATTATCCGGTTCTAAAAAACGGGCACTCCAAAATACATTTTGTTCTTCTTTCAGGTAACCTTCTAAAAACGAATAGGGTTTTTCCCAGAAAGCCTCAGTTTTAAGGTATCCATCGGAATCTAAAGGCTTACGATAAGTACGATTTAACAAGATGATGGGGGTATCATATTGATTCGGATTAGAAAATTCTTCATTAAGTTGTTGTAAATAAAGGCCTAATGCAATATCAGAATTCAACTGCTGCGGTGAACAAATAGGTGAATGTTCTGGTTCATGAAAACAACCGTCACTTAACCGAGTTAAATCCAGATCAATTACAATGACATTAGCACCACCTTGCTTAGCTTGTTCGATTAAGGAGCGAAGTTGTTCTCGCGGTGCGATAATGGGTGAACCCCATTGCCGATAGGTAAGATCATCAATCTCAATGAATGCGAGCGGTTGTATTTTTTGTCCATCCGCTAAACGGGGTTCAATGCCAATTTGCCACGACATCCTCCAATCGAGAACAGCATCTTTAATTTCTTGAACCCAAAAATATTTTTTTCTGCATGGGATAGTGCCAACAAGACAATTGTAGCCACAATGAAATTAAGTATCAATTGAATAATAAACGCTTTTTTTGATGGAATGGGTTGTTTTAATAAATGGATAATCATTTTTAATTACTTATTATAACTACCTACCCCCATGCCAATTTTTCTTATGTGAAATCATTTAATTATAAAATAAGTCATTTTCTCGTTTTCTCGTTCCCACGCTCCGGCGTCACTGCCATTAAGTTAAGAAAAAATTCTCCCCTCCTTATCAAGGAGGGGTCGGGGTGTAATAAAATTTATCTTATTCAATTAGTTAAATACCACCCCCCAACCCCCTCCTTGGCAAGGAGGGGGAGAATCAGGCTTAACTTAATGGCAGTGACGCCGGAGCGTGGGAACGAGGCCAAAGAAATTAAACTAATGGGTGAACGGCCAATTACCCATGTTGACACTTTGCAGTCAACTCACCTCTAGAAACATCTCGGACGCACCCCCTGCACCCCCCCAATTATCAAATGACCTATTGTCCACCTCTAACCGGCCACACATAGTAGGTGTACGCCCTATCGTAGCTGTTGACGCTGCCGCTGCTGAGGGCCACGACCCACGCGTTACTCGCATTACTCGCGTACGTCGTAGCCGACCAATAGTTGTCCAACTGGACATTTAAAAACGGATGGCCAGACGGCAAGACCGGATTAGATTGACCCCGATCTATCAAACTGAATAATTCATTCGTATTAGGCAAACGCCAATCTCCCTTTTTTGAACCATCATTCAGGCTACAACTCCCACTTGACAAATTATTCGCTGACGCTATTGCTGTAGTCCAATCTTGTTGTCCAAAGCAATTCGCCTCCTTTAACCAAATTAAACCGGTTAGATTATCCGTCACCGTCCCATTTCCTGGGTCAGTAAAACGAGGACCAGATGTTGTCACACCTTTTCGAATATTTCCGTCATCTCCAGTCACATAAGAGGTCGTTTGCCCCGTTCTCGGTACTGGAGCCAATTGACGCGTTCCCGTCACTTCCACGCCATCTACCCACGCTTTCTTACCCGTGATAATTTCACTCGCTACGGCATCACCACTACTGGTATTCACTAAATTTTGAAGCGAGAATTTTCCCGTTATCTCCTTTCCATCTACCCACGCCTTTTGGCCTTCTAAAATATAACTCGAACTGGCATCGCCACTACTCGTATCGACCACATTCTTATTACCAGACACCCCAAAGATTGTTATTCCAGCTTTGATATTATCTGATACTAAATTAGCATCTCCGGTCACTACCCCAGAACCATTGTAATAGCCCGCCACTAGCGGTTGATCGGTCGTCTTCGGGGTATAGTTTTTCTCACCTTGATTGGGCATCGTCCCCACTAAATCTACTCCTTGGCTAGTTGAGAAGGTTTTCCCAGCCAACACCTCTGACACCACCGCAGTTCCCGTCGCTTTCGGGGGACAAGCCACCAGCGGCGGGCATTCATAATTACCGATCACACCAAACAGTTCTATTCCTTTCAAGATATTATTCGCGGTTAAGTCTTCATCTCCTTGCACTTTGCCTTCGCCATTATGATAGCCTTCAGCTATCACTTGATCTTTGGTACTCGGCATATAGGTTGGTGCGCCTTGATCCGCCATCGTTCCGGTTTGCTTTCCCCACTGTTCGGCTCGCAGACCCCAGTAGGTCTTTCCAGATAAGACTTGATTCGATTGCGCTCCACTCATCTCATCTTTCTTCGGTGCTACCGCCATCACGTCATTTAATGTACATCGTCGACTATTCTCTTGCGGACCACTCTCCGGTCCCGAAAACGCTTTCAATTCGCCCTCTTCACCACTTTTTAATCGCTGGCAGATATCTTCAACTCGATACATTGCACTTTTAATGTCGTCTGGCGGCGCCGGCGAATCGATTGGCCCCGCTAACAGAGGCTTAGCCAAGAACATCAGGGAAAGGATTAATTTCGGATAGTGATTAACCAACCACATTTTATTTGCTCCTCTAGATAAATAACATCAGGACTTCCTAGTCGTCATAAGTTCTTTGACCAAATAAAAATTTTACCATAATCATTTTAGCACACTACTTAATCTCGCTTCCCCGCTGCTTTAAAGGAGTACAAGTAGGCTGGATTGATTAACACAGCTCGTTTTTTATTCAATTGATTGAACTACAAATAACAAAAAGGTGATTGGTGTTTATCTTGAATAAGAATAAGCTGGGTTTCGTTCCTCAACCCAGCCTACTCGTGCTACTCGTGCTGGCTATTGTTGCAATAGAGTCAAAATTTGTTGTCGAGCATAATGAGCTAATTCGCGTCGTTCTCTATGGTAAGTAGGGATAGGTGAACCAAACCATAGCTCGACGGTAAATATTTCTTCACCCAGCACACGCCATACATGTTGAATAAAAATATCATCACCAACATAAGGTATGATTTGATTAAGACTATTACCTTGTGGATAACGTAGCGCAATGGGTTGTACCGGTACACCCGTTTGAATCGCAGCTTGAAACAACCGCGCATGAAAACGTTTAACACTCATTCCTTCAGTGGAGGTTCCTTCCGGAAAAAATAAAACACTTCTATGATTTGACAACGCCTGAATCATCTCATTAGCAGTCGCAGTTGCTGCTTGAAATTGACCCCGTTGGATAAATAGGGTACCTACTTGCCGAGCCAATCGACCGAGAATAGGCCACTTTGCCACTTCTTGCTTAGAAACAAAAATGACTGGAAAAGTGGCTAACAAAGCAAAAATATCTAACCAGGAGATATGATTGGCAACAAATAGGGTCGGTGTTGTAGCAACGTCACCATAACAGCGTATTTGCAAACCCACAATGTGACAGAGTTGCCGACTCCATCCCCTTACTATCGCTGAAGACCAACCAGTGGAGAGAGACCATCGAGGTGAAAATAGTAGCCAAGATAATAAAAGTCCTATCAACACATGACTCATGAGTAACGATAGTTTTAATAACCTACGCAGCAATTTCATGAATAACTTGAGCACGATTAATGAAATGTTTTAGATAACGTTGTTGTAAGTTATTAATACTTAATAGTATGAACACATCAGCCACTTTAAAGTTTGGATCCCAACAAGGTTCACCAGCAATTTGAGCACCTAAACGGAGGTAGGCTCTCAATAAAGCCGGAATAGGTAAAGGAGAATAAACGTTTTCTTTCTCCGGTTGCAAAGGTATTTTAGGAATAACCCTTAAATCATCAGCGGTTGAGTAATGTTCTTGTAATTTAGTGAATAAGATATTGTATTTATCATTTTGCATAGGAATACTGGCACATCCCATTAAATACTCAAAGCCGTTGGCTACCATAAAACGGGCTAACCCTGACCATAATAATCCCATGATCGCTCCTTTACGGTAGTCTGGGTGAACACAAGTGCGTCCAATTTCTATAAGACCTCCTGATAATTTGAAAATTTGACTTAAATCGAATTCAGATTCTGAATAAAAGCCACCAGCGACTTTAGCTTGTTCACTGGTTAAGATCCGTGTATAACCCACTATTTTATAAGATTTCTTTTCGTATACTACCAAGTGGTGACAATAAGGATCAAAATAGTCAATATCATAAGTAGGAATAATGGTCTTAATCTGAGCACCCATTTCTTCAGAAAAGATTCGGTAACGCAAGGCTTGCGCTTGACGAATCTCCGTCAATTGAGTTACAAATTCCACATAAAATTTAGAGTTTAGATCCGGTGTTAATAAATTCAGTTGTATGCTCATACCTAAAATCCTCGTCATCCGGTTAATGAGCTTTCAGATTAGCAAGGCTAAATTTCAGGGATATGACAGTTTAATGAGAGTTTGGTGACAACATTTTTTTAATCACTCAATAGATGAAGATAACTTTTAGGATTGACACAGTTGCAGCAGGGCAAAAGAGCTATTTTATAAAATCAATTAGTTCTGGATCTAACTGTGACAATCCTAACCGGGTTAATCCATTTGCTTGATAGGGAGAATTTAACTTAAATTGATAGGTGTTGATCGACGTGAGCTGGGACGTAATCGTTTTAATATTTGATGTAAAATACTATTTTCTTGTGAAAAAACAGTTAATTGTTGTCGCAATTGTGGCGATAAGATTTGTGGTACTATGGGTGTAGAAAAAGCTTCTGTAACTGCTCGATAATACCAAATCAATTCAAAAGATTGTAGGGCACGAATCAAACCAAAACATAACCGTGAAGTAATTAAATAAGCCGCTATGGGCAAAGGAAAATAGCGACGAATAATCCAAATTGTATTACGAGTAGGATAATAAACCCGTCGCCAATTAGTTCGACCGAGTGGAGATTGACGATGTATAATTCGACAATTCGGATCGTAATAAATTTTATAGTGTTGACACAAGACTCGAATGGCCACCTCCATCTCATTTTGGTAAAGAAAAAATTCTTGAGGATACCAACCAACTTGTTCGAATAATGAACGTCGAATCGCAAAACCACAACCCACAAAGGCTATAGATAAACTTGGCGTATCCGGTTGGGGTAGATGCCAGGTAGATAAAGGTTGCCCTTGTGTCGATTCAATTCGACAAGCTACGATACCAATATCGGGATGAGTATCTAAACACTCAATAATACGATCAAGTGTGATATGATTAACCGGATGAGAATCATCATCCAACACGAGTAGATAAGTTCCTTGAGCTTGTTGGAAACCTTCATTATAACCAGCAATACCCCGGTTATTGGGCAAAGATATCACTTGTACCCAGTGGGTTTGGGTTTGCAAAAATTCTTTAGTTCCATCAGTAGAACCGTTATCAATAGCAATAACTTCAATATCACAACGCTGTTCCCATAGCCAAAACAGTTGTTTTAAGGTATAACGCGTTTCAACCAAGCGGTTATAATTGAGGAAAATAATGCTCAATTTAAGTTGGGTAGCTGATTTAACTTTTGTCATTATTTCAGTATATTATATTTGATAAAATTGACTTTAATCCAACCGACCAATCCAGTTGACAACCGGTTAGGTCAGTAGTTTTTCTATTTGCAATAACAACACCTCAGGGTGAATGATAAAATAAAATTGGAGAAATTCATATGATTAGTTGAACTTGGGTCTATGCCTGTCACCGAACTGCTTTGCCTAGTGTAAAATACCCGTTTTTTTAAGGAGGGGGACTGTGATCCAAGATGATATTATCCGCTTAATTGTTATAGAAGAATCTGCTAATGATGCTGAAGTAATTTTAAATAGTTTGCGTAAAGCGCGTTATCCCATTCGTCCTCGTCATGTGGAAGACGATGAAGATTTACAGGCCGCATTGGGTGAACATGAATGGGATCTCATTATTTCTGTTCCTCAAGTGGGTGAGTTTACTTGTGCGCAAGTTTTTGAAATGGTTAACAGTTCCAAACAAGATATCCCAGTCATTGTCTTAACAGATAAACTGGACAGCAAAATTATTTCCACATTGCTAAATGTTGGTGTTCGTCAAGTCATTCCTAGCCAAAGTGATGGTTGTTTACAAGCAGCCGTCGGTAAAGAATTGGCTGATCTAAGTGAACGTCGTCGACGTCGATATCTTGAACAACTTTATAAGGAATCGCAAAAACATAATAAAATGCTATTAGAATCTTCGCGCGATGCGATTGCTTATGTACATGATGGCATGCATATTCATGCTAATCCCAGTTACTTAAAAATGTTCAACTATAAAAATATGGACGACATTGAAGGGTTACCAGTCATGAATTTAATTTCGCTCGAAGATCAAGCTAAGTTTAAAGAGTTTATGCGGGATTTTATGACTGATGATCAAGAAAAGGAGCGTCAAATTGATTTAGAAGGGATAACCGCAGACAAGAAACGTTTAAAGTTAAAACTAGAACTGAGTCATGCTATTTACGACACTGAGCATTGCGTTCAAGTGATTATTCGTGATCAGTCTCAAAGTCAAGAATTAGAACAAAAGATTAAAGAAATTAGTCGCCGTGACCAAACCACCGGGTTACTTAATCGCCAGTATTTCGTCGAAGAATTATTAGAAAAAGCTTTAGCCAAAGCGATGGGGTCACACACCCGTAGTGTGCTATTTTATATTGAATTGGATAATTTTAATACAATGAGAGAGAACCTAGGTATTGGTGGTAGTGATCCGGTCATCCAGAATATGGGTAAAGTCATTCATGAGATATCAGAAGGTGGCTCTTTAGCGCGATTTGGAGAAAATGTATTTACCTTATTATTAACCGATAAAGATGGTAAAAGGTATGCCACCGCTGGACAATTAGCCGATAAAATTTGTAAAGCCGTTGAAGCCAATGTAACAGAAGTGGGTAAACAATCCGTTGTTAGCACTTGTAGTATTGGTATTGCTCAAGTACTGGCTTCTGCTGCGACACCTCAAGATGTGTTGAATGATGCTCATAGTGCTTGTGCTATCGCCATGAAACGCGGCGGTAATAGCTTTGAATTTTATAAAGTCAGTGGTGATCAGAAAGGTGATATGAAACTATCTGATATTGCTAAACTGATTGAAACCGCTATCGAGGAAAAACGGTTATCACTACGTTATCAACCTATCGTTAACTTACACGGTGACTCGCAAGAAATGTATGAAGTATTTTTACGGATGCTTGACGGAGAGGGAAAAACCGTGCCTGCCAGTAATTTGTTTGATGCTGCCGAAAAAGCTAACTTGAGTATTCAACTGGATAAATGGGTATTGGAACAATCGATTAAAAGATTAGTCCAACAGCAAAAAGCCGGTCATAAAACTCACTTTTTTATTAAGTTATCTGATCAAGCAATTCGGGATGAAAGTGTTTTACTCTACATTAGAAAACTGCTTAAATCTACTCAGCTACCTGGTAGCCGGCTTATTTTTGAATTGAGTGAGTCTATTGCTATTAGCCAAGTTAAACTAGCCAAAGCATTCATTAGTCAGCTAAAAACTTTTGAATGTCAATCGGCATTGGAACACTTTGGTACGGGACTTAATTCGTCAACCACGCTTAAACATTTACCGGTTGACTATGTCAAAATTGATTCTTCTTATAGTCGAGGGTTATCAACCAATCAGGATAATCAGAAAGCGGTACAAGAAATTGTAAAAATGGCACATGAATTAGATAAACTAACTATTGCTGAAGCCGTAGAAGATGCCAATAGTTTGACTGTATTATGGTCATCAGAAGTGGATTTTGCTCAAGGACATTATATTCAAGAACCGCTGGATGAACCAGAATTTGATTTTTCTGAGGAAGAGTAATCAATAAAACCTGAGATTAGTTGGTTTTACTTAGTGCCAGTGAAATGTGTCAACTGACTTGGTGTTCATTATCACTTCTAATATGAGAAAAGCAACAAGTGTCGATCATCAAATTTCCTCGATTTAACTGGACTTTATCGAGGAAATTCGTACAATTTTACCATTCATGGATAGCGTTTGGTATGTGAACCAAGTGACCTTGTGTTCAAGAAATTTCCAAGGAAAGCAAAGTGGGTTTCCACCAAGTGGACTGATAAAGAAATCATCAGAAAAGTGTAGTTTCTTCCAAAAAATTATCGTGCTCTCTTTGGCATTATCACAACCAATACGCTATGATACTCGTCGGTTATCTCAAATGGATAGATCAACAGAAGTGATTAAATTGAGTTTTAATACTCAGCGGCCTCTAAGAAGAACTTTATTTTGTAGGGCGGGAATCCTTTCCGACTATGCCGGTTGGCAACGGTTTGCTAACTCACAGTCATTCTTCAGCGTAATTGGGTATAAAAAACTAGAAACTCAAATTTGACTTTGTATTTAGGTAGAAACCATGATGGCAAGAAAATTAATTTATTCCATTCTAGCAATTACGATGGTGGGAAATTTAGTTACCACTTCGATAAGCCAAGCTGCTCCAGCTTGCCATGTCATAGCACCGATTATTGATAAAGATCCTAAAGGGTTGAATATTAGGAACAATCCGATGAAGGATATCATCTCAAAAATTCCTTACAGCGATTATACGGCTATTACAACTGTTCATATTATTGATGCCAAAAAAGGTTGGCTAAAGATTGATGAGTGGTCTGATGGCTCGGTAACAGCTACTTTAAAAGATGAAGCTTGGATTTATGGTGGTTTAATAGCCACGGCACGAACGGTTTACGATAAGCCTATTTGTCAGAATTGTGATGACCCTAAAAAGATAGGTCAGTTACGTGAAGATGCTAAAGTGAAGATCCTGAATTGTAATGAATATGGTTGGTTATTCGTGCAAGGTACCGCTATTGAAGGAGAAGAAATAGAAGGTTGGTTACCTCCTTATAATGAATCACCTCATAGAACAATAGCAACGTCTCAGAACCAAACCAATGAACTCAAAACAGCCGGACGTTGTTATCACGCGAAAGGCTATATTACTGATCAAGATCACAATGGTCTCAATGTGAGAACAGAACCTTATGTTAAAGCGGAAGTGATCTCCAAAATTCCCTATAATGACTACAGCATAACTAGCATAGTAGATATTAGCGATGCTCAAAATGGTTGGCTTAAATTACGTCAATGGACTGATGGCGCGGTTATAACTTCTTTTAGTGGTCAGGCTTGGATTTATGGTAAATTAGTAGCCACTTTAGTTAAGGTAGGTGGCGATAATAACATTTATGCAGCAGCCGTTCACACGGCTCGTAAAAGTGGTCAATTTGTACCGGGTCGAGCAGTTAAAGTGTTAGATTGTGGTAATGAATGGTTATTTGTTCAAGGTCAATCTACTGAAGGGAAACGAGTCAAAGGTTGGTTGTCTCCTTATGGACAATCTCTTATACCCTATGCTGAATAAATAGGAATTATATTGATATGAAAAAACAAAAGTTTCACCTCATCATGATAGCTATGATAATAGCTAACTTATTCATAGTCTGTTTTGCTGAAGAAAATAATCAGCCCGCTCGATGTGATGTGTCTGCTTTCATTACCGATAAAGATCCTAAAGGGTTAAATGTCAGATCAGCACCGGATAAAAATGTTATCTCCCGAATTCCTTATAAAAATTATCAGCCTGAACAACCAATTACTGTTCATATTGTCGATGCTAAAACCGGTTGGTTAAAAATTGATCGCTGGACTGATGGATTAACTATCGGTAAATTTGCGGGAGAAGCTTGGATCTATGGCAAACTAGTTGCTGTCTCGATAAAGGGTGATGAAAATATAAAAGTATATGGCGGTCCCGAAGGTGCGACAACCCACCTCGTGGCTAATATTCATGAAAAGCCGGCTGCAGAAACACCGTTATTAGGGCAACTTGACGCAGAAAATCAATTAGTTAATGTTCTCGATTGTCAAGATAAATGGATATTGACGGCAGGTAAAATGTTAGATGGTAAATTGTTAAAGGGGTGGTTGGCTCCTCAACAGCAATGTCCTAATTTTTCATCGGCCTGTGTATTATAAATTTCCGCTTCACTGGTTCTCCCGCTTTCTCTGTTGTCCACGAGTGGGAATTCTTTTAGCCAAGGGCAGTCTATATATAAAATGAAACTGCTTTTATTAGGAATAGGTAATTTATTACTTAGCGATGAAGGAGTAGGAATTCATGCGCTTCGCTATTTAGAACAAAATTATAGTTGGCTACCGCCAGTCGAATTACTTGATGGGGGCACAGCCGGGATGGAATTGCTTGCCCCAATTACTATAGCAACTCACCTGATAATATTAGATGCTATCCAAACCCAAGCACCACCCGGCACAGTCGTACAGATTGCCCATTCTGACATACCAGCTTTTTTTCGCACTAAGTTGTCATCCCACCAAATTGGACTTGCTGATGTACTGGCTGCAGCTACTTTAACGGATAATTTACCCCGATACCTCACTTTAGTGGGTGTGGTCCCGGCTAGTTTGAAACTCGGGGTTGAGTTAACACCAATTGTTGCTGCTCAAGTGGTTTCTTTGGCGAGTCGAGTTGTTCAAGAATTAAGCATTTTGGGAATTACCGTCGTTGCTAAACAGCCTTCTCCAATTTGATTAACTACCGAAAATATTAGGTTTAACCTCATGATAATCCTTCAAATAACGAATATTCCTTCCATTTCTAACATCTGCACTAATCGAATTAGAGGTAAGCCAATTAATGCGGTTGGATCATTCCCCATCATGTTGTCAAGAAGTGCAATACCCAAGCCTTCTGATTTAAAGCTACCTGCACAATGATATGGTTTTTCACGATGTAAATAGTTTTCTATTTGTGATAAGGTCAATGGGCGAAATAAGACACTAAAACATACTATATCAGTTTGAGCCAAATGAGTCATGGTATTGAATAAACATAAGCCGGTTAAAAAATCAACTGTTTTGCCACTAACAGCCATTAACTGTTGGATCGCTTGTTCATGTGTTTGCGGTTTACCCAAAATATGACCATTATGGACAGCCACTTGATCAGAGCCAATAACCAAGGCATTAGGATAGGTTAATTGTGCCGCACGTGCTTTTAATTCGGCTAATCGAATAACCAATGCAGTTGGAGATTCTAGCAATAGTGGTGTTTCATCAACGTGAGGGGCATAAGTTTCAAAAGGTATACTTAATCGCTCCAACAAATTTTTTCTAAAAGGTGAAGTTGAAGCGAGGACTAATGAATAAGTAGAAGCTGATGAAATGGGGATATCAATCATGCTATTCTCATTTGGGGTTCGGCAATGGTTAAATTTGACATAACTCAATCACTATAATAATATTTTTAATCTATGTTGGAAGAATTACCTCGATTTATTGATCCAAAACAACTTGCACTCCAAAATGCCTATTTGAAAGGGGAAGTAGCCTTAGCGCAACTCAAAAGATTACATGACAGTCTGTGTGAAATTCAAGGAATAGTTAAGATTGAGTGGATATTTGCATTGGACAATAAACAGCGTCCTACCATACAAGGCTCGATTCAAGCACGACTACCGATGCGTTGTCAACGTTGTTTGCAACCATTGCCATGGACTGTTGATACCCAAATTGCCCTGGTTGTATTCAATGGTGAACCACATCCCAACGAAGAATTGCTGATAGGATATGAAATAATTACTCTAAATCATCATCGACTTTCATTATTGAGCTTAATTGAAGACGAGATTATTTTGGCTTTACCTATTGTAGCTAAACATGATATTTGTATTGCTAATGAATATCAATTATCAGCCGAAAAAATGACGAATAATGCTTCTTCTAATCCGTTTCAGCTATTATTAAAATTAAAATAATGCCAGTTTTATCTTAAATGAATAAACTAATTAATGATAGACCGTTATTTTTGCTAAATAAAATAACTTCAAAGCTAACGCTTGATAATAAACAACAAAAAGAAATTCAATTGCAAATTGAAAAGGGATAATGAATAATTTACAGTTATTAGTCGTCAGTTATCAGTTATTAATAAGTACTTAGTACTAAATTATTATTTTAAATAAGGTAATTTTAAAAATTTTATTTTTAAACCCTATTAGGGTAATCCCTTAACGAGTAATAACTGATAACTGATAACTGACCACTGATAACTGATAACTGACTAAAGGAATTAATATGGCTGTACAACAAAATCGTAAAACATCTTCCAAACGGGATATGCGTCGTTCTCACGACGCTTTAACACCGCCCACTTTATCAATTGAACCGCTTATAGGAGAAGTTCATCTTCGTCATCATATCAGCCCGAATGGTTATTACCGAGGGCGTAAAATTCTCACTACCAAGGATGAATAAAATTTGATACCGTGTATTGCATTGGACGCGATGAGTGGTGATTATGGCCCACCGGTCGTTGTACCAGCGGCACTGCAAGTTTTATCAACTATAGAAAATGTGCACTTAATTTTAGTTGGTGATGAAAAACTCCTGACGCAAGCAGTAGGTCAACAACCGGCAAAAATAATACAACGTTTATCTATTTATCATGCTAATCAGCGCGTCGAAATGGATGAATTACCGGCGCATGCCTTACGTAATAAAAAAGATTCTTCCATGCGAGTAGCTATTAATTTGGTTAAGCAAGGCAAAGCCGAAGCATGTGTCAGTGCTGGTAATACCGGTGCATTGATGGCAACTGCTCGTTATGTCCTGAAGATGCTACCCGGTATCGATAGGCCTGCTATCATCACGGCTTTACCTAATATGTTAGGAACCTGTACTCATGTGCTTGATCTCGGTGCTAATGTCGATGCCAGTCCAGAACATTTGTTCCAATTTGCAGTGATGGGAACGGTTCTAGCACAAGCGGTTGATAATTTAGCTAATCCTCGAATTGGTTTATTGAATATTGGTCAAGAAGACATGAAAGGTAATGAACGGGTTAAAAAAGCTAATCAATTACTCGTTTCGAGTCCAATTAATTACATTGGCTTTGTGGAGGGAGATGATATTTATAAAGGCACTGTTGATGTCGTCGTCTGTGATGGCTTTGTCGGGAATGTTTCTCTTAAAACCACGGAAGGTGTGGCTAAAATGATTAGCCATTATGTTAAACAAAGTTTTAATAAAAATTTATGGACTCGTTTTGCCGGTTTATTAGCTTTGCCGATCATAAAAAATATCCGTCAAAAAATTGACCCGCGTCGCTATAATGGTGCAAGCTTGTTAGGGTTACGTGGTATTGTTATTAAAAGCCATGGTAGCGCCGATATATTATCATTTACTTATGCTATCAAAGAAGCCATTATTGAGGTACAAAAAAATGTACCGGCACAAATTAGTAATCAATTAGCAACTTTACTTACTGAAAAAAGAGAAGAAGTCATTGTTGAAATCGCTTCAACTCGACCAACACCTATGACTAATCAATTAACTGGATTGCTGAATGAAAAAAGGTGTGTCGGGTGAATTATTCTTGTATTATCGGAACGGGAGGTTACCTTCCTGAACGGTGTGTTTCCAATAAAGAACTCGAACAATGGGTTAATACCAACGATCAATGGATTATTGAAAGAACGGGTATTCTTAATCGCCATTTAGCAGCAGAAGGTCAAGATTTGTGTGACTTGGCTGAAATAGCTGCACGTCGTGCTCTTGATACCGCCCGCTGTCAAGTTCAACAAATTGACTTAATTGTATTAGGTACCACTACACCCGATCGGGTTCATCCCAGCACGGCTTGTTTACTTCAAGCACGTTTAGGAAATCATGGTGCAATGGCATTTGATATCCAAGCCGTTTGTAGTGGGTTTATTTATGCTTTAAGTATAGCTGACCAATTTATCAAAACGGGGGTTATTCAAACAGCGCTAGTGGTTGGTGCTGATATTTACTCACGATTGGTTGATTGGACTGATCGAAATACGTGTATTTTATTTGGCGACGGTGCCGGCGCTGTCGTACTGGAAGCCCGTCAAGAACCAGGTATTTTGTCTTCACATTTACATGCTGATGGCGCTTACAAAGATGTATTAACCGTTTCTGGAACAGTTGCGCAAGGACGTCTCCAAGGTGATGGTTTTACTAAGATGCAAGGAAATGAAGTGTTTAAGTTCGCAGTCAAAGTACTCACTGAGGTTGTTGAAGAAGCCTTAGTCGCTAATCATTTGAATATAAACGATATTGATTGGTTAGTTCCTCACCAAGCGAATTTGCGTATTATTACCGCAACCGCAAAGAAATTAGGACTGCCAATGGAAAAAGTGGTTATTACTTTAGCAGAACAAGGTAATACCTCTGCCGCTTCTATTCCATTAGCCTTAGATATTGCGATCCGTGATGGTCGAATTCAACGTGGTCATAAATTGCTACTAGAAGCAGTAGGAAGTGGATTTACTTGGGGTTCAATCTTGGTAAAATATTAACCTCATTAGCAGCCTATATTCATTGAAGGCCATTTTAGGTATATACTGAAAAATTTGTTAAAAGTTTGATGGTTATTTAATCTATTTAATCCATGATGAAATACGCATTCGTTTTCCCAGGTCAAGGTTCACAATCCATCGGTATGTTGGCTGATTTAAATGCGAGCTACCCGGTGGTCAAACAAACTTTTGTAGAAGCTTCTGAATGGTTAGGTTATGATTTATGGAAATTAACGCAATTCGGTCCAGAAGCTGATTTAAATCAAACTGATAAAACACAACCGGCTTTATTAGCAGCGAGTGTGGCAGTATGGCGAGTTTGGCGAGAACAAGATGGGTTATTACCCATTTTGATGGCCGGACATAGCTTTGGAGAATATAGTGCCTTAGTTTGTGCTGGTGCCTTAAAATTTAAGGATGCGGTTGGGCTTGCCCAAGATAGGGGTCGATTTATGCAGGCAGCCGTGCTCACCGGTGAAGGTGCTATGGCTGCCTTAATTGGGCTATCAGAACAACAAGTAACCGAAATTTGTGCCCAAGTAGCTCAAGGTCAAATCGTTTCCCCAGTGAATTTCAATGCGCCTAGTCAAGTTGTAATTGCCGGACATACCCCAGCTATTAACCGGGCGATTGAACAAGCAAAGCGAATCGGTGCTAAAAAAGCAGTCTTGTTGCCAGTAAGTGTTCCAGCACATTGTCAATTAATGAAGCCAGCCGCAGAAAAGATGGCTGAACGTTTAGCTCAAGTCGTGGTTACGACCCCTAATATACCCGTAATCCATAATGTAGATGTTACTGTTAAATCCAAACCTATTGATATCTGTCTCGCGTTGACTACCCAACTTCACTCTCCAGTACGTTGGGTCGAAACCATTGAAACGATGGTAACGGAAGGTGTCAAAACGGTGTTTGAATGTGGACCTGGTAAAGTATTAACCGGATTGAATAAACGGATTGCTAACACCTTGACAACTTTGTCTATAGGAACTAGCCGTGGCTTAGAACAAGCCATGACTATGATAGAAGAAATAACGGTATGCACATCGATCTAACTAACGAAGTTGCTCTGGTTACCGGTGCGAGTCGCGGTATTGGTCAGGCAATTACCTCTGCACTTGGACAAGCTGGTGCTAAAATTATTGGCACAGCAACCACACCAGCGGGTGCAGAAAAAATTACGCAAACTTTACAAGAACAAAATATCGCTGGAAAAGGTCAAGTACTGGATATTACTGAATCTGAATCAATTGATACTTTAATTAGCAGTTTAAAGGAGGAAATGCCGACTATTTTAGTGAATAATGCGGCAATTACCCGTGATAATCTATTAATGCGTCTGCCTGAAGTAGATTGGGAAAAAGTAATCCAAGCGAACTTAACGACGGTTTATCGTTTATCTAAAGCTTGTCTTCGTGCTATGATGAAAGCTCGACAAGGACGTATTATAACGATAACCAGTGTAGTCGGTTTGACCGGAAATGCTGGACAAACAAACTATGCAGCTGCTAAAGCGGGTGTCATTGCTTTCAGCAAATCCTTAGCGAGAGAAGTGGGTAGCCGTGGTATTACCGTTAATACCATTGCCCCCGGTTTTATTGACACCGATATGACTCGTGATTTACCCGAAGCACATCGTGCTACCTTATTACAACAAATTCCACTTAATCGGGTTGGAGAAGCGAAGGAAGTGGCTTGGGCGGTAGTATTTTTAGCCTCTAAGGCAGCCGCTTACATTACAGGAGAAACGTTACATGTCAATGGCGGAATGTATATGCCATGAACATAAAACGTTTAACCTTTGAAGAAAAAGTTGTTTACATCAGAATAGCAACAACTTTGTTCAGGATTTTTTAATGTAACTTATTTCATCGGATTGTCTGTTCAATTAATCAAATCCAGATTAGCTAATTTGACAGTGAATGCTCTGGAGATAAATCAGTAGAATACTTGTTTAAATGATAATTGAACGACAATTAGGGGAATATTTTTTTAAGGAAGGATTGACTTTGTTAACCCATTTAATTAACAGCACTTGCTATTTTTCACTTTGGAGAGAGGCAAACTTGTTATGAGTAGTAGCGTCGAGGAACGTGTCAAGAAAATTGTAGTTGAGCAGCTTGGCGTCAAGGAGGAAGAAGTCAGTAATGAGTCCTCTTTTGTCGATGATTTAGGTGCGGATTCTCTTGATACAGTCGAGTTAGTGATGGCACTTGAAGAAGAATTTCAATGTGAAATTCCAGATGAAGAGGCGGAAAAAATTACCACCGTACAACAAGCCATCGATTATATTACTAATTATTCACAATAACCCATAAATAAAGGCACTTTGTGATAAGGTGTAATGAATTGCAAACAACGTTAGCCTTTTCTCTAAGGTATTTATAACAGTGATGAAAAGACGAGTTGTCATTACCGGCTTGGGTGCACTCTCTCCAGTCGGTTTAACGGCTTTTGAAAGTTGGCAAGCTGTATTAGCTGGTAAAAGCGGGATTGCCCACATTACTGAATTTGATGTTAGCAGTTTTTCTAGCCAAATGGGTGGACAAGTGAAAGGATTTGATGTCACTCAATATATCTCCCCCAAGGAAGCTAAAAAAATGGACCCGTTTATCCACTATGGTATGGCTGCAGGTATTCAAGCCATTGAAGATGCTGGTTTAGAAATTACCGACGCGAATGCTGAAAGGATAGGCGTTGCTATTGGTTCGGGAATTGGTGGGCTCTCGGGTATTCAGAAAGGTCATTTAACTTATCTCCAAGGTGGAGCAAGAAAGATTTCGCCATTTTTTGTCCCCGGTAACATTACTAATATGATTGCCGGTAATTTATCGATTAAATATGGTATTAAAGGTCCCAATTATGCCATTGTGACCGCCTGTGCAACCGGAACGCATAATATTGGTGATGCAGCTCGATTAATTCAATATGGAGAAGTCGATGTGATGATTGCTGGTGGTGCCGAAATGGCCACTTCTCCAATGGGAATTGGCGGATTTGCTGCCGCGCGCGCTTTATCGACTCGCAATGATTCACCGCAGTTAGCTAGTCGTCCTTGGGATAGAGATCGAGATGGGTTTGTTCTGAGTGATGGAGCGGGTGTGGTGGTATTAGAAGAATATGAGCTAGCTAAGCAACGCGGGGCTCGTATTTATGCTGAACTAATTGGCTATGGAATGAGTGGCGATGCTTACCATATGACCTCACCACCAGAAGATGGTAGTGGTGCACGGCGTTGTATGTTAAATGCTTTACGAGATGCTCACCTTAATCCAGAACAAGTCAACTATATCAATGCTCATGGTACTTCTACCCCAGCCGGTGATAAAATTGAAACCCTAGTAATTAAACAAGTATTTGGCGAACATATTAAACGTTTAGCGGTAAGTTCGACCAAATCTATGACGGGTCATTTATTAGGAGCAGCTGGTGGATTAGAAGCGATATTTAGTGTATTAAGTATTCGTGACCAAGTTGTTCCCCCCACGATTAACTTATTTAATCTTGACCCTGAATGTGAAGGTTTAGATTATGTTCCTCATCAAGCAAAAGCGATAAATATTGAGGTCGTATTATCTAATTCATTTGGCTTTGGAGGAACTAATGGTATCTTAGTTTTCAAGCGATTAGAATAAAGCGAATTTAACTTTATTAACAATGCGAATTAAGAAGATCAAATCCCTTGTTATCAATCAATAACTCAATAACTCAATCGGTAGGTTGGGTAGAGCGAAGCGAAACCCAACAAACTTACTTAATTGGTAAGGTGTGTAGTATAACCGATAAAACCTCGGTGTTAGGAGAGGAGAAAGTTGCTAATAGACTGTTGGTTATTTTCTTAATAAAATAAGGCTAATCAATCAAGAAGAGCATGACTCTCTTAAAAACTAGTAATTATGTATGAATGTTTAGAATTCTATTTCTCTTGTTATTATTATTTATGGCAATAGCTGGTGGTGGTGGATATTGGCTTTATAAATATCGCCTCACTGCCCCATTGCCTATCTTTAATGAAATTCACTATACCGTTGAATCTAACGTGACTTTATCAGAAGTTGCCAGAGATTTAATGGAGAAGGATTTATTAGATTATCCTACCGCTTTGGCTTGGGTTAATTTAGCTCGCTTTCAAAAAAGGGCACATCTTATCAAAGCGGGTGAATATCGCGTTCCGGTTGGAACCACGCCACAACAACTGCTAGATATTATGATTAGCGGTAAAACCATACAATATACTTTAACTATTCCGGAAGGTTGGAATTTTTACCAACTGATGACTGCAGTACGTGCCCACCCACATTTGATCCAAACACTCAATGGAGTCAATAGTGATAATGCTATTATGGAAAAATTGGGTTGGCCGAAACAACATCCGGAAGGGCGTTTTTATCCCGATACTTATCTTTTTCCAACCAAAACAACCGATGTTGAATTTTTGCAACGAGCCTATAAAGTGATGCAGGCTAAGTTAAAATCCGCCTGGGAACGACGCAATCGGGATTTACCCCTGAAAAGTCCAGATGAAGCTTTAGTATTAGCCTCTCTTATTGAGAAAGAGACGGCTGTTGCGGAAGAACGTCCACTTATCGCGGGGGTATTTATACGTCGCTTAAAAAAAAACATGTTATTACAGACTGACCCAACGGTAATTTACGCTTTAGGTAAAACCTTTGATGGTAATATTCGTAAACAAGATTTAAAAACAGATAGTCCCTATAATACCTATATTAACAAAGGATTACCGCCTACCCCCATCGCTATGCCGGGCAAACCCGCTCTCGAAGCGGCTGTTAACCCTAAGCCAGGAAATACACTATTCTTTGTAGCCAAAGGAGATGGTAGTCATTATTTCTCTAAAACCTATGAAGAACATGAATGTGCGGTAATTGAATATCAATTGAAGGCTAAATCTTCTAACCGTTATCATAGTCAGTGTAAGATATACCCAAACTGTGTAGCTTGTCGTAGTTAACCGCAGTATTTTTTCTGCCATTCCAATCATGGCGCAACGACAACTACCAGCGAGAAAATAAATAAGGTGCCACGGTAACCCAAACTAGAATTAATAAACTTTCTTAAGTCGCTTACTGAGCAATTCTGCTTGCTTATAAATTGGTCCAGCTACGATAAATACGACCATTTTATCAGGTAAACAGGCAATAACACCTTTATAATCGCCTTGATAACCAATGGTTTCTTGATTACCGGTTGAAGGACTTATAATAAATTCCATCGCTTGCATCGTTTGTTTCGCTCTTTGAACGCATTGTTTCTGACTACCTTCATACTCACTCCATTGGTAATCAATAAAAGGGGGCTTAGCTTGAACACGACTCATCATTGATAGCGTGATAACAACAGTAGTAATCAATATCTTTACAACCCGCATAAAATTTTCCTTGATAGATAAAAAATGAGTTATTAGTCAGGATGATTCCAATCCAATCGGCTTTGGTAAACAGTATAAAGTAAATCTTTTAACGATTCCAAATATTGATTATTATAATAAATAATGCAGTTATGATAAATCATGGGTGCTACTAACTCGACTCCGAAAGTCGCTTTTTCCCATAAACAAATCTGTTCTCTTAGTCGTTCCCATTTATGGTTAAGTTGATTAAGTTGCAACCATTGTTCATGATTATTACCAAAGATTTGCTGTATTTCTGTTAACAACTGGTTAAGTTGTTGGGTTGAATACTGTGCTTGACGTTGCGAACACTGATTCATGTTAGGTTGACTGACTGCTGCCGCTAGACAGTCAATTTCTTGATGGTCATTATTCCAAAATCCACTACGGTTCTTATTGTTGAAATCCCAAGGATCATAAAGCGGTTTAACATCGAGAACATCATCGGGTATTTTACGGTTGGGTAAAAAAACCGGGATATTAGCATAACTGAAATGAGAAATGAGTGAAATTAGCGGGATTAATATTAATAATTTTAAACATTTCATCATATTGTATGATCTCCTCTCTGGGTGAGATAACAACTTAATAACAAAAATAAACACTAATCTAACACAAGATTAAAGGATTGAGTTTTAAAAAGTTGAAAGAAATCAGTAACAATCGTAGTATTTATTACTGCATTTGTTTTTCTATAAAAGCAACTATCTCATTTAAAGCACGAGCGACCACTTGGTTAGCCGCTAATACACCCCCTTCGGCATCTTCACTGGGTGTATTTTCCTTGATTTCCAATAATCCGGTAGCAATGACCTGACGTGCTACCATATCGAGTAGTTGAACTCTGAGGATCAAGCGTATCTGGCTGGGTTCAGTTAAAAACTCTTGTTGAAACCGCACAATTTCGGTATCGAGACGCCATTCACCAGCGACTGGCGAAGTAGAAGCGGAGAGTACGGCGCTAAACAAACCACTCGCTTCTAAGCGACTCACTAAGAGTGGTAACAACATCCGTGCAGGGGTATCAACCCATTGACTTTGAGTATAATATTCTAATACATAAGGTGTACGAATATAAACCAGTCCGGGGGTATCGAATCCCGGTGCTGCTTGTGGAACAGCAACTAATAGGGTTTTGCCATGACGTGGTGGTGATGACAAGGTGGGTAAAGGGATATCTAATAAGTAAGTTCGTGGTATGTTTGAATCCGCTGCGGAAATAACACTACATCCGGTGATCCAGAGTAAAATTCCAACACTAACCGCCTGAGATAAATTTTTCACGTTCTCATTCACCTGGACCAGGAACCGGCTTAGATTTACCAAATAATAGCATGTTCGGTTTATGCTCTAATTCTTGAGTAAAACTACGTAAAGTATTTAATAGGATATGCAGTTCCCGTAGTAAAGTCGTCACTTCAGGTAAGGCTTGGCGCGTAAAGTAATTCATATCTTCACGGCTTTCTTGAACAGCTTGAGTGATGTGGGTAGCCGTTTTGGCAACCGCTTGCGTGGTTTTTTCAACGTCTTGGCGATTCGATTCAACCATGTGGTTAATCAATTTAGCGGTGTCATTGAAGCTATTAGCTGTGGTTGAGACAGTCATTAAACTCGTTTCTAATTGAGTTAATAAATTTGACATCTGTGAACTCATTTTATTGAGGTTACCGGTGGTCTGTTCTAAATTGAGTAAACCGGCGTTGATATTCTCAGTACGCTTAGCAAAAGTTCCAGTCACACTTTCCACATGACGTAAAGTGTTGGTAACGGCCACCAGATTCTTTTCTGAAAGGAGTTCGTCTACTGCTCTAGATAAATGATTAAAATTGTTTAATAACTTATCTACAAGATCTCTATCAAAATTAACTCCCGTTAAAAAGGAACTTGCTATTTCTGATGCGGTTTCTAAATGAGTTAACAAAGTTGAAATCGTTGTATCTAAACGGACCAAAAGGGAGGGTTTCGTTTTAATCTCCGGGTAGGGTTGCCCGGGTTGACGTAGTGGTGGTGGTAAATCGATACTTCCCCCGGTTAACTCGATATGAGCCAAACCAGTTAAACCTTGAGTAGATAACAGCACCAAGGTATCTTGTTTAATCGGTACATTGCGCTCAATATCCAAGAGGACACGCACTTCATTGGGACGATCGGGGATTAAGCTAATATCACGGACATAACCCACTTCTACTCCACGGTATTTTACCGGCGCTTTGCGATTCAATCCTGAAACCGATTCTTGGATATAGGCTTGATAAGTATCATAAACCTTCTGTTCAGTGCCAACGCTTAACCACAATATAAAAGCGACTAACAGAATACTGAGGATAATAACAAACAGGCCAATCAGCGCGTAATTAACTTTGCTATCCATAAATTGGAATAAGTATCAATGTCATTTCTAAATTAGTATCTTAAAAAGTGAAGTCCGTCGCAAGCCAAAGTTTTTTTATGCTTATATTAAAATTATCTAATATTAATCCGTTATCTTATTAGTGAATAACGAACCATTAACAACGATAACTAAACAACTGATAACTGAGCTGTGGTTATCTAGCTTTTACTTCATTGGAATAGGTGATAATATATTTTTTACAATCTCACTTGTTGAACAAGATTATCCGAATGGACAAGATTAATTGGGTCTGAGTAGCGCTTGGAACCAATCGTTTAACAATCGAGCCAAACCGGCTCGAACGAATCATGGTCACCTTTTAATTCTTTTAATCTTATTTGGAAGTGAAGGTTGAACTCCTCTTCTGCCTCCGATAAGTTACAACTATTTCTAGGGAAGATGAAAACGACAATTTCACTCTGTGTCGATTGATGTCGATAAAAGAATAACATTCTTGATAGGTTTCCACCAAAAGAGTATAAGACAATGGCAAAGGCTGTTTTTATTATCGGTAATAAACGAAGTGGTTCTACCCAATTAATGAAATTAATGAACCTTCATCCGCAGGTGTTTGTTTCTAACGAATCAGATATTATTTGGATTTTATATCGATTTCATCATAATTTAGAGATTATTCCCTATCAATGGGATGCACCTACCGGGATGAACGCCACCTTAGAAAGGTACACTGCTCTACTTTCACGAGAAAAAACCCCGCTGGAAAATTTTATTACGATACAAACAACTATAATGGAGGAAGGGTTTCTTAATTTAAAACCTATGCAAAAAGATAATTTGTTATGGATAGGTGATCAAAAACCTTTTCAACAAATTGACCCAGAAATCGTGCCATTTTTAAAAGAACATTTTCCTGGTGCTCGCTATATTCATTTAGTTCGACATCCTTTTCCGGTAGTTAAGAGTGCCAAAGTTTTTTATGGTGATGATTTATTATGGAAGGGTATGTCCGAAGAAGAGATTCTTAAATTGTGGACCATGCATGAGAAGTGGGTTAATTTGGAAAAAGATAAACTGGAAATTCCTATTTTAGATGTCAGATATGAAGATGTTATTAGTCGAACTCAACACGAGATGGCAAGAATATTCGACTTTTTAGAATTAGAATATGGCTCGACTATTCTCCAACAAGCTAGGAAAAGTACTCGCAGTACGATTAGGCTTCACCCTCGATTACCGTGTCCGCCAGAAACACAAGCTATCATGTCTCAATATGGTTATAAAACCAAATCCTTCTGGTTAGAACAACCTGGGTATATTAATTCAATTAATTTTTTTAAAAAGCTCCGGCGCAAAATAACCAAAACTTGGTAATGAATAATCAGTAATATGAGTTGGAGATGAGCGCTATTCCGACGACGATTAAAGTACTAATAAAAACAGCTAAATCCAGGAGAGGTAAAAATACCCCATAGGGATGGATGAGAACAAGCAGAACAACATAACTCAGCCATTCAGCCACCGCAATCCCAATTAAAAAACCGGGTATCGCTCCAAACCACATACCTACAGCCATGCAGATGGCATATAAACCTACTCGAATAGCTGTATCAATCATATGGCGAAAAGAATCGCCTACTGCTAATAAGATTGGGCCAAGCGTCACTCTCACTACAATTGCAATGGCACTTACTGATAATAGCTGTACCATCCAACCGGTTTGTTGGTAACGTTCATCATAAAGAATATCAATAACAAACTGTCCACCAATAATAAGAAACCATAAAGGTGGTAAAGAGAGTACTAATAATATTGCTCTCACTTTAAAAGTTTTACGACGTAATTCTTGAACATTACGTTCAGCCAGTCGCGAATAAACTGGTAATAAAATCATAGCAGAAAGTTTTCTTAAAGCGGTCGTCACCACCAAAGCCAAATTTTTAGCCAACACATAAAAACCAACCATTTCCATACCACCCAGACGACCCAAAATCAATACATCAAGACGACTGGCTAAAATCCTAGGGCAGTGCTAATAAACATCCAACGCCCAAAGCGGACAAATTCTCGAACACTTTCCGTTTCCCATTGCCACCGCATGGGAATGGTCGCTAGCACGGTATGACTAGCAATCAGCGTCATAATACTACCCACAAAAGTACCCACAACGAAGGCCCAAACACTCGGGAAATACCAAGCCCAGGTGACTTTAGCAATCAGGCCAGCAGTAGATGTGACAATACCCAAAATAGTCAATATCTTGATATTCATACGACGAGAATGAACCACTAATGAGATTGAATTAAAGCCACTAATCATCGAGGTTAATCCTAATACCATTCCTAGTAAAAATAGTCGTGGCTCATCACTAAAAATTGACCATGGCCAAGAAGCCAGTGCAGCTACTAAAGTGAGTCCAATTCCGCGAACCACTTGCATACTCCAAGCGGTGCGTAAAAAATCAGGGTCTTCTCCACGTTTGCTTTGAATAATATTCGGTCTAATACCCACATCAGAAAACATAGCTACAGCGGATAACATGGCGCCAATCATGCTCATCATACCAAACATTTCCGGAGATAATAACCGAGTAAGAATAACGTTCCCTACTAAGCGCTCGAACTGTGCTACCCCAAATCCAATCATAATCCAAATCGAACCCTTGATAGCTAAACTTTTAAGCGTATTACGATTTAACAAGGGAATCCGAGTGCTATCGGCAGATTTATCAGTTGCAATAGGCTGTTGGTTTTGTGGTTCATTATTGTTAGGGATTGTCAAGATAAAATCTCCTGAAATGCTGAGCGAATACTGATTTCATACCAAATGTCATCTTAATTTTATGGTATAAAACGGTATAGATGAGTTAAGGAAATTTAGGCTAATTGAAACAATAACTTTCAATTTAGCGGGAATAAATCGGGTGAGCAGTGATACGCCAATCACAACCAATAGCACGAATATCTTTAATATCTAAGGGAATATTCTGATCAAGCTGTTCAAGCTCAGGTAAGTTAAATAGCCCCCGTGCTTTATTACCTAATAACATTGGAGCCATATAGATCACTAATTCATCAATCAACCCAGCACGTAACATCGAACCACCTAAAGTGGCACCAGTTTCCATAAGTAATTCATTAACCTCATATTTATCAGATAAGATTCGACACATTGCTTTTAAATCTACTTCTCGTTCTCGTCCTGGTAAGGGAATCACTTGGGCACCGGCTTTTTCTAACATCACTTTAAGCGTTTCATTTTGCGATGCAGTAAAAATAAGAGTTTTCCCAGGTAGGCTAAGCATACGAGCGTTAATTGGCATACTTAAATGGGTATCAATGATAATCCGTAAAGGTTGTTTAATGGGGGTTAGTTTAAGATATAAATGACAAGGTAATTCTGCTTCACGCACGGTTAATAAGGGATTATCTGCGAGTACCGTTCCGGCCCCAGTCATAATAGCTGAGCTGCGTGCTCGCAAACATTGTACGTCACGACGGGCATCTTGAGAAGTGATCCATTGACTTTCTCCAGAAGCCATAGCCGTTCGTCCATCCAAGCTCATGGCTAATTTACAGCGAATGTAAGGCCGATTATAACGCATTCGTTTAAAAAAACCTGGGTTTAATTGCTCGGCTTCGTGGCTTAAAACCCCAGTATCAACTATAATTCCGGCCTTTAATAATTGTTCAATTCCTTTACTCGAAACTAAGGGATTGGGATCAGTCATGGCAACGACTACCCGAGTAATACCCGCTTTAATCAAGGCGTCGGTACAAGGAGGAGTGCGTCCATGATGGCAACAAGGTTCCAAGGTCACATAACAAGTCGCACCCACTGATTTTTCCTTAGCCATACGCAAAGCGTAAATTTCGGCATGGGGTTCCCCCGCCACTTGATGCCACCCCTCACCAACAATTTCACCATCGTGAACAATGACACATCCGACGCGGGGATTCGGATCGGTACTCCATAACCCCTGTTCGGCTAAATGTAATGCCCGTGCCATATAATTATGATCAGAACGAAGTATTAAGTTGCTCATTTCAACCATAGACTGGAAAACGGGCACATAAAACCAGAACTTCTGCTTTGATTTTAGCTTGTAAATCAATATCTTCGATGTTGTCTATAATATCACTAATCCAATGTGCTACTTGGCAAACCTCGGCTGTTCCTAATCCGCGAGTAGTTACTGCCGGTGTTCCAATGCGAATACCACTCGTAATAAATGGCGATTTGGGATCATTCGGAACCGCATTTTTATTGACTGTAATGTTGGCTTGTCCTAAGGCCGCTTCAGCTGCTTTACCCGTTATATTTTTATTAATTAAATCAACTAAGAACAGATGATCATCTGTGCCACCAGAAACGACTTGGTAGCCACGTTGAATAAGTGTCGTTGCCATAGTTCGGGCATTAGTTAAAACTTGCGTTTGATAGGCTTTAAATTCTGGTTGCAGCGCTTCTTTTAGGGCAACTGCTTTGGCAGCAATGACATGCATGAGTGGTCCCCCTTGCATTCCTGGAAAAACCATGGAATTGAGTTTTTTCTCAATATTGGGATTCGCTTTAGCCAGGATTAATCCACCGCGTGGGCCACGTAAGGTTTGTGGGTAGTCGTCGTCGTCACATCGGCAAGTGGTACTGGATTAGGATACAATCCCGTTGCCACTAATCCGGCCACATGAGCCATATCAACCATTAAGTAGGCACCAACTTCATCGGCTATATCTCGTAACCGTTGCCAATCGACTATTCGTGAGTAAGCACTAAAACCACCTATGATCATTTTGGGTTGATGTTGTTGCGCTAAAGCAGCCACTTGTTCATAGTCGATTTCTCCAGTGCGATCATGGAGACCATATTGTATGGAACGGTATAATTTGCCAGAAAAGTTGACTGCGGCACCATGTGTTAAATGTCCACCATGCGCCAAACTCATTCCTAAAATGGTATCGCCCGGTTGTAATAGTGCCATGTAGACAGCCGCATTGGCTTGTGAGCCAGAATGAGGTTGCACATTAGCATAATCCGCATTAAACAGCTGTTTAGCTCGATCAATTGCTAATTGTTCCGCTATATCCACAAATTCACAGCCACCATAATAGCGTTTTCCTGGATAACCCTCTGCATATTTATTGGTTAGTACGGAACCTTGTGCTTCTAGTACTCGAGGACTCGCGTAATTTTCTGAGGCAATTAACTCTAAATGATCCTCTTGTCGTCGAGTTTCGTTTTGAATGGCTTGCCACAATTCTAAGTCAAAATCTGCAATAATTAATTCTTTTGAAAACATGGACTACCTATATTATTTTTGGTATAAAAAACCTAACGTGTTGCTAATTAAATGATAAAAACTAAAATAATAACATTATTTATCCAATAGAGATAAGTCTTGACAAAACGAGTATTACTCTTGTTCTAATCGCAATACCTCAGCAACACTATAAAATGAACCAAAAACGACAATTCGGTCCCCGGCTTGTGCTGTTAGGCAGGCTTGATTGTAAGCAATTGTAATAGAAGGATAATGACGAATTGACGTGATACCTAAAGCCACTAAATAGTCAAGCAGTTGTGGTACAGTAGCACTACGTGGTGTGTTTAAAGGGGCAACATACCAGTGATCAATTGCATTTTGCATCATTTTGAAAACGCTAGCAATATCTTTGTCTTTTAGCATACCAACGACAGCATAGGTTTTACCGTAACTCAGTTGTTGATGGAGAAGTAGTTTATTCAAAACTTGTGCGCCCAATGGATTATGAGCAACATCAAGAATACGCATGGTTTCGCCAGCCAAAATTTGAAACCGACCTGGAAGAGAAGCCTGAACCAGGCCTTGTTGAAGAGCGAGTAATGAACAGGGAAAAGATCCCTTGATTAGTTCAAGCACCATCAATACCCCGGCCGCATTTTGTAATTGAAAATCACCAAGTAATTGTGGAAAAGGCAGCTGAGTGTAAGAAAAGCTGTTGTCTGGTTGATCAGGTATCACCGAATGATATTGCCAAGACCAACTCGTATTATCAAGCTGTTGATAAGTGAAATGCTGACCAAGACAATATAAAGCGGTTGGTAATTGGTGCGCATAGTTTATCAAACTTTGTGGCGGATGAGTATCAGAACAAACGGCTGGATGATACGGTCGTAAGATCCCGGCTTTTTCTAAACCGATGCTTTCTCTATCCGGTCCTAACCAATCCACATGATCAATGTCAATTGCGGTAACGAGTGCCACATCGGCATCAAAAATATTGACTGCATCTAATCGTCCACCGAGTCCAACTTCTAATAGTGCTAGATCGATTTGATTGGCTTGAAAAATCAGCATAGCTGCTAGGGTAGAAAATTCAAAAAAAGTGAGTGAAATATTATCTCGAACGATTTCAATGGCATTGAATGCGCCACACAGCTGTTCATCAGTGACTTCTTGTCCAGCAATGCAAATCCGTTCGTTGTAACGTAATAAATGGGGAGAAGTGTAACGACCAACTCGATAACCAGCCGTTGATAGTATCGTATCAAGTAGAACTGTACTCGAACCTTTACCATTAGTGCCTGCTATCGTAATAATAAAATAAGGCGGTGGTAATAGATTCAAACGTTGCGCCACAATACGACAACGGTCTAATCCTAATTCTATTTCTCGTGGATGCAGTGAAGTTTGCCAATCAAGCCATTGGTCAAGGGTAGTAAAACGCATGTTTTTAGAGCGTGTCATCAATTGGAAGATAAAGTGTATAATGTAACGCCGGGGGCAACTTTTTATAAAGTTCTAATTTTAAACAATTAAATTTAACCATAACCCAACATGATTAGGTTTCCTCTAGCATGGGAATGCCTATGATATTTTGAATAAGATTACCCGGACGGATTAAAGGATAAACCGGATTAAATCCGGGTAATCTTTAACTTCCGGTCATGATCGGGCTAGCCGGGAGAGAGAGTTTAATTACTAATAATTCGGTGAGCAAGCCGTTGGTCAATCATTAAGTTATGTTAGAGAATAATCATATCACTCACTTGTTACGGTTAGAAATAGCACAACTCCGTCAAGAACTCGCACAAGTTAAACAAGAAAAACATTATCTCGAACTTTTATTAGAAACCAGCAATTATCATGGTGATTCTATTGAAACTTTGCTGTATGACCAAACTGAAAGGGTCACCCGCGAAAGTGAACACCGTTTAGCCCAATTCTTAGAAGCCTTGCCGGTGGGTATTAGTGTCTTGGATAACCGGGGACAACTTTACTATATCAACCAAAAAGCTAAAGAGATACTAGGGCCAGACATTATTCACGATACTCACCTGGAACAACTTTCTCAAGTTTACCAAATTTATCTCGCTGGAACATCACAACTTTATCCCTATCAACATCTACCCATTACCCGTGCTTTACAGGGAAAGGCAGCTTATGCTGATGATATAGAAATCCACCAAGCTAACCAAGTTATTCCAATTGAAGCTTGGGGAACACCTATCTTTGATAAACAAGAGCAGGTGTGTTATGCCATCACCGTTTTTCAAGATATTCGCTTGCGTAAACAAGCTGAAGAAACCGCGCGACGAATTGCTGAACAAAAATGTGTGGCAGCAGTCGAACATAAATTTCATCATTTGGTCATCAATGTTCCCGGCATTGTTTACCAGTGGTATGAACGTCGTGATGGTGAATGCGGGTTTTATTACCTGAGTCCTCGCTGTGAAGAACATTCTGGTATTCGTATCCAAGAATGGCAACAACATTGGCAACAACTGCCTATTCATCCCCATGATCGATTACGCTTATTAAAAAACTATCGCCAAGCCGTTAAACACCAACGGGAATGGTCGTTTGAGAGTCGTTTTATTTTACCTTCCGGTCAGATGAAGTGGTGGCGAGGCATTGCTAAACCGAGTCAAGTCAGCCATGATGAGATTGTTTTTAATGGCATTATCATTGATATTACTGAACAAAAAAACTTAGAAACTCAAGTCCGTGAACGCGAAGCGGTTTTAGCTCATGCACAACGAATGGCATTAGTTGGTAGTTGGATATGGGATAAAAATAGTCAAGTTATTCAGCGTTCTGAACAAGATCGGTGTAATTTAGGCTTGCAACCGCATGAAGAAGCCGCTACTTTTTCAGATTTTATGGAACGGGTTTATGTTGGGGATCGACTCAAAGTCGAAGCTCAAATTGCTAATTGCCTCGATGAGCAACAAGATGTCGAATTTGAATTTCGAGTGGTTTGGCCTACTCAGCAAATCCATTATTTACGAACGCGCTTGGAATGGGAGGTAAATGCTTTGGGTATACCCGTAGTCGTAAAAGGATTTAGCCAAGACATTACCGCCTATAAACAAGCTGAGCAAGCTCGCTATGAAAGTGAAGAACGTTTAAACGCTTTTTTCCATGCTTTACCCGATTTAGCTTTCATTTTTGACGAAGAGGGCCAATATGTTGAAATTCTCAGTGGTGGTTCAAGTCATCTGCTCTATGATGCAGTCGAGCGCTTAAAAGGGGCTTATTTTCATGAAGTGCTACCACGTGCCGATGCTGATAAGTTTCTAGACTTAGTACGACATACTTTGGCAACTCAAACGCTACAAATTCTAGAATATTCTCTGGATTTACCCATGGGACGACATTGGTTTGAAGGCCGATCTTTTCCTTTGCAGGTAACAGCGGCAAAACGAATGGTCACCTTTATTGCACGTGATATTACGCAACGCAAACACACCGAAGCAGCACTCCGTGACAATGAAGAAATGTTTAGGGCAATAGGAACTTCTGCGCAAGATGCGATTATTTTGATGGACAGTCAAGGTGATATCTCTTATTGGAACGAATCCGCCGAACGCATTTTTGGTTACGCTAAAGCGGAAGCATTAGGCAAAAACTTACATCAGTTTCTCGCTGTGGAAAAACACTACCAAGCTTATTTGCATAGCGCTCACTTCTTTCAGCAAACCGGTCAAGGCACTTTAGTCGGGAAAACGGTTGAATTAGCAGCAGTAAAGCAGAATGGAACTATTTTTCCGGTAGAAATTTCTTTCTCGGCGGTTAAACTCAAAGATAAGTGGCATGCCTTAGGTATTGTACGCGATATCACTGAACGCAAACACGCCGAACAAGCTTTGCGCGAAAGCCAACAACAACTTCGCTCGATTATCAGCAATTTACCCGTCATTTTATATCGGCTTGATCATCAAGGTGTTATCACGTTATCTGAAGGTAAAGGTTTACAAACCTTAGGATTACAACCTGGCGAAGTGGTTGGTAAATCTATTTTTGAACTTTACGGTGATTATCCTAACTTTTTATTAGCCATTCAGCGCGCCTTAGCCGGGGAGGAAGTCATTGAAACCCTCGAATTAGCCCAAGTTACTTTAGAATCACGCTTTATTCCAATACGAAATGAACAAAATGAAGTAACTAGTATTATCGGTGTCGCTATCGATATCACTGAACGTCGTCAAGCGGAAGAAAAATTACGCAAATTGTCACGAGCTGTTGAGCAAAGTGCGAGTACTATCGTTATTACTAATCTTAATGGTGATATTGAATTCGTCAATCCCACTTTTTCTAAAAAAACCGGTTACACCGCTGCGGAAGCAATCGGCCAAAATCCGCGTATTTTGAAATCGGGTCACCAACCCCAATCTTTTTATGAAGAATTATGGGCTACTATTACTCAAGAACAAGTCTGGCAAGGTGAATTTTTAAACAAACGCAAGAATGGTGAATTGTTTTGGGAATTTGCGACGATCTCACCGATAAAATCGCATAATAATCAAACGACCCATTATTTAGCGATAAAAGAAGATATTACCGAACGCAAACAAGCCGAAGCCGCACTGCGTCAAAGTGAAGAACGGTTTGAATTAGCTATGCGTGGTGCCAGTGACGGCTTATGGGATTGGAATATCGAAACCGATGAAGTGTATTACTCACCACGCTTTAAACAAATGTTAGGTTTATCTGATCGCGATATCGGTAATCGCTGTTCGGATTGGCATAACCGCATCCACCCGCAAGATCTTCCTCAAGTACAAGCTAATCTGACGGCTTATTTGCAACACGAGATACCGGTTTATGAAGTACAACACCGCGAACAACATCAAATGGGTCATTATTTATGGATTCTCAGTCGTGGGATTGCGATTTTCAATGAGCACGGTAAAGCGATTCGCATGGTAGGTACCATTGTCGATGTGACCGCACAAAAACAAATTGAGGAGGCACTGCGCCAAAGTGAAGCCCGTTACCGTCTGCTCGCTGAACATTCTACTGATTTGATATCCAGGCATAATCTGGGTGGCATTTTTCTGTACGTGTCACCCGCGAGTTTCACCTTACTGGGTTATGAAGCCAAGGCTTTACTTGGACAAGCTGCACAAAAGTTTATCCATCCTCAGGATCTCAAAAAAATTAAGCACACCTACTGGCAGTTATTAAGTACCTTAACCAGCCAAACGGTTCGTTATCGAATTTGTCATCAACAAGGATATTATATTTGGGTTGAAACCATTAGTACGCTAGTCGAAAATACGCCGCTGGGTAATCAACCAGAAATTATCGCAGTTTCTCGTGATATTACTGAGCGTAAACAAGTCGAAGATAATTTACAAAGTCATTTACAATTTTTAGAAACCTTGATGAATACGATACCGATTCCAATTTTTTACAAGGATATTAACGGGCGGTATCTGGGATGTAACTTGGCATTCGCTCAATTTATTAGTGATCAACCCCCAGCCGATTTGATTGGTAAAACCGTTTATGACATTGCGCCAATGACCATCGCACAAATTAATACTCAAATTGATCAGGAACTGATTCGGCAGCGGGGTAAACAAACTTATGAAACCCAAGTTGTCGGTAAAAATGGTAGCCATCATGATGTCATTTTTAGCAAAGCGGTTTATTTCAACACCAACAACGAAATTGGCGGTATTGTCGGTGCTTTTACGGATATTACTGAACGGAAAAAACGGAGGAAGAATTACGTCAAGCGATTGAAGTAGCCGAACAAGCTCAACAAGAAGCCGAAGTCGCTAATCGTGCGAAAAGTACTTTTCTCGCTACCATGAGCCACGAATTACGCACACCGCTCAATGGTATTTTAGGTTATACCCAGATCTTAAGCCGAGATAGAACCTTAACTGAAAAACAACGTGAGGCTATCCAAATTATTTATCGTAGTGGTGAACATTTGCTCACGCTTATCAACGATATTTTGGATTTGTCCAAAATTGAAGCGGGTAAATTGGAACTACACGTCGCTGATTTTGCTTTGCCAGAATTTTTACAAGATATTGTGGATCTGTTTAACATGCGATCCCAACAAAAAGGCATTACTTTTTATTATGCAGCGTTATCTCCACTACCGTTAGCGGTTCATGCGGATGAAAAACGCTTACGACAAATTTTATTAAACTTGTTGAGCAATGCCGTCAAATTTACTCAACAAGGACAAGTTAGCTTAAAAGTGATTTATAGTAACCACCGCGCTTGTTTTGAGGTAGAAGATACTGGCGAAGGCATTAGCGCAGCTGATCGCGAAACCATTTTTTTACCTTTTCGCCAACTGAGTCAGCAACATAATCTGATAGAAGGTACCGGTTTAGGCTTATCTATTAGTAAACATTTAGTAGAAATAATGGATGGACAGTTATATGTCGAAAGTATCTTAGGTCAAGGTAGTTTATTTTGGTTTGAAATAACACTTCCAGAAGCTCAAACGACTCCTAAATTACCTCGTTTAAACTCACCAACAATCCGGGGTTATCGTCGCCGGATTGATCAAACTCATACTGATATGAAAAACAAGCCCTTTATTCTACTGATTGTTGATGATAAATGGGCTAATCGACAGGTTCTCGTTAATCTACTCAGTGAGTTAGGCTTTCAGGTGTTAGAAGCGGATAATGGTAAAACGGCTTTAGAATTAGCTCGGCAAAACCAACCCGATCTGATTATTACCGACCTGATGATGCCAACCATGGATGGTTTTGAATTAACTCAGCAAATTCGGCAAATAGAATCATTACAAAATACTGTGGTCATTGCCGCTTCTGCCAGTGTTTTTGAGCATCATCGTCGTCAAAGTATTCAAGCGGGTTGTAGTGAATTTATTGCTAAACCTATTAATACACAGGATGTGTTAGACTTATTGTCGCATTATTTGTTACTGGACTGGATTTATGAGGAATCAATACCAACTACGCCAATAACCACAGTAATCACACCAGCAATAAAGCCTTCGACAGCGCAAATGGCCACCCTATTTAAACTGGTGATGAGCGGAAAGGTACAAAAAATTATTGAATACACCACTCAACTTGAGCAACAAGACCCTTCATTATTACCTTTTGCTCAGGAAATACGGTATTTAGCTAAAAAATTTGAAATGAATCAATTACGTGCCTTATTAAAACAATACATGGATTTATCTTGAAAAATATTGAAGAGACATTGACCATGATAACTAAGCGACCCGCTACCATTTTGATAGTCGATGATGTGCCATCCAATGTCAGTGTATTATTTGATTTTTTAACAATTCATGATTTTGAAGTTTCGGTTGCCCAAAGTGGAGAAAGTGCTTTACAACTGATTGATTATGAAATACCCGATTTAATTTTACTGGATGTGATGATGCCCGGTATGGATGGTTTTGAAACTTGTCAACAATTTAAATCAAACCCTAAAACTCAAGCGATTCCGATTATTTTTATGACGGCTTTATCAGAAACCCTAGATAAGATAAAAGGATTTCAAGTTGGTGCCGTTGACTATGTGACCAAACCTTTTCAACAAGAAGAAGTTTTAGCCAGAATTAATACCCATTTAAAGATTCATCAATTACAACAACAACTTCACGCTCAAAATAGCGCATTAGAATTACAAAATATTGAATTAGCTGCTAAGAATGCTGAATTAGATACTTTTGCACGTACCGTTGCCCACGATTTAAAAAATCCTTTACAAAGTTTAGTTGGCTTTGCTGATTTATTACTGGATACCTTGGTCTCGCGGATCGAACCAGAAGAATTAGAATATTTACAATATATTTCTCAGTCCGGGCAAAAAATGCTGGAGATTATTAATTCTTTATTACTATTAGCTCGGGTGTCACAACAAGAAATTGAATTTACCCCGCTAAATATGCCTGAAATTATTGATCAAGTGCAACAACGTTTAGCACCGCTGCTCAAAGCCTCTCAAGGAGAAATTGTTTTGCCTACAGTTTGGCCTACTGCACAAGGCTATGCCCTGTGGGTAGAAGAAATTTGGGTTAATTATCTCAGTAATGGTCTCAAATACAGTGGGCAGCCACCCCGTTTAGAACTCGGTGCATCCCCACACAAAAATAAGATTCGTTTTTGGGTACTGGATAATGGTCACGGTTTATCCCTTCCGGATCAAACTAAACTCTTCCATCCCTTTATTCGACTTTCGCAGAATCAGACTCAAGAAGGGCATGGTTTAGGTTTATCGATTGTCAGACGCATTGTCGAAAGGTTAGGTGGCGAAGTGGGTATTGAAAGTCAGCCTGGACAAGGTTGTCTCTTTTATTTTACTTTGCCAGCCTTAGCTTAAATCTATCATTACTGCGCTAAATATTGCTTATAACCCATTGTTTCTACTAGTCTTGCTTTTTCACTCACTTCGGTGGCTAATTTAGCTTTATATTGTCTCACTTGATGACGAATATCCGGCTGTTTGATGCCGATAATTTGCGCTGCTAAGATGCCGGCATTTTTGGCATTATTGATAGCAACGGTGGCAACCGGAACACCGCTGGGCATTTGTACAATGGATAATAAGGAATCTAATCCTTGTAAATGACCCGTTTTGACCGGAACCCCGATGACTGGTAAAGGCGTTATAGCGGCAATCATCCCTGGTAAATGCGCAGCGCCACCGGCACCCGCAATAATGACCTCTAAACCTTTAGCCTCAGCTTGTTGTGCATATTCTAATAACCGAGCTGGGGTACGGTGTGCAGAAACAATCGTTAATTCATAAGCCACTTGTAATTCTTCTAAAATCTGAGCCGCCGCTTGCAATACGGGTAAATCGGAATCGCTACCCATAATAATACCAACATTGGGATTATTTAACATAGTTCTGTCCCTTTGATCTTTAATACTGCTTTTGCTTGCCGAAGTTTGATCATAGCGCTTTCCAAATTATCATCAAGAATAGTAATGTGCCCCATTTTCCGAAATGGACGCGTGCTTTGTTTATCATAGAAATGAAAAGATAAACCGGGTATTGCTAAAGCATCATATAAACCTTCAATAATGGGTACACCACGGTAACCAGTCTCGCCTAATAAATTGAACATCACTACCGGTCGTAATAAAGTGGTCATACCGAGTGGTAATCCACTGATAACCCGAATTAATTGTTCAAATTGAGAGGTCATACAGGCTTCTATGGTGTAGTGTCCGGAGTTATGGGGACGTGGTGCAATTTCATTCACTAAAATTTGCCCGGCTGAAGTGAGAAACATTTCTACGCCAAATATACCTACCCCTTGCAATGATTCAATCGCACGTAGGGCGATTTGGCGAGCTTGTTCTGCGATAGCCGTATCAATAGGGGCTGGTGCGATAACCGCTTGACAAATATTTGCTTTATCATCAAAACGCATTTCTACAATGGGATAACAAGCCGATTCACCCTTGGACGTGCGAGCGATGATAATGGCTAATTCTTTTTCAATGGGAATAAATTGTTCTAAAATTGATGGGCCCGGTAAAATCTGTTCTAAATCATCTGGGTTTCTGAGGACAACCACGCCTTTACCATCATAACCCCCAAAACGGGCCTTTTGCACAACCGGAAAGCCAAATTGAGCGAGATGGTCCGGTGTGACTTGTTCAAAAGCAGCAAACTGAGGAATAGGGAGATTATGTTTAATAAACATTTGTTTTTGTAAATATTTATCTTGAATAATCTCCAGTAGTTCTGGTGAAGGGTAAATCACATGACCCGCTTGAGCTAATTTTTTTAAAGTTTTAACATCAATATGCTCAACATCATAAGTTAATACTTCACTCACCCTGGCTAAGGAAGTGAGGGTGTCCGCATCATATAGTTCACCGACTAGCTGAGCATCAGCAAGGTGTGCTGCTGGGCAATGTGGCGTTGGATCCAATACTGTCACATAAAAACCCATTTGTTTAGCAGCTTGTGCCGTCATTTTACCCAGTTGTCCACCACCGATAATACCTATCCGTTTAACCGGATAAGAAAAAAACTTTGATTTCATATTGTTAATTTATGATGACTCGGCTTTTATGAATAAATTAAAGAGATGAGTATTTTAACCTAAAGATTTTTTATACCCGTTGGGTTTGAAGTTATTGACAATTTTGCTATATCAATTAACTCGGTAACGGAGTTTACTGTGACAATCTATTTTAACGAATAAAATTAATTTATAGTTAAATTTCTTAATTTAATTTTTCAATGACTTTATTTTCTTTTCTTTATTAAGTTAAATAAAATAACTATAATTTATACTTAGTACTTAAATTTTTGATGAGTTGATTCACTTAGACCGTTTGGTACGGTTTGGTATGGATTGATTTGAATATTACTTAAATAACAATATAGCTAAGGCTAATGTCTATGGTTGAAACTGCTCAACCAGGACTCTCGTTGTAGATCTTTTGACTTATCAACAGAGAGCGAATTACCAAATACATCTATTTAAATATGTTTTTGGGAGCAGGTAGGGATTGGTCTGGATATGAGTAAGTAAATGACTTACTTAATTCCGGCAATAACATATTCTTAAATCAGTGACTGTTCTATTATCGCGGAGGATGGCAACTTTTACCAAAACCAAAGGGAAAAGAAATTGCCATAAAAATTATGAACAAACATCTTTATTTCAGGTTTATTAAGTGGTTAATCGGTGGGTGTTATTTAGGTACTACGGTTTCAGTAACCGCAGCTAACCTCAACAGTATTCAACCGGCTGGTGACGATAATACTTGGTCCTCAAAGATCATGAATCCGTTAGTTAACGTTCCCTTTAGCTTTATTTCCAAAGACAGTTGGCGGTTAGACAGTAATCAAATCGATAAAGTCGGTACTCGTCATAAGCGATTTCAACAAACTCATAGGGGTATTCCGGTGTTTGGTTATCGAATTGCGACTCATGAACGAGATGAAGTATTAAAGCGAATCAATGGCGTCGTGGTTGAAGATCTAGATTCAGAAATCAAGACAACTATTCCGAAATTCAGTAAATTAGAAGCGTTCAATCAAGCTAAAACCGCCTTTCTACAAGAACAAGATAATTCAAGCAATTGGCTGATTGACCATGAGAAAATTCAACTGGTCATTTATATTGATGAAACCAGTCAACAAGCTAAACTGGCTTATTATGTGAATTTTTTTGCCCAAAATAATTTAGAATTTCATTTCGCCCAACCACACCTGATAATAGATGCTCTGGATGGTACTTTGCTCAAACATTGGGATGGGCTTAATCATGAAACGGTTGAAAAGGTTGGGACTGGTCCCGGTGGTAATATTAGAATACCCAATGCCCCCTACTATTATGGTACATCGCCTTATGACTTTCTAGAGGTGACTGTGAGTAATGATAGAAAAACTTGTCGACTAGAAACTGCTGATGTTAAAACGACTATCTTTACTTATTTTGATGCTGATAACCCTGCTTTTGCTTATCCTTGTTTCAATAATACCGCACAAGCGATTAATGGGGCATTTTCACCACTGAATGATGCTCATTACTTTGGTCAAAAGACTTTTGATTTATATAGAAACTGGTACGGCATCAATATTCTTCCTTTTAAGCTTCAAATAAATGTAGTGTATTGGTGGAGTTTTGAGAATGCTCTTTGGTGGAATTCCCAAGTTTATTTGGGTGATGGTTTGCACGATTTGCATCCGTTGGTTAGCATGGACTTTGTTGCTCATGAAATTTCCCATGGTTTTACCGAACAGAACTCCAATCTGATTTACAAAGATCAATCGGGTGGAATTAACGAAGCCTTTTCGGATATGGCGGGAGAAACGGCTGAATTTTATGCATTCGGTAATAATGATTGGAATATTGGTGCTTATCTTACTAAGAAAGATGGAGATTACAAAGGTAAACCAATCCGATCCCTATGTGATCCCCATTCATTAGATAATATACCTAATAATAATACAATTTTTATTGATCATGCCGATGAATATCAGCCAGGAATGGATGTTCATTACAGCAGTGGCGTTTTTAACAAAGCATTTTGTATTCTAGCCCATAAAACCGGTTGGGATATTAAAAAAGCTTTTGAAGTCATGATAGAAGCCAATCGTTATTATTGGCCACAAAATGCCAGTTTCCAGGATGCAGCTTGTGGAGTTGAATTAGCTGCCGAAAATTTGGGTTATAATGTGTTTGATGTGTATGATACCTTTTTACAAGTGGGTGTGGCAGCGATTTGTGGAGTTGTATCATCAAACCCAACTTGTCTAGCAACCTATTCTAATGAAACACAACAAGCAACCATTCCTTGTTTACAAGTCCCTCTCTATACTGATATAAATGGTAAACCACTTTATAGCGATAGCGATGGACAACCTGTGACCGCTTTATATTCTGCGGTGTTGGATATGCCGTTTGGGTTCACCAATGTTCAGGTCAATCAAGCGTCTTTCCTGGATTGGGTTACTCAACCCAGTGCCGACCAGGCTGAATTTATACCCGCAAGTGGCATTTTGGACATTCCCAGTATCTATTTACCGGCTCACTTGATTCCTGATTACCAAGACCTACCGGTAGATAAATTAGCTAATTGCCATGTCACTTTACAACAATTTATATTTCCTAACCCCGGCATATTTAATTTAAACACTTATAGTTGTAGTTTAGGTAAAGGTTCAGGTAAAATCAGATAGGGAGCGATTTTAACGTAACAAGGGGTTACAATCCCTTGTTGCGACGGTGGCTAAGGTTTTTGAAAATAGGCGGTAATAATTAAGGTAAATCTCGGGTTGGTGGCGGAGGGAAGAATATCAAATCGTTCCGTAACAGTCATTTGAATATTCTGGGCAATCGCTAAAAGTAAATTATTGATTTTGGTTGATTCAAATTGTCCTTCTAATTGCGCAGTTACTTGCCATAAATAAGTATAGTGTTCAACCTCAATGGCTGGATCGACAGTTAAGCGTGCCTTGTTTATTTTAGTCAAATTAACTTGTTCATTAAACCATTTTTGAAAAGTGGCTTGTGCTAACCCTTTGGTATTAGCTTGCCAGAGTCGTGCCTCGAGTTGCGTGAGTAACGGTTGTATTTCTGTAGCGCGATCGAGCCATTGTTTTTGTGTGGCAACGGTTTGTAGCTGTGCTAGTTGAGTATTGGCATTATGATAATCTTGTTGTAATCGGTATCGGTAATCATTTAATTCGAGAATCACATAAGTGACGAGTATGATTATAATGATTCCGCTGCCGATCCGTAATCGCAGATTTTGTTGAAATTCTTTTAAAAATGACTTAATCAATGGCAGCATCCCTTTAAAAACTATAGTTTACTTGGTTCTACTCGCATTTTAAGAATCAATTTTTTCGGATCAGTAAAAGTATCTACTTTCACTTCCGTCAAAAAAGGGAGAGATTGAAAAGTTTTAATATATTGGGTGGGGTCGATTTGTTCATCTGCTTCAATAGTAAATCGTAGTTCTTTCAATTGATAGGCCCAGTTGACAAAACGGACTGAGTTCTTTTTCGGTAGTTTTTCCGCCACTTTAGCCATCAATTCGAGTTGTAGCGGCTGAGCCGCACTCAGGGTCAGGAGTTGTTCAAAGCGTTGTCGATTAGCTAGCGCTTGAGTTCGTGCTGATAAAATGGGGGTAACTTGCTCGTTCAGTGTGTCAATTTGTTGTTGAATTTGGTTAACAGCCTGTTGCCATTTAATGATACTGATACTTTGCCCAGTTAAGATGACGCTCATTATGGCGGCACTGGCTGTAATCCAAGTGGATTCTTGATAGAGAAACCGGAGTTTATTGAAGCGATGTGGCGCACGGCCCCAAGGGCGATTTAATAAAGGTGTTGCAACTAATGTCGGTAATTGCGAATGAGCAGCGAGACCCTGTGCCCGTTGAAACAATAACCATTCTGCTAAGCTCGGTTTATTTGACCACCATCGACTACCAACTAATACGCCTTGTTGCCAAATTTGCCCTTCATAACCGGCTATACATTGAAGTAACTGAGTCATTTCAGTCGTGGGGCGAGGTTGCAATACGGTTTCTGGTAACAAGGCCGCTTTTTTAATTCCCATTTCTAACCATCTATTTTGTTGGATAACTTTATCCCAAATCCAAACTTGAGCTTGTTCGCCCTGCCAAACCATATAACTTCCATATTCAGGAAAAGGACTCCATTGTTGAATTTGTAGTTGTAAAACTGGTTCACGACGGTTAACGGGAATATCTTTTAAGGAAAAACATCGATAATGACATAATCCCCGTGAGATGATCCATTCACGATGACCTCTAGCTGGTTCTGGGGGGATAATAACGTCATGACGTCTTTGCAGATAGCGTTGCGTCGAAAAGAATTGTGGGCGCATGAACAGGAGCCGTTTTAATATAATGAGGTAATAACGTTAATTGTAAATTAGCATCAATTTGCCACGGTTTATTGCCATCAAAAGTATGGGTTAAGCGGATATAGGCTTGTCGCATAGACCGGGCACCTTCATACCACAGCGTTAACCGAAGCGCTTGAGCGGGAAAGAAATTCGTTTCAAAAGGCTCTACTTCCGCAGGCATACCGGCAATCTGAGTGACAGTATTCAGCGTATAAAAAGGTAAACTTTGACGTATTTTAATGAGGCGTTCTGCCGCTAATTCATTGAAGTTATAAGCCGCTTGTAATACCAATGACGGTGCGGTGTTAAAATTGGGATGTGCTGCAACGGTAACGGTGGTTAATTGGCCCAATTGGTCATCTTTCCACAAGTTTTTTTGGTCACTCCAGTCAAGCACGCGATAGACTTCTAGCGGATGAATCAAAAAATGATTTCGCGGTGGTGGTAAATGACGTTCTTCGTAGTGATAAGCTTCGGCGCCATTCAATCGATGCAAATCATCCGGATCGACATAATCGTTAAACTTGGCTATTAAAGGGGCCTGTGATTCATACTCAATGCCAAATAAACTTAAGAGACGATTAAGAACAACTTCATTTTCTAATTGGAGATTAAGTAATCCACCTTCATCCTGTAAAGCAAAATAGGCTTTCCCATAACCAAAATAAGGTTGATCATCTAAGGCGAGTTCCGTGCCATCCGATAAAATCGTGTCCTGAGTTTCATCCATAAAAATCATTGGGTTATTTTGTTGCTGTTTTTGTTGTTTTTGCATCGCTACAAATTCATCCATGATTTCTTCTAAGGTTTTGCTATCATCCGTTAGATCTTCAAGGTTAACGGGTGGTTTTTCTTGCGCTACCGATTTAGAAATCGTTACACCCGCAATGGTAAAACGTTGAGTTGTTAGCAGATAAATTAGGGTTGCTTGAGTATTATACATATCCATCTCGCCTTGCAAATCCGTTTGCTGCGTTTGAACCAACTCAATGGCTCGCTGGGTCCACACCGCAAATGAACTCGCTGCCAGGGTCAAAATAACTAATACCCATAAGGTCATCACTAAAACAAAACCGGTTTGGGAAGATTGCATAACGATTAATTAACTGGGATAACTGAAAACGGATTAATCTTCATATAAGCGATAATCATATCGAGTGTAATTAGCATCGGAGAGTTTTACCAACCAGTTAATTGGCATTTGGCGCCGCTGTCCCTGAAACAGAATGACTTGAGGAATTTGTAATGCTTTTAAACCAAATTGTGGTGGCCATTGCTTATGCCATTCGCCTGCCATGCTCATATACTGAAATTCACCACTATCCCCAGACCATTTAGCGACTTCCCAATAATCGCCTTGACTGTTTTGATAACGTAATGTGGTTATACCATCAGCATATTGTAATTGCCAAGCAAAAGTGGTTGGTATACCGACCTGCATATCTAATGCTGCTAAGGTTAGACCGCTTAATTCTCGTGGTTGACCTTGAAAAATAGATTGGCCATCTTCGTAATCAGTCACAATCCCAGTTAACGTACTTCGGAACCAATATTCTTGGAGAATTCCACTTTGAGAATCGTCTAGTTGCTCTAAAAAGCGGGAACGGAGGTGTAAGACATAGGTAAAACCCTCTAATAACAACAGGCTGATTAGACTTATTAAGACTAATACCACTAACATTTCTAATAGAGTGAATCCCTGAAAAAAATAGCTTGGAGATGGATTGTTTTGCAGCGGCTTCATCTCACTGAAACTCATCTTTAAATTGACGTACTTGTTTATAGCCAGCTTGACGTAAGGTAAACTGAGCGAGTAAATCCTGCTTCACCTTGACTTTGACTTCGGTTTCATATAATCCAATTTGAAACAAACTGATGCCTCCAAGGCTAGTCACACCATCCTTAGGTAATTCAAGTGCAGTGGCGTTCCAATCGATTTGGTAAATTCCAATCGTTTCTTTTCCTTGAGGTTTTTCTAGGGGGTTAACCGTTTCCATAAACACCAGCGCATTTTGGATAGCTTGTTGGCGTTGTTGGGCTTGTTGTATCCGTTGTAAGCTCATTAGATTGGTGTTAATCCAACTTAATAACGCTATCCCGGTACTCGCAAACAGTGCTAAAGCTACAATCGCTTCTAGCAAAGTGAAACCACGTTGATTCATTTAATAGAAGATAATGCTAATTGGTAAGCTTCGTTAATCGGTTGGCCCAATGCAACCAAATAAATGATATCAATCCCATGATGAGTTTTAGTCCAGGTTTTAATCGTTTGGACAGCAATTTGGGCAGCCGCTATAATGGGATAACCATAAGCACCGCAACTAATAGCCGGAAAGGCTATCGTTTTTACTTGATGCGCTAAAGCCAGCCCTAAGCTATGAATATAACAATCGGCTAATAATTGAGATTCATGGTAATGTCCACCCCGCCACACTGGCCCGACCGTATGAATAACATAGCGAGCAGGTAATTGATAACCTTGAGTTATTTTTGCTTGCCCAGTTGAACATCCACCTAGAGTGCGACATTCCACTAATAGTTGTGGGCCAGCAGCGCGATGAATTGCACCATCAACACCACCGCCACCCAGCAAAGATTCATTAGCGGCATTAACGATAGCATCAACTGCGAGTTTAGTTATATCACCTTGAATAATTTTAATGAGCGCCACCATTTCGCTAATTGTTTTTTACAACGAGAATAATAAATATTTTTTTAGAGAGGGTTAAATGAATATTCAGGTTAACACGCCAGTAAACTTGATAATAAGAAATGATAATCACTTATCATGCTAACAATCCATTACCTTTCTTACCATTCCAGGTTAAAATAACAAAATAAAAAAGTAAAAATGATATTGATGACCAATTAATAAATTTATGCTATAATCCGCTTATAAAATAGTTTTAAAAATGTAATTTTTACGGATAAACGAGTGAGAGTCGAGTAAAAAATTTCATAGGACTTGATAGGTTAATTATTGAAAATGAATTCACTATTATGTAAAAAGGTTTGCAGATGAGGGTTAAAATAACACTGCCGCTATATTTCTTAGTATTCATGAGTTTACCTACATTTACGGTGGCTGAGAGTTTAGGTATACATTGTTGGTTACAAGCGCCGGTAAACCAAATTTTATGCTTTGAAGTTACTGATATTAATGGTAAATATTATTCCCTAATTGGCGAAGATATTGGGGAAAAAGCCCATTATCCGGTAAATGGTTCTGGTTTATTCGATGAGAATAATCAAATCTATCGCCTTGAATTTACTCAAAATCACGGGAACATCAATGTATATGAAAATGCTATCACCCTCAACCCGACCACACTGGATGGTAATTGGACTGATGACAGTAGTAATGAGGGTGAGTTTCAGTATCTTGGCACTGGACCACTTGATTCTGACCAAATCAAGACGCTGACCAAGCGCCGTGCAAAGAGAAAAAAATAATAATAAAACTGAAGAAGGCCCCTTCTTAACCTTCTTCTCCACGGCTCTCTTTAGGTAGGAAGAAGAGAATCCGTGGCTCTTCTCTCCCTTAGGGGTAGGAAAAGGGAGAGTTTCCTTTTTTATTTATCGGTAAAACGGGAATGTTACTATGAACTGCCGAATTTTTCCAATCTTTATTTGTAGTGTTATTGTCATGTTGGCTCCCGCAGTCGAGGCCACTTCAGCTATCCATTTGCTTTCTAGTCATGACAGTGAACTCGTTTTACAGTTTACTTTACCCGATTTTAATTTCAAAACGCCGCCGATTTTGGAATCCAGTTGTCAACAAATTGACATAGAAAACTGGGCAACCACTTCCGAACCGGGTTATCCGGAAATTCCCATTATAGGCACATTAATGCAAATTCCTGATACTGGGGAGATTTCTGCGCATATTTTGACAGCAGAATATGAAACGCTCTCCGCAGTAGAATTATGCCCCACACCCACTCCCCTGATTTCTAAGCGGGGAGAAGTGACTTATTCATTGACCCAAAATAAAATGGTTTATCAAAGCAATCATTTTTGGCCAACAACTGAGTTGGAATTAGGATCTCGCCAAATTTTGCGAGGTGTACCGGTGAGTCGGCTACGTATTTTTCCGTTTCAATGGGATCCGGTAACTCAAGAGCTACGTTACCTTAAAAAGGCATTGTTACAAGTTCAATTTGAAGCTGCTATATCTCCAGCAACGACAAGAACCCGGGAAAAAGATCCATCCGTTACTGATAGTTATGCTGCCTTACTTCAAAATGTCTTAATTAATTACCAACCAGCCTTTTCAACTAAACGGAGTTCCAGAAGTCAACCCGAAACAACCCCGGTTACAGAAACTGAAAACCAACCGGTTCAACGACTCCTTAAAACCAATAATAGTTTACGAGTTGAAATAACTCAAGAGGGTATTTACCGATTATCTTACGAACAATTAGCAGAAGCAGGGTTACCCGCTCAATTCATCAATCCAACTCACTTGCAATTATTTTATCAAGACCAAGAAGTGGCTATTAAGGTGAATTCACAACAACCGGATCAATTGAATCCGGGTGATTATATTGAATTTTATGGGCAAGGTATTAGTCATAATATTTTTACTGATACGAATGTATATTGGTTGTCTTGGCAAAGTAGAATACCGGGTAAAAGAGTTGTTCCACTTGATAGTCATCTCACTCCAGCGAGTGAAACTGAAACGATTAATACTTTTTATGACAGTCTTCATCTTGAAGAAGACAATCAATCCTGGTTAGGTACACCTGGTGCACCAGAACAAGACTATTGGTTTTGGCAAAGATTAAATGCTTCCGAAACCGCCGATTTTACTTTTGAACTCACTTCGGTTTCACCAATACCAACCGAAGCAACTATTCGAGTTGGTTTTCGTGGTCGTTCTACCGCGACACCCCACCCTAACCATCATACCTTAATTAAGTTAAATGATACTTTGATTGGTGATGAATTTTGGGATGGGGATGTAGAGTTTATACAATCCACGTCATTTTCTTCAGAATTGCTCAAAATTGGCCAAAATCAACTCAACATTGAAATGCCAGGAGATACTGGGGCAATAGTCGATGTGATCTATCCTAATTGGATAGAAGTTAACGCTTGGCAGAATCTTGAAGTAAAAAAGATCGACTCGTTTTTACCATTCCTGGTGCAGCAAATAGTCGATCGGTTAGAGTTGATAAGCTTACCCAACCGGAACTCGTCATTTATGACATAACCAATCCTCATGAAGTGGTGGAACTCACTGATTTTTCAGTAGTAGAATCTGAATCAACCTATCAAGTGCGCTTCACCACTTCAGCAACTGAAGATAAAACTTACTTTATTTCAGCGCTTAAACAAATTTTATCACCCGATCAAATTATCCCTTACCAAACCCATCAATTAAAGAATCAGAAAAATGGTGCAGATTATATTCTGATTACCACCAGCGAGTTTTTACCAGAAGTAGAACCGCTGGTTCAATTGCGCCGCCGACAAGGGTTACGTGTTAAAGCGGTGAGTATGGAACAAATTTATAATGAATTTAATGCGGGTTTAGCAGAACCCAAAGCTATTAAACAATTTTTAAAATATGCTTATGAGAATTGGCGATCACCAGCACCAACAGAAGTCTTTTTAGTGGGAGATGCACATTTAAACTATAAAAAGGCTCAAAAGTCGGCTAAGAAGGTCAGTCAAGTACCCACTTATCTCTCACCCTCTTGGGATGGTTTAACTCCCGATGACAGTTGGTATGTTAGCGTTGATGGTGACGATAACTTACCCGATATGTTTATTGGACGAATTCCTGGAAACACGCCAGAGAAAGTTTCTGAATTAATTAATAAAATTATCCGCTTTGAAGAATCTAACCAAACTAATCCACGCAAAATTTTACTGGTAACAGACAGTGAGCAAGACTTTGAAGATTCAAGTGAGGAATTAATTAATCATTTACCCGTTGATTTTGGCACAGATAAAGTTTACTTACAATCTTACCTGGCACTGAATCAAGAGGGAATGACTAAGGAAGACAAAATTACCCTAGCCACTCAAGATATCATTGCGAGCATGAATCAAGGAATTATGATTAGTAATTATATTGGACACGGTGTCGTTAACCAATGGAGTGGTTCTAAAGGATTGTTTAAGCCAGAAAATCTTCAGTTGGTCACGAATGAAGAACAACTCTTTTTTGCTTTTATGCTCACCTGTATCAATGGTTATTTTGTCGGTGATAAATACGCTTTAGCTGAAGAATTCGTTATAGCTAAAGGTGGGGCTATTGGTAGTCTTGCACCAAGTAATCTCAGTTATTTATGGGAGGATGCTATTCTAGCTCAAGAAGCCTTTTCTATCCTGTTTGAACAAGGTGTTAAAAGATTAGGTGCCTTGACGACTCAAGCTAAAATTGCTGCTTATAGCAAAGGGACTTCAGCAGATGTAATAAAAACGTTCACTCTATTTGGTGATCCAGCTGTCAGTTTAAAAGATTGGCAATGAAATTTTCTAGCTATTCAGCATCATCCCATGCTAACTTTAATTCAAATCATTTTTGGGAATGAATAAAAACTTTAGCTATCTAACCAACGTTTTTTAACTTCCTCATGATGTAAAGCTAACCATGGTAATGCAATTATGGCAGGCGTAAAGCGAATTTTACCGGTGGTTAACATTTGTAAAGCGGTAGCGAAAGGCACGACATGCACTTGAATATCTTCATGTTCGGCAGCAACACCTTGAATGCCGCTGGCTGGCGTTGAATTGACTCGTCCACAAAAAAATGTGGTGGTTTCTTTCAGTGGTACTGCTGTGGCTAACAAAGAATTGACCAATCGGAATGATATTAGTAACGGGACAACCCATTTCTTCTTCGGCTTCTCGATAAACCACCGCTTCTAGGGTTTCGCTAGTTTCCCGAATACCCGCGACAATTTCCCATAACCAAGCGCCATCAGCATGTCCAATGGCAGCGGGACGAAATTGTTCAATCATCACCTCTTGTTCTGGGTCATAAGGTAAGACGGCGTCGGTAATGACTATAAATTATTTGAGACAATAATATGTACACCTATAAAGAAATTATCACCCTTGACGATCTACAACATTTAACTTTAAGTCGTGCTTTACCCTTGCAAAAAGGGCAGAAAGTAGAAGTGCTAATTATTGCTGAAGGAGAAACTAAAAGCCTAGTCCAAGAATCGCCAGCATCACTTTTACAATTGTTACTGGATAGTCCGGAAATGAGTGAAACCGAATATTAAACGATTCAAGAAAAAAGGCAACATTTAAATCAATGGGCTTAATTTGTCTTGATACTAACATTTTGATTGCCCATAAACGTGCTAAGAAGGCAGAGAAAGATAAAACTTTTCTTTACCATTAGCAACACAATCTTATCAGCTAGCAATTTCCACAATTACAGCTTATGAGTTACTGCGAGGAGATAATCAAGATGAAGATCAATATTGGCAAGCCTTGTTCAAAAATATGCAAATATTAGCTTTTGACTATGCTTGTGCCGAAGCAGCTTCCTTTGGTGCAGTTCGAACAATGGAAATTGAATATTCAACCATTTTTGCTCAGTTTACGGATATAAGTACCCTCTCACAAATTTTTTAGAGATAAGGTAAATAAAAACCACCGTTGTTTTAATTAATATACCTGAAAACATGTGAACGGGTACTTAATCATACTGTCACTAAACCAACGTTGGTTCCAATTTGAATTTAATTTATAAATTAATAATTTAAGCATTTTGCTTAACCATTGCTGACAAAATACCTATGATTTTATCTGGTGTTTTAATATAGTAATCTTCTTGGTCTACAAAAACTAAATGATCTTGTAGTTTCATGAATTTCCAAATATGTCCTGTCGTAACCACGCCATATATAATTGAAATATTGCTATTTTCTCGTTCATTAAATAGTCTAGCGGCTATCATTTCCGCAATACCTTGCCCAAGTCCACCAATGATATTTTCATTTTTAGCCTCAACCACGACAATAACGGGTGCTTTTAAAAATAATTGCTGGGCTGCCTGACTGATCAAAAAATCACAAAATCCATTTAATCCTTTACCGTTATCAACAGTAAAATCTATGCCCGAAAATAATCCAATATTCAGATTATTTTTTAATTCTAAGAAAATGTTGATAATAATTAATTCTGAGCGGGCTTTTTCAGTACTTAATGCCTGAGCTAAAGGCACATTTTGCTTGAGCATATTTTAGTTAAAAAATCGCTGATTTCTATTGCCGCTATATGTGAAAATAGATCTTGATCCTCAATAATTTCAAGTTGGAAATCCGTTTCTATCCTTCTTAAGTCAAAATCACTGTAAGCCATTATTATAGATTCATTCCATTTCTTATTTAGCTACCCAGCCAACATTGGTTAACTTCCTCATGGTGTAAAGCCAACCATTGCAACGCAATCACAGCCGGGGCAAAGCGAATTTTACCGGTTGCTAACATTTGTAAAGCGGTAGCGAATGGCACAACATGTACTTGAATATCTTCATGTTCGGTAGCAACACCTTGAATACCGCTAGCTTGCGTGGAATCGACTCGTCCACAAAACAGGGCCGTCGTTTCAGCCCACGTAGGTTGGACTTCGCTACGCTCAGTCCAACAATTCCATGACAACCATGTTGGTGTTGGAGTTCGCTGGCACTCACTCCAACCTACACGGGCTAAAAAATAAACAGCTTAAGTTGATGGCAGTGGAGCGTAGCCTCATTACCGATTGTAGCCCAGATGGAACGAAGTGGAATCTGGGACATCATCGCTTTATCGCTTCAGATTTTGCTTCGCTTCATTTGGACTACGGCTAATTAATCATTGCCACCAGTTACTTCCTTACAATAATTCATAGCAGATTGTAAATCGATAACTGGACCTTGACCAATAATTACCGCACCAATATGATCGCACTGGAAAGTGCTATTTCCATTATCACCAATATCTTCTAGTAGGTAGTAATAAGTCCCATCATTGAGGTTACTTGTATCGGTGAAGGAGTAGCAGGTACTTTCTGCTGAGTTACCAACAGCGGAAATGAATTTGAGGGTTTGGTCAGAATTATCGACTTTTAATTGACCTTGGATTTTAGTTAAGCAATTTTCATCAGAGTTAGCTTCTATTTGTTCGGTACGACCGAATTCTCTAAGAGTTGTGATGTTGATATAGTTGCCATTGCCATTTTCTATAGCACGCCAAAGGCGAAAACCAGCATTGTCAATTTCAGTACCGGTTTGCCATTGAGTGATAATACTATTGTTATATATAGTGGTTTCAAAAGAGGACAATTCTACAGAAAATGGGGGACAACCTACCGGATTATCGCTGACATCATCTTCCATTGTTATTAAATGAGTTGCCGAACCACTATTAAGTTCATTTTCGGTTATGAATCCTATAGTTAAAATACCATTTTCAACTCTTTCTCCCCCATTTAAACTCATTACCAGCCTAGCGACATCACCTTTATTCGCCAGAATAGAAGATGTTGTTTGGTAAAATAACAAAGAATTAGATTGGAGATTGAAAAGTTGACGTGATGCTAGTTCTTCTGTGATTATTTCCTTATGTTCAGAACTTACTGCTGAATCTACATCGACTAAGTTGGAATTAAGTTCAACTTTAAAACTTTCAACTGTTATATCAGTTGGGGCAACGAGCACAGCAATAATTTTCTCTTCACCTGTTGTTAATGTGCCTACGCCATCTGGTGGTGGTGGATCAGGAAGTTTGTCTACCAACCATTCCCATGCTAGCACCCATATTACTTGTTCGCCTTCATCAGGAAGCCTACATTTTTCCTGAATATCCATATTAGCACTAGCGGAAACAATTATAGGTATCCATTTACAAACAGGCTTTAATATGTTTTTAATATCATCATGACAACTTAGTAAAGTAAGAAAAAATACTAACCCTAACATTAATTGAACAGTTATTTTAAGGTAATAATTATAAAAATTGTTATTACGTGAGTTAATAGTAAAATTTGTCATAAAAACTCTAATTAATACGTTTGGATTTTCGACATTTTAGCGGGTTTTGTTGTTACGATAACCCGCCCTAGAAAAATTATTATTTCAATTACAACAAATTCACTCCACCAGCGATAATCCACTCGGAACATGGTCTGGCACATTTCGTCGCAGATCAACGCAGTTGAAATCGGTCAAAGCCTGTAAAAAAGCAATGAGATTAGCTATTTGTTCATCGGTTAAATAATTGGTTTGAAGTTCATTAGCGTTAGCAATTGCTTGCCGACGAGTAACATCATTATGAACTGTGAAATCAATAATATCTAAATCTTCTCTACTAGGAAGTATGGCTTGGCTGGTATCGTAGTGATTTAACGCCTGAATCGGATTAAGATGGTGACGGATCATTTGTTCTAGGCTATTGTAAGCGCCATCATGTCCCCATGGTCCGGTGAATGCAACTTGTCTTAAACTGGGGGTGCGGAATTTAAATCGATCGGCAGGATTTTTGGTTACCCGTTCACGACCGAAATCGTCATGTCCATCAAAGTATCCGGGTAAATTATCTCCTTTACCGGGACCAATTTGAGGCACAGCGATAGCATGAAATTGATGGTCAGTTTGAAATTTACCACTATGACAATCTCCGCAGCCAGCATCCGTATAAAATAATATCATTCCGCGCAGAACTTCGAGGCTAACCACATTAAACTCGCCCTGCATTAAGCGATCAAAAGTAGAATTAGTGCATTGCCAAGCGGCAGCTTCAAAAGCAGCGATGGCATTAGCGGCATGAACGTAAGTAATATCTTTGGGAGTCTTAATGGTGGGGAATACTTGCTTAAATAATTCAACGTATTCAGGAATATTTTGTAACCGTCTGGCTAGCTGGAGCCAAACTTTAGTTAAATTTCCCTCCGCACTGGCTTTAGCAATATTATTTTCTTCAGATTGTCCAGCCATTTCGGTGGCAGAAGTTACCGGAAACATCGCTTGGGCTGCCAGTACATTATCCAATCCATTTGGAAGTGTGTCACCAGCCGGGGTATTAAATCCACTCGATTGATTAAAATCAACTGCAGCTCGTCCATCATCAAATAAAGACACAAATTCCTTTGCCCCTAAATTAAATAAATGAGGTGCATTACGAGGGACTCGTTCATGAATAATCCGACGATTTTTACCTGTATTACGAGTAACGCCTAATCCAGAACCCCCTTCTCCCACTGATAAAGATAATCCGTCTCCGGTAGCGGTTAAGGGATGATGACAAGTTGCACAAGAGATATTGCGGTTACCACTCAATATCTTGTCAAAGAAGAGTAACTTTCCTAGGTTTTCTTTAGCCTCATCACGCGGATAAAAATCTGTTTTGGTTACTCTAAATTGTTCGCGGTTAGCTTCAACTATGGATTGGACTTGAGCTAATGTACTACTGAGTTCATTAAATTCTTGATGAGAATCAGCCGACTTAACTTGCTGAGTAAATAACAACACGATTGCAGTAAAACTGATGGTTTGAAGGTAATACATATTTACCTACTTTGTGATATTTCAATTGCACTCCATATTCCGGAGTGCAATTATAAATTTATTTCGGTTGGCTAAGAGAATTTATTATGGTTTCTTACCATCGACCAGAATAGATTCTTCATTAATATGATAGGTAGAGCTACCATCCGCATTGAGAACTTCCAGAATATAGGCATCAACGCCATTTCCTACGTTAGGTATTTCATAGGAGTAGGAAGCACCGGTATTTCCTTGTCCCTGATTAGGAATTAATCCCTCGGAAACCACTTCAACGTTTTGGATTTTGCCTCTCAGAACGCGATAACCTAGAACATCTTCCTCACTTCCCGTGAGCCAATTTAAAGTAATTGAAGTATCACTAGGAACAGCAGAATAATTTATTAATTCAACCGGTAATTTTGGTCCCCAACCTCTAATATGATCTGATGGAACACCATCATCTGTAGCACCACCAGTAAATAGAGTTGATTTATGCCCTACTATTCTTTTCACACGGTTACAACTTTGTCCACTTCCTAATTTAACCTTGAACATTAACTCTGCCTTTAGTCCTCCTTCAACACTTATAGGTCTCGTTGTTGCGAATCCTTGTTGCTGTTGAGTACCAAATTGAGTATTTGGGTTAGAGGTAAAAATAAAGCCAGGAATTACTGTATCCGTTCCCTCTTCTACAAGCTCAACATCTTCGACTTTTCCAATATTTTCAGCTAAGGTAAGAGCACAAGCACAGACCATAGGATTTCCCTCTGTGCCGAAAGTATAAAAAGGGCCAATACGAACCCAAACTGTTCCATCATCATGACATATCCATTCAGTAATATGTGGTTCTTCTTTTGGTGGGGGATCAGGCTGAACACACGCCAACACTGATGAAGATAAAAAACTCGATAATACCAAGCAACCAGCTAGAGAATACAGTAACTTATTTTTCATAAACACCTTAAATCTAAGTTATTAGAACATTAGAACCAGCAAAACTTCCCTCTATCATAAAATCCAGATATAATATATAAATTATATGTACTGTTAAGCTGAATAATAAATTCTTATTCATATCCATTAACTTTAAAATAGAATCAAAAAGCAGTATATATAATTAAAGAAGTGGTTTTAACTAACATTAATTAGTTATTTGGGTCATTTTATTAATTTTTAATTAGCCAAATTAATTAATCAGCTTGGAGGTACTTATTCGTTATGCCCATACTTGCGATTAATAAACAATTTATTGAAGCTGAGAAGGTGTTTGATTTAGATAGACTTTATGATGATCTCGCTGCCGTTAAAGGCAAAGGCTTGACCACTACCGAAAAAGTTTATTTGCGAGGATTATTATGTGGTCACAGTCCAACGGAAATAGCAGATAAGTTAAATAAAGCTAGAAATACCGTAGCAGTCAACTTAAGTAATACCCTTTATCCTTACCTTAAAAGGTTACTAAATAAAGAAGATTACCGAATCAATAATTGGCGTAATGTTAGTCAATGGTTAAAAGAGGTAGGTTATGAAAGATCTTTTGAACCTCTAACCATGATAACAGCCTTACCGGCACAGGCGACGATTAATATAGAAAAAATTAAGAAAGATCAACTTTTAATTAACGTGAATATTCAGATGATTGCTTCACTTTCTCCCCATACCTACTACGCTAATCTTATCGATGATGATAATGAATAAAATGCATTGGGCATAAATATTTCAAGAAAGATAACCCTAATTTTTAGCTTTAACTATAACACTAGCCAACGTTGGTTAACTTCCTCATGATGTAAAGCTAACCATTGCAAAGCAATCACAGCCGGGGCAAAGCGAATTTTACCGGTTGCTAACATTTGTAAAGCGGTAGCGAATGGCACAACATGTACTTGAATATCTTCATATTCGGCAGCAACACCTTGAATTCCACTCGCTTGCGTAGAATCGACTCGTCCACAAAACAGGGCCGTCGTTTCAGTAGTACTGCCGGGGCTAACAAAGAATTGACAAATGGGAATGATATCAGCAACGGGGCAGCCCATTTCTTCTTCGGCTTCTCGGTAAACTACCGCTTCAGGTGTTTCGCCGGTTTCCAGAATACCCGCAACAATTTCCCATAACCAGGCGCCATCAGCATGTCCAATGGCACCAGGACGAAATTGTTCAATCATTACGACTTGTTCACGAATGGGATCATAAGGTAAGACAGCAGCAGCATGACCTCGTTCTAATACTTCGCGCAGTAATTCTTTACTCCAACCACCAGCAAAGAGTGTGTGTTTGAGTTTATAGCGAACTAGTTTGAAAAAACCTTGGTAGCAGGTTATTTTTTCAATAATTTCTATGTCTTGATTGGGAGAAGAAGGTGTTGATGTCATGGTGAGCAAACCTATTTATTTTGCTGGTTAGCGATAGTTTTAATTATTTTACCGTAAATAAATTAGAAAATAAAAAAACCTCCCCAGTTATATGGGAAGGTACAACCAATTAACTGGTTTTATTCCTCGCTCCAATCTACTTATGCTAGGGCCATTTAAATGTGACAATAGAATGCTTATCTAAATTATAGTCAAAATATTGACCCTTCCACTTTACTCCAAAAGCCAATGACTCTTCACTTGAGTTAAGTACAATAAGTACCTTAGAATTATCAGGATTTTGAAATGCGACTGTTTCAATTATTCCCGGAAAGGTAGTTGAGTCAATCCGATATGCTTCTGATTTTAAAAATTTACTTGCATGTCCTATCACATAATATTCGACATGATAAGATACTTGATTATTCTCAGTATTGATAGTGACCATCCCACGACATCTTTTACCTTCATTCTCTCCACAAGCAGATGCTAGATGCGGACCACCATCTTGATCTAAGGCAAGATTCCACCAAATAACCGTCTTTGCCCAATTACGAATCGCACCAATTATCAGATTTTGGGATTGCCATACTAAATCGCTAGCAAAGTTGTTATCCGCATCCTGACCTGAGAAATACCAACCACTGCATTCAGTAAAGTAAATATCTTTTTTTGGGTGTATGTTATAGATATCGCTCTGTCTTTCTGGTGAGCCTTGATAACAATGAAAAGCGGTACCTGAAACTGCTTGGTAGTATTGACTATGATTGGTTTCCAAATCATTCAAGACGTTAAGTGCGTAATCATAATTTTCCCAATTATGATCATAGACAAGAATTTTGGTATTAGCTTTAATATTATTTAATTTATCAACTAAATTATAAACTAACAAATTAACTTGATCCCACCAATCCATGCCCATAGTAGGAAGATTTTGACTCTCATAGAGAGGCTCATTTTGAAGCGTAATAGCTGAGATAGAAATGCCTTCCTCTTGATAAGCTTGAATAAATTTTACCAAGTAATCTGAATATACTTCAGTATACCCTGGTTCATTTTTGAGTTGACCATCGTACAATGAACAATTTTCTTTCATCCAAGCGGGTGCAGTCCAAGGAGACGCTATTATTTTGAGTTGGGGATTTTTTATCATTGCTTCTTTAAGAATGGGTATAATATATTCTTTATCGTGTTGAATTGAGAATTGGTTAAGCTGCCAATCAGTTTCTCCACAAGATATATCATCGTAAGTATACGCCACACCGTTAACGAAATCAGAACCACCCAGGGGCAAACGCAAATAATTTATTCCAATGCCATCATCGGGAGAAAATAACTTATTCATCAGTTCGTTACGTTTATCAGCACTCAACTGATGATAAATTAACCAAGCGGCTGAATCCGTTAGAGCAGCGCCAAAACCTTCTATTTGTTGATATTTAGGCCCATTAACTTCAATTAGCAATGAACTGTTTTCTGTGACGGTCTTAAAATTGATATTAGGTTGTTGTTGCAATAATTTTTTACTTGTATCGCCAGTTGTCAACCATACCTCCACCATCGTATTTTTTCCAGAACTATCTTCATTGCTATTATCTTTGGTATTTTTTCCGGAATTATTTTCGTTATTACTGTGGCAAGCAGTATTGATAAAAGTAATGATAAATATCAATACAGGTATTGATAAAACTCGATGATAAAAATTTAACCGGCTTTTTATCATAATTTTTTCTCTCTAGTGATTAATTATTTACTACAAGTACCTAAAACAATATCACGTTTTAACCATTCTTGCAGCGTTTCTAAACCCCCTTGAATGACTGTTTGCGGATGAGGATGATTAATTGGGTAGCTATTTCGGTAAGAATTTGCTGCCCAGTATAGGCAGTGTTACGGAGAGTTTGTAGTAAGTAAG
>JAAUSR010000120.1 GCA_012032555.1 Thioploca sp.
AAGCTTCATTAATTTTAATAAATTAAGCAAATCATGCTATGAAACAAGTTGCCTCCTTACGTTACGATGTTATCTTCAAAAAGCCTTTCGGGTACCAGCCATCTTCACTGCTTTGGTCCGTGACTTTCTGAATATTGAACTGGACATTGATAGCGTTGAAACCGATAAAGTTTATGATCCCCCCATTGGTAATGTCGCCGTCAAATTTGACCTCTATGCGGAGGATAAGAACAATCGAGTAATTGTGGATATCCAACATGTTCGCTTTCCGGACCACTATCACCGTTTCTTGCACTACCACTGTGCAGCTTTACTCAATCAATTGGTTCATTCCCAAGACTATCGTCCGCCACTCCAAGTCTTTACCCTAGTCATCTTAACTTCTGGGGATCGACATCAACAAGATATCTCCATTATTGACTTTGATCCCAAAAATCTCCAAGGCGAACCGCTGGGTGAAATTGGCCATAAAATTATTTACATTTGCCCAAAATACTTGAATAAAACCCACACGCCGCGCGCCTATCATGAATGGATGGAAGCGATAGAAGACAGTTTAGATGAACAGATTGACGAATCTCATTATACCCATCCGCAAATCCAAGCCATTTTTAAGCTGATTGAGAAAGACCAAGTGACCCCGCAGGAACGTGCTAAAATGTTCGATGAATATAGCCTAGAAGAAGTCAAAAAAGAACAACTACAACAAGCCCGTGCTGCGGCTAAGGCAGAAGGCAAAGCAGAAGGCAAAGCAGAAGGCAAAGCAGAAGGCAAAGCAGAAGGCAAAGCGGAAGGTTTGAAGGAAGGCCAACAGAAGGCAAGAGCAGAACAACAACAATCGGTTCGGCGGTTATGGTCTCTTGGTGCTTTAACTGAAGAACAGATAGCCCAAGCGATGGGATTAAGTGTAGAAGAAGTAAAAGCATTAACCCAGGCCAAATAGCCAGGAGCGCGAGCACTCTAGCCAACCCTACGCGAAATTTTTAGTTTTTAATTTGATAACACTTAAGTGATTTGCTGATTCAAAAGCTATTTAGACTGATTAACCAACCTGATTTATTTAGATGAATCAGGTCCCATAAGAGACCGCATTAATCGAGCCGAAAAGAAAGGATTAGTTGCTGCTGTCGCTAAATTTATCGAAATTCGTGAATTGAGAAATCAAATTGCATACGAATATAATCCTAATGCCATGTTAATAATATTTACCGAAATGCTGTATTATTGTCCTTCACTTTTCGATGCAGTAGAACGTGTTCATCGCTATAGTAGTAAATATCTAACTGATTTACTTTAAATCACCATTACCATGGAGAACGAAATGCACGTAGAATGGTATGAGGAGTATGAAGAACAACGGCGGCAAGCGCAAGAAACCCTAGAACGAGGTTTAGCACAATACACTCTAAAGCGCGGTTTGGAAGATTGGAACCGCTCCGGTACGCTGTTAAATGCGGCACATTTACAGAAAATTCGCCAATGGTTGCCACCGGAAGCCCTATCCGAAGAGGCAGAGCGTTTGTTAATCGAGAGTGAAACCGCCTATCAGACACAACAACAAAAACAAGCACTACGGTTACAGCAAGCGATTTTAGGTTCTACGCTCCTGTTAATTATATTGGTCGTTATTGGTTTTAGCTGGTTATTGATACTGGAGGTTAAGCCGGCTGACAAAATGGCTATTGCAGTACCACAATCAATCACCGCAACAACAAAGCCTACTTCAACGGCAATGGCAGATGAATCAGCTTTAGCGAAAGTACAACAAGACCTCGAAACTCAAAAAAATCAAACTTTACGTACTCAATCTTTACTATTAGCGGAGTTAGCGCGACAGCAAAGCCAAGCTGGATATCAAAAAAATAGTATTTTGCTCGCTTTGGAAGCCTTGCCTAAAACGATAGCTAAACCTAATCGACCTTATCTTCCCGAAGCAGAAACACAATTGTATAGTGCGGTTGTTCAATATTATTTCCGTGCATATCAAGTATTGTCTGGGCATGAAGACGTGATTAGTCAGGTTGCTGTTAGCCCTAATAACCAGCGTGTCATCACGACTTCCTGGGATAACACGGCGCGTTTATGGGAAATAAACAGTGGTAAACTTATCACAGTATTAAATGGGCATCAGAAAAAAATCACCGCTGCTGTGTTTAGCCCGGACGGGCAGTGGGTAGTTACCGCATCTCATGATAAAACCGCTCGAGTTTGGGATGCCTATAGTGGTAAATTACGCTGGGTATTAGCCGGACATCAATTGGGAATCCTGTCTGTGGATTTTAGTTCAGATAATCAACACCTTGTTACCGCTTCAATGGATGGTATTGCTCAAGTATGGGACATCAATACCGGTAAGGCGATTTTAGGATTACAGCATGATTGGCCAGTTTTATTCGCTACTTTTAGTCCTAATGGTCAGCAAATCATGACGATTTCAGAAGATAAAACCGCACGCCTCTGGCAACTTAATAATGGTCAACAAAGTGCTTTATTATCGGGGCATGAAAATGTGCTCACTAAAGCGGCCTTCAGCCCAGATGGCAAGCAACTCATCACCGCTTCCGTAGATAAAACTGCCCGGTTATGGCAAGTGGAAACAGGAAAATTGCTCGCGGTATTAAGCGGACATCATGATGAAGTAACCGACGCGTTCTTCAGTCGGGATGGTCAGCGCGTGTTCACCGCCTCTCGCGATAAAACCGCGCGGATTTGGGCGGTGAACACCGGCATGCCACTCGCTGTATTAACCGGGCATGAAGGTGAAATTTGGCAAATGGCATTAAGTCCTGACGGTCAATATCTATTAACGGCTTCTGCTGATAAAATGCTGCGTCTTTGGGATTCTTACAGTGGCAAACTCATTAGCGTACTGGCTGGGCATCAAGGTAGCGTTGAACAGATTGCTTTTAGTCCCAATGGCCAATATATCATTTCGGCTGCTCGTGATAACACTGCTCGCCTGTGGAAGTTAGATAATGACAAACGAGTTATCGTGCTTTCTGGACATAAACAAGGTATCAATCAAATTGCTGTTAATTCCAATAATCAATGGTTGCTGAGTGCTGATAACCAAACCATTCGGGTATGGTTAATTGCTACAGGTAGTTTATTAAATGAAATTTCTCAGCCAGAGAGTTTGATTAAGTACGTGACTTTCAGTCCAGATGGTCAAAAAATAGTCGCTACTTTGAGTGATAAAACCGTCCGCTGGTGGGAAGCGAACAGCGGTAAGCAACTTATGGTATTAGAAGGACATCAAGCGGAAGTAAATTATCTTGCTTTTAGTCCAGATGGTCACAGCTTGGTTACTGTTGCTGATGATAAAACTGCTCGGTTGTGGGAAGTCGACAGCGGTAAATCATTGGCTGTTCTGGAAGGTCATCAGGATAAAGTGAATTATGCGGCTTTCAGTCCGGATGGTCAGCGTTTAGTTACAACCTCTCGTGATAAAACGGCACGATTGTGGGAAATCAGCAGCGGTAAACTTCTGACGGTGTTGGAAGGACATAAAGATTCAGTTTATTATGCTATTTTCAGTCCAGATAATCAGAAAATACTCACGCTCGCTAGTGGCTGGGATAAAACGCAGCTTATATTTGGGAAGCTTATACCGGTAAACAACTAGTCGTTCTGAAAGGGCATACTGAATCAGTGAATCGGGCAATTTTTGATTCAGCCGGACGACGTGTTGTTACTGTTTCAGATGATAAAACGATTCGTCTATGGAAGGCTAACACCGGAGAACCACTCGCTCAATTAGAAGGACATCAAAATTCGGTCGTCGACGTTAATTTTAGTCCCAGCGGTCAATATCTTTTAACGGCTTCTCGTGATAACACCGCGCGGTTATGGCATATTGACAGTGGTAAAGTCATTGCCATCCTCTCTGGACATGAAACTGCTGTCACACAAGCCATCTTTAGTCCAGATGGTCAGCATATTTTCACCGCTTCTGAGGATAAAACTGTTCGCCGGTGGCCGGTGTTTGCTGCTACCCAAGCTTTAATCGACTATGCCCATATACTGGTTCCAGGTCAATTGATGCCAACACAACGTCAACAATTCTATTTAGACTAAATGACATTAAGGTCGGGTTGGCCAACCGTTGCCGACCGGCGTGGCGGGAAAGGATTCCCGACCGAAAGCTAATATAAGCCCTTTTTAAGAGATCCTCTACTTTAACTCAGTTCTAGGGTAACTTGTCAATTTCGTTAGTGATAATGAGTACAAATTTAAAAAGCGGAAAAGAATTCTCGCTTAACTTTTTATGAAAAAACTAATTTAACCAAAGCGATAAAATACTATCCTCTCGTTGAATTTGAATGAGATAAGGTGAAGAATAGCGCGCAAAGCGTTGGGTTAACTCTTTTATATTTTTCACTTTCCGCCGATTAAAACCCACAATGACATCCCCCTTTTGGAAACCCACCTTCCAAGCCGTACTGCCTTGGTTAACCTCGCGTATTTCTATCCCATCATCACTATCGCTAAGAGTAGTGCCATCTAAATATTGGTTCACTTCCTGGCCTTTAACGGTTTTAGTATCAGCAATAACGGCAGTTAAGTCGAATATTCGTCCACTTCGGATAAGTGTCATTTTAACCTTATCACCGACTCGTAATAAGCCAACTCGGTTACGAATATCACCAGCGGTTTTAATGGGCTGATTATTAACCGCAGTGATAACATCTCCCGTTTTTAAGCCGGCTTCAGCGGCCGGGGTATTGGAGCCAATTTTAGTTATCACTGCGCCTTTTTTCTCAGTTAAACCAAAAGCGGAAGCTAATTCCGGGGTAAGATCTTGCATCTCAATACCCAGTACACCACGGTGTACTTCACCAAATTCAAGGAGGTGGTGAATAACTTGACTAATCATGTTAATTGGAATGGCAAAGCCAATCCCCACATTTCCGCCACCGGGTGCTAGGATAGCGGTGTTGATACCAATTAATTCGCCCTGTAAGTTAATTAAGGCACCACCAGAATTACCAGGATTAATTGAAGCGTCGGTTTGAATAAAATCTTCATAGCCTTCAATTCCTAAACCACTTCGTCCTAGTGCACTAATAATTCCTGAAGTGACTGTTTGTCCTAAACCAAAAGGATTACCGATAGCGACGACAAAATCACCTACTCGTAGTTTATCAGAATTCGCCATGGGTAATGCCATCAAGTTATCAGCAGATACCTGTAATAAAGCGATATCAGTTTCCGGATCCGTACCCATCACGGTGGCGTTGAAAGTGCGATCATCTTGTAAGGTAATAGAAATTTCATCTGCTTTATCAATCACATGATTATTAGTTACAACATAACCTTTCTTGGCATCAATGATGACCCCGGATCCTCTTCCTGAGCGCTTTTGCTCTGGTACATTAAAAAAATAGCGAAAAAAAGGATCATTAAAAAGAGGATTGTTAACGGTGTGTGCACTTGATATATTGACAACAGCGGGAGTGACTTTTTCTAAAATGGGTGCGAGGCTAGGTACCGGTTGTTCACCAACACTTATCGGTAATTTGGCATAGGTAGGTTGCCCAATGAATAACATGAAAAGAATTATCCAATAAAGGTGGATCGGAAACTTTTGCATAACAACTCCTTTGTTGGTAAAAAATAAAATAAAATTAAAAACTTCTACATATGGACAAAATCGTTTTAATTCTGTTAATCTTTAGGTTTACTATTTATTCATTTTAGCATGAGTGTTCATTTACATTCATGCCTATGTAGCAACCAAGATACAAAAATACAAGAGGGTATTGATTCAAGTGTTCAAGGAGAAATATGCAATGAGTATCAATATTCAAAGAAATCAGTGGTTAAAAACAACCGTCGTGTTGTGTAGTTTTCTATTGGGAATTTCACTCTCGGCGGAAGCCATACAAGCTTTAGAGCTAACGCCAGAAAAACTGACTTTCAAAGCCGGTGACAAAAAAACAGCTACGCTGAAACCCACCGGTGGAGAAGTAACAATAGCCAGTATCAAGATAACCGGTAGTAACAAGGGAGAGTTTACTTTTACCACTGTTCCTGACAAGAATTGCGGTGGGAAAGTCGCTACTGGAAAAGATTGTAAGATTACCATCACTTTTAATCCAGCGCTCACAGCCGCGGGTACTCGAACAGCTACTTTGGAAGTCGTCGACGCTGATGATCCGACTTTTGTTTACCCAGTTGAGTTAACTGGCACAGCGGGTAACGCTACTCCCACAGAAGTACAAGCTGAACCGACGGTCAAATTATCGAAAAAGACGGTTACTTTTAAAAACCAAGCGGTTAAGACAACCAGTGCGGAACAAACCGTTACTCTGGAAAACACCGGTAAAGCGGATTTACTCAAAATTAGTCTCAAGATAACCGGTGATAATAGTAAAGATTTTGCGGTTGCTACGGACCCAGAAAAAAATTGCGGTGGAACCTTAGCACCTAAAGCTAAATGTCAGATTAAGTTAACTTTTACCCCAGCGGCTGCCGGTGCTCGCCAAGCCACAGTGGAAATGAGTTCTAACGCTAAGTCGAGTCCGGATAAAATTGAACTGACCGGTACCGGTACCGAAGCGGCGCAAACGGTGACGGCTACCCTGACACCTGCCGCTGTTGACTTCAAAAAACAAGCGGTTAAGACACCCAGTGCGGAAAAAACGGTTACCTTGAAAAATACAAGTAAAACGGACTTGTCCAAGCTGACTATCAATATAACCGGTGATAAGGATTTCGCGGCGACTAATGATTGTGGTACCACCTTGGCAGCGAGCAAGACTTGTCAGATTAAAATCATTTTTACGCCTAAAGCTGCGGGAGATAAAACCGCCACTTTAGAAGCTAAGAGTGACAAAACCAGTCTCGATAAAGTTGAACTCACTGGGATGGGTGACGATGGTAGCACGCCTCAAACAGTAACAGCCACTCCAACCAAACTTGATTTTGGCAATGTTATTGTCGGTACGGTTAGTAATTCCCAAAAGGTTACTTTAACTAATGAGACTAAGAGTGACGTGACCGATCTTCAAATCACCCTGGTAGATGAAAAGGGTCAATTTTCAACGACTTCTTCTACTTCCGGATGCGGATCTACTCTTGGTACTGGAAAGAATTGTGTCGTTGAAATTACCTTTATGCCCCCACAAGTTGGAAAAATAGAAGCCACTTTGAATATGACTTCTGGTAAAACCAGTTTGCTCAAAGTCCCTTTGATGGGTAATGGTGTGGAATATCCTCCTAGCCTAAAAGCAATGGCTATTGACCTCAGTACTGGTAATATAGAAGAAACAACCCCGGTTCAAATTAAGGGCGGTGTTTCACTAGCTGATCCTATTGATTTTAAATCCAGTCTCACGGTCAAGAAGACCGATAAACTTATAGTCAGTGCAGCACTTTCTTCTTTACCCGAGGAAGATATTGGGAAGGAAATAGACGTTATTGCTATTGGCTATTATGTCAGAGAACCGGATTTGAAAGTCGATGGTCCCAGCATGGACAATTGTGACCCGAGTTTAGTTGAAACTGTTGAGCAAGGCGGTTATTACATCGTGAAAAATGATAATTCGCAGGATTACTGCGATTGGATCGTCGATGGTGGCGCAGAGGGCGGTTGGTGTGCCGGACATAAAACCCGTGACAAAGAGCAAGCTACCCAACATTACGTTGAAAAATGGAGTGGAAATTTAGCTGATCTCGAACCATTGTATACGGTGGTTCCTGATGAAACTGGCTCACTGATCTTGTCGGAACAAAATAATATGGTGATGTACCAAGGTACAATTGATGGTACTGGACATGTATGCGTTTACTTAGGTTATCGAACCTTAGCCGAAGGTGAAGGTATTCCAGTCTTTTTAACCTTTAATGAAGATCCGATTGTTATTAGAGTAACTGATTAGTCAGTAACTCGTTATTCGTTCCGGTTACACATAGCTCACTTTTTACTGTGTTCCAGGAAGAAATCAGTTCTGGTAGTTCTGGTAGGGTGGGCAATGCCCACCCTACGAAATTCTAAACTGCGATTTAAATAACATTTTTAAGGCAGTAGTCAAGTAGGGTGAGCAAAAGCGCAGCATTGCCCACCATTTTCCTCAAATTCCATTCAAGGTGAGCAAAATGCCGTATAAGTTCTATAGCAATTAACTGGGCATAGGACGGCATTTCGCTCACCCTGCCCGGGCTTGGACTTTGACATGTTCAGCAGAGAGTAGGGTGTGTTTTACGCACCAAAAGTTGTTTATGGTGCATGAAATGCACCCTACCTAGCTTATTTGTAAGTCTGGTGGTATTCGTCATTTCACTGAATGGAAATGATGAGTTAAATTTTTTCAATTAGGGGACTAGAATGAAACCATTTCATACCTTTTTGCTCGCTCCCGCGTGGGAGTGTCTATGAGGCTCTAGCCTCACCATTAAATTGTACCGCTTCAGCGAAAACACATTCCCACGCTCCCGTGTCACTGTCATTAAGTTAAGCAGATTACTCCCCACTTTGAAAAAAAGGGGGGTTAGTGGGAATTTAAAAAGGGGGAAGTAAATCGCTTAACTTAATGGCAGTGAAGTCAAACTTGGGAACTAAAAACGAGAAAAAATAGAGTGATGGTGTCAAGTAGGTCAAACTAAGCGCAGCAAATCTGATCTTTGAATGGATTTATTTATGAGGAATTCATTAGAACAATGATTCAGACAGTTTTGTAACTTAATTGATGTTAAATTGGT
>JAAUSR010000052.1 GCA_012032555.1 Thioploca sp.
CGCTATGCAAAGAGAAGAGTATGGGAGAAATTGTTTCTAATCCCAGAGTTATTACGGGTAACCAACAAGAAGCCATTATTACTCAAGGTAGAGAGCTGGGTTACCTGCAACAAGCTGGGGTAGGTGCGGTAGCTCAAGTCCAATTTAAACCGGTTACTTTAGAACTTAAAGTAACCCCGCAAATTACGCCAGATGATCGGATTAATCTCGATCTGGCTGTCAAAAAGGATTCTCCTGGGGAAACTATTGACAACATCCCTAGCATTCAGACGCGTGCGGTTAAAACTAATGTTTTAGTTGATAATGGTGAAACCTTAGTACTCGGTGGTGTTTATGAAAAAGATGCTACTGATAACGTCACTCGTATTCCATTTTTTTCGGATTTACCTTTAGTGGGTAATTTTTTCAAAAGAAATACTAAGAACGACACACAATCAGAACTTCTCATTTTCATCACACCTAAAATTTTAAAGGAAACGACTTAGTCTGTTATCAGTAAAGACGAAATCCGCCTTATTTTTCAGAAGGAGAAAATAACAACGATTGTTGTCAAACCGAGAGCAAATAAAAATAATTGTCACTGGAGGAAAGGTGAACAATATCTATGATAACTGATAACTGTAAAGGGATAAAATTGATGATAAAACATTTTTCCAGCCGCTGGCTGATATTGATATTTTTTATAGTGAGTCTATTAACGGCTTGCGGTGGTGGGAGTGATGAATCCAGTAATCTCTTGCCGGATACGTTTAAACCGGAAGTGCCCATATCAACTACACCCACTGACGAAGATCTTACTGTTAGGCTTAAAATCGTTAATTTGCAGAGTTTCCAACAGCTTATTCCTAATGGTGGTCGGACTACCATTAAATTAGCTGCTACTTATAGCAATGATACGAGAGCTGGAGAAATTGCGCCGCTGGTTCCGTTTACGGTTTCGCTTCATCCACCGGGTGCCGCAAAATTAGAAGATGCACCTAAATTTACGGATAAAGATGGCAATTTAATTTTCACGGTAACTCATCCCGGCAGTGAAAATATTACTGTCAATATCAGTGGTCGAGATACTTTTCAGAAAGGACTTGATATTCCACTTTATTTTGGAGGCTCAGCGACTGCTGAGGTCGTTCAAAGCACCTCAACTGCCGATGGTTTTACCCCAGCGATTATTAGAATTGTGGCTCGGGATTGGAGGGGTTCTCCTATTAGGGGACTTCCCGTGGAGGTAGCTTTCCCACCCAATTCCTCTGCAACAGCTTATCCGGTTACGATTACAGATAATCAGATCCAAGATCTAGAAATACCAGACGAATTTTTTAATGCTATGCCCGCAACGGTTATTGCACCAACCACTACCACCGGCGATCTCCTGGTTGGCGTGGTTAATCTGGTTCCAGAAACCACTAAAGTTACTCCCATTGTGGGTGGTTTGACCATTGGAACCTATCCGCTTGATTTTAGAACCGGGACCGTAGCAACCGGCGAATCGATAACACCAGAATTCATCGTTAAAAACGATAATGTCTTAGCCGATGGGGTTGCCACCGCAAAATTAATTGTATTAGCACGAAATAATGACACCAAATCACCCATTCCTAACACTCCCATTCAGATTTACAGTGATTCCCTCACTGCGCAATTAAAAATAGGTGGAGAATCACAAACTTTTTCAATAACGGGCAATACCGGTGCGCTAGGCTACATTGAACTCACAATAACCAATACGGTTGACGAAACCGTGACTTTAACAGCGGTTACCACAACGGGTGATACGCCCTCTTCTAGTGAACCTCAAGCCATTACTTTTACGAGCGGTGAATCACCAACCGGTATAAAAGCCACGAAAATTGACCTGGATGATCCGATACCCTCAGATGTGGAAGCTAACGGCAAAAATTCAATTAGCTTAGTAGGTCGAGTTATTAGTGATACTTCTGGAGAGGAAGTACCCGTCGCTGATTTTCCCGTCAGTATTTTAGTGAGTGGTGGCTCTGCTAAAATGGAGATTGCCAATGAGGGCAAAACCAATGAAGCCGGCTTTTTTGTCGTCACTTTTACGGATACCGTGGTTGAAGAATTTACCGCTAGAGCCGTTGCTGGAACAGTCAGTAGTGATTTAAAAACGCTTAAATTTACCGCTGTTGCTACTCAACCAACTGAGCCAGGAGAAACGCCCACTGTTGCCCCCGCTTCTGTTAGTTTGATTGCTTCACCACCAACCCAAATAGCCGACGGTCAGTCCGAAATTACGTTAGTGGCGAGAGTACGTGATAATGGAAATATACCGCTAGCCGACGCTAACGTAGAAATAACAGCGGATAGTGACACCTCACCGATCATTTTTGATAATGCTCAACAAACTACCGACGCGGGTGGCAGTGTTACTTTCACCGCAACGAGTACAATAGTAGGTGAATTCACTGTTACAGTTCAAGCTTGGGTAGCCGATAAAAACAATCAATTGGTAGGTAGTCCGGTCCGTAATTCCCGTTCAATTACTTTTGTTAGTGCTGATATCCCCGTAACTAACTTAAACATTGAGAGTATAACTGATGATTATCAAAACGCGACCGGTAAGGATGGTATTAAAGTTAAAGTCTCTGCTAAAAATGATCGAGGTCAACCGGTAATAAATGCACCCATTGTAGTCCAACTTTCTGCTGGAGAAGAAACTAAGGCAATCCCCGCCAAAGGCTTTACCGGTGACGATGGCACTTTTGAAACGACAATTACCTCTACTCGAGCAGGCAAAGTCGGTGTGAGTTTTGCGGTTGAACAAACCTCGGTTACCACACCACCCACTACCGTTACTTTTATTGCCGGTGACAGTACTGTACCCGGTGAAGGTCCACCAATAAGTCATATTGATTTAAAAGTCGAAAATAATAACCAGCCCGCAGACGGTCAATCCAAGATAACCCTGATCATGACTCCTCGTGATGCGCAAAATACGCCACGGTATGGTGAAGATATTGTCTTATTTATCACTGCGCCAGAAGTTACCTTGGATAAAGCCGAGGGAACAACCAATGAATTGGGTGAGTTTCGTACGACCATAACCAGCACCAAACCGCAATCTATTCAAGTCACAGCGGCAATCAAAGGTGAAATCGCGCCGATAACTACCCAAACCATAACCTTTGTGGCGCCGCTACCGGCTACCAGTGCGATTGTTGATTTCCAAATAAAGGATGATGTGCGACCCGCTAATGGTCAAGCAGCGATTACTTTAATCGTGACTTTTAAGGAAGCCAATGGTACCCCAATAAAAGGCGCAGCCGTGAAATTCCTAGCTGATGATCCGAATTTAACCATTAGCGAAGGAAATACCAACGAGATTGGAGAATTTCGGGCCACCGTTAGCCATAATGTTGCTGGTGAGTTCCGCATCATTCCAGTGGTAAATGATATTGTGGGTCCACCTCAATTTATTCATTTTACTCCACTCGCGAGTGAAGTCATCCCGGCGAATATTCAATTAGAAATCATTGGTGAAGCTCAAAAACCAGCCAATGGGCAAGCCGCTATTAATCTACGTGCGGTGGTGCTTGATAACCAAAACCAACCGCTGCCAGGTGTCGATGTTGATTTGGTAAGCAATTCAACCACTGCTAAAATTGCAACCGCTACCGGTAAAACCAATAGTTTAGGTGAATTTTTGACTACGGTAACGAATATGGTTGCCGAAATCGTTAGTATTACACCAACGGCTAAGGATGCTAAAGGCACTCAGATAACCGGCGCTCCAGTCATGTTGACCTTTATAGCCATTGGTTTAGAAGTCGCTGACTTGGTAGTGAAACCGGTTAACAACAATCAAGATGCTAATGGCCAAGATCCCGTTGAAATTCAAGTTATTGCGAGAGACAATGGTGGCATAGCTGTTCCCAATGTCCCCATTGTGGTACAAATGCCTACTGGCACGACAGCTATTGCTGAACCAGTCGCCGGAAATACTGATGAGAAAGGCTTATTTATCACCAAGATCACTTCTCGACAAGCGGGCGATGTGCATGTCACTATTTCAGTTAAAGATACGGAGATTGCTCATCCACCCGTTACGGTTACTTTTAAACCCTCTAGTGATAGTACCGCCTTCCCGAGCACAGTTGAATTACTGGTATTTAATGCACCGCAACCGGCTGATGGTAAGTCGAAAATCACCTTAGTGGTTGTTCCTCGAGATGCGAGTGGTAATCCGTTACCCGGTAAAAATGTCAATTTAATAGCTGATTCTGATGAAGTCACGATTGCTACTACCGGCGAAAGTAAGACCAATGACTTAGGCGAGTATCGGACAACTGTAACCACCTCAACAGATATGACTAATCGCCTAACCGAAATTTTAACTGTTAATATTACCCCGGTTTCAGAGGGTGTAGTTGGTGATCCCACCCCGGTTGTTTTTCTGCCCGTAGCAGTACCAATACCAGCGACCTTAACGCTTACCCCAGATAAGACTAGTGTTGAAGTCAGTACTGATCAGGAAAATCTGGTTACCTTAACGGTATTAGCCCGAGATGAGAATGGCTCACCGATGTCTGGTGTACCAGTCAAACTGTTAGTTTCACCGAGTGAGAGTGGCAATGATATTACTGGTTCAACTATTTTTGATAAATTTAAAGGTAATACTGATGAAACCACCGGTACTTTGGTAGCAAAGGTTAAAAATAGTCTTCCGGGCAAAGTTAAAATAACTGTGGTAGCCCTGACGAGAACGGATGGCGAACCGATTTTAAACAGCAACACGGTTGAAATTACTTTTAAACCAGCAGCTACCGATACAGTTAAAGAAGTCAGTCATTTAGACTTAATAGCAGATAGTTTCCAATTAGAGTCAGCTAGTCCTACTGAGGGCGTTGTTATTACCGCCATTGTTAAAAATGCACAAAATAATCTTGTTGAAGGCGCACAAGTTTCTTTTGAAGCGAGTTCAGGTGAAATTCAGCCGATTAAAATAGAAAATAGCGAAGCAGTGGCTGGGACAACGGATGCATCTGGGCGTGCTCAAGCTCGTCTGACTACCCAAGGTAGCCCAGATAATCGGACTATCACGGTACGGGCTACTGTTCCAACGGTTACCGGCGAAGTGCTAGACGATACGATCACGGTCGAGGTAACGGGTTCAACCACCAATATATCCGGCCCAACTGCAGTCATTGCGGGTACGGAAGTTAATTTAGTTATCACCGTGACTAATTCTACCGGTAAAGGTATTGCTAATAAAGAAGTCACTTTAGTTTCTGAGTTAAGCAATGCTCTTGTTCCTAATACAGTGACCACTAACACCTTAGGACAAGGAACAGTGAAGTTGACAGCCACTCATGCTGGCGAAGATACTATCACTGCTAGTACCAATGGCGCAGATAGTGGGACATTCAAATTAACGATTTCAGATAGTAATTTCCTAGTAGAACCAACTGGTAGCAACCCACTGTGTACTTCTATAGCCGAGTATGAAGATGTAAACAATAACCGTATTTTAGATATCGGTGAAGACCTGAATAATAACAACCTATTGGATTTAGGTTGTCGAGTAGCGCTTCAGACTACGGCTGGTCAACAATTTAAAGTTCACTGGGACGAAGGTGGGATTAATCAGGTAAATGAGAAACTACTCCTTTCAATCACTCGTGGTCAATTGGAGACGAATGAAATTCGTACTGATCTAATTAATGGTGAGGCTATATTTACCGTGAAGCCTAGTGGTAATGCCGGCAGTGCTATTGTTACCGTACAATCTGAAAAGCCAGGTGGCCCATCACGACAATTTACGCTTCGTTTTGTGGCGACTAATCCTAAATTTATTGAGGTTCAAGCTAGCCCACCGGTTATTGGCGTAAATCCAGTGGGCACGGAAACTCAACAAAGCAAAATTTTAGCAGTAGTACGAGACGTGGATAATAACCTCGTTGCCGGTCAACAAGTCGAATTTCTGCTAACTGATATTAGCAGTGGCAAAATAACTCAAGGTTCTGCTATTACAGACGATTTTGGTAGGACATCGACCACTTATATTGCGGGACCGTCTACCAGTGCAGCCAATGGTGTAGCTATAAAAGCGGTTGTGACGGGAACTGATATTACTGCAGTGGTAAATTTAACAGTTGCCAAACAAAGTGTATTCGTTACCATTGGTTCAGGTAATGAAATAGCTTCTGAAAATGGGGTCAGATATCTTGTTCCCTATACTGTACTGGTAACAGATTCTAATAGTACGCCAGTGAGTGATGCAGAGGTCGTACTCAGTGTTTATCCCGTTCAATACGCTAAAGGAACAACAACTGCCAATACAGATGGCACAGTTACACCTAATCTTACCGGTTGGTGTAACAATGAAGATATTAATTTCAATGGACTACTTGATCCAGGTGAAGATTTTAATGGTAATAACCAACTTGAACCCGCTGAAGATATTAATTTCAATGGACTACTTGATCCAGGTGAAGATTTTAATGGTAATAACCAACTTGAACCCGCTAATGTGGTTACAGTGGACAACTTAACTATTAAAACCGGTACTAATGGTTATGCTGATTTTAATGTAATATATGCTATACATTATGCCACATGGGTAAAGGTAGAAATAGAGGCACGCGTAGCAGTAGTCGGTACTGAAGCTCAAGATAACTTACCGTTTACCACTATTTGTAGTAAACCAGATGTAGATACGGGTAAATGTCCACTGACTAGTCCCTTTGGTGCTGGTAAATGTGAGGAAAAAAATTAATGTTTCTGTCTAGTTCCTAAGCTAAGCGGGACGGGGTTTGTAACCCCGTCCGACACGTTTGGTGGTAGTGAACCAACAAAACCCTAAGCGGGACGGGGTTTGTAACCCCGTCCAACACGTTTGGTGGTAGTGGTAGTGAACCAAGTTTGGTGGTAGTGAACCAACCAAACGTTTGGGAACCGGTTCCTCGTTCCCACGCTCCAGCGTGGGAATGCAATGGGCAACACTACGTTTTTGCCCACCCGACTTGGTTAGTTCGCTGCCATTAATTTAAATCATTTTGATTCCCTCTTCCTTTCTTTAGGATTCAGGTGAAAACGAGAAATATCTAACTACCTAATTGATTTGACTTAGATACTAAATTGTTCTACTAAGCGGGACGGGGTTTGTAACCCCGCTAAGCGGGACGGGGTTTGTAACCCCGTCCGACACCCCCCTAAGCGGGACGGCGGCGGGACGGCGGGACGGGGTTTGTAACCCCGTCCAACACGTTTAGTGAACCAACAAAACGTTTGGGAACCGGTTACAAACCGGTTCCCGCATAAACAATATATTTTCCTCGTTCCCACGCTGGAGCGTCACTGCCATTAAGTTAAGCCTGATTCTCCCCCTCCTTGCCAAGGAGGGGGTTGGGGGGTGGTATTTAACTACGCCCTTAATTTAAATCATTTTGATTCCCTCTTCCTTTAGGAGTCAGGTGAAAACGAGAAATATCTAGCTGCCCAATTGATTTGACTTAGATACTAAATTGCACATTTTGATGACCAATAAAAAATTTTCTTCCTTTAGCTATCACGATGCTGGCGTCAATATTGACAACGGTAACTTACTCGTGGAACGCATTAAGCCGCTAACAGCTCGCACTCATCGTCCAGAAATATTGGGTGGAATCGGCGGTTTTGGTGCTTTATTTGAAATTCCTTTAGAACGTTATAACAATCCCGTTTTGGTTTCTGGAACCGACGGCGTTGGTACTAAATTAAAGCTTGCTCTCGCTTATGGTAAACATGACACCATTGGTATTGATTTAGTTGCCATGTGTGTCAACGATATCGTAACTTCTGGCGCTGAACCGCTCTTCTTTCTCGATTATTATGCCACCGGTCAGTTAGACGTTGATTTAGCAACCCAAATCATTGCGGGAATTGTGCGGGGTTGTGAATTAGCTGGCGCTGCTTTAATTGGTGGCGAAACTGCAGAAATGCCCGGGATGTATCAGCAAAATGATTATGATTTAGCCGGCTTTGCAGTAGGAATTGTCGAAAAAAACGCCATTATCAATGGTAGTCAAGTTCAAGCCGGTGACGTTCTCATTGGCTTAGCTTCAAGTGGTATTCATTCTAATGGCTATTCACTTGTGCGAAAAATTTTGGAACATTCCCAAACACCATTGGAACAACACTTTGACGGACGCCAGTTGGGTGAAGTGTTACTAGAACCGACCTATATTTACGTCAAATCGCTCTTAAATCTAATAAAAAAAATTCCAGTTCATGCCCTAGCACATATTACCGGCGGTGGGTTGCTAGAAAATGTTCCTCGAGTGTTACCGACTGGTTTATGTGCTCACATTGATACAACCAGTTGGGTTCGCCCTCCCATTTTTAATTGGTTACAACAACAAGGTCAAATTGAAACCCAAGAAATGTACCGTACTTTTAATTGTGGTATTGGTATGGTCGTCTGTGTGGCAGCAGAATCCGCAACGCGTGCGATAAACTCTCTTCAAGAAATGGGTGAAACCGCATGGTTAATTGGAAGCATTAAGGAACATTCTAGCGAAAAGATTGTGTTGCTGGATATCACTGGAAGATAACTATGGAAAAATTACCACTCGTTGCGCTCATTTCCGGACGAGGCAGTAACTTAAAAGCTATCATCGACGCCGCTGATTCACTCGTTGAAATACGGGCGGTTATTAGTAATCGCTCACAAGCAGCTGGTTTACTTTACGCACAATCAGTTGGTATTGCTACAGCAATTGTAGATCATACCTTATTTAAAACGCGTCTTGATTTTGATATTGCTTTACAAACCGCTATCGATCAATATCAACCTCAATTAGTTATATTAGCTGGGTTTATGCGAATACTTAGCCCAGAATTAGTTGCTCATTATCGAGGGCGATTATTCAATATTCACCCCTCCTTATTACCCGCCTTTAAAGGTTTACATACCCATCGCCGTGTATTAGAATCAGGTGTTAAGGAGCACGGTGCTAGTGTCCATTTTGTCACGGAAGATTTAGATGCGGGACCGGTCATCATCCAAGCTCGTGTCCCAGTGTTACCGGATGATAATGAAGACAGTTTAGCCGCTCGGGTTTTGCAACAAGAACATCGTATTTATTCTCAAGCGATTCACTGGTTTGCAGAAGGACGCTTACAATTGCAAGGTCAAGTGGCTTTATTAGATGGTCAACCGATTACTTTTCCGTACTGAGGTCAATATAAAGATGATTAAAATCACTGTGATACCACTTTTAATTTTATTAGGGTCGGCATCGCCATTCAGTTTAGCTCAACCGACGAATGAATCACCAACTCCATCACCTACTCTCACGCCGCCTATGATTGATCCCGATTGTGTTGCTAGCACTGAAGTTTGCCAACAACGCGCTGAAAAACGCCAAGCCTTGTTGCAACATTGTGCAGCGGATCCAGAATGGTGTAAAGAATATCGCGCTAAAAAACGACAGGCACATGAAGAAGCACAAGCTTTAAAGAAACAATGTCAAGCTCAACCGGAACAATGTGCTGAACTCAAACAACAGTTTAAGCAAAGACAAGCTCAACAAAGAAAAGCTGAACGCCAAAAATTAGACAATGCACAAATGCAATGGTGTTTAGATAACCAAGCCGCTTGTGAGCAATGGAAAATTGACTTTAAGCAAATGCAACAACAATGTCAAAAATTGCGACGTCAACTTGAAGAAAAATATCCTACTCGACCACATTAGTTAGCATTGGAAAGAAATTTGTTTTCAACTTAATGGTAATCCCGTCGTGCCACCAAGTTAAGCGATTTGATCGCCCTCTCCCATCAGGAGAGGGCTGGGGTTAAAACCGTTTAGAAAAAGGGATTTTCAATCAGCATTAGCTCACACCGGTGGCTGTTCACTAAGTTAAAAATCCCAACGGTGGATAGAGTAAACTATTATCATTGAAATCACCGGATATCAATAATAGCTATTTCACCTTGATTATTATCATCATGCCAGATTTGCTCACCGGTATCAGTAATTTCTTTCACAATGTAAGCATATTGACCTGGCGGTGGTAATTTATTATCTAAGGCGCCATAGATTTGAGTAAGATAAGGATTTTTCTTACTAACCAGTACGGCTTTTTCCTTGTCCAGTTGACCACTTATCCTGATCGGAACTCGCATTAGATGCAACTGAACAACATCTTTCATCATGCCAGTTTCCCAAACAACGGCTATTCCTTCTTCTATAACATGGGTTTTAATCGAAAGGATCTTTACCGGTAATGCCAAACAGTCTATACCAATAGCATCAATATCAGCACCCGCAGCAGCCGCACCAACATTGCCATCAACGGCATCTCTAATACGTACTGCATCCAATTTGACATTATTAGGGATACTAAATTGGCTTAAATTAATTATGGTAAAAGGAAAATTAGTTGGAACTAATAAACCCGGATCAGCGGGATAATAATCACCGGTATCGGCTTGGCGGACTTGCAGATAAACACTTTCATTATCTGTACCCACTTCGTAAAGGTATAAATTTCCATTTGGTCGAGCTGTAAATTGCTTACTGAAACTGATCGTGATCTCTCCATAGGGGCCATTACTATCTAGCGTATTTCCAAGAGAGACTGATTGAGTATGATCAATATAATTAGCATTAGGTTCTCCCAGTATTTGTAGCGGATCAGAGAATTGAGGCCAAGGAGCCGGGTTACCGGGATGATAGGATTCCACTGAATTGGCCCAACAGGATCTCATACCTGGTGGATCTGGGGGGGGGTTGATCAGCCTCTCAACCCAATCCCCAATTTCCTTTTCAGTTAATTGTTTTCCTTCATCTGCAGCACTTTGTTTAATTAGCTGGATTAACTCCTCTCGTCGATTTGGCTCAGCTGTGGCAGCGAGTGGTAATAGTAAAATTATCATAGTACTGACCAAGGCCAGTTTAGCTTTAAGCAATTTAGTCTGCATTTAGTCCTACCTTGTCAAAAAAATATCAAAAGTTAAGAAAGTAAAATCATTCTTTCCGCTTACTTGGCTTTCTTTTATTCTTCAAGTTGGTCACTTGAATGAATAATTCACTTACCAAATTTTAAATTTAGCTATTAAAGCTAACCAGTTTTTGATTACCCAGCTAATATTTTAATATAGCTAGGACTGACACGGTTTAAATATATAATCTAATTATTTCAATAAGTTGCTATTTTGCCGTGCAAAAAAGCTGCTAAATAAAATCAATTAGTTATTAATCCAATGGCCTTACTTCAGCATTAAAATTACTGAATCTCAATAATGGCTATTTCACCTTGATTATTATCATCATGCCAGGTTTGCTCACCAGCAGTGGTAATTTCTTTTATAACATAAGCATATTGCCCGGGTGGTGGTAATTTATTATCTAAAGCACCATAATTTTGAGTAGGATAGAAATTTTTCTCACTGATCAGTACCGCTTTCGCTTTATCAAGTTGACCATTCATTTTGACTGGGACTCGCATCAGATGCATCTTGGCAACATTAGTCATCACACCCGTTTTCCAGAGAATAGCTACCCCTTCTTCTATACGATTAGCCTCAATAGCAAGAATTTCTACAGATAATGGTGGTTGATCTTGAACAGCAGCAAGAAAGCTGTCACAATCTATGCCAGTAGCATCAATATCAGCGCCGGCTGCAGCCGCACCGATATTGCCACCGACAGCATCTCTAATACGTATTGCATCCAATTTGACATTATTAGAGATACCAAATTGGCTTAAATTAATTATGGTAAAAGGATAATCGGTTGGAACTAACAAACCGGGATCAGCGGGATAATAAGTATCCGTATCGGCTCGGCGAACTTGCAGGTAAACACTTTCATTATCTGTACCTACTTCGTAAAGGTACAATTCCCCCTCTGGTCGAGCCGTAAATTGCTCACCAAAACTAACGGTTATCTCTCCATAGGGACCATTGATATTCAGAGTATTTCCAAGAGAAACAGATTGAGTATGATCAATATCATTAGCATTAGGTTCGCCCAGTATTTTTAGCGGATTGGCGAACTGCGGCCAGGGGGCCGGGTTACCGGGATGATAGGATTCCACTGAACTGCCCCAACAAGGTTTAAAGAATGGTGGATCTGGGGGTGGGTTGATCAACTTCTCAACTAAATCCTCTAGTTCCTTTTCAGTTAATTGGATTCCATCAACTGATGCACTTTGTTTAATTAGCTGGATTAACTCTATTTCAGTTAATTGGATTCCATCAGCTATGGCAGCTAGTGGTAGTAAAATTATCATGGCACTGATCAAGGCCAATCGTCTTTTAAGCAGTTTATTCCACATTGGGTCCTACCTTGTGAAAGTAAAAGTAAAAGTAAAAGTAAAAAGATCAAAAGTAAAGAAAGTAAGGTCACTTTCTTCCTTCTTACTGACTTGGCTTTTCCTACTCATTCAAGCTAGTCACTTAAATGAATAGTTCAACTCTCCATTTCCAATCTCCAAAAATTGAGCGATTAAAACTCTCTTAACATATAATGTATATACAAATTTCGGATTAAAACTAAACTTAATTTTAATAGATTACTAATATAATGTCAAAAAAATATTTTACTACGCTGAAGTAACCTTATTTTGGCTAAAATTTTTGTTTATATAACGATTAACTGAATACATCGTGGTGGCTAAAAAAGTAATCTATTATTTTATTTTGTAAAATACAAATTAAATTTATTTTCAATAAATTGCATGTGTAAATCATTTTGTAATCTAAATTTGCAAAATGAAAAAAAGATCTTGTTTTGCATCGCAATTTGCAAAATAAATCCGTCCTAACGAAAAAATATAAAAGAAAGTATTATATAAACAAAATATTATATATCCTGGTCAATAAATTGCCTTTGATAGTCACTAGCGAAATTAGGAAAATCATAGAATAAGCGCAGTATGCAAGTAGTAAGTGATGTACAGGTAGAGAAGGTGATTCTATCTGTTGTTTTATTGAATATAACCTCACATTGGTAGGTGTAAAATGCGTTACGTCAACAATTCAATTCCTTTAAATACAGCATGTGACTGGGGTAACGGTGAACTTGAAACCCTGGAGTTTTTAGGTGAAGAAAGTCGCCTATTAGATCTTTATGAAGATAATTCTCCCTCTTTATACAGATGGGATGAAGAGTATGAATCTTCTGCTAAAGATAGTTTTAACGCACTGGATGATATAGAAGGCTTTAGCTGGTCACAAACCGCCAGTAGTTATAATCCTGATGAACTTTAACTCAAATGAAAAGTGACTTAATTGACTTAAAACCCCGCCATTTGGTGGGATTTTTTTATGGTCTTAGCTTAAATTCAAACAAGTATCTTTTCAATTTTCAGTTAAGCAGATATTTTGAAAAAATTGTTTAAGAAGCTATCTTAAGACGATTAGCAATTTTAGCCAGTAAACTAGTTTTAACCGGTGGTGTAGATTTAGAAGTAGAAGTGGTGGGTAAATTAGCCGGATTAATAACAATTAAATTAGTTGCATAGGCAGCATTGTAAAAACCAACAATGGTTTCCCATGATAAGTGAGTTTTTAAATGTATTTGTTTGAGAGTCAATGCCTGGGCTGCCATAATAGAAGCTAATTTCATATGATGCGGTTCAAAATCAAGGCGTGAAAGGTTAGGCCAGGCTTTGAGTTGAATAGGTACTTCTGGGGAGTGTCCTTCAATTAACTGACCATGAGAACCATATAAAGCGGCATTCCAAAGAATCTGATTGAGGGGAACAATAACTTGTCCTTTAGCTAAAATCTCAAAATCTGCACTGGACAATTTAGTGCTTTTAAAAGCGTGAGATTGACTAGAAATAATTTTGCGTAAAGTCTCATTTGAAATAGAACTCGCCATAATTCCACTAATTGTATTAACAAAGAGTGGGGAATGGGGAGGGCAAAATACTTGAATAATTCCTTTTGCTTGCAAGGCCTTAAATAAAACAAAAAATAGATTATTTTGAGGATTAAACGAATTAGAAGATGAATTAGTTGTTTCAGTTTCAGATGGTTGGTTTAATTGATTGGATGGCCCGATTTTAAGATGCGGGTTCAAACCCAGATAAAGATCATATAAAACGTCTTTTACCGTTTGGACACGTAAGGGTTTTTTTAAAACTAAATTACGATGATCGTTAAGTGTTTCAGTAGCTAAAAGTAGCATAGCTCGATGACGAGCATAATTAAAGTGGGTATAAAAATCTTTACCACCGGGTGTATCAATATCAACCAACACCAGCGTTCCAGTAATATTTCCTTTCTCTAAAAGATGTACTTTAAGCCGATTTCTTTCCAACAAAGTCACTGCAACTTTAAGTACAGAATAATCTGTGCTGCTTAGGTCTATTATAGAAAGAGTGACATCAGCATCTTGCTCAAGCATGTTTAAGTTTCCAAACGAACAAGGGCTTAGCTTTCTAAGCAAGAATAAATATGATTAAGGTAGTTACTGAGTTTCACTATAAAGTTCCTCTTTTGCTCAAATAATAGTAGTAGGAGTCAGCAGCAGTATTTGTGCCTAAAAATGCCAGAGGAACGCGACGATGAACTTTATTTAATGACCTAATTCATTTTAAAGTGAATTATCAAATAATAAAGCCGTTCCTGGCATTTGCAAATATTCCAATACTTGTTCGGTTACCAATTGTGTGTAACTTGATTTTAGATTAGTTTTAAACAGCATCTCATTAAATAGTTGAGATAAATTGACAGAGAGACCATAATAAAAATTGCGTTCTTTCGGTTGGCTATCGGTACCATCAGTGGGTTGATAACCTCTGGTACCATATCCGACAGCGAGTTCTAAATAGCGCAGCCATCTGTTCTGTCGTAGTGGGAGTATACCGCTGGCTTTTGTAATAAGTAAATAGGTCTGTCCCGAATAATCAGTGAAAGGATCGTATTCATTTAGTCTTCTAGCGTCATCAGAAGGCCAATATTTAAGACGTAAGTCAAATAAATTATCCCAGTATGGATACTTTTCCAGAATAATGCCGGTGCCAATACCGGTCAAATTCATAACAACATCTTCTGGACTAAAGCCATATTTCTCAGTAAATCCATCTAGAACTTCAACGCCAACTGATAAAGCAGCTGAAGTTATTCCTGCTAACTGAATAGCTTGTTGTTGAGAATGTCCTACCCATTGAAAACTTTTGGTCATCATTCGGGTACTGACATAAAAAGAATAAGCATGTCCTAATTTGTCGGCACCCCCATTCGGGGTATCGGCACCAAACCAATTTTCATGTCGGATGCGAAATTGAGAACTACTGTCATTCCACCAAGTGCTATAACCATAAATGGCCGTGCCTAGTAATAGACCAGAAATTAACCGTTTAGTTTGAATACTAGTCATCGTAGCGGGGGAGGGCGAAAGTGGCGATTCTTTTACAGACGATTCTGCTGTTTGGGTTGGTAAAGCAGCTAATGAATTTAACCCAAAATTTGGAAATAACCTGGGGGAATTACTCATGGAGAAACGACTTTCTCGATGGTGATAACGGTTATTAATCGAATCGGCATTAACAATCGTTACACCGATAGATAGGAATAAACCTAACAGGGTCTTAACGAAGACGTTTTTTTGATAATCAATCATAATTAAAATTTAAGTTATTATTTACTTTTTTGATAAAAGGCCGGGAAAAAATTTTATCGATCGAAGGTTAGTTATTTGTCAGCAAAATACGATTAATCGTATAACAAAAACCGAATAAAATTAACTGGCACTCAGTAAGAATAGGGTTGCTAAACCTAAAAATGTCGCAAAACCAACAACATCAGTCACGGTCGTGAGGATAACACCACCGGCTAAAGCCGGATCAATTGATAACCAATGCAAGATTAAAGGGAGTAAACTACCGACTAAAGCGGCACAAAACAAGTTAATGATAATGGCTATCCCAATGATTAACCCGAGTTTAATATTGCTAAACCAAATTATAGCGACCAACGCAACTATCATGGCCCACATTGTTCCATTTAATATACTCACAGCGAGTTCTTTTTTTAGCAGCCAAGGCGCATTGGTTGCCGTGACTTTTCCCAAAGCAATACCCCGAATCACTATGGTTAACGTTTGACTACCGGCAATTCCGCCCATACTGGCCACAATTGGCATAAGTACAGCTAAGGCAACGATCTTTTCTAAAGTCGCTGCAAATAAACCAATCACCCAGGCAGCTAGAAAAGCTGTACCTAAATTAATTCCTAACCACACTGAGCGGTCACGTAACGTAGCGAACACCGGCGCAAACATATCATCATCTTTATCTAAACCGGCGGATACCATTAAATTATGGTCAGCTTCTGCTCGAATCACATCGACAACGTCATCAATGGTAATACGACCGACTAAAATGCCTTGTTCATCAATTACCGGGGCAGACAGTAAATCACGTTGCTCAAACAAGCGTGCCACTTCATGAGTCGATAATTGCGCTGGAATCGCTTCTATATTGTTGGATACGATTTGTTCAACTAATAGTCGAGGTGAATGAGTTAGCAAATCTGTTATCCATAAAACCCCTCGATAGTAATTATTGCAATCCACGACCATTAAGGCATCGGTTTTTTCTGGCAATTTATTTAAGCGACGTAAATAACGCAGTACCATTTTTAAGGTCATTTCCGTGCGTATAGCTAAAACATCGGTATTCATTAGACCACCGGCCGAATTTTCCGGATAAAATAATACGGCCGTTAAGCGTCGGCGGTATTGAACATCCATCGCCTGGAGAACTTCTTCTACCAACTCGTCCGATAAATCTTGTAATAAATCTACCGCGTCATCAACATCCATATTTTCCGCAGCGGTTGCGACTTCAAGCGGTGGCATATTTTCCATCAATTCAACCCGTACCGCTTCACTCACATAAGGGAGAATACCTCCCTGTTCAATTCCAGGTTGTTGCCACAGTTGATTACGTTGTTTCGGGGGTAAAGACTCTAGAAAACTAGCAATTTCAGCTGGATGTAGTTCTGCTACCTGCTCATTAATTTCATTAAGAGATTGGTTCTCTAAGGCCTCGTATAGCGTCTCTAAAGTCGTTGCTGGGTTCATCGGTAATGACCTGAAAACAAATACACAAAAAAATAAAAGGGCAAAAACACGCTACGCCTTACTCTTTATATTATTGAAAATTAAGCATTAATTGCTTCTAGTCGTTCGGTGATTTCGGTTTGCGAACTAGTTTGAAGAATTTCATGAGTCAGCTGTGATAAACCTTTCATATCACTGTTATTAATGATTTGTTTCACTTCTAAAAAAGCTTCTGGATTAACACTAAAATAACGTAATCCCAGTCCTAATAGTAATCGTACATAGCGACTATCGCTAGCCATTTCTCCACACATGCTAATAGGTTTACCGACTTTAACAGCCGCATCAATACTCATTTTTATTAATCGTAATACGGCTGGATGTAGTGGGTCGTACAAATAATTAACGGCATCATTACCCCGATCAATCGCTAAAGTATATTGAATTAAATCATTTGTTCCGATTGACAAAAAATCGACATGCGGTGCAATTAAATCACTACAAATAGCCATTGCGGGTACCTCTACCATCACCCCAAATGGCATTTGAGAGTTGAATTTAACTGACTTATTCCGTAATTCATTTCTAATTTCTTCCATCAGGTTGTGGACTTGAACCAATTCTTGAAAACCACAAACCATTGGTATCATCATTCGGACATGACCCAGTGCCGAAGCCCGCAAAATTGCACGTAGTTGTGGTTTAAATAACTTTTGATTTTTTAAGCATAGCCGAATAGCCCGTAACCCTAATGCGGGATTAGCACCAACGGAACCATCATAGAAACGACTATCAATCGGTTTATCCGCACCTAAATCGAGAGTACGAATGGTGACTGCTCCACCTCTTAACGCACGAACCACACGGCTATACGCTTCAAAGTGTTCTTCTTCATCGGGGGGTTGTTGACGATTCATAAACAGAAATTCCGTTCGATATAAACCAATGCCTTCACCACCAACTCGTTTAACTGCGGTCACATCTTCTGGAAATTCAATATTAACGTGTAAAGTAATCGGTGTTCCATCAAGGGTCATGGTTGGGGCGTTTTTCAATTTATTCAAAGCCGCACGTTGACGTTTTTCTTCCCGTTGGCGCATCCGATAGTAACGTAAACTCCGTTCATCGGGCTCAGCCAAGATCATGCCTTGAAAACCATCGACTACCAACATATCATCTGGTTGAATATAAGCACGAGCACGACGTAATCCCACAATAGCGGGAATACCCAAACTACGCGCCAAAATAGCGGTATGTGAAGTCATGCCGCCATATTCCGTGATAAAAGCCAAAATACCATGATGTTGCATCAGCACTGTATCTGCAGGACTTAAATCATCGGCTAAGATAATCATATTAGCCATATCCTCGGGATCAAGCGTCGTTTCTGCATAACCGCGAAGAATTCGCTGAATACGCATAACAACTTGTTCTACATCACTTTTCCTAGAGCTAAGATAAGGATCTTCCATATTATCAAAGATTTGTACTAAGTTTTCACACTGTAATTTTAAAGCCCATTCGGCATTGCACTGATGTTGGTGGATTAACTCGATCGGTACGCGTGTTAATAAGCTATCATCGAGCATCAATAAATGGGCTTCAATAATAGCGGCAATGTCAACGGCAGTATCTTTGGGCGCTTTATCACGAATATGGAGTAATTGTTGGCGAGCTATAGCGAGGGCGTTTTCAAAGCGGCTAACCTCTTCCTCTAAGTTGTGTTTAGATAAGGTATACTCGCTAACCTCAACTTGATCATGGCGGATAATATGAACCTTACCAATAGCAATACCCTTAGAGACTCCAAGACCATGTAAGGTAAAGCTCACTCTTCTTCTCCAAAACCACTTTGGATTAATTGACTTAATTCTTCCATCGCTTTTAGTTCATCAACACCATCGACAGTTAATTCAATTTCGGTTCCTTTACCAGCAGCCAATAACATAACCCCCATAATACTTTTGCCATTAACTTCTCGTTGCTGACGTTTGACTTGGACTTGACTTTCAAAAGCAGAAGCCAACTTAACTAATTTAGCCGCAGCTCGAGCATGCAGTCCTAATTTGTTAACGATACGAAGTGTTTGTTTTAACATATTTTTTAGTTACGCCGTTAACGGTTTGATATAAATGGTACCGAGAATCCATTAACTGTTAACAGAATTAACATCTAATATACCCTGACAACCACCAGACAAGGCTTTATTAGCTAAGGTATCCAAATCCGCTGAAGGATAGTTCATAATTTTAACTAGCATAGGTAAGTTGACTCCACAGACAATTCGTACCCGATAATTAGGAATTAAACTACAAGCAATGTTACAGGGTGTGGCACCAAACAGATCCGTTAGGACTAGCACGCCGTGTCCATTGTTAAGACTTTGACACAAATTTTCAGCGTGGTAACAAAACACCAACGGATCATGCTCATGACGGATGGGTAACACTCTAACCGGTAAAGGGAGTGATCCCATCATTTGCTGCAAACTTTCTAATAAACTTGAGCCAATATCATCATGAGTAATCAGCAAAATGCCTACGCTCATAATTGTTATTAAGTTGCAGAATTAGTCTTTGTCAGTTATCTAAGTAACTCTTCACCCCTTATTCCTAATTCGCGATGCCTTACCAATACTTCCTCACGTTGAGGTTTAAAATGCTGTGCCAATTGTTCAGCCAAATAAACTGACCGATGTTGTCCGCCGGTACAGCCTAACGCAATCGTCAAATAACTCCGATCTTCAGCAGCAAATTGTGGTATCCAAGTTTCTAAAAAATAAATAATATGTTCCAGCATTTGCTGTACCTTAGGTTCTTTTTGTAGAAAATAAATAACCGCTTGGTCACATCCCGTTAATTTTCTTAATTCCATTTCCCAATAAGGATTGGGTAAACAACGTACATCAAAAACAAAATCGGCATCACTAGGAATACCATATTTAAAACCAAATGATTGGACTAGTAGAGATAATCCTGGCTTTTTTACCCGTAACCTAATCCGCAGTTGGATGAGATCACGTAATTGATGAACGTGAGTAAAACTCGTATTAATACGAACATCTGCTTGAGAAGCTAAAGGTTCCAATAATTGACGTTCACGTTTAATGGCTTCGGCTAAAGAGACATTCCATGAAGTGAGTGGATGTTTACGACGTGTCTCACTAAACCGCTTAATTAATACCGTATCATCAGCCTCAAGAAATAATATCTCATAAGGAATTTCTGTCTCAGCTACCGTTTGTAATAAAGCTGATATATCATGAAAAATGGCAGTTCTAGCATCAACACCAACGGCAATATTTTCTAAATCAGTACCAAATTGAGCGGCTTGTTTAGCAAAAGCCGGTAGTAAAGCCACTGGCAAATTATCAACACAATAACAACCAATATCTTCTAAACTATGCAAAGCGATGGTTTTACCGGCGCCGGATAACCCACTCATTATCACTAATTTCATCGTTTGTTGCTTGTTCAGGGTATTGTTACCAAGATGATAAGAATTAATAATTCATTGAGTGTATTAGTAACGATAATGCTCTGGCTTATAAGGTCCATCTACCGGTACATTAAGATAATGAGCTTGTGCTGGCGTTAACTGGGTTAAGTGTACACCGATTCGTTCTAAATGCATCCGTGCTACCTTTTCATCAAGCTGTTTTGGTAAAACATAAACTTTATTTTCGTAACGATCAGCGTGATTCCATAATTCAATTTGGGCTAATACTTGGTTAGTAAAGGAATTAGACATGACGAAACTGGGATGCCCAGTTGCACAACCTAAATTAACGAGTCGTCCTTCTGCTAACACAATTAAGCGTTTACCTTCAGGAAAAATGACTTGATCCACTTGGGGCTTAATATTTTCCCACGAATATTGCCGGAGTGAAGCGATATCAATTTCAGAATCAAAATGACCAATATTACACACAATTGCTTGATTTTTCATTTGTTTCATATGTTCAAGCTGAATGACATTGATATTACCAGTAGCCGTGACGAAAATATCTGCAGTGGCAGCGGCTTGTTCCATGGTGACCACTCGATAACCTTCCATAGCGGCTTGCAAGGCACAAATCGGATCAATTTCAGTTACCCACACCGTGGCACCTAAGCCACGAAAAGCTTGCGCACAACCTTTACCCACATCACCATAGCCGAGTACTACGCAAATCTTACCAGCAATCATTACGTCAGTTGCTCGCTTAATTCCATCAACTAAAGATTCACGACAACCATACAAATTATCAAATTTAGATTTAGTGACAGAGTCATTCACATTAATGGCGGGTACCATTAAGCTACCCTCTCCCATCATTTCATAAAGTCGATGTACACCGGTAGTGGTCTCTTCAGAAATTCCTTTGACATTTTTCAGCAGATCTGGGTATTTGTCGTGCATAATTTTAGTTAAATCGCCCCCATCATCCAAAATGAGGTTGGGACGCCAGCCATTAGTACCCAAAATAGTTTGTTCAATGCACCACCAGAATTCTTCTTCCGTTTCACCTTTCCAAGCAAATACCGGAATTCCTTGATCAGCAATCGCCGCTGCAGCCTGATCCTGAGTGGAAAAGATATTACAAGAAGACCAACGAACTTCAGCACCTAATGCGATTAAAGTTTCAATTAATACCGCCGTTTGAATAGTCATATGCAAACAACCGGCGATCCTGGCACCTTTTAAGGGATATTGATCAGCATATTCTCTTCTTAACTGCATCAAGCCGGGCATTTCAGTTTCAGCAATGGCAATTTCTTTATGTCCCCACTCGGCCAAACCGATATCAGCGACTTGGTAATCTAGTTTTAAAGGAATAACGGGTTGTATACTCATCTTGCCTCCCATCTGCAAGGATAAATTGAACGAATTAGATTGATTAAAGTTAGCTTGATCAAGCTTGGGTTAAACGCCGGCCGCTTCACGTAATATTTGGGCTTTATCAGTACGTTCCCAAGTAAATTGTTCTTCTTCGCGACCAAAGTGCCCATAACTCGCTGTCGCTAAATAAATGGGACGCAGTAAATCGAGCATAGCGATTAAACCTCGCGGTCGCAAGTCAAAATGTTCCCGTACCAACTGAGTCAAACGTGTTTCATCAATGATTCCGGTACCAAAAGTTTCTACTTGAATTGAAGTTGGCTCAGCAATACCAATCGCATAAGAAACTTGAATTTCACAGCGTTGTGCTAAACCAGCGGCCACAATATTTTTTGCCACATAGCGACAAGCATAAGCTGCAGAACGATCGACTTTAGAAGGATCTTTACCAGAAAAAGCGCCACCACCGTGTCTGGCCATACCGCCATAAGTATCAACAATAATTTTACGCCCAGTTAGACCGCAATCTCCCATTGGGCCACCAATAACAAATCGACCGGTGGGGTTAATGTAAATGCGAGTTTCCTTAGTCAACCACTGTTCTGGTAACACCGGTTTAATAATCTCATCCATAACCGCTTCTTGCAAGATTTTATGGCTAATATCCGGTGCATGTTGAGTCGATAACACGACGGTATCAATCCCGATTGGCTTCCCTTGAGAATAACGGAAAGTCACTTGGCTTTTCGCGTCAGGACGTAACCAAGGCAAGGTACCATTATCTCGCAATTCGGCTTGACGTTTCACTAACCGGTGAGCATAGGTAATGGGTGCTGGCATCAACACATCGGTTTCATTAGTGGCATAGCCGAACATGAGGCCTTGATCGCCGGCACCTTGTTCATGATCGGTCGTTTCGTTAACTCCCATGGCGATATCGGGAGATTGTTTACCAATAGCTGACAAAACCGCACAAGATTCCCAATCAAAACCCATATCTGAACTGTTGTAACCAATTTTCTTGATAGTTTGCCTTACCACGGCTTCGATATCGACATAGGCCTCGGTGGTAATTTCTCCAGCAACAATAACCATACCAGTTTTAACTAAGGTTTCGCAAGCGACTCGCGCTTGATGGTCGCTAGTCAGTAAAGCATCCAGAATCGCATCAGAAACTTGATCAGCCACTTTATCAGGATGTCCTTCCGAGACCGATTCGGAAGTAAAAAGCAAGGTTTCAGGCATATTTTTCTCTTCTAAAATGATGGGTTAAAATCAAAACCGGCTATCAGGAAATTCACTCGAATGAGCGGATAAAGTAGAATTGTTGTTCGAGTTGTATGTTAACCTAATTTAATGAATTTCCCTATTCCTAACACAATTTGTCATTGTAGCATATTCATCAGAATCAGTGGATTGATAATATTAATTCATTGAAAATAATAAATTATCAGCCGATAAGTAAATTATCCGGTAATGCGGTTAAAATAACTACCCTAACGGTTAGCTTTTTTTGGTCTAATTAACTTAATATTAATATTGTTTTTATTGAGAATGCGGAATTAATCTGTTACGCTACTCTCATTTTAGGGCAAGATAAGCCGGTTTCTAGAGATTCATTATGACACGATTCATCTTTATTACTGGTGGTGTGGTTTCCTCATTAGGTAAAGGCATTGCATCCGCTTCTTTAGCAGCCATATTGGAAACCCGTCAACTTAAAGTCACACTCTTGAAATTAGATCCTTACATCAATGTGGATGCGGGTACGATGAACCCCTTTCAACATGGTGAAGTTTTTGTGACCGATGATGGGGCGGAAACTGATCTCGATTTGGGACATTACGAGCGATTTGTCCGCACTACCATGGGACGAAATAATAATTTTACCACGGGTCGTATTTATGAAAAGGTTATTCGTCAAGAGCGGCGTGGTGATTATTTAGGTGCCACAGTCCAAGTTATTCCTCATATTACTGATGAAATTAAACGGTGTATTGTTGAGAGTAGCTGTCATGCTGAGGTTGCCATGGTAGAAATTGGTGGGACTGTTGGCGATATTGAGTCGCTGCCTTTTTTAGAAGCAATCCGCCAACTCGGTGGTGAATTTGGGCATGAACGGGTATTATTTATTCATCTGACCCTAGTACCTTATATTCCTTTAGTTGGTGAATTAAAGACGAAGCCGACCCAACATTCGGTTAAAGAACTCCGTTCGATTGGCATTCAACCCGATATCTTGTTATGTCGTTCTACTCGTCCCTTACCTCCAGGGGAACGTCGAAAAATTTCTTTATTTACAAGTGTTGATGAATCAGCCGTTATTTCCGTGGTGGATGTTGATTCGATTTACCGTGTTCCCTTACTTTTACACCAAGAAGGATTAGACAAAATTATTTGTGATAAATTGAAACTAATCACACCACCGGCAAACTTTTCAGCTTGGGAAAAAGTTTTAGCGGCAATGGATAATCCAGATGGCGTAACGGTTAAAGTCGCTATAGTAGGTAAGTATACTGAATTAACAGATGCCTATAAATCACTGCATGAAGCTTTAATTCACGCTGGTATCCACACGCGTACCCGAGTTAAAATTGTTTATATTGATTCTGAAGACATTGAAATCAATGGAACGGCACGTTTAAATGAGGTTGACGCGATCTTAGTACCAGGTGGTTTTGGGGAACGCGGTATTGAGGGTAAAATTAGTACAGCACAATTTGCACGAGAAAATAATATTCCTTATTTAGGAATCTGTTTAGGCATGCAAGTAGCCGTTATTGCCTTTGCTAGAGAAATTGGCCTGGAAAACGCCCATAGTACTGAATTTAATCCCAATACCCCTCACCCGGTCATCGCACTTATTACTGAATGGACTACAGAAAGTGGTCAAATTGAACAACGTCATGAGCATTCTGATAAAGGCGCTACGATGCGATTAGGTGGACAAGCTTGTCATTTAATGAAAGGAACTAAAACTTATCAACTCTACCAGCAAGAAATTATCCGCGAGCGCCATCGCCATCGCTATGAATTTAATAATAACTATATGGCTATGTTGCGCCAAGCTGGTTTAGTATTTGCTGGTATGTCCGCAGATGGTAATTTAGTTGAAGTAATAGAAAATGCACACCACCCTTGGTTAGTTGGTTGTCAATTTCATCCTGAATTTACCTCAACTCCTCGGGATGGACATCCTTTATTTTCCGGGTTTATTCGTGCTGCTCGTACTTATACAAAGGCAACCAAGAAATGATCTTGAGTTATGAATGAATAGGAATATATTACAGTTAATTCAGTATTTCTTTCCTCCCAGTAAATTAGTTTCCATTCTAGGCAATTTTACCGTCAATTATCAAACGGGAGTCTTTTATTCCTTTCTCTCGAAAAGTGGTCAGATCTTTGCAGAAGGTTCTTTAGGTAAGATGATAAACCCATTACCAAAGTCAGAATCACTTGCAATTGATATAGGAATATTGATCCCTTTATTTATCTTCCTCAACTAGCGGATGAGATAAGTTAAGGTTTATATTTAAAGAGGGTAGGTATGGACGATGAGCTTGATGAAAGCGATGTATTTGAAGATTTAGAAACGGATGATGAACCCGATTTGGTACAACAACTAGACAATTTAGATGAAGGAGATTTAGATGCGACTCGTCTTTACCTAAGAGAAATTGGTTATTATGCACTACTAACACCGGAAGAAGAAATTGAATACGCGCGACGTGCTCTACAAGGAGATGAAGTCGCACGTAATCGGATGATTGAATCCAATCTCCGTCTGGTGGTTAAAATTGCTCGCCGTTATATGAACCGGGGTTTAGCCATGCTCGATTTAATTGAAGAAGGTAATCTGGGTCTTATTCGGGCAGTGGCTAAATTTGATCCGGAGAAAGGGTTTCGTTTTTCTACTTACGCCACTTGGTGGATTAGACAAACGATAGATCGAGCTATTATGAATCAAACGCGGACGATTCGTTTACCTATCCATGTCATTAAAGAGATCAATCATTGTTTACGCGCCTTTCGTGCACTCTCACAAACTTTGGATCATGAGCCGACTTCAGAAGAAGTTGCTAAGATGCTTGACAAATCGACTAGTGAAATTGAAAAAATGTTGGGTCTTAATGAACGAATTACATCAGTAGACACACCACGTACAGAAGATTTTGATAAATCATTATTGGATACTATTGCAGATGAACAAAATCCTGACCCGATGTTGGTTTTACAAGAAGAGGATTTGATGAAACACATTGAGTTATGGTTATCTCAACTCAATGAGAAACAAAGAGTTGTCGTTGAAAGACGTTTTGGTATTGGTGATGGAGAAATTGCTACCTTAGAAGAAGTTGGTGCTGAAATTGGGATCACCCGTGAACGCGTGAGGCAAATTCAAATTGAAGCGCTGAAAAAATTAAGAGAATTACTTGAACGTGAAGGGTTTTCTATCGATGCGTTATTTCAACGCTGATGTCAATTAGTAGTCAATTTTAACTTTTCGAGTTGAATATCTATAATGACTGATAGCTGAATAATCAATAGCTTCTAACTAGAATGAGTCCCGGCTAACGGATAAGAGATAACTGTTCATATAATTTTCTGACTTTATTAACATAACGAGTTGTTTCTTGATAAGGTGGAACACGATTCCCATATTTCTTTACAGCTTGTTCACCAGCGTTATAAGCCGCCAGTGCTAAGGCTAAATCTTCGTTAAATAAGGTGAGTAAATCACGTAGATAACGTGCGCCTCCATTGAGATTAGTAGAGGGATCAGTTCGATCTATCACGCCATAACGTTTAGCCGTCGCTGGCATCAATTGCATTAAACCGACCGCACCCTTGGGAGAAACTGCTGTGGGATTGTATGCTGATTCAACCTGTATCACCGCTTGTAATAAAGCAGCTGGGAGTTGAGCCTGTTGTGCCACTGTTTCGATTAAGGGTGTGTAATCATGATGATGAGGTGAGAGAGTTTTTAGTTTAGGAATAGCCGGCGGTTGAGTCGGATAAATTAAATAACTGCGTGCATAAAGCAACTGCTTAGGTGATTGAGGCGGTCGGTTAGTCAGATGGATGACACCTTGAGCATCAATATACTTGTAAACAGTAACTGATGAAGTAGCGTCGGCAACAATAATGGGTAGATAACCCAATGTTAATACCAAAGCGATATAATAGCTGGCTTTATTTATCATCCGCTTTAAGTGAGTGTCATTTCTCATTAGCCCCAAAGTTAGAATAATTATACTGCTAAATACTTACGGTTCAAGCGTGTAAAGCGACCAATCATTAAATCTTTGATGATTGGAAAAGTTGAACTTCACCAAGGATCTACGTAAATCGGATCCCTATCTTAAAAACAATGCATATTATGTAGTTGGCAATTAGTAATGCCTTGCTACACACTGTGTGCTTTACCATTAATATATAAACTACACATACCACAAATTAAATGAGATGAGCAATAATCCTATTATTGACATGATAACTAAGTGTACTGCTCAGTAGTTTAGTGAACTCATTCATGTTTGAGTATGATAGAAGATCATTATTCAATATTCAAAGTATTTATAGTCGTTAAATTGTTGCTAATCGACTTCGCTATTTGACTATATTTTTCAAAGTGTGGCGCAAATATTGTATTAATTATGAATTATGAATTATTAACTTAAAAATTAATTTTTGTTATTTTCTTATGATATTAACTTGGTATCATTGATAACATGAGATGGGCAAAAATAAATTGTATCTACCTGATTGATAAAAAATAAATTATCTGATTTATGCTTAACTTAAATTAATTATATGATATTTTAATAGAAAGCAAGCAAATCAATTTTCTTCATTTTATTAGAACACTAATTAGTTAATAGCGATGACTCGTGTTAAAAAAGAAAAAACTAATCGTATTATGATCGTAGATCGTTCCGAAGTGGCACGTTCAATTATCTCCCATATTTTGCAAAAAGAAATGCAGGACGCCTATATTGTCACTTGTGGTAGTGCCGAAGAAGCATTAGATTATTTGCGTCAAGAAAAGTTTGATCTCATCACCACTTCACTGTTATTGCCGGGTTTAGATGGGTTAGATTTATGTCATGAGATTCGTAAGAGTGATAAACAACATCTCACCCCGGTCATTGTCGTTTCGAGTGATGCCGATAGTCGCCTCCTCCGAGAAGGGTTTTCGGCTGGGGTTACTGATTATTTTAACAAATCATTAGGTTATAAAAAATTAGTTGAATTTATTAAAGATGTTTCCCAGCGACATGCCGGATTAGTGGGCCGAATTCTTTATGTTGAAGATAGTTTTAGTACTGCTCAAACCACTCAAACTTTAATGGAAAAACATGGTTTATATATTACTCAAGTGACGAGTGGAGAAGCCGCCTTAGAATTACTAAAGAAAAATAAAAATTCACCGGATAGTACCGGTGAAAAAGATGGCTTTGATATTGTCTTTACTGATTTTTTCCTGGAAGGGCAAATGACTGGGGGAGATTTACTGTATGCTATTCGTACTCAATTACATTACTCTCGCCAAGAAATGCCGGTTTTAGTCATCACCATCGAAGATAATAGAGAATGTCAAGCCGAAGTTTTTCATGCCGGTGCTAATGACTTTATTACCAAACCCGTTGTTGAAGAGGTATTAATTGCGCGCATTAAATCACTATTATTAGTTAAACATCAATATAATGTGCTGAAACGTTATTCTAGAGATATTTATAAATTAGCCACGACGGATAGTTTAACCGGTGCCCGCAATAAAAAATTCTTATTTGAAGAAGGCAAAGGATTTATTAATCAACATATCCCGATTTGCCTAATGACATTGGATATTGATCACTTTGAAAAAATAAATAGAGAACAAGGGCATATAATTGGCGATCATATACTCCATTTAGTGGGTCGATTTATTGTGAATTATTTTCCGCCAGAAGCAATGGTGACACGGTTTGCTGGCAAACGATTTGTCATCCTCATACCAGCTTGTACTGCTGACAATGGCAAAATTATGGCTGAAGATTTACGTCAAAAAGTAATGGAGCTTAAACCGGAAGATTTAGCCGTGACAGTGAGTATTGGTATCACTTCGTCGGAAGGAATAGCCAAACCAGTTCTAGAATCTTTAATTGCTGAGGCAGATAGTGCTATCCATTTAGTACAACAACAAGGTTATAACTGTACTTGTATATTTGAGCGTGATTCATAAATAGGATTTACGCAATTATTTTCATAAATAGTTTATTTTATTAAATAATTTTCTTGTACGCTAAGATAACAACTTATTGAAATAATTAAATTATCTATTTAAACTGCGTAAGTCCTACTAAATATAAAAAATAAAGGAGAAATAATGAATTGGAAAGAATTAGCTATGACATCACCTTACCAAACCGCTGTTAAGATTAAAAATGATCTAACCCAAGGGCATATTGAAGAATCTACACTCGGTATAGAGGAATTAATAGACGCTTTGTCTCGTTCAGACAAAAGGGTTTTAAGAAGCCAATTAACTCGATTAATGATGCACATCATTAAATGGCAAATTCAACCTCAATGCCGCTCCCAAAGTTGGCTGATCACGATTGAAAGTGCCCGAATTGAAATTGAAGAAATCTTGGAGGAAGAACCGCATTTAAAAACGCAACTCCCTCAATTATGGGATAAATGTTTTAAAGCAGCTAACCGTCTAGCTGAAAAAGAAACTGGCATCAAACCCACTTTGAGCCAATTAACGCCAGAAGCGGTATTTCAAACCGAGTATTCTTTAGAGGAAGTTTGAAGCAAATTTAGCTAGGTAGGGTGGGCATTGCCCACCGATTAAGCTAAACTTCTGATAGTCACGGAAAAATTAAATGAGAAGATGGGTTTCGCTTCGCTGCTTACCAGGTTCACTTAGTTTGCTGCTAAGCTCAGCTTGGTAACGAGAAAATTTTCTCATATACAAACACGAACAAACTTTGAAAGATAGGGCTTAGGGTTTTAGTTAATGGTAGTAAGTAAAGTAGGTAGGTTGAGTTAGGGGTGTCTCTCTACCTAGATCTTTGTTTCAAGGAATGACACTGTTTAATTAATTCAGCACCTAAAACTTTTTTCACCCAAATTTCGTGTTCTGCTTTCAGAATTCGCATTCTACCTATTTTTACTGCATTAAAGAGTAATTGTTTGAACTCTTGTTCATTCGGGTTTATGGTAAAAAAATAATTTTGAAACAAATCGATGGTGCAGAAAATCAGCGATAAGTTAAATCTTTCTTGGCAGATTCGACGAGCCTTTTTTTCATCAATGACCACTACGCAGTGATTTTGTGTAACCGTATAGGCAATTACTGAGGCTTCACCATCACCTAATTCAGTAGTCAAATCTAAATAAAGTTCAAGTGTATCAGCCAAAATTTTAACTGGTTTCAGTAAGTTTGGTTCTACTAAAGAATTTAGCAATAAGCCACAATCACTATTATCTTTAGGATGTTTCTTTAGTTCACGAAACACCGGTTCAGTAATGAGTATTTCTGAAGAAAGTCCGGTGAGTATTTTGGTGATGTCTTCGCTTGCTATTAAGTTGATTAAAACACTGGTATCAATGACCAAGCGTTTTTTTTCAAGCATGCAAGACATCCTCAATTTCATCGAATAAGTGACTTAATTCATCTATCCGAGCACGCACTTCGACACGATCTAAATCAAACATATCCGCTAATTGCCCTTCCGTAATCAATTCTTGCTGGTAGGCTTCCACAGCCAGCAGAATGTAACGAGGTATGGTTAAGGTGTGGCACGCTGGTGAATCTTCTCCTAGAATGTCTTTAGCTAATTGATAAATACCTCGTTCCTTTAATAACTCAAATTTACCGGTTGGCAAAATACCCAAATCCTCAAGCCGACGCGCTATGGCTTCCAACGATACATAAAAATTACTTTTGAGGAAAAGCAAATCACGGGCAGTAAATTGACCTTGTTCTCGAACAATATCTTGATATGAACGGCGTATAGCTGCCGCCGGCATAAGAAATGACATAGCAAATAAATTAGCAAAACGTTCATGTAAAATGCGTTCTTCATCGCTAAAATCACTGTCTATCCAGGAAATTTCTGCAATATTTCTTCTGGTATAAAAATGGGCTAATTCATGAGCCGCACTCATTGCTTGTCGCGTTTGGGGATGGTTAGCATTTACCACAATGCCAGCCGCTAACTGGGGATGATAAACAAACATACCCGAAATTTTTGAAGGTAATGGATGAATAAACAGACGAATCTGTAGCTCGTTTTGTAACAAAGTCATGATGTTGGCAATGGGAGCGAGTCCTAATCCTAAACTATGACGTACTTGTAAAGCTAAATCTTCGGCTTGTTCAGAAAGTTGTCCTCTAGACAAAGGATATTCTGTTGGATAAGCTACCCGCAAGGGTTTATCGAGTTTTCGTTCGAGTTCTACATAAGAAGAAACTAATTTTTGTAAAGTACGAGAAGCTATCAACTCATCTGCTTTCTTGGTATTATCATGACTCAATCGAAATTGTGGTTTAATGTCGATATAAACCGAATCGGGACGTAATAAACTATTGCAACTGACTTGATAAAGGTTTGCTAGTTTAGTGAGTTCTTCTGGTTTAATCCGCCGTTTTCCTTGTTCAATAGCAACTAAAGTGGGTCGTTTTACCTGAATCGCTTGGGCAGCAACTTCTTGCGTAATGCAGGCGTTATTTCTGGTAATGCGTAGCCGATCTCCTAATTCAATTGGATTAGAGAGCGGTGCGTTTTTGTGAATACCATCGTACATTTGTAATTCATCCTCAATTTGATAAAGATAGGACTTACGCAGTTGAGATAGATAATTTAATTATTTCAATAGGTTGTTATTTTGTAATTCAAAAATTCTTTAATAAAATCAATTATTCATGAACTAATTCCGGAAAATAAAAAATTATGGGTTAATCTATTTACTGACATTGTTTTATATAATTATAGATAAATGTATGACATTGTCAAAAAATAAATCACATTATGAATTAATGGTTCAGCACGTAGGTTGGTGAGTCCAATCTATGTGGGTTACGAACTGAAAGGGAAAATAAGTATTAGAAAGTCAACAACTATATTCTATTTAGGGGCTATCTAATTGAGCAAAGGTATTCATGAGTTTCTGAGTTTCTTCTTCTGGGCAGACACCACAAGCTTTACAAATCCAATAAAATTCTATGATATCGACTCGTCTTTCTCCCAATTCGCATTTCGAGATAAAGGAATGTTCCCTACCTAGTTTGCGACAAAGCTTTCGCTGAGTAAGCCCAGCCCGTTCTCTCATTTCTTTGAGTGCTTTACAAAGAAGCTGGTTTTGTTGACTATAGATAGTTTTACGCATGCTCCTATACTAGGGACATAAACGATTGTCCCCAATTTAGGGACATGCTAAACTAGCTAATCATGAACAAAACTAAAAATACTATGGCTAATCCTTCCCATAATAATGAGAATTTAAACTTCGATATTCGGGTAGAAAAGTATAGAGGGACTCGTTATTGGTCTATATGGATAGGTGAAGAATTATTAGCAGTAACGGTTTATAAAAAAGGAGCAGTTGCTATCAAAAATGCTTTAACTCGAAAGCGGGTAGGGTAGAATCAGCTTCTGAATTCCAACACTTCAAAAGGATAACTTAGTTACTATTGATTTTCTTGGTTGGACTTCCTTCGTTAGTCCAAGCATAGTATTCTTCAAGTTAGAGAGCACCAGTGAGATGATTAAAATGAATGAAAACTTCATAACGAAGATTAAAATTGAAAATTTCAAATGCTTTAATACCATTGAAATTGATGAATTCAAACGGGTTAACCTCATTGTTGGTAAGAATAATGTGGGAAAAACAGCTTTGATGGAGGCATGTTGGATATATGAACAGAATAAGAATAGTGGTAATGCGATTGATGCTTTTTTTTATATGGTTAGTAGCATGAATCTAATAGGAGAATTTAGACATGTACAAAACCATGATGAGCATGATTTGCATATTGCTTTTTCTCTCCTTAAAAAGTTTGACCGGATGCTTATTGAAAGTAATAACCAACCAGTGAAATTAGACATTCAGGTCAACGATTTCGATGTTTCATTGGGGATAAATGGTTTTGAAATGATTAGCCCCTCTTCAAAGAATTCTGATCTATATCTATTTAAAAAATTTTTATCTGAATCAGAAAAGTCTCTATAAAAATTTTATTCCCAGTTGTAAAATCAATAATGAATTAATGATTGCTTTGTATGATCATATCAAAGAAAACAGAAAAAGGGACGAGTTAAATCAGTATATTCTTGAATTTGACCAAGATATATCAGAGTTTGATATTATTAAAAACTTACCCAAAGTTTTTTTGGAGAGTAAGAAACAATTTGAAGATATTAGCGAACTAGGGCATGGGCTAAAAAGGTATATTGCTATCATTTCGGCAATTCTTGTTTGTCGAGATAATTGTTTATTTATAGATGAAATTGAAAATGGTCTTCATTACACCCACCTAGACGGATTATGGAAAATAATCTTAACACTTTCAAAAAAACTTAATTGCCAAGTTTTTGCAACCACTCATTCAAAAGAGTGTATTGAGTCTTTTTATAAAGTGTCTAAAAGGCTTGATGATGAAGGTATTTGTTTCATAGAACTTGGAAAAGTTGATAATGAAATAAAAGCTTTGGTTTTAGATAAAGAAATGTTCTTTTTTGAATTTGAACAAAACCATGAGGTTAGAGGATGGTAAATCTAAATAAGGTGAGGATCATTTGTGAAGGAAAAACAGATAAGAATAATTTAACAAATCTTATAAACCATATGAAAAAGGAAAGGTATTTTGAATTTAATGTGACTAATAATAACTTCATTGTCATGAGTAACAAAAGTTATTTATTAGATGATAAAAATGTCGGCTATCGAACTTTATTAGAGGAAGTTAAGCTTAATAAAGTTACTAAGCTACTTTTTATAATGGACTCCAGCTCCTTGAGACCCTTTGCGCCGATGTCATGCATTGCGACACCTATCGTCTGAGAAAACGCCTGCAACAATTCCAAACCTCAATTCAAAAAATTACAATTAATTGATAATATTATTTTTTAACTTATGCTGATATTGAAAAGCTCGTGTAGGATGTGTTGGGGAACGAAGCGCATCAATAAAATTTACCATGGTTCATCTCTATGGATGCGCTCTAAAAAATAGGTTGAACCTTTTAAAGGTAACGCCTTGTCAAAGCTTAGGGATTAAGCACGCGTAGGTTGGACTGACGCCGGAAGTCCAACAAGAATTGAGTTTGGAGTTGGAATTCGCCAACTTATTCCAACCTATACAGGCTGAACCTATTGAAAAGAGATGAAATTAATTGGATAGGTTAGTTGGGTTTCTTAACTTGACTAAATTGAAACCCAACTATGAATATTTACGAATTATTTGCTTTCTTCTGAACTATCTTGTGTAAAAGCAACGTATTCAAAGTAGAATTTACTCTCACCTTTAGAATCGATATCTTCTAAAGCGTAGCAATAAGCTATACCTGGTTTAGCACCTTCATCTAAATAAGAATAATCGGAACCAGAAGTTGTGTTACCCTTGGCTGGGATTAGAACTGGTTTGCCTTCCTTATCTAAAACCTGAATTTGTGTGTAGTCATCAATATTTCCGGAACATCCGCAGTATTTATCAAGTTTAGGAATAGCTCGCCACATTTTGAATCCTTGGCTATCAAGTTCAGTTTTGGTAGTCCAATTAAGTGAAATGCCTTTATCAGTAGGATTAGCTGTGAAATTAGAAAGTTGCACTAAGTTTATACATTGACTTGGATCGTTAAGATTTCGACTCCTTCCTCTTCCTTCTTCATCGCAAAGAGTGCACTCGCAGTCACATTTAATTATTCCTATTGAGTTTGCATCGAAATTGACTGTGTATTTTGATTTACCTTCTTCACAATCTGTTGGTTGAATTGAGTTGATAGTGGGTTGGTTACCAACTATAGAATGGTCTAGGAACATACATGTTCCATCTCCACAGTTGTCATCTGCTGGGCAGTTACATAGTTGTTTTACTATAGACCTTTCTGCTTCTATTTCATCAGCAACACAGTCTGTTGTTTCGGTTATATCGTTGGTAAGTGATATAATTTTAATTGAACAATCTTGAGCTTGAGAGTTAGCAATTTGAGTTTTGAGTAGAAGTATTGTTATTAAGAAAAAGTAAAAAATATTTTTGTCCATAGGTATTCTTTAGTATTCCTTTTTTCTTTATGAAAAACTAGCTTATGTTAAGCTTAAATATCGGAGTTCGCCGGCTCACTCCAACGCGGGCTAGCATTAAATATCATTGGCTTAACCAAATAAAAAACACTATAATTTTAGAAATTTAATTATTCATACACCACCGCCTACCCCGTTATTTTACCGTTATAAACGTTTTTTATTAGGCAGAATTATTATTATGCAGGTCTACGAAAAAATTCGCTTACTGCGTCACCTTAAAGGCTGGTCACAGGAAGAAATGGCCCATCATCTAGAGATGTCAGTGAGTGGTTACGGTGGTATTGAGCGCGGTGAAACGGATATCCCCTTGTCAAGATTGCAGCTTATTGCTAAGGTATTTGAGGTTAGTTTACCTGAGTTATTTGATTTAAATGATAAAAATATTTGCTATGTTGGAGACAATAATACTCTCACTCATTCATCTCAAATCAATTCCCTATCTCCTCATTCAATTGCACTCCAACACGAACTGGAAAAATCCCAACTCCTACTTGAACAACAAACCAAAGAGATTGAATTACTTAAACAACAAAATGCCGATTTAAGAGCGATGATGAAGTTGTTGCAAAAAGAGTAAAAATCTCGTGTAGGTTGGATTAACACAAGAATCCTAACAAGAATTAAGCTTGAATGTTGGAGTTAGCCAGCTTGCTCCAATCTACGTGGGATCCATTAGCAAGAGTAGGCTGGGTTGATAAACCCAGCTGATTTGGTGTTTATCTGGAATTGGTATTCATCTACTTGTGCTTGTGCTACGCAGACTAGATTAATGTTACCAACATTGAATTAGAATGGGGGAGGTAAAATGCCGCTATGACCTTGAATTTAACGGTGCTTCATATAAACTTTTTTTGTCTATTTCACTTTAGAGAGATATTTTAAATGATGTTATCCGTAAAAGCGGTTTATAAAGATGGCCAAATTGAATTGATGGAAAAACCAGATGATATCAAACAGGCTCAAGTGATAGTCACCTTTTTAGAGGACTCCAAGTTATCCCTAACCCAGTATGATTTTAGTGCTTTGATTGGCAAACTGAGATGGCAAGGTGATGAACTTGCCGAACAGAGAAGACTTCGGGATGAATGGTAATGCTTTTCTCCTCGACACCAACACCGTAATTGCTCTACTCAGAGGTGAGACCGGTATTCAGAAAAGCATAGCTCCAGCAACTTGGTTAGGAATATCTGTCATTACTGTCATTGAATTCAATTCTTTCCGGGCACTGATAGATGAAGATCGCAACTTGTTTAAAGTATTTTGTAGCCAAGTGGAAATTGTTAATTTATCCGTCGAGAATATAACTCTTTTAGAGGAAATCTCTTCATTGAGAAGAGGTTATTTATTGAAAACGCCAGATGCTATTATTGTGGCAAGTGCTAAGGTAAGCAATGCTATTCTTCTCACCAGAGACCAGAAGTTATTAAACCTAGGGCTTAAATACATTCAATCTTTTTGAAGTAGTAGCAAGTGTAAAATAGGTAGATCAAAGCGAAATTTATCTTCTCATTTTTCTATAACTGTCAGCTTAATTGGCCAGCAAGTGTAGGGTGTATAAGTGAAACGCCATACACCAGTAGTTAAATTTAATAAAGGTGGATGACGGCTGGCGCCTTATCCACACACACTACGCTTGCTAACACCTTTACTACGGACAGATTATTAATTCACCTGACGATTTTTTACCCATTCGGAAGGTTTTACATAGAGAGGTAATAAACCAGCCGTCTTAGCCTCTAGAATAGTTATTTGACCTATACCTTGTTCGGTCATCCCCACATTGATATGCCAACCATAAGAAATATCGCGGATAATGGGCGCCTCATTGAAGCGAATAAATAAGATGTCTTCGCTTTGATCATAGCTGATTTCCATAGTCATTCCTCGCATTGCCAGTTAATCATAACCGTTTTAACGACTATCGCCTCTTGAAACAAGATGGCAGCACAAATTAAGTTGTCATGACGTTCCGGATAATGCTTAAATATCCACAAATGAATAGAATCTTTAGAGTTGTATCACGAAATTTAAAATGCTATTTTGCTAAAAGGAGAATATAAGAAAGAACAAGTTTTGAAAACTTAGGAAACCGGGTATGAAAATGCAATTGACAGAACTCACAACTGAGCGCA
>JAAUSR010000014.1 GCA_012032555.1 Thioploca sp.
CGGCCTCGGGTCAGTAGAGAGAATGACCGTGCGCTTATGGGGAGGTGTTGACCCAACAACCCCTCGGCGAGCCGATCACCGGACATACTTATGGAGTTTCCAGCGTTGCCTTCAGTGCCGGTGGCTACATGCTCGCCTCAGGGAGTGATGATAAGACCGTGCGCTTGTGGAACATCAATCCAAACGCTTGGATAAAACAGCTCTGTGCCATTGCTGACCGTAACCTGAGCCATAAAGAATGGCAAAAATATCTCGGCAACCGCCCGCACGAAAAAACCTACCCCGATTTACCGACCGATACGCTGGGAGCTATTGAACTAGTTAATCAAGGACAAGAACTTGCTAAACAAGGAAAATTAAAAGAGGCCATTTCTCAATTTAAACAGGCACAAAAATGGGATGCCAAGATGGTTTATTTTGATCCAGAAACTCAAGCTAAGGCAATCTATGCGGTTGAACAAGGAAAAAATTAGTTAAAGAAGGGCAGATTGACAAGGCGTTAGCTCAATTTCAAGCAGCATTGAAACTAGATTCTCATTGGAATTTCGATCCCGAAACCCAAGCCAAGACAATTTACGCTCCGGAATTAGTTGAACAAGGAGAAGGATTAGCCCGAGAAGGTCAGATTGACAAGGCCTTAGCTCAATTTCAAGAAGCATTAGTACTGGATTCGAGTTTAAAAATTTCGGCTGATTCTTGGAATAGACTTTGTTGGAATGGTAGCTTAGATGGATATGCTAATAAAGTGATGAATGCTTGCGAGAGAGCTGTGGAACTTGCGCCTAAAAATGGGCGGATTCGAGATAGCCGTGCTTTGGCAAGGGCTTTAACTGGCGATATTCAAAGTGCGATTGAAGATTTTCAATTCGCTATTGAAAATTATGGTAGCGAGAAATTTAAAAAAGAAAGGCAAGCTTGGGTAGCGGCTCTACAAAGAGGAAAGAATCCGTTTACGAAGGAGGTGCTGGAGGAATTGCGTTGATAATTAATTTTTGAACAAGATTCCTCGTTCCCACGCTCCGGCGTGGGAATGCATATCCCTATTCTGGAAGCAGCGATCCTAAACAACTCAAACATGAATCAAATACGAATTAGCGGATTGTTGGTAGTGCGTCCGTCCTACGCGGGTTGATTCAGGCTATTATCCACTTCATCCTGGAGAACGATATGAAAAATACGATTTCAATTGAATGTCCGATTGAATTATTATTGAGTTTACATATCAACATAGAAGATTTTGGTGAATTCATGAAAACCCAAACGGCCATTTCGTTATTTAAAGAAGGCAAAATATCGTCAGGTATGGCCGCACAATGGCTTAACATACCAAGAGTCAGGTTTCTATTCCAAGCGATGGCTGCCGGTGTGGTTCTATTAGAAGATTCAGAAGATGATTTTAATAGAGAAACCACTTTATTATGATCGTATTTTCTAACACGACACCTATTATAGCTTTATTGAGTATCAATCAATTAAATTTATTACCAACCTTGTTTAATGAAATTTATGTTGTGGCAGAAGTGGTAGAAGAATGTCTTGAGGGTGGCAAAATTATTGTACCGGATTTAACACAGTTGAGTTGGATAAATGTGGTTCAATCGCTAAGTACGGTGCTAAACCCTTGTTTAAGAGAACTCGATAAAGGCGAAAAACATACGATCAATATGGCTATGCACAAAAATGCCGATTATGTTATTGTTGATGAAAAGATGGGTCGTAATATTGCTGAATATTTAGGGCTTTCAGTTATTGGCACTTTAGGTATCTTACTTAAAGCTAAACAGCAAGGAAAAATTGTCTTATTTTCGACATGTGTAAAGGCTATGCAAGAACAAGGTATCTACTATAATACGGCATTATTGAAAAAATTAGCTTTACAAGTTGGAGAAAATTGGCTCTAAATCATTTCAAAAAATTCGGCTAGCTGCGTAGGATGCGCTGAAAAATTAAATTCTAGACGCGGGACGGGGTTTGTAACACTAGACGCAGGACGGGGTTTGTAACACTAGACGCGGGACGGGGTTTGTAACCCCGTCTGGCACGGAGGTTTTTAGACTCATGATAAAGAGAAATACATGCCAGAAATAGTGCGATTTTACGGCATAATCATTAAACTGTTTTTTGGAGACCATCCACCACCACATTTTCACGCTGTGTATGGTGAGTATAATGCTATTTTTAATATCGAAACGCTGGAAATGATTGAAGGTGATCTACCCAATCGTGCAGTCAAGATGGTTCTTGAATGGGGTTCGGCGCATCAAACCGCGCTGCTTGACATGTGGAATACTCAAAACTTCCGTAAATTACCACCGTTGCAGTAGTTAGTATGTCATATCCGAAAATAAAATCAGCCAGAGCCATTGATGAACATACCTTGTTAGTCGAATTTACCAATGCTGACAAACGAAAGTATGACGTTACTCCATTGCTTGATAAAGAGCGGTTTTTTCCTCTAAAACAGCGCGGATTTTTTAGAAATTTCCAAATAGATTCAACTGGATGTGCTCTTATCTGGAACGAAGATATTGATATAAGTGAATATGAAATCTGGCTCCACGGCGTGAAAGAAGTCTAATCAGTCAGGTAGGGTGTGCACCGCACACCAATAATTATTATTCATAATTCACATTTCTCATAGTGAGCAATGCCCACCCTATCCAAGCTTAAGTAACCTGAATAGTGTCGCGGAAAGAAAGTACCCTACTTGACTTCTCAGCTCGTTTAGCTAAGCATTAACATCAATCAACCCACCCGAAGAGAAATGACATGAACGTAATCCTTGACTATGACGAAATCCTGGCTGAGGAAAAAGAAATGCCATCAAAACGACACAGTTTGGTCCAAACTAATCTCACCGTGTTACTCGGTAATGATGAGCGATTTTCAACATTTGTCGAGTTAAGTTTAGATACCAGCTCTATCGATTTAAGTCAATTTGGGCTGAAAAACCAAGACGAAATAGTACCTGATCTCAGTATTTACTTTGAATCACCACCGCTTATTAATGAACCAGGGGAAGATGAAGTGCGTGTCACTAAAATACCTGATTTAACTATCGAAGTGCTTTCGCCTACCCAATCGATTAATGAACTGCTTAAAAAAATCAAAGCTTATTTTGCTCTTGGGGTTAAATCTTGTTGGTTAGTTATGCCCGCTTTAGAAGAAATACGCGTTTTCTCTTATCAGCTACAGCACTATAAGAATTTCGATATTAATCAAGGTGAACCGGTTGACGATGAAGTGATGGATATTCATCTACCTATTCAAAAAGTGTTTAGAAGAGATACCGGAGATCTTTTCTAGACATGACTTCCCCACCAGGGTTGCAAAAGTCAATTCTTAGGGAAATTTTTAGTTAATGAACTATTTAAATTCCCCTATTACTTACATTATCTATAGTTATTGACTAGAATGAGATGTTGCCGCTGCCGGAGGAGTAATGTTATTTCTGGGTGGCGGTGATTGCGATTTATTAAAACCCAGTTCATTCATAAAGATATCTTGCTCATTTAACAAAGCTGTCGTGGCTTGCATCCGTCTAATAAAATCTTGTACGAGTGGACGATTATCGATTTCAGGATTGACAATCTGTGGCACAATGAGAAGGACTAATTCAGTACGCGTTTCTGTTTGTGTAGTTGAAGAAAATAAAGTATCCCCCACAATAGGAACATCTTTTAAGATCGGTATTCCGTCTTTACTGTTATTCTTACGAGTTTCAATCAAACCACCCATCACAATAGCATTGTTATCACGTACCACTACGGAGGTTTCTAGCTTACGTTGGCTAAAAGATTGTAAATTCTGTGAGGTTCTAGTATCACCCAATTGTGACACTTCTTGACTAATTTTCATGTTAATAATGCCATCTTCGTTAATGCGTGGGGTTACCTTGAGCGTAATACCAGTGTCTTTGTATTGCACATCTTGAAGAGTAGTACCAAGTGTTGCATCAGTTAGACCACTTGAGCGATTAATCGATCCCAGAATCGGTTCACTAGAACCCACATTGATAGAAGCTTCTTCATTATTTCGCACCAGGATAGAGGGACGTGATAAGATACTAACCTTACCAGTTGAAGCAATTATATTTAATACCGCATTGAGTCCACCAGATAAATAGCCAAGTGTAAAGCCCTTAAAAGTGGGTACCAATAAATTGTTGTCGGTAATCGAACCTTTACGTGTTGGCGGAAAATTACCGTCTGGTATATTTAAATTAGAACCCGCTACAAAGTGTTTATTAAAGAGAGCATACCAATCAATGCCAAAGCTAGTAGCATCTGTCAGGGTCACTTCCGCAATAACGACATTAACCATCACTTCTTGAGGAACTTGGTCTAAAATGTAAATTGTTTCGAGTAATTGCCGATAATCTCGAGGACTGGCTCGGATTAGTAAACTATTAGTATTTTCATCCGCTACAATGTTAACTTTGAGTTCAGCAGAAACCGGTAAGGCGCCGGGGGGAACGTTTTGGGGTATGACTGGTTTTTCTCGTTCTTCTAGAGGATTGGGGGGTTCATTCGGTCGTTGAGTTTCATTGCGTTTCATTTTTTCTTTTTCTTCCGCCTCTTTTCGATCTTCTAGCTTAAACACATCCGATAAAGTGGCAGCGATTTTAGTAGCTTCTAGATTTTTTACTTTATAAATAAATACTTGTTCACCACTATCTTCACTACGCTCATCTAAAATATCTACCCATAAAGCAACTTCATTAAAACCGGTGTTAGGTGGTGCGACCACGAGAATGGCATTAATACGTTCTAATGCCACTGACTGATAAGTTGGTGGTGCATTACCATACAAAGCTTTGAGTATTTTGTCTAATTCGGTTTGTACATCGGCAGCTTTAGAATTAACTAACCGAAAGAGACGCATTCCCCGATGTAAAAACGGATCGGCATCCACGATGTCAAGCAATTTATTAACCCGTTCTAATTGTTGCGGTGTGGTAATAATGCCAATAATATTGAGAGTTGGTAAAGTAATCAGGCGACCTTTAGGTTGAAGCAATGGTGTTAAAATCGCCTGGGCTGATTCAACCGCAATGAAACGCAATGGGGTAATTTGCATGACCTCAGGTGAATCACTACTCGTTAATTTTTCTGGTGATAAACTAATATCGCCGGGTAAAGTGGGAGCCATCTTTTTTAAATGGTAAACACCTCCCCGTTTTTCCATCGTAATACCGGCATCATTTAACAGCAATTTTAATAATGGCCATAAATCCTTTTTGGTCAATGGTTTATCTGGAGCAGTTCGTAAAGAAACTTTATCACCAATGGTTGGATCAATTACCAAACTAATTTTTAGAGAATCGGCTATTATTTCAAGAATTTGCCTCAAATCAGTTTGTTCAAAATCGAGTTGGATTTCATCTCCCTCAGATAGATCTAAACTACTCGTATCTAAGGTTTGCTCGGTCAAAGTGGTTGTGGTTGGTACTTGTCCCGCTTGGTTAACTTGTTTAAGTGGCTCAGGTTGAGAACGGGGCAATTCGGTAATCAGTGACTGTGCTAAGGTTGATGATGTCACTGCCGGTGTTGATGGCAGTGAAGTATTGATCATTTCAGGGACTGAGGCTGGTGGTTCACGTGTCGGCGGAATAATGGTACACGACGCTACTCCAAGCGTGCCACAGAAACAAATGACTGTTATTCTTATCAAAAGACGCATAAATTCAGTAATCAGTTATCAATTATCAGTAAATAGTTATCATGTCTATTAGCTATTAAGCAATTATTATCAACACCGGTCTGTTAATTATCCAATCATTCAGTTTAAGTTATCATTAATAACGGATAACGGTTCACTGATAACTGATTAATATTTCATGTCATTAATGCTAAAAATAGCCGATAACATGGTGATGACAATAGCGCCAACAATGATACCTAAAACAACAATCAGGAGTGGCTCTAATAAAGCCACTAATCTTGAAGTTTGTTGCTTAACAGTGGTATCAAAGTTTTCCGCTAATTTATCTAAAATAGGGGCAGTACGACCGGATTCTTCTCCTACCGTAACTAATTGTGCTAATAACACGGGAAATTTACCTTCGTTAACTAATGCTTTCCCTAAACTGGTGCCACCACGCACGGCTTCCTCAACTCGAGCCAAGCTATTAGCCAGAATTTGATTTTCCATAACACCTCTAGCAATATGTAATCCTTTAAGTAACGGAATCCCAGCACCTAATAAAGCCCCTAAGGTCCGGCAAAAACGTGATGACTCTGCTTGTAAAATCAAAGTACCTAATAAGGGTAAGGATAACAGAGTTTGATCACGTTGCAATCGGCGCTCCGGGGTGGCATCCAATTGCCGCCAACCATACCAGAGCAAGACTGGAATCAACAATAGACTCCAACCATAGCTTCGTAACCACCGGCTCAGCCCCAATAATAAAGCCGCTGAAGGTGGCATATTGGATCCCATATCTTCAAAAATGGTCGCAAATGAAGGGACTACAAATGCCATTAATAAAACCACACTACTTAATCCCACTACCGCTAGAATCGCTGGATAAATTAATGAAGAAATAATATTGCGTTTGGCTTCATCCGCATTTGCTAAGAAATGAGCTAATTTTGGCAATAATTGTTCTAAAATACCGCCTTCCTCACCAGCATGTACCATATTAACATAGATTCGGGAAAAGATATCTGTCCGCGTTCGCAAGGCGTCCGCTAAAGTTTTACCTTCTTTAACTTCACGACGCAAATTTTCAATTAATTCTTGCATAATTTGCTTGTCAGTAATCCCTTGTAGTAACCCTAACGCACGATCCAATGGCACATGGGCTTCAATTAAAGTACAAAGTCCATTGGTAAAATCAATGACATCACGATGATTAATGGACTGTCGACCAAATAAACCACCACCTTCGGATTGTTGTTCAACTTTAAGCGGTATTAATTGTCGACTTTGTAAAATAGCCACAACTTCTTGTTTACTTTCGGCATTCAGTTGCCCATCTTTAATGTTACCGGTAATATCACAAGCTTGATAGGTATATTGGTGAATTGGCAAAATATTTCCTCTCTAACAAACGCGAATCCATTTTTCTCTTTAGGTTGCTCTGGTAACCCGAACAATTTCTTCTGGTGTTGTAATTCCTTGATAAAGTTTGTTTAACGCATCTTGTCGCAAGGTTCGCAATCCTTCTTGAATCGCTTGCTGACGAATTGCATTGGCATCACCGTTACTATTGATAACATGACGCACTCCGTCTGAAGCAATTAGGAATTCATATAAGCCTAATCGTCCTCGATAACCGGTATTAGCACAACGTTCACAACCCATTCCCCGAACAACTTCCGGTAATTGAAACGAATCAATGCCTAATAAACCGGCTTCTTCTTCAGAAAGCAGTTCTTGTTCCGCGCAATCCAGACAAATTTTACGCACTAAACGTTGGGCCATTACTGCAATGATACTGGAACTAAGTAGATAAGTATCGATTCCGATATCTTGCAAGCGGGTAATTGCCCCAGCAGCATCGTTGGTATGTAAGGTTGAAAAAACTAAGTGACCGGTCAGCGCCGATTCAATGGCAATCTCCGCTGTTTCCCGATCCCGAATTTCACCAATCATAATAATATCTGGATCTTGCCGAACAATGGAACGCAATCCTGCGGCAAAAGTCAAGCCAATTTTAGAATTGACATGAATTTGAGTAATCCCTTCAAGTTGATATTCGACCGGATCTTCAATAGTGATAATTTTTTGTTGTCCGGTATTAATTTTCTCTAAGGTAGCATACAAAGTGGTCGTTTTACCACTACCAGTCGGTCCAGTCACCAGCACAATACCGTGCGGTTGATGAATCGCTTGTGAATAGGGTTTAAGGATATCCTGTGGCATTCCCAGTAGATCAAGACTCACCTTAACATCGCCGCGATCTAAAATACGCAAGACAATGGATTCTCCATGTAGCCCCGGTAAAGTAGATACCCGCATATCCAGCGATCGTTCCCCCATTTGATATTGAATTCGCCCATCTTGGGGTAGCCGTTTTTCACCAATATCTAAACGCGCCATCAACTTAACTCGAGAGGAAACCGATGGTTGTACTGATGCTGGTAAATGCTCTAAGTTGACCATCACGCCATCCACTCGACAACGCACTTTAAGATATTTCTCTTCTGGTTCAAAGTGAATATCGCTGGCGTTTAAGTCTAAAGCGCGTTCCATTAGATGATTAACAATACGAATAATCGGTGCTTCTGAAGCGAGATCTTTGAGATATTCATTATCCAGTTGGTCGATATTTTTATTATCACCGGTACCATCCAAGTCTGGAGCTAATTTTGCCCGCCAATGCTTTATTAAGCGCTCCACCTGCTCCGGTTTGCCAATTTCAAAGCGAATCTGTGAACCGAGTAAAAAACGAATTTTGGCGCGATCTTCAATATCGGGTAAAGCAGTATAGATCAAACAAGGATCGTCTGGAAATTGTTCAACGGGGACAATATTCTTTTTTGATAGAAATTGGGTAAACAAGGGTAAACTTAGCGTATTCATCGTTATCATTCACGAATTAGTGTTTCGATAAAATAATTACTCATGATTCACTTCTTCTGGTGGAATCGCTTCTTCTGGTGGTATTGAAGATAAATCCTCTTCTTCTAACAACATCACTTCTTCTGGTGATAGAGATAAATCTTCTGACTGAGACGGAATCTCGGGTGCCGGAGGCGTATTGATGAGTTGTTCCGGCTGTTGAAGTGACGGCGTCGGTAAGTTACTCGGTGGTGCCGGTGACGACGGTTCAGCTTCATTGGGTTGAGGTGGCGATACTGATTGCTCAGCTGGGTTAGGGGGCGGTGGTATCTCTTCTGGTTTTGATTCAACCGGTGTTGAAATCTGGCTAAAACCAGTTACTTTAATGGTACCATTAAGTCTGTCCCGGTAACTGCGAACCTCTAAACTCACCACTTTAAGATTTTCTTTAGCCTTTTCTAAAGCTTGTAAAAATGCCATGAGGGTTTCCGAGTTAGCTTCAAATTGCATCGACTGAATAACCAATACCCATTCGCCAGAGTTAAAAGCAGTATCTGGCGGTTCCAAAGTTCTAAAGGTAATGCCCGCTTCTTGAGCCAGTTGTTTGATTAAACCTTGCATTCGCGCACCCACTAATTCACGGGTACGACCGGCTAATAACCCGACTTCAATTTTTTCTTGTTCTTGCTTAGCCTTTTTATTTTCAGCTTCCCAATATTCTGCTCGTTCACCTAAATCGATTTCACGAACAATCTGTTCAGATAAATTTTCAATAGCGGCTCGATAGTCACGATAAATTTTCAGAACGGTTGGTATCAATTGAAACGGTAACATATAGCCCATAAAAATCACGAGTGCAATTCGTAAAAGGCGTTTTTCTTTAGTTGTCACTTAATCTAGCCGTTATTTGCCAATGGATTGAATGGTAATTATTTCATCCCCACTCCGGAGCGGAGATATTTATCCAGGTGAATTAAATTGCCCGAATTCGCTCAGCCTGTGCATTCAGTTGCTGTAAAGAAGCGTTCATTTCTGCTACGCGTTGCTGTTCTTTATCGATAATCTCTTGAGGTGCACGGGTAAGAAAGTTGGGATTATTTAATTTATTCTGACACTTTTCCAATTCTTGATGTAATTTCCCCATTTCTTTTTGTAACCGATTGAGTTCTGCATCTTTGTCGATTAATCCAGCTAAAGGAATAAGAACCCGCAATTCACCGACTAAAGCAATCGCTGATTCGGGTGCGGTAGTATGAACATTTAACCAAGTAATGGTTTCTAAACGTGCTAACCGAGTCAATAGGCTGCTATAATCATTCAGTTTACGCTGATCCGCAGCACTACCATTTTGCAGAAGCACCGGCAAAGCTTTACCCGGCGCAATGTCCATCTCCGCCCGAATTCGCCGCACCCCTAAAATAAATTGTTTAACCCATTCAATTTCTTGAAGGGCTTGATCATCTATTTTAGCAGATTCTGGCTGTGGATAAGGTTGAAGCATAATCGTTTTACCGCTTTTTCCGGCCAAAGATGCTACTTTTTGCCATAACTCTTCCGTAATAAATGGCATAATGGGATGCAGTAATCGTAATAAAGTTTCTAATACGCCAACCAAAGTTTGTCGAGTTCCTCGTTGCGCCGCTGCACTCATATCTGTTTGTAATAACGGTTTAGAAAATTCTAAATACCAATCACAATATTCATTCCAGACAAATTCGTATAACGTATTAGCCATCATATCAAAACGATAGATTTTAATCTGTTGATGAACTTGTTCTTCTACTTGTTGTAACAATGAAATAATCCACCGGTCGGTTGAAGATAACTCCACCGGTGCTGCTGTTAACCCGGTATCTTGCCCTTCTGTATTCATCAACACATAGCGGGTAGCATTCCACAATTTATTACAGAAATGACGATACCCTTCAATTCGTCCCATATCAAAGCGAATATCACGCCCAGTTGAAGCCAGCGCGGTAAACGTAAAACGTAATGCATCCGTTCCAAAAGCGGGAATCCCTTGCGGATATTGAGTACGGGTCACTTTTTCAATAGTTGGTGCCATTTCCGGTTGCATTAAGCCGGTGGTTCTTTTAGCCACGAGTGTTTCTAACTCGACACCATCAATTAAATCTAATGGATCTAAAACATTACCTCGTGACTTCGACATTTTTTGCCCTTGTGCATCACGAATGAGACCATGAATATAAATCTCACGGAAAGGGACCTCATTCATAAATTTTAAGCCCATCATAATCATTCGTGCAACCCAAAAGAAAATAATATCAAATCCAGTAACGAGTACACTGGTTGGATAGAAAGTTTTAAGTCGCTCGGTATTTTCTGGCCAACCTAAAGTGGAAAATGGCCACAATGCGGAAGAAAACCAAGTATCTAATACATCCGCATCTTGCTCTAAGGTAACGGTAGCTGGAATTTGATACTTTTCCCGTACTTGTGTTTCACTATAACCGACATATTCTTGACCTTTATCATCATACCAAGCTGGAATCCGATGTCCCCACCAAATTTGACGACTGATACACCAATCGTCAATGTGGTACATCCAATCGAAATAAGTTTTTTTCCAATTATCCGGAATAAACTGAATTCGCCCTTCTTCAACCGCTTTAATCGCCGCTGCGGCTAAAGGCGCTACTTTGACATACCATTGATCAGTTAAAAAGGGTTCAAGTATCGCATGACTTCGATCACCTCGTGGTATCATTAATTTATGGTGTTTAACCATGACCAGTAAACCGGCGGTTTCTAAATCAGCTACGACTCGGTAACGAGCGGCAATTCGATCTAAGCCACGATAAGCTATTGGAACATTATCATTGAGTTTAGCATCAATAGTGAAAATATTAATCAGTGGTAAATGATGTCGCTGCCCAATGGCATAGTCATTAAAGTCATGTGCCGGCGTAATTTTGACACAACCAGAGCCAAATTGGGGATCAACATATTCATCGGCAATGATAGGAATCAGGCGTTCAGTGAGTGGTAAGGCGATGGATTTACCAATTAAATGTTGATAACGCTTGTCTTGTGGATGAACTGCCACGGCGGTATCACCTAACATCGTTTCTGGACGAGTGGTGGCGACAATGACTTCCTCACTCCCATCCGCTAAATGGTAACGTAAATGCCAGAGAAAACCATCTTCTTCCTGCGATTGTACTTCCAGATCAGAAACGGCAGTATGTAAAACCGGATCCCAATTCACTAGCCGTTTACCGCGATAAATTAAACCTTCATCATACAAACGGACAAACACTTCACGTACCGCATGAGAAAGACCTTCATCCATTGTAAAGCGCTCATGTGCCCAATCTAGAGAAGCACCCATCCGCCGCAATTGACGAGTGATATGCCCCCCTGATTGGCTCTGCCATTCCCATACTTGTTTAATAAAAGCTTCTCGTCCTAAATCATGACGAGTTTGTCCACGCGCGGCTAATTGCCGTTCTACCACCATTTGGGTCGCAATTCCCGCATGATCAGTACCAGCTTGCCATAACGTACTATCGCCCCTCATCCGATGATAGCGGGTAAGAATATCCATTAGCGTATCTTGAAAGGCATGACCCATATGTAACGTACCCGTCACATTGGGTGGTGGAATCATAATACAATAAGGACAAGTGGCACTTTGCGGAGCAAAATACCCTTGTTCTTCCCAAAAATTATACCAGTGTTGTTCAATTGTGTGAGGATTATACGTTTTTTCCATGAGCTTGTTTTTCTATAAATAATAAAATGGAGTTCTAACAGATTAAAATTATAATAACATTTATCTATAGAATCAGTTAGTAGGTCGTTATCAGTTATTCAGTAGTACGCTTCCAAGTTGAGGTGTTATTACTCAGGTGCATTAAAAATAGTAAAAACCGTATTGTAAAACTCATTGAGATATAAATCTTTCTTAGCTTATGTATACGATTACGCCTTATTAAACTAAACTCGAATGCCATTAAGTTAAACGATTTGAGTTTCCTCTCACCGAGAAAGAGGGTTAGGGTGGGGAAAAATCGGTTGATTTTTCCAAGCGGTTTGAACTTCATTCTTCACTCCTGGCTAAGGAGAAAAAAGGGGGGGTAAATCAGCTTAACTTAATAGCATTGAGATTATGGGTATAAATTTATGTTTCATTTTATGAAGTTACCATCTTTAAGTCTTTATATTCATGTGCCTTGGTGTGTTCACAAGTGTCTTTATTGTGATTTTAATTCACATGCGATACGCTCAACATTACCAGAAGAGAATTATATCACAGCGTTATTAGCTGATTTAAATCAAGATTTATCTTGGATTGAATCTCGAACGATTGGCAGTATTTTTATTGGAGGAGGAACGCCAAGTGTATTATCACCAGAGGCAATTGCTCATTTATTAACGGAGATAAGAAAGCGGGTGATTTTAAGTGATTCGGTAGAAGTCACTTTAGAAGCGAATCCTGGTACGGTTGATCAGTTACGATTGCAAGAGTTTCAACAAGCGGGTATTAATCGGTTATCATTAGGTATTCAAAGTTTTAATGATTTGGCTTTAGCCGGTTTAGGTCGCATTCATGGACGCCAATCGGCTATTGCAGCAATAGAAGCAACCCAGCAAGCCGGATTAGTCAATTTTAATTTGGACATCTTATTTGGATTACCTCAACAAACCCTGGAGATGGCATTGCAAGATTTACAAATGGCATTTAGTTTTCAACCACCTCATTTATCTTGGTATCAATTGACTATAGAGCCTCATACTTGGTTTTATCATCATCCCCCGCCGCTACCAGATGAAGATGAATTATGGGAGATTCAAACAGCTGGGCAAAATTATTTGGCAGACCAAGGTTATATTCACTATGAAATATCGGCTTATGCTCAACCACATTGGCAATGTCAACATAATTTGAATTATTGGCAATTTGGTGATTATTTGGGTATTGGTGCCGGTGCGCATGGTAAAATAACTCATCTGGCTTCGAGAACGATTACACGATTATTAAAACAATCTCACCCAGAGACCTATTTACATACGGCTCATACGCCACAGGTCGTTGCGAGTCGAACGATTCTCACCACCACAGAAGCCAGTTTAGAATTTGTTATGAATGCGTTACGGTTATCTACTGGTTTTACCAGTCGAGAATTTAGGCTAAATACTGGTTTAAGTTTAAGTGATATAGACCAACCCCTCCAGCAAGCTTGTGAACGGGGCTGGTTGACTTTAAGCATCGCAGATACTGATGAAGAAATACGAATTCAGGCCACTGAGCAAGGCTGGTGTTTTTTAAATGATTTGTTAGGTTTATTTGTACCAGAGTTATAAATGTTTTCAGCAGGCATGAAATGGTTGTTAGTGCTGATGAGTTGTTGGTGGAGTATAGAAACGCTGGCTTTAGAAGATATGGTACTTAAACTCGGTATTACAACCGGTCATGATTGGCGTGCAGAAGGCGTTATGGTGCAATTACACGGGTTAAATGATGAACACCTTTCGTTAACTCTGGACATTGCTTCTTTAAAATTAGCGCCATTGAAAAAACCATTACAAAATTTAAAATTAACTTGTCCACATACTCAATACAATCACATTCAAATTGTTTGTCCTCAGGCTGATTTATATTTAGAACGAGATTTAATGGGTGACTCTCCTTGGCAACTTTCGTTTACTTATCAACTCCTCTCACAGCAAATCAATTTACGGTTAGAAGCCAAGGCGCTAGCGGGTGGGCAAGTGATTTTGCAAGCTAACACCACCCCCGACGAATGGCAAGCTGATGTCGATATCCAGGCGGTCAATTTGGAAAAATTATCTAACCAATTCAAGACTTTTATTGACTTACCTTCGTGGATACTCAGTGGTTACTTATATTTGAAAGTGAAATTGCTCAGTAAAGCGCAACAGTTAACCACTACTTACGCAGGACAAATCCAAGATTTAAATTTTTCTAATGCTGAAGGTAATCAAGCTGGAGAAAAACTCGCGGTGCAATTGACCATAACAACTCATTCCCCTTCGACTAATACTCAAGCAGCTAGCTCCCATGAAGAACAATTGCAAGTACAAGGCCAAATCATTATCAACAGCGGTAATGTCTACTTTGCGCCATGGTATGTCGAAGTTAAAAATGACCCGGTCATTTTGGTCACAGATTTTACTTGGCAATCAGCTCGGTTAATCATACATCATTTTAGTTATACCCATACTCAAGTACTGTCGTTACGTGGCTATGGTGAATTAACCCCAGCAGAACATTGGGCTATTAAGACGTTATCTTTACGACTTTCACCAACTGCTTTTAGCCCATTATATGAGCGTTATTTACAAGCTTGGTTAGGCAATGATAGTCAACTGGGTCAATTAAAGGTGAATGGAACGATTACCGCCCAATTTAACCAACAACAAGAAACTCGACAATGGCGGATTGAGTTACAACATGTGAATCTAGAACATCAACAACAACGTTTTGGCTTAATGGATTTGAATGGTACGGTACAATGGCATAGTTCTGCGACTCATTTAGCAAGTGATTTAACTTGGCGCAGCGGTTATTTGGCTTCTAACCTTAAACTGGGTGCCAGTCAACTCAGTTTACAATTAGTGGGTGGACATATTGAATTACTTCAACCTTGGCATCAACCCCTGATGGATAGCATGATACATATTGAACGATTTCAGTTAGATAATTTAGGTGAGGCACAATTACATTGGCAACTACAAGGCCAATTAGAACCCATTGCTATGCAAACTTTTAGTATGGCGCTCGGTGGCCCAGCTTTTGAGGGACAACTCCAGATTAACGAAATAGCGGCTAATTATCATAACCAACAGTTACAAATTGATGCACCACTGCGCCTAGCAGCGTTTGATGGTATGATAACCATATCTCGCTTCAAGATGGATAAACCTTTCAGTAGCCAACCCACTTTACAAGCTGATTTGGAAATCAGTAAACTTAATTTACAAACTTTAACCAAAATAACCGGATTTGGAGAAATTCAGGGACAATTGTCTGGTTATGTTAAGGAGTTACAACTGGTTAATTGGCAACCGATTACTTTTAATGCTTATTTTGCAACGCCGTCGGACAGTAACTTACCTCACCAAATTAGCCAAAAAGCCATTAATAATTTATCTAACTTAGGAGGTGGAGCAGCCGTTAATGCCATTTCTAAAAGTATATTACGCATTTTTGAAAATTTTTCTTATCAACGATTAGGTTGGGGTTGTCATTTAATCAAAGGTGTTTGTCAAATGCGCGGAGTAGAGGCCTTAACTAACGGTTATTACCTCGTTAAAGGCGGTGGATTGCCCCGTATTGATGTGATTGGCTACAATAATCAAGTTGATTGGCAAGTTTTAGTTACCCGGCTGCAACGGATTTTTCATACGCAGACACCGGTAACTCACTAATAATTTTAGGAAGAAATAATATGATAGTACATCGTCCTTATTTATATATGCTGGTTTTATGGCTTACCGGTTGTGTAGTTGTTAACGTTTATTTTCCGGCGGCAGCAGCGGAAAAAGCAGCGGATCAGATTATTGATCAAATCCAAGGGACTTCATCAGCCACCCAACCGGTTGATACTCAAGAATCACCCAACCCAGTACCGACCCCTTCATTAGAACAGCATGGTAATTCGTTTAATTTATTCATTCCGGTAGCTTTAGCTAATCAAGCTAATGTAGATATTTCGAGTCCGGCTATTCAAAACCTGATAGTTAAGCAAGCCGAACGCTATAAAAAACTGGAGCCTTTTTACAATAATGGCATGATTGGCTTAACCAACGATGGTTTAATTATTTTACGTGAGCCCAATAAAGTCCCGCTGAAGTCTCGTAATGAGGTCAACAGTATGATAACCGCAGAGAATCAAGATCGATTAGCATTATATCGAGAAATCGCTATTGCTAACCAACATCCAGAATGGGAAAACGATATCCGTCTTACTTTTGCAACTCGGTGGATAGAACGTGCTTTACCAGGATGGTGGTATCAAGACAGCAAGAAAACTTGGCAACGCAAATAGTTAGTTATGAATGTATTTGTTTTTGACATGGAAACAGTGCCAGATGTTGAAGCCGGACGACGGTTATATGGTAATCATTCACAGATGGCTAATCTCAGTGATGAGGAGGTGATCCACGTCATGTATCACTACCATGGCTATCCAGATAATGGTCAAGATCATCCTAGATTACGCCCTCATTTACAAAAAATAGTAGCAATTGCCGCAGTACTTCGTTCTGGTGAGCGATTACGAATGGATTCACTGGGTACTTTAACCGCCACTGAAACTGAAATTATTCAACAATTTTTTAAGTCAATTCAACATTATACACCAACTCTCGTATCATGGGATGGTTATCGGTCAGATTTACCGGTGCTGCACTATCGCGCTTTATTACACGGAATTAACGCACAACGGTATTGGGATATTCATCAAGAGTTTCGTTTTAATAATTATACTCATCGTTATCATGATCGTCACACCGACTTAATGGATGTTATCGCTGGTTATCAACCCAATGCTGGGGTTAATTTAGAGGAAATGAGCCGATTCTTGGAATTACCTAGCCAATCTAACCTTAGTAGTAATCAAATCGAGGCACTGTATTTACAAGGTCGTTTAGAGGATATCAGAGCTTACTGTGAAATCAATGCGTTAAATACCTATTTGATTTTCTTACGGTTTGAGCTAATGCGGGGTCATTTGGGACCGGTTGCTTATGAGCTAGAATGTCACCGGCTTCAGGAATTGTTAACTGGCGAAAATAAACCCCATTTGCAATCATTCTCAGCAACTTGGCTTGCCAAAGCCGGCTGATAACCTCAAATACCGCCATTTTTTAAGTAACCTACTGAGTAGAAAATATTCTCATGTTTGATTTACCATCTATTTTCAAAACACGTTCTAAACCAGAAATTGTTGCCGCTGTTGATTTAGGCTCGAATAGTTTTCATATGATAGTGGCTCGAATTAGTGATGGTCAGGTTCATATCTTAGATCGTCTCAAAGAAATGGTGCGCTTAGCCGCTGGCTTAGATACCAACCAGATTCTTTCTGCCTCCTCACAACAAAATGCTTTAGCTTGCTTAGCCCGTTTTGGTCAACGGTTACGTCATATGCCACTAGGAAGTGTCCGGATTGTGGGGACTAATACCCTGCGGCTAGCCGCTAACGCCAGTCAATTTATAACGGCTGCGGAAGAACAACTGGGACATCCCATTGAAATTATTGCTGGACGTGAAGAAGCCCGGTTAATTTATTTGGGGGTTGCTCACACTTTAGCGAGTACTCAGGAAAAACGGTTGGTTATAGATATTGGTGGTGGTAGCACTGAATTTATTATTGGTCAGGGTTTTGAAACCTTGCAACGTGAAAGTTTGGAAATGGGTTGTGTCAGATGGAGTCAACGTTATTTTGCTAAAGGGAGCATTACGGTTAAAGCCATGCGTCGCGCTGAAATGGCGGCATTGCTTGAATTACAACCGATAGAAGCTTGGTTGCATCAGACCGGTTGGGATGTGGTCATTGGTGCGTCGGGCACTTTACGCAGTGTTGCACGGGTCATTACCCAAATGGGTTTTGGCAATGAAATTAATTTTTATACCCTACAAAAATTACGTGAAGCTCTATTAGCAGCGGGTCATCTTGATAAAATTAATTTAACGGGTTTAAGTTCACAACGTACACCCGTTTTTCCGGGCGGTGTTGCCGTATTACTAGGAATTGTCGAGGGTCTCGGTATTCAGCAAATGAGTGTTTCTGAATACGCGTTACGAGAGGGTTTAGTTTACGACTTGTTAGGTCGCATTGTGGATGAAGATATTCGTGATCACACGATTCAAGCTTTAATGACGCGCTACTGCGTCGATTCACCACAAGCTCAACGCGTTGAAAATACCGCTTTATGGTGTTTATCTCAAGTGGCACCGGCCTGGGAATTAGTCGAAGCAGAATATGCTCACCTGCTCAGTTGGGCGGCACGCTTACATGAAAGCGGGTTAAGTATTTCTCATGATCAATACCACAAACATGGCGCTTATTTGCTAACCTATTCTGATTTGGCCGGTTTTTCTCGTCAAGAACAAATTTTATTAGCAACCTTGGTACAATCACATCGTCGTAAGCTCTCAACCGATATTTACCATCACTGCTCTCATATCCCCTTAAAAAAATTACTTTATCTCTGTGTATTGTTACGATTAGCGGTATTACTGCATCGTAGTCGCAGTCCACAACCCTTACCGCCACTGAGATTAGCAGCGATTAATCGCGGGTTAGAATTATATTTTCCGCCACATTGGCTAGAACAACACCCACTAACTCAAGCTGACCTACAACAAGAACATGACTATCTACAAAAAATCAAATTAACTTTACACTTTGAATAAATTGGCATGGCCTTATTTGTATCTTTTTTACAACAAAAAGCCGGTTGTGGTTTTTTTGTAGACAACATGTTGCATTTTTCTGCTTGTTGCGTTAAGGTTTACACGTGAGCTTATCACTTCAGCATCCGTTTTAGTCTGTTTGGATTGTTTATAAGATAAATTAATAAGTTGTTATGAATACCTTACCTCTGTCATTCTCAAACTGCAGAGGAGTTGTTTTAAGTCTTAAGTATGGAGAAACTTTATGAATCAAAAGTTATTGGTCTTGGCCATAGCGGCGACGTTAGTCGCTCCTATGGCTGCTGATGCTGACGTAAAACTGTCAGGTACTATTCAAGGTGAAATTACCAGTTCAGAAGTGGGCGATCCGCCTGATGATCAAGATCGGGAAACTTTAACTAAAGATAAAGAAGGCGCTATTTTTAATGGTGGCTCTAACGCATTGACTTTCGATATTGATGAAAAATTAGGCGGTGGTTTAGCTGCTTATGCTCGTTATCAAGGCACTTTTAACACCTCTGATAATGAAGGTTTTGGTGGGAAAGAAGCTTACCTCGGTTTAAAAACCTCTAGTTTCTTTCTTCGTTATGGAAAACTCACCGGTGCTTATAAATCTTCCCAAAGTTTAGCTGATCCTTGGGCAGGAACTTCCTTGCAAGCCCGTGGTACCGGTGGTGGGATGAGCGGCAGTAAATATAATAGTGTTACTTGGGATGACGTTAGCAAAACTTTTAACACGACAGCAGCCGCGAATACCAACGATGCGGGCAAAGGACTTAGTCATAGTGGTTACATCGAAGGTGCCTTAGAAGCGGGTATGAAGATGGCTGGATTTACCGGTCGAATTCAAGGTGTGGTTGATGATCGTTCCGATATGGATGGTGCTGGCTTGTTAGAATTACTTTACAGCGCACCTAATGAGACATTCACCATGTGGTTGTCAGGCGCTTACACTGACTTAGATTTAAAAGATACGGTTAATGATGCGGTTGATAGCGCTACCGGTGAGGAAAAAAATGATAATACCGATGACGGATTGGGTAACTGGAAAATCGGTGGTCAATTTAAACTGGGTCCGGCTTTAACTTTGGGCTTACAATATGAAGATGCTGAACTCGGTGCCTTTGATAATAACCCAGATGGTGGTAATTATATCATTGGTTCGGTTGATTTCATGATGAATAATTTTAGCTTAGCCGCTTGGGTTGGTGGTTATCTCTCTGATATTGAGGATAATGCCAAATTGAGAGATGATCAGGGTAACGTGATAGATGAAGACGCTTTAAGTTGGGCATTAGGTGGTAAATACCTCTTTAGCAAACGGACTATGGTTTATGCCGGCTATCGTCAAACGGATAGTGATAACGACTACCGTGATGAAGATGTCTTTGCGTTAGGATTAAAACACAGCTTCTAATCAGTTTTATTCTTCTCTCTACGCCTAACATACCCTCTCTTCACTCGCTGGGGAGAGGGTATGTTATTTAACGGGGATATTCCAACCTTGGGTATGTTGTATCACCAATTCTAATAAAGCTTGAATATGCTCACTGGTCACATTTAATGCCGGGATATAATGAAATTCTTGTCCGCCAGCTTGTAAAAAATAGTGACGATTCTCTTGAGCAATTTCCATTAAAGTTTCTAAACAATCCGCCGCAAAACCGGGACAAATTACATCCACCCGTTTGGTTCCCGCCTTTCCTAATAATTTTAAAGTGTCATCGGTGTAAGGTTTAATCCATTCTTCTCGACCAAAGCGGGATTGGAAAACGGTTTGCCACTGTTGTTCAGACAAATTTAATTGTTCTGCTACCAATTGAGCCGTTTTATAACACTCATCCGGGTAAGGGTCACCCGCTAGGAAAAATCGTTTAGGAATACCATGAAAAGAAAATAATAATTTATCGGGTTTACCGTGATGATCCCAATCCTGTTGAATCTGTGTAGTTAGAGCATGAATATAGGCTGGATGATCATGATAGTGAGAAATAAAATGTACTGTTGGTATCCACCGCCAGCGCTTAAGTACTTCAGCAACCGCTTCAAAAGTCGAACCGGTGGTAGCTGAAGCATATTGAGGATATAAGGGTAATATCAAGAGATTAGTAACTTCAGCTTGGCGTAATTGTTCTAAACCACTAGCGATACTCGGTTGACCATAACGCATAGCTAAAACTACCGTAATGGGGAGATTAAAATGGAGAGTTACGGCTTGTTGGAATGCTTGACACTGTGCTTGACTAATTGCGAGTAAGGGTGAACCGGCCGCCGTCCAAATTTGTTGATAACTTTGCGCCACCCGATGAGGACGAACTCGCAGAATAATGCCATGTAAAATCAGCCACCATAACCAACGTGGCATTTCGGTAATCCGTGGATCGGCCAAAAATTCTCCTAAATACCGCCGCACTGCTGCTGGCGTAGGCGCAGCCGGTGTTCCCAAATTAACGAGTAGAATACCGAGAGTCGGTAAACTTTGATGATAATCAAAAGAATTATAAGAATGAATGGGTAATACCTCAAAATTAAAAATGATTTATTCCTGAACCACCAAAATCTATAACCATTTAAAAATAGTAACTATCTGCTGTTACGCGTTAATCTCTTGTTATTATAATCTTAATTATCAAATATTTAATCATTTTTGACCGTAGTATCAAATTGATTATTTTCTAATTTATTTAGATAGTTGCAATATTTCACTTTTAGATTACATGGATAATAGTGTAACGAATTTGACAGAAGTGTCAAATTTGGTTTTTGTCAAGCGGGTTCTAGTGTCTAGTCAAGGATAAAAAGTCGTATTAAATCAGCAGATGAGTCCCGGAGAAAAATTGGAAAATCCAACGTGCGGTTGGAGAGGTAATGGATTGGCCTGTTTGATTAGGAAAGGTTTGGTGATGTGTCTTCAAGGTCTGGCGGATGCGGTGCTCCAGTGCCGCGTAAACCAGCAAGCTTAGAGTCATTACCATCATAAGCGCCATAATGCGTTGAGGTGATTTGAGAAACCGTGTTGAGGCCATAAACATCGGAGCTTTAAGAAAACGAAAACCACATTCAACTTTCTGCTGATTTTTATAGGCTGCTATGAGTTCTTGGTCTGATAAGAGTTTGTGATTAAGTTGGTTGGTAGCTAGGATGAAACCGCTTTTGCGTCCTAAGCGACGTTTTCTTTCTTGGAGGTTTGATGCCAGTGTACCTTCAATGCGATAACTATAATGGTCCGGTTGGTGTCCTCGGGCGGGACGACCTTTGCCTTTGAAATGAGGAATCCGGTTAACTTTGATATTATTAATCAAGCTGATTTTGAGTTGGTTCTCAAATTTGACCAAGGTGTTACGTGCATCAACCTCACAAGCAATATCGTGTTGACAAAGTTTACTAAACTCCTTGCTGTTGGCACTGTTTATCAATCGTTTTTTGGACACGCTGGTAAGCTTCTGGTGAAAATATAACCACCCAACGCTGTTTGACTTCTCCGTATTGGGTTTCAAGGCGACGGCATTGGGATTGGCTTAGAGCACACATCAGTTGGGGTGCCCATTCATCAAGGGTATCACTAGCTAGGCGTAAGGTTTCAGGTACGCGTGAAATCCACTTCCAAGCGTTCATGAATTTCAAATTTTCAGCACTATACAAGGCACTGTTTGCAATGAGATATTCGAGCTGGAAATCATTACGCATCTGCTCGGTGAAATCGCAAATCATCTCACGAAAACTTTCTTTGTCACGGTTATTACCATTCAAAGTCTGCATGAGTAAAGGAATTTCAGCCTGCCGTTCACCAAGCCGTTATAAGACAACTTGATTCAGATCCGGACGGGGGTCGCGGCTATAACCTTTGGTCAGGTGAATCACACCGGTTTCTGATTCTTGGTCATATCGGCCATCAACATGAAAACTAGTCGAGTCCAAGTGTCCGAAACGACTAGATAAACCCAAACGATTGACGGCTTATGAAGCGAATTGCCAATATAACTGTTCTGGGCCAGATGCGTATATCGTATCTAAAACGCGTCCCAGTACCTCATCATTCAAGTGCTTAGCCTCAATACCTTTGCCTATCAATCGACCCACAGGTTTATTACTGAAGAATGGTTCACTCAAATACAAGCTCCGATTAACCAAGCCAAGACCGTTTAAGACCATCGCTTTGACCGCTTGACCAATAGGAACGATTCGTTTAGTTTGGTCTGGTACTATGTACATTTCAGCAATTAAACCCAAATGGTCAAGTTGTTTGCTTCTGTAGTAGGCTTGGTGAACCTTTATCCCAATAGCCGCTGTCATAAGAATCTTTCCGAGGTTGAAAAGATTTTATTATGGGGAGATATCTTCTTTATCTTGGAAGTCTCAGAGTCTTTCTTCCCGTTTTAGGAAATTTCTGGTTCTATCTGAAGTGTGCGGAATGTCGGATTTAATTCAATGGTGTAAGAAAAACTCTTCTGAGTGATAAGTCAGTATTTGACTTCATCCTTTTTCAAAAATTTCCAACTTCGACTTTAAATGATATCTCAAAAAATCATATTCTTCTTATTAAATTTATAAAACTGTATTATCATGTAAAAATAAAAACCTAGTCAAGTGTTTGTAACTACACTTTAATATTAAAAGCAGATCCCATGTTAAGCCGGATTTATCAATATCTTTCCAAAACTGTCCGACCAAAATAAAAATGCTAGAATCGACAATTTATTGTAATCGGATTGTTAAATAAATTAATTACCCATTTTGATGAGATGCTGATTAGAAAGTGACGAAATTTGGGTATACACCCTCTTCTAACCCCATTGCTCCGGTTATCCTGAATAATGACTTTGGGACGGAAACGGCTCGAGATGAGGCTGGCTTGGGATTTGCCAGCTGGTGTAAAACGTTAGGTGGTTGCACCAGCCGCTAATGGTTCCGGAGCAAGTGATTATTCTAATTTAATAGAAATACCTCAAGATTAATTAGCGTATTGACCCTAACGAACCGAGTACCCTCTCCCAAATCGGTAGCGGGTATTCTAGCCAAAAATGGGAGAATCCCAAGATGTTAGAACTCGACGAACGTGTAGATAATTTAGAAACCATATTTGGACGCTTTATCATCAATAATGATAAAACCCTGCGTCGTTTAGAACAGATGATGGTCGAAATGCGTCAGCAATCTGCTCAAGACCGTGAGCGAACCGAGCAGATCTTGGCTGAAATGCGCCAACAGGCGGAACAAGACCGTGAGCGAACCGACCAGAGATTCGCGCAAATGCAACAGCAAGCGGAACGCGACCGCCAGCAAGCCGAACAAGATCGCCGGGAGTTGAATAAGCAATGGGGGGACTTAGCTAATCGCTTAGGAACAGTTGCAGAAGATATTGTGGCTCCCAATCTCCCCCGCCTTGCTCAAGAACAGTTTGGTTGTCCTGACGAACCTGATGATTTTATGGTGCGACGTTGGGTGAGACATAAAGTCGATAACAGTAAACGTCGGGAATTTGATGTGGTGGTGGTTTATCCCCAGACCGTCTTGATTAATGAAACCAAAGCTACCCCGAGACTCAATTATATCGATGATTTCATCGCGGTCATGGCGGATATTCACGGCTATTTTCCCGAATATCAAGGTAAAACGATCATTCCCATCTTTGCGGGATTATTTATTCCGGACAATCTGCTACATTATTTAACTAAACATAAAATTTATGCCTTGGGTATGGGAGAGGACACGATGGAATTATTAAATTTTGAGCAATTAGCCCAAGCTAACATTACTTAGCAATGCAAAGGTATCTACACAAAACTGAAAAAAATGGTAAACCGGTAAGTATGAAAAGAACCTCCCTGACTTAGACAAAAGACATCACATGAAAAACGAGTTTGGGTAAATTATCGTCACCGCTGATAAAAGCAAGTGGTGAAGGTATTGAGGAGTACTGTCAAGAGTATGCCTTGGTAGTTCACGATTGAAGTAGTCTCAATTATACCCATCACGATAGCAAAAGAGATTAAGAAAGTACTACACAATCGTTATGAACCAGGATATGAATTACAAAGCTGTATAGTCCTAAGTGATCGAATCCCATTAGGGAGTACAGAACTTTGCTCATTACCCAGTTCTACTTGGTAATGCTGGTTTGCCAAGCTTAGCTTGGCGAAGCGGGATCACACGCAAAGCCGAGCTTCGCCCAAAAACACTACCAAGCAAAGCTTGGTAGCGAGCTAAATATCATCTTGGCAATTCGATTGGATGGTGACAGTTGCTGCATTAGGCTTTGGAGATATTCCAACAACAGTGTTTATTGAAGCATTTAACCTAATAAAAAGTAGAGGATGAGTCGCATTCAATATCAAAGAGACTTTTCTTGATAACAGCGATAAAACTGGGTTTTCAAAGATGATACGAATATTGATATTCTCTGAATATCTCAATATTTATCATATTGAGCGTTACCGGCATAGGCTTTCAATAGAAGGAGAACCGCTTTATTACTTTGCTATATCAGGACGAAAGAATGGAGACATACCCTTACCATTTTTAGAATCAAAAAATATTTTCACTTAACAAGCTGATAGTTTCATGGGGCGTTGGTTGTATCTTAATCTCTGCTCCATGAAATGGGTTATTTTAAGTGTTAATCACGGAATAATTTTGCTTAGTGAACTATAAGGTAGGTTGTTAGTATGGCGTAACCTGTCGCTAACTGATCAATAGTTCAGCTAGTGGTGTGACTTACCAAAAATTTTTTGAGTAGATAGGTGAATGTCCATCATTTCATCAATGACTTCACTGTCGTTGATATCAAAAGTCTTGTGTTGATTAGGTTGTGAGTAGACAGTAATGGATTTAATCGCTGGTATAACTAACCAACAAGATTTAATTCCCAGGGCAAAATAAGCTTGGAATTTGGCTATAATGTCATTCATACTTTGACGTGGTGATAGCACTTCAATCGCTAATGCCGGCATGTTGGTCATTTTCAATTCATCTAGCGGTTCACTTAAATCGATTGCTTCCTGATAAATACTGATGTCCGGTATCAGTTCGTCTTTTGTGTTGAGATTAAACTGGTTTAAGTCAATTTGACTGGTATCTAAACTCAGTAATGCCAATTAAGTGCTTGTATCTTTGAACTTATTGAAAAATTGGTTAGTTGGGTTTCGCTTCGCTCGACCTAACCTACATAATTTATTGATTTGTAATCTACTATTTTATGTCTTAATTCGCATTCTAAACCATAACTTAAATAATACGACATCCTCTATTAACTCAAGCTGGTAACACAACTGTAATAAAGTAGCGTGTTGGGTGAGGCTATATCAATCCTTTGGTGGGCAACGCTGCGCTTTTGCCCACCCTACCGGAATTAGGTTATTTCAACCAGAATTAAACCGGTAATTTATTGATACATACTTGATTTTCCAATGCCAACCAATATTTTCCGGGTTCCTCTTTGACTTCAGTCGATATTGATGGCATCGCATCAATGATGGCTAGATTATTTTTTAACGCCGCTACTGCAATTTCCACTTCTTGGCTGACATAGTTATCAACTAATTGCTCAAAGCGATTAACGGCATTTAATTTAGTCCGTTTGCCCGCTTTTACTTCTTGTTGATAACGTTTTTGTTCCGCTTCGGCTTGAGCAAGTTCTTCTCTTTCTTCGCCACTGAGGGATAAATAGAGACGATAATTTGCTTTGAAAGTTCTTTTACGGGCCATCTTATAGGTTTGGGGAAAAGCTAACAGTGCATTTTGTCCTTGTTGCTGTAACTTTTCTATCCATAATTTACTATCCCGTTTAGTAATACCCAGTTCGCTGATAATTTGTTTAACATAAAGTGGATTCGCCAAATGAACGAGTAATAATTGTGCTAAAATTTTGCGCGTTTCTTCACGAACGATAATTTGAGTGCCTAAAAATACCGTATGTTGCATGTAAGGTTGCTCAAAATTAAAAAATTGTCCCGGTTGATGAAGTGCTAAATTTAACAAGCGGACGAATCCTTGAGTGGCTAGCTGAGGTTCGGTGGTCAGGTTCCGCACGGTTTCGACAAATTGCGCCCAGGCTTCTAATAATGCTCTTTGAAAGAGTGCATATTGGATTAAGGTAGTAACTTGTTTTTCTTTAGCTTGTTTGATTTTTAATTCCCAATGTCGGTAAAGCAACCGCGTACTTTCAAAAGATTTACCTTCACCAATCGGCATATAATCCAAAATTTGGTTAATGACTTGTCTTGCTTCATAGGCATCCGGTTGCTCGCTGGCAGCGAGTTCTTTTAGCAATTGGAGTTCTTGTGCAAATATTTCAACCGCAATGATAAATTCATGTGTGGTGAAAAAGATTAACTCGAGGCAAGGCAGCAGATGTTTTTTAACCTGTTCTGCCAAAACACTTTTCTGCGCGAGAGAAAACTGATTCCATTTGATTAAGGGTGGATAGCAATCCGTTTCAGTTTCTAGATGAGGGGTTGGATAAAGTTTATTTTCAACTTCATCCAGTCGGAGAATATAGTTCAACAAATTTCTTCGCTTGCCGATACTCTCTTCTAACGCTTTGTTAATAATACCAATACTGGTCAGAGAATAAGGGCGAACAATTTTGGTTGAATCCTTTTTCGTTGGCGTATTCCATTCAATGACAGCTAATCCTTCAGGACCACGACGGCGTAATATTTCATCACAAAATTGGCGACAAATAATACTGCCTAAAGTGTTGTCTGATAACAGAATATTGAAGTGAACCCCGACCGGTTTAGCGGTATTATTGACGTCCACAAATAAATGTCGAAAAACTTCGGGTACGGTTGGTATTCTGAGCGGTGCCGTTTCACTATTTTTCTGGCGTGTGGCATGAGGTGCAAAGAGAATACAAACAGGTACACCAAGATTTTCAAGTAATTGCGGATGTTTATCGTAAACTTTCTTAAGCGTTAATAATCGGTGTTGACCATCAATAATAATGAGACGGGCACCGATTTGATTGCCTTTGGCCAGCCGGATTTCCAATTGCACCGGTTCACATTGAACCCCAATTTGAGTGAGATTGTCGGTACTCAGTTGAATTTGATAGGCGTGTGGATTGGTGCTGGTAAAATAAGTCAATTTAAATAATCCCGGCCATTCCCTGGTGAGATGTTCTTTACCACCGGTTGGGCATTCGACTTGGCTGATTTCATCAGTGTAGTAAGCCGACATGGTTTTACCTTGAGTCGGGACAATGGCAGCCAGTAAAGGTGGAAAGAATACTGCCCGGGATTTAATTTCGGCGGCGGTTAGTTGCTTAACGTGTGGATTTAAATAGGGTTCCATTTCAACCTGAACGCGTTCTTCATCAATATCACGCTGCATCAATAGTTCAAAGTCGATTTGTTCTGGGCGAATATCTCGAGCAAACGTCAATTCAGCTAATTGCGCAGCGGAAAAAGTAGTCATGATATATTCGATCGGAAAAGAATCGCCGCTATAAAACCGACCAAAGCTACCAATTCGTACCAAGTTATAAATTTGTTCTTCACCAAAAGTTTCTAGTAACATTGTTACCACTCCTCTAGCAGATGACAGAAAAAATAAGGAATCTTCCAGCGGTCATTTCTTCTCATCAGTTTGGGTTTCTCCCCAAAATAACGCCACTTCACCTTGATAATCAAATGGCAGTTGCGGTGCCCAATCCACTACGTTGACACCACCCACCAATTGATAACGAAATCGCTGATTAAGTAATGTCTTCCAATCCTGCCATTGCCCTATAAGCCGCATTAGATTACTCGTGACATCAATATCCAAAAATTCTTCACCTAAAGCCGGAATGGTAATCGCTTGATTATTTTTGCCTTGGGTAAATTCTTGATCATTAATTCGCACTTGGTAATTAAACTGAGTAATCGGCAGTGGAAAAGGATTGGGGTTGTTGAGACGGAGGCGTAACCGATAATTTTGTTCCAGCAAACCTAAATTGAGCAATCTAAAATCGGTTAAACTGATTTTAGGCGTAGCGGGTTTGAGAGGTAAATTAGTACAAGCAATAAGTAAAAATATTAAAATCAATAGTGTAAAAGGTTGAATCAGTTTAGACATAAACGGCTTGTTTCCCAACAATAGGCCAGTTAGCGTTAAATTTTATCATGAAATGGGCGTTTGTAATTCGTTTAGTTATTTTGGTCAGATTCCATTCTGGAGGTTTCTTGATAGGAAATTGGAAATTATTGAGCCATCCCACTCGTTCGTAACCATAATTTCAAGGTTAATAACCGAAAAAATAAGTCACGGCGTTTCGTCCAATCCGCCATCGAAATTTGCCAAGGATTATCACCATAGATGGCGGTTAAAATTTCTACTTCGGGTGGTGTAGGTGAATGCCATAATTCTCTCAGTACCTGACTGTGGCCCAGATAATAAGTCCAATTCGGCCATGAGCCATCCGTTGTATGAACGGCCGGTCGTTTTTTTAAGCCCAGCAAATAACCGATTTCTCGTTGACTATTAGCCAATAACCATTGAATTAATTTGACTTGGGTATGAACGCTTAACCTCGAACCATAATTACTATCAGCTACTGATTTTCCTCTTGATCCCACTATTTTAGCCACTGCTTGTTCAAATACTGTACTATTAACTTTAGCTAAGGTGGGAAAGCGACCATAGACTTCTAATACCGCCGGATCAGCAAATAGAGTATCCCAGGGTTGAGCTCTGCGTAAAACCAACTGCGCCATATTAGCGAATATCCTCGATAAAGGTCTTATTCTTTTTTCTTCTACGGCTAAGGCATTATTTAAATAATCATCTAGTTGGATCCCTAACAGACGGTCCTGGATTCGTTCATAAATGACGCGATTAAATTTCTCTGACTTCAAGGTGTAATAAGGTCGGTACCATTGTTTGTTATAACAATCGATTTGCCACAAAGGTAATGTTTTACCGAAAAAATGTTGATATTTTTTATTGAACGCCAATCCTTTGAAAAGATAATCAGCGTAACAACCACTTAGTAACACACCCAACCCCAAGTTGCTAATCTGCTCATCTATTCCGAGAAAATGCCCATGCTGAAACTCAGACATTCCACCAGAAATTCTTACATTGTCTAGAGCGGTGCGGCCATAGTATTCAAAATCTCTTTGGAAACAATGATGAGTAGCATGGGCTAGTGCCGCTAATTTTTTAGCTGTTTTCAATTCAACATTGGGCTCGTCAAACAACGTGATACAATTCACGGCTTGGGGTTGTTCAACACTAAAAAGGATGGCCCTAGAATCCACACCACCACTCAAAAGAATACCCACTTTGCCCAGATGAGATGAGGTACGGATACGTACTGCCTGGCGAATAGCCTCAGCTAATTCAGTGGCGAGTTCCTCACTATTAGTAGCCGTTGGGGTTTCATCCAGGTAATGGGGATGCCAATATTCAACTTGATGTGGCGGTTGGTTGGGTTGGTTTAAATCCCAGGTATAGTGAGTTCCTGGATCTAATTGATAAATTTCTTGGTAATAAGAATGTGGATGAGCGCAACGTCCAACAATGATAAATTCGGCCATCGTCACCAAATCAAGGTGAAGTTGATATCTATTTGTAGTTAATAACTGCGCTAGAATATCAGGATGGGAACCCAGATAAATACCCCCAACAGTGGATGCAAACAACGGATAAATTCCCATTCTATCCGTGATAACATGTAATTGTTGAGTTTTTTGTTCATAAATAACTAGCGTACCGCCATTTAACCAATTAACAATGTTATTTTGGTATTTAAACCATTGAGCTATAACCTGTTTAGCAACTACGCCACCTTCAAAAGGCAGTTTTTGTGCTGCTTGCCATTCTTGCGCTGGCAGTGCAATTCTACCAATAAACCCCGCCCAGGTACCGGTTTCTTTGTCAATAGCAGCACCCCAGTAATCCAGCGAGTCAACTCGTACAATACCGGCTTTCAAGGAACTTAAATCATACTGTTGTGGTTTTGCTGCCTTAACAAAGCACAGTTTACTCAGAATATTTTTAAAATCTGCAGATGAAAATTCATCTGCAGTGAGAATAATATCCGACATATCTTAATCACTTTAGTTCAATCTGAACTATTCATGTTATGTTGTCATTATAATTATTTACTCGATAATTGAATAAATTATTATGGTTAATAGACGCTGTGTTACCCGTTATTGGTCGTATAGCTAAACGAATAAATAACCTTACAATTTAATTTTATATTTTAAGCAAGATTAAACGGATTATCAGGTAAGCGGTTGGTACCAAGTAGTTGAAAACAGTTCAAATCAAACGAGATAGAATGAATCCTAATTATCTGTTAATCCGGTTAATCTTGTCCAAAAGTGAAAGTTAAATTCACCTACTGTATTAGGTAAGATACTTAATTAGCTGTTTTAATGCTATAAGTAAGCATAGTACAATGAACAAATTCTTATTTCTACAATGTCATCACCAATAATTGATATGTCATCATCCCGTACCATTTGTTTAGCCATAGCTGTAGTTGAAGTGTTAGCGCCGAGTATAACTTTATAGATATATCGTTATCATCACTTCTGCGGCGGTGAAGCTTAAATCGGCATAATTTGACATGCGCTGACAATACATCCACAACCCTTGATAATAAGGCTTGCATATATACAAATGCGAATTAAGAGCTAAAATATGAGATTATAAATCAGTAAATTATGTCGGTTAGGTTGAGCGAAGCAAAACCCAACTAACCGATTTTTAAATAAGTTAAAGATACCAGACTTAATTGGCATTACAAATAAATTGCTATTAATTGTTTTTGCCAGTCCATCGTGTTGCTTTCCTTAATTGAGATGAGGTTGATTACTTTTCTCATTATTAAGTAGTCGACAGACGGATTAGCTACCCATTTTTAGCTCTTAATTCGCATTTAAATACTTTACTTGGTTTATTTTTCTACACTTTATTTTACCTTTACTTTGGCAAAGGTATTATTCACTCTTAAAAGGAGTATTCATTATGTTACCAGAACATATTGAAATTTGCTTAATTCAACCACGACGAACTCCGCAACCGATTACCATTGAAGCGCTTCGATTCCGTAACTGCCGACGAAATTTCAAGCAAATCCCTAAACTGGCTACTTTCCTGGTCAGTTTAACTTTGATATTGCCTTTTGCGGCACGGGCAGCGACCAATTGCGAGACAGTGGGTGAAATTACCACAGTAGAATGTGAAGCCCTTATTAATCTTTATAATGGTACCGATGGAGAACATTGGTATGACAGTCCTGGAAATAATTGGAATGTGACAAATGAACCCTGTAGTTGGGTAGGAGTTACTTGTGTTGGTGGACATGTAACTGAAATTAATAGAGAACGGCAAGGGTTATTGGGTACACTTCCCCATTTAGGTGCGTTAAGTTATTTGCGGGTGCTTGATTTAAGTGGTTGTGGGGGGTGGTTCGACGAATTGAATCAAGACGATAACCTGAATCGAATAAAAGGCTCTATTCTAGGATCACGTTTGCCAACCAGTTTACAGACACTCGATCTATCTTGCACTAACTTAGAAGGAACTATCTCTGATTTTAGATCCTTAACGGGATTGCAGGTTCTTAATCTATCTTCTAACTTATTTAGAGGGCCAATTCCAAACCCCAGGTTACACTTCTCAACGAGTTTACGGACTCTCGATCTGTCTTCCAATTCTGGACTAGAACTAGGAATTATTCCTAACTTTAAAGATTTCACAAATTTACAAGAACTTATATTGTTTTCTACTAATAGAACTGGCCCGATTGAGGTTTCATCTTTTCCAACGAGTTTGCGGGTTCTTTATCTAGATAACAACCAATTACAGGGAAATATCCCCGATTTCAGACCATTAACTCGGTTGCAGAATCTTAATCTGTCTAATAATCAATTTAGCGGGATCCTTTCAAGTTCAAATTTTCCAACCAGCTTGCAGACCCTCGATCTCTCTTCTAATTCTGGACTGGAATCTCAAAGTATTCCTAATTTTAATAGATTTAGTCAGTTACAAACACTTAATTTGAGTAATACTCGACGAACCGGATCGGTTCAAGGAACTGATTTTCCAAGTCGTTTGCAATGGCTTTCTCTGTCTAGCAACCAATTAAACGAAATTGCAGATGATTTCAGTCAACTGAATAGTTTGTCTCATCTCGAGTTAAACTCCAACCAATTTAGTGGTTCTCTTCCCAGTTTACCCTTGCCAACCAGTTTGCAAACGCTTTATCTAGCGGGTAATCAATTAACCGGGCTCGAACCGGATTTTAGTCAACTGAAGAGTTTGTCTTATCTCGATTTAAGCCAAAACCAATTCAGTGGTTCTTTTCCCGGCTTACCCTTACCAACCAGTTTGCAAACGCTTTATCTAGCGGGCAACAAAATAGATAAACTTGAAAATGATTTCAGTAAACTCAGTAGATTGTCTTATCTTAACCTCAGCCAAAACCAACTCAGCGGCTCTCTTGCTAGCCCCCCTTTTCCAATCGGTTTAGGAGAGCTTTATCTGGCTGGTAATCAATTAACCGAAATTGACAAAAATTTTAATCGCTTAAATAAGTTGTCTTATCTAGATTTAAGCCGTAATCAACTCACTGGCCCCCTGTTTGGATCCAATTTACCAACTAGTTTAGGAAGGCTTTATCTGAATGACAATCAGTTAACCGGAATTGCCGCTTTTAGTCAATTGACCCGTCTAGAGTATCTCGAACTTAGCCGTAACCAAATCACTGGTTTGCTGTTAGGTGCCGCTTTTCCAACGAGTTTGCAAGAGCTTTATCTGAATGACAATCAATTAACTAAAATTGAAAACGATTTCAATAGATTAACTAAGTTAAACTATCTCAACGTCAGTCACAATCAGCTCAGCGGTTCTCTTTCCAAAGCAACCTTTCCGACCAGTTTGGAAACGCTTCTTCTGAATAACAATCAACTAACGGGTAAGCTACCCAATCTCAGTCGCTTGATTCAGTTACAGTATCTTAACTTAAGTCAAAATCAATTAAAAGGCATTCTGCCTGATTTTAGTCAACTCACCCAGTTGAGAACGCTTGATTTATCTCGCAACCAATTCAGTGGAGCTATTCCATCCACATTAACTAGCTTACAGCAACTGGGGAGCTTGGATTTAGGTTACAACTATTTAACAACTCCTTATCCAGAAGTACTTAAATTTCTTGAAGCACCTGGAAATAAAGACCCTGATTGGTCCTATACTCAGGGTCCACAACTCCAATGTCCTAATGGAGGAAGAGTCAATATTCAACCTTCACCGGTTGATTTTGGAACGGAGGTGATTAACAGTCGCACAGCAGCAACCGTTTATATGCGATCTCAAAATTGTGATGATATTCAAATCCAAACCATTGAGTTTGGTGGCAGCAATATTGACGAATTTAAGATAACTAGTAGAAGTTGCAATTCGGGAGGATGGCAGGGAGATAGCTACTCCTCCTGCCAATTTACCATTGAGTTTTCACCCACCGCCGCCGGTATCAAAGAAGGGGCTTCTGTTAACCTGACCTTCACCGTTCCTAATATGCCAATTTTTTCCATGCCGCTGCAGGCAATAGCAGTTGAATCGGGTGAACCCCAAATTGAGATGTCTTCAAACTCATATGATTTTGGAGAAGTTACGCTGGATAACTCCTCAGAATTACAACCATTTACTGTCACTAATACCGGTAACATTAATCTGAAATTTGAGAAGATTGAGTTAACTGGCACTGCCACCAAAGACTTTAAAGACTATATTTATAGCTGCTTTACTGAAAAAGTATTACTACCTTCAAAACAGTGCTTCATTAATACCCAGTTCTTTCCCACTTTATCAGCCGGTGTTAAGGAAGCGAAATTGAGCATCACTTCTAATGCCGCTGAGAAGCCGGTAGAAATCCCATTGAATGGAACCGCTCTTGAGCCAGAAATGTGTTCAGAAGATAAAATTACGATTGCATCAGTCGGTAATGGTTCATGGAATTCCCCCGCAACTTGGACAGAAAACAAAATTCCCCTGGAAGAAGATGTCGTGCAAATTAACCAAGGTCACTCGGTCGTCGGTATACCTTATGCCGCAGTGAAAACACTTTGTATTGAAGCCGGTGGCATTTTGACCAGTGCCGATAATCAAGGAACGTATTTGATTATTCAAGCTAGTGATTATATTGAAAATAAAGGTAAAATCGTCGGTCAAGATGGCACTCATGAATTAGCAGCGACGACTTTATGTACCACAGATTACTGGTCTGCAATTGGTAAAGAAAGTTGTGCTCAACCGGGCGCGGCTGTTTATCTATCAGTCGGTGATTGGTCAGAAACGCGGTTGCGAAATGAAGGTACCATTACTGCGGGTCGCGGTGGGAATGGCAAACAATATAGTGCCTATGGTGGTATTGTTGGAATATATGGCGGTGGTCTAACTAACACTGCCATTAATGGCAAAAGGGGTACTATTTTAAGTGGTAGCGGCGGTCATATAACTAGTAAACTGACCGGGCAAGCTGGTAATGGCGGTGATCTCTCCATGTTAGCTAAAGATTACTTACATCATGATGAAGTCATGATTTTTGCTGGGGATGGTGGTAATTGCAATCCAGAAGCGACTGAATCGCAATGGGGTGGTAAGGGTGGCGATATCCGCTTCAATGCACCTTTCCGCGTTGATCTAGTGGGAACATTCGGCGCCGGCACCGGTGGAATTCACTGCCAACCACCAGAAAACAATGGCCAAGATGGTCAGTTTATCAGTGATCCCGGGATTATTTCTTTGTCAGGTGCTAACACAAAAATTAGCGGTGGTGATATTGCCATTTATGGTGGGAAGGACTGGGTATTGGATCTCAGTAATCTCAATGGATTCAAAGGCCCAATTATAACGGCTACCGGCAATATCACTCTCGCGGTGGGTGAAGGCGAAAAGAGTGCTATTAATCTGAGAGGTAGTAAAGGTCTGCTCTTACAAGCCGCCGGTCAAGTCAATCTCTTTTCTGATCGTATTTTACTGGATGACAAGGTAGAACTATCAGATATCATTAAAGCGAACAAAATTGTGGTCGGTCCAAGCCAGATTTTGCGCGGTGTGTCTTTGGCAGGGTCCGGTAAATTTTTTGGCAAGCCTGGAGCCATTTTGCCAATTCGTCTAATTCTCTCTAATAGTGGTCCAGAAAAAGATAGCTATTTTTTAGAAGTGCAAGACTTAGCGGGCTGGAGTTTGAGCGAATTATCCTCTCCTATTGAAATTTATGGGTTAAACAATGTTTTATTGAACCTGAGTGTTCAGTTACCGACTACCGGTGGTGAAATGAATCTCGTCAAGGTAACAGCGACTTCGCAAATTGATCCCAAGGTGAAAGCGGTTGCTGAAATACAAATCATCGTGGCCAAACCCAATACCAATGCTGGATCTATCCTGGTTCCCAAGGAAGTGCCGATCGTTGTTAGCAATGGGGATATGACTACTTCTCCACCGACTACAACTAGCACCATTGAAAATAATACAACCATTCCTCCAATCACCGAAGTAACCCCGGTCGATATTGTCCAAGATAGAACGCCTTTTGATGAAGAATTACCACCGACTAGTAAAGAAAATATCACCCTCCCACCCATCGAGAGTGAAATAGATAATATTGCCTTAGCAGAAATAAGTGCGATTCCTACCACGGTGATTACTTCGGCGTTACCACCCATTCCCAATTGCCCACTGACTGGCATTATCGATTGGATGTGTGATAATCACGGACAAGTGATGATCGATGCGACTCTTGAAAGCAATGCTAATGTGGCCGGTGGTGAATTGGCTGGAATGATTAATAATCAAGGAATTATCTCCAATGTGACTATTCAACCTGGAACAGAGGTTCATAGCGGTCAATTGACTGGCTACATTAATAACCAAGGTCTTTTAGCTGATTTTAATTTTGTAGGCGCCTTCGTTAATAATGGTATCTTATCTGGCACGATCACTAACAATACACAAGTAGGTGGTGTCTTCAAAGATGTCCACTTAGCAGCTAATACCCAGATAACTGGTGGTTATTTGCAAGGTGATATTTTAGGTGATGTGAATGCCCCAGCACATTTGGCAAAGCTTACTGTCAAAGCCGGTAGTCATCTATCCAATGTCATTCTCGGTGAAGATGTAAAATTAGCCCCAGGCGTAACCTTCCAAGATGTCCAACTCGTAGCACCTTTGTCCTTCACTGCGGGTAACTTACAAGGTAATGTTACCGGTGTTAATTTCACCAACGATTTGATGTTCAAAGATATACACCTTGCTGCTCATAGTCAATTAAACGGTGTCCAATTGCAAGGTAATATTTTGGGTGATATTAATGCGCCAGCGTTATTGGAAAACGTCGAAATCAAAGCCGGCAGTTACCTGACCGGGGTGATACTGGGTAATGGTGTGAAACTAGCTGAATCAGTTACTTTTGGAGAAGGTGTCCAAATCGCCTCCTCGAATTCTATCGACTCATCTCCATTACCAGCTCTTGGTGCGATAGCGACTGATCACCAAGGAAAAATTATCAACACGGTGGCCATGTTAACTGGAGGTATTTCAGTCAATGGGGCCCCCTTTGATGCTAAAGTGATTACCAAGCCGTCAGATACTGTAAACATTAGTGGCCAAATTAACCCCGATCCAAGACATCTTGGACAACAAGCTGAAATCGTTGTCTTGATTACTTATCAATCATTCAATGCGGCTAAAAATGAACACTCCCTTGATTTGATGTTAGATGCTCATGGTCAAATTTTACCTTGGGATGGAAATAATGCCCATTTAGCATTTTATCAACGGGTTGTTTTAGAAGCAAATCAACCGGTAGTGCTCTATCAAGGTTCTGTAGATGTATCGGGTAGTTTAGATATTTCTTTCGGATATCGTTTAGAAAACGGCACTATGGTACAAAATGCTCAACCGATTGAAATGACTGTGATTAAGGAATAATAGTTACCGGTCGGATAGGCTGCATTTTGATGCGGCCCGCCTAACTCACCTTTGTTAAAGTGGGAAATTAGAGTAACTTGCTTCTCATGGCTCTTTAACCATCTCGGCCCTTGTTTAATTAAGGCGGGGCAGAGGTGGTTGTGTGAGGTAAAATTAAATGAGATAGATCATAATATTTTGATATAAATCTTATAGAGTCGAGGAAAACTAAGTTATAATAACCGGTGAATGGTTATGACAATGGGATAACATGGCAAGAAATAGAGGTGAGACTGGAGAAATCTGCCGACGTTTGGTAGTCAATTGATTAGATTCTGGAAAAACCCAAGAAGAAGTAGCAAAACTAATCGAGTTGTCTCAAAGCGCGGTGAGCCAAATCTGGAAACGTTTCCGCGAATCCGGAGAAGAAGGTTTGGCATCTCGTCATTCTCCCGATGCGCCGTCCAAATTAACGACCGAACCAAAAGCTATGATACCGGAATTATTAGCGGCTGGCCCTTTGGCATATGGTTTTGAAGACAATCTCTGGACACGTGGTCGTGTTCAAATCGTGATTCAGGAAACCTTCGGGGTAACTGACTGTGAAAGTCATGTGGGCGTGATTCTCAAAGAGATCGGCTTTTCCCGGCAAAAGCCTCGTCGCCACGATTCGCGGCAAAAACCGGAGAAGGTTCGCCAATGGTGCTAAGAAACCCTGTCCGAGTTAAAAACAAGCCTGAGAGGAAGCCAGAATAGTGGTATATATTGATGAGGCCGGTTTCAATTTAATGCCCTCAAGCGGACATACTTGGAGTCCAGTGAGACAAATCCCGATACGGGAGACGGGCTGCTGCTACCAACCTCTTGCTATGATAAGTGCCGTGACGGAAACGGGCAGTTTTTATTATGCCATCCAAGAGGAGAGCTTTACTGGCGCAACGGTTACGGACTTTCTGCGTGGTTTGAGCCATTAGATTGACTATCCGCTTTTAGTGGTATGGGACAATGCGTCGAGCCACCGAGCCGAAGAAGTCAAAGCCTTTCTCAGTCAAGAAAATACCGGACGTATTCATCTGGCCGCGCAGCCCAGCTATAGTCCAGAATTGAATGCTGACAAGCTGGCATGGAATTGGTTAAAGTACCACCCATTAAAAAATGTCGGTTGCAAAACCTGGGGAGATCTCAAAGAAACGGTTCAAGCAGCGGCTGAAAAACTCAAATCCAGTCCCAAGATTATTCGAGGCTTTTTCTCACATCCGGAGCTGGGCTTTTTTATGATTAATTAATCCTCGTGTCTATAATGCTTATAAGCAAGCATAGTACAATGAACAAATTCTTATTTCTACCATGTCATCACCAATAATTGATATTTCATTATCCCGTACCAGTTGTTTAGCCATTTATCACCAAGCCTTAGCAAGGGTTAATGGACGCCAATGTGTAGCTACTTTTCTACGTCAGTATTCTTATAAAACGCCCGTTGCTCTCATTGCGCTGGGTAAAGCAGCTACTCAAATGGCCGTGGGTGCCTTTGATGTTTTAGGTACGGCGATTTCTCATGCCCTTCTCATCACTAAAGTCGGACATTTAGATCGACCACTTATTCAAGATTATCCCATAACTTGTCTAGAAGCAGCGCATCCCATACCCGATGAGTCTAGCTTAGCGGCTGGACAAGTTTTACTCGATTTTATTAACCAGTTACCCCCTGGGTTCCCAATTTTATTGCTGATATCAGGTGGTACTTCAACTGTAGTTGAAGTGTTAGCGCCGAGTATAACTTTAAGCGATTTACAAAAAGTTAACCAATGGTTATTGGGTTCCGGTTTAGATATTCACTCCATTAATAAAATTCGTAAAAGTTTATCAGCTATCAAAGGGGGACGATTAGCGACTTATTTGCTTGGGCATCCTGTCTTGAACTTATTGATTTCTGATGTTCCAGGTAATGATTTATCAGCCATTGGCTCTGGTTTACTTACCTATCATGAAAAACAACCGCTACCGGCTTTTCTCCCTGATTGGTTGTACCGTTTAACGACTCAAGTAAGTCCTTTAGCTTCATTTCATCATTTCGAGCAGATTATTCAATATTTGGTTGCTACGCCAGCATTGGCTCGCCAAGGTGCAAGTGAAATCGCACAATGGCTTAATTATCCTATTTTCAATCATGACGAATTCATTGCTGGAGAAGCCTCAATAGCCGGTCGTATTTTAGCGCAACAATTAAGTATCTCAGTGCCGAGTATTCATATCTGGTCTAGTGAAACGACAGTGCATTTACCACCACAACCAGGCCAAGGGGGACGTTGTCAAAGTTTAGCATTAGCCGCCGCTATTGAACTTGCGGAGCAAAATGATATTTATTTACTCGCTGCCGGTACTGATGGTAACGATGGTCCCGGGCAAGTGGCGGGTGCATTAATTGATAGCAGAACGATATCACGTGGTAGTCAAGCTGGGTTAAATGCCGCTAGTTGTTTAGCGCAAGCCGATGCTGGTCGATTTCTAGCCGTTAGTGGTGATCTCATTTATACTGGGCCAACCGGAACCAATGTCATGGATATCATCATCGGTTGGAAACGATAGAACTCAATACTCACTTAGAAATTTAAGTGCGGTGCATACCCGCTTCACGTGTTAAAGAGCGGGAGTTAAGATCGCCTCTTCAATACTTGGCAGTAAATTACAATAGCGGCGGTTGTTCTTAGAAGTCAGATAGCAGTGTGATTTTCTACCCAGCGACTGCCTTGCTCCAGAGTTTCTTTTTTCCAGAAAGGGGCACGTGATTTCAATTCTTCAATTAAAAAACGACAGGCTTCCAAAGCCGGCGCGCGATGTCCCGCCCAAGCGGCAACAAGAACTAGCGTATCGCCCGGTTGGACTGGTCCGACTCGATGAATAATTAAGGTATCAAGAATATCCCACTGGGTTAGCGCATGTTCACTAATCGTCTGCAAATATTTCTCGGTCATTCCAGGATAATATTCTAACCACATCGATTTTACAGTATCACCAACATTATAATCACGCATAGTCCCAACAAAATTGGCAACAGCGCCCCATTTACTGCGGGGAATAGTTAAGGTTTGTTCATAAGCTTGTAGTTGTTCCCAGGGATTGAATGCTGCTGAGACAATTTCAATTTTCATCAGATCCTCCGGTTACCGGTGGAAAAAAGGCTACTTCATCACCATCTTGTACTAACGTATTCTGCTCAACATAATTCATATTAACCGCTGTCCAGATATGATGAGGTAACGGCACTTCATCGCAAGCCTGTGCCCAGACTTGGGCAACTGTTAGGGGTTGTTCTGCTTTGATTTTGACTTCATGGTTACCGATTTCTTCACGTAAGCTACCAAAAAACTTGACTACGATAGTCATCGTATTTCCCTTATAAAATTGACTGATGAACAGACCAAACAAGCCGGGTCTTTAGGTAATTTTAATGTGCGCCACTGCAAAGTAAAGGTATCTAATAATAATAATTTACCACAGAGAGATTCACCGATATTAAGTAGTACTTTAATGACTTCTACTGCTTGGATACTACCTATAATCCCAACAACTGGTGCTAGTATGCCGGTTTCACTGCATACTTCACCTTCCTCTTCCTGATTAGGATAGAGACAAGCGTAACAAGGACTCTGAGAATAAGTGGGTAAAAATACGGTTACTTGACCATTCCAACGTTGAACAGCAGCAGATACTAAGGGTATGCCATGACGTACACAAGCAGCATTAATAGCAAAGCGGGTGGTGAAGTTATCACTACAATCAACGACGATATCGACGGTAGTTATTAATTGTTGCAATGCTTCCGGTTCAAGACGATAAGAATAGGTGGTCATTTGGATGTCGGGATTAAGTGCTTGTAATCGAGTCTGTGCAGAAATAACCTTATCCTGTCCTATTTGAGCAGTGTTATGTACAATTTGCCGCTGTAAATTAGATAAATCGACTTGATCACCATCGACTAACATTAACTGTCCAATGCCAGCTGCCGCCAAATATAGAGCTACCGGCGAGCCCAGTCCCCCAAGACCAACAATCAGTACCCGAGATTGGGTTAATTTCTGTTGGCCTATTCTAGTGACCTGGGGTAATGAAATATGACGGCTATAGCGATATAACGAAGAATCATTCACAGCTAAAAAAGGTTTATTTGGATATGGTTTTTCAACTGAAAAAAATATATTCTAACTGATGAGTTAATGCCATTAAACGATTTGAAGTTCTTCCTCACCCCTCTCTTTTCAGCGGGAAAGAGTAACTTATTCATCAATAACTTAATGGCATTAAACCGATGAATTGGTGGTAATCTTCTCAATCAGCGCTGGTTCATCTTCACGGAGAGTAAGTACCTCAACACCCAATTCAGTTACTAAAACGGTGTGTTCCCATTGTGCGGATAATTTATGGTCTTTAGTAACCACAGTCCAGCCATCAGGTAATAATTTAACATGTCGCTTACCGGCGTTAACCATAGGTTCTATTGTGAATATCATCCCCGGTTGTAATTTTATCCCGGTCTGTGGATCACCATAATGTAAGACTTGGGGTTCTTCATGAAATCTTTGGCCAATACCATGCCCACAGTACTCTCGTACCACCGAAAAATGGTTAGCCTCAGCATAACATTGAATAGCATGACCAATATCACCGAGATAGGCATCAGGTTTGACTTGATTAATACCAATCCACAAGCATTCATAAGCAATATCTATCAAACGTTTAGCTTGGACACTGGGTTTACCCACAATAAACATTCGACTGGTATCACCATGATATCCCCCCTTGATAACAGTGATATCAATATTAAGAATATCTCCATTTTTTAGTTTCTTCTGACTGGGGATACCATGACAGACTTGATGATTAACAGAAGTACAAATCGATTTAGGAAACCCGTTGTAATTTAAAGGTGCTGGAATTGCTTTTTGGACATTAACGATATAGTCATAACACAACTGGTCCAATTCTTCGGTGGTTATCCCAACCTGGACATAAGGTGTAATCATGTCTAATACTTCAGTGGCGAGACGACCCGCAATACGCATTTTTTCAATTTCTGCAGAAGTTTTTATAGATACTGCCATGATAATAGATTGTTGTGATAAGTCTTTTATGGTATAAAATTCTTTAGTTATCAGTTTGTCAGTTATCCGTTATACCGATTAATTAATTTTAAACAAGTATTTGGATGGTTATTTTTTCAAATACTTGAGTGTATATTGGGGTATTTATAAAATAACTTTTTTATAAAACAGAGTATTAGTAGAATTGTGATTAAGCATTGTACAATAACCGTCTAACTGAATAACTGAAACAATACCACACATACATCGTCACGTATATTGGGGTGCTCTTGCCCGGAGTCAATATACGGGATGTATGGAGGACTAACCCTAACGGAGTAATTATGCCCAGTATTTCGATGCGTCAAATGTTAGAAGCCGGCGTCCATTTTGGACACCAAACTCGTTATTGGAACCCAATGATGGCTCCTTACATTTTTGGAGAACGCAATAAAATTCATATTATTAACCTCGAAAACACCCTGCCGATGTATAATGATGCGGCCAATTTTCTAGGTAAACTCGCGTCCAAAAAAGGGACGGTTTTATTTGTTGGTACCAAACGTGCCGCTCAGGAAGCGATTAAAGAAGCGGCCTTACGTTGTAATATGCCCTATGTTAATCGTCGGTGGCTCGGTGGTATGTTAACCAATTATAAAACGGTCAAAGCCTCCATCAAACGCCTTAAAGAATTAGAAATTCTTACCCAAGATGGAACCTTACACCGTCTCACTAAAAAAGAAGCGCTATCAATAACTAGAGAATTAGAAAAATTAGAACGGAGTTTAGGTGGGATTAAAGACATGAATGGTCTACCAGACGCCTTATTCGTGGTCGATGTGGGTCACGAAAAAATTGCGGTGAAAGAAGCTAAAAAATTAGCTATTCCGGTGATTGGTGTGGTAGATACCAATAACAGCCCGATCAATATCGATTATATTATTCCTGGTAATGATGATGCTATTCGTGCGATTGGCTTGTATGCTAACGGTATAGCAGAAGCACTTATTGAAGGTCGCCAAGCCAGCTCGCTGCCTATTGGAGATGAGGATGATTTTGTTGAGTTATCAGAAAATGAAGTGGAACCGATTGCCAAACAACAAGAAAATCAAGAAGTGACATTATCTACCCATTTTGACGAGGGAAATGAGTAGGTTTCACCGTTGCTTCAGTACTAAAAATTGAGCTATTTTCAATTCAATAATTTATCGTATTTAACTATAATACTCATCCCAGTCTAGGCCCAATTTTAATTGGGCCAAAGTAAAGTGTTGTGGTTAAGCAAGCAAAATAGCATTTTGTTGTATAATTAAGAGGTTAAAATAATGGAAATTACAGCAGCCTTAGTTAAGGAGCTGCGGGAACGCACCGGTGCTGGAATGATGGAATGCAAAAAAGCATTGGTAGAAAGTGCCGGTGATATTGAAGTTGCTATTGAAGCCATGCGCAAAGCGGGTATTGCCAAAGCAGCTAAAAAAGCGGGAAGAATAGCCGCAGAAGGTTTAATTGCTATCCAGCAAAACACTGAGCGGGTTGCTATGGTAGAGATCAATTGTGAAACAGATTTTGTCTCTAAGGGAGAAGATTTTAAAGCTTTTGTAATACCGTAGCAATGACGGTTTTAGGTGAACAGCCAGCTAACTTGGAACAACTGATGAGCGCCGTTCTACCTGCTGGTAAAACCGTTGAAAATGTTCGTCAAGAATTAATTGCTAAGTTGGGAGAAAATATTCAGGTACGACGGTTTACCTTGATTAATATTGCACCTGATGGTTGTATTGGCGTTTATTTACATGGTACCCGAATTGGGGTCTTAGTCGATATGCGAGGTGGTCAAGCTGAGTTAGCTAAGGATATTGCTATGCACATTGCAGCTAGTCGCCCTTTGTGTGTTTTAGCGGAACAAGTGGCGCCAGAAATCGTGGCTAAAGAAAAAGAAATTTATCTCGCTCAAGCAGCTGATAGTGGTAAACCATCTCATATCATTGAAAAATGGTAGAAGGACGCCTCAAGAAGTTTTTAGCCGAAATCACTTTACTGGGACAACCTTTTGTCAAAGATCCAGACCAAACCGTAGAAAAGCTACTCAAAACTAATCAAGCCCAAGTTGTTCAGTTTGAACGCTTTGAAGTCGGTGAGGGTATTGAAAAGAAGACTGAAAATTTTGCTGAGGAAGTGAGAAAACAAGTAGAAGGATTCGTTTAAAATGTCAGAACTTACCCCCACTTATCGTCGGGTGTTATTAAAATTGAGTGGTGAATCACTCATGGGTAAAGCCAATTTTGGTATTGAGCCACAATTTCTAGCTCACTTTGCGCAGGAAATACAGGCTATAGTGAAATTCGGGGTACAATTAGCGGTAGTGATAGGTGGGGGGAATATCTTTCGCGGTGTAGGTTTAACCGCCAGTGGTATCGATAGAATCTCTGCGGATTACATGGGTATGTTAGCTACCGTCATCAATGGGTTAGCCATACAAGATGCACTCCAAAAAATAGGTGTCAATGCTCAAGTAATGTCAGCTATTCAGATGGACACCATTTGTGAAACTTATACCCGGCAACGGGCTATGAGCCATTTAGAAAAGGAAAGTGTCGTGATTTTCGTTGCGGGTACCGGTCACCCCTTTTTTACCACCGATTCTGCCGCCAGTTTACGTGCAATTGAAATCGGAGCTCACTTAATGATCAAAGCGACTAAAGTAGACGGTCTCTACAGCGCTGATCCCCTGCGTGATCCGACTGCACAGCGTTTTACACACTTAACTTATGATGAAGTATTAACTCGTCAGTTAGGTGTCATGGACCTGACAGCGGTTATCCTGTGTCGTGATAATCGTATCCCCTTGCGAATACTTGATATGGGAAAAAGTGGGGCTTTGATTCGTGCCATTGCCGGTCAAGATGAAGGAACGCTGATCAACAGTGAGGAATAAAGTAAATGAGTGAAATGCTGGCTTTAATTAAAACTGATGCTAAAGAACGCATGCATAAAAGCATAGAAGCACTTAAAGCGGAGTTTATCAAAATTCGGACCGGGCGAGCTCACCCTAATTTACTTGATCATATTACCGTACCTTATTACGGTAACCTGGTACCGATTAATCAAGTCGCTAATATCACAATTCTAGATATACGTGCTTTAGGCGTGACACCGTGGGAAAAAAACATGGTAAGTATAGTCGAAAAGGCGATTCGCGATTCTGATTTAGGACTAAACCCGACTAACCTGGGAAATTTATTACGTGTGCCTTTACCACCGATGACCGAAGAGCGGCGTCGTGAATTAGTTAAAGTTGTACGTCACGAGGCTGAAGGTGCCAAAATCGCTATCCGCAATATTCGTCGTGATGCGAATCATGAGTTAAAGAAATTATTAAAAGACAAAGAAATCTCTGAAGATAATGAACATCGTGTTCAAGAGGAGATTCAAAAGTTAACCGATCAATTTATCACTCAAGTTGATACGGTTTTGGCAACAAAAGAGGCAGAATTAATGGAAGTTTAATGGCGAGTATTAACCGGATTGGCATGACTCATTGGAAATTTTAGCACTTCAAACCCTATGACTGACATTCCTTCACGTCTACCACGCCATATTGCCATTATTATGGATGGTAATGGTCGTTGGGCAAAACAGCGACTTTTGCCTCGTTACGCGGGACATAAGGTTGGGATTGAGACAGTACGCCGAGTGATCCGGCTTTGTGCTGAACATCACATTGAGGTATTAACCTTATTCGCTTTTAGTAGTGAAAATTGGCGGCGACCTCAACAAGAAGTGAGTTTTCTAATGGACTTGTTTATTACCGCTTTGCAGCAAGAAGTCAACAATTTACACAAAAATCAAGTCCGGTTACGCATTATTGGTGCCCGTGAAGCTTTTCCGCAGAAATTACAAACCCTGATTACGGAAGCAGAAGCTTTAACGGCAACGAACTCGGGTTTAACTTTAATTATTGCGGCCAATTATGGTGGACATTGGGATATTATTCAAGCAACTAAAAATCTTGCTGAGCAAGTCAAAGCTGGACAATTGCAACTTCAGGAAATTAATGAAACCCTATTTAGAACGCAACTGTGTTTAGCCGATTTACCGGAACCCGATTTATTTATTCGCACCGGTGGCGAACAACGGATTAGTAATTTTTTATTGTGGCAATTGGCTTATACAGAAATGTATTTTACGGATACTTTATGGCCGGATTTTAATAAAGATCATTTTATTCAAGCGCTAAAATCATTTGCTCAGCGGCAACGGCGGTTTGGTCGCACTGGCGATCAGGTAGAAAAAAATGCTTAACCAACGAGTTATCACTGCTCTGTTGTTAATTCCACTGGTAATATGGGACATTTTAAATTTTTCTTCGCCGACTTTAGCTTGGTTATTAGCTGTTTTTGTGGTACTGGCTGCTTGGGAATGGGCCGGTATTTGCGGTTGGCATCAATTAAGCTGGCGTAATAGTTATGCCGTAGTCATGGGCTTAACGTTATTCATGAGTTATGGAAGTTGGCATTACCCCAAGGTAGGTAATCTTTTATTAATCACGGCTTGTTTATGGTGGTTAATTGCGTTTTATTGGGTACTGAATTATCAACGCAGTTACGATCAATTACCGACTTCGTCTCTCATTAAAGCCTTGTTAGGCTTTTTTATTTTACTCCCAGGGTGGGCAGCACTGTTGATTTTACATGAACATGATCATTATGGTAGGTATTGGGTAGTTTTTTTCTTAGTCTTAATCTGGGCCGCAGATAGTGGTGCCTATTTTACCGGTAAACGGTGGGGAAAAATCAAGTTAGCCGATAAAGTGAGTCCAGGCAAAACTTGGGAAGGTGTTATCGGTGCTTTGTTGATGAGTTTTTTAGTTTCAGCGAGTTACGCTATATTAAACGCCATGTCACTCATGACAGTCTTATTTTTTATGTTATTATGTTCAATAACGGTAATGGCTTCTATCTTAGGTGATTTATTGGAAAGCGTTTTTAAACGCCAAATGGGAATTAAAGATAGTAGTCAAATTTTACCCGGTCATGGTGGTGTATTGGATCGGATAGATAGTCTTACTGCAGCGGCACCAATTTTTGTCATGGGTCTCATCTTACTAGGAAATCGGCTTTGAAAGGCATTACGATACTGGGTGCAACTGGCACAATTGGTTTAAATACGCTTGAGGTCATTAAGCAACATCAAGATAAATTTAAAGTGATTGCCTTAACGGCTAATCGAGATGTGGATGGTCTGAGTGCTCTGTGTTTAAAATGGTTACCACGCTATGCCGTAATGGCGGATGCTCAAGCTGCAGAACAATTAGAACAGCGTTTAAAACCGGCCCAATTGCCGATACAAGTTTTAAGTGGCAAAGCCGGTTTAATCAAAGTAGCCAGCTTACCAGAAATCGAGATAGTGATGGCAGCCATTGTGGGTGGCGCGGGTTTAACATCTACCTTAGCAGCTGCTGAAGCGGGGAAAAGAATTCTATTGGCTAATAAAGAAGCCTTGGTTATGTCAGGGCAATTGTTGCTGGCCACTGTATTTAAACATGACGCTGAATTATTACCCATTGATAGCGAACATAATGCGGTTTTCCAATGTATACCCCCATCGCATTTTAACAGCGCTAAAGGGTATGATCATTCTCCGGCTCGAATTAAAACGCCAGCCGCTTTTGTAGACAGTGGTATTAGTCGAATTTTACTAACTGCCTCTGGTGGGCCTTTTCGGCATTACTCTGATGAGCAAATGCAAACGGTAACCCCTGAGCAAGCCTGCGCACATCCCAATTGGAAAATGGGTCCTAAAATCTCAGTTGATTCAGCAACGATGATGAATAAAGGTTTGGAAATCATTGAAGCTTGTTGGTTATTTTCAGTTCAACCCCATCATGTTGAAGTATTATTGCATCCACAAAGTGTCATCCATTCTTTAGTAGAATATATCGATGGTTCAGTACTGGCGCAACTGGGCAACCCGGACATGCGTACTCCCATTGCACATGCCCTCGGTTGGCCGGAGCGCATTAGTTCGGGTGTCAAACGTTTAAATCTGGCCGAAATTGGTCAATTACATTTTGAATCGGTTGATTTTAAAAAATTTCCTTGTTTGCAATTGGCTTATGACGCCATGTTAGCTGGTGGGACCACCACAACGATTTTAAATGCCGCTAATGAAATTGCTGTCCAGGCTTTTTTACAAAAACGTTTGCGCTTTACTGATATTCCTCGGGTAATTGAAGTCACTTTATCTCACTTAACCGGTCGTGTAGTAACCCAGTTAGATTTAATCTTAGAGGAAGATACTCGGGCAAGGGAATTCGCTACTGAAATAGTTAACCAGTATTCAACCACTAATTATCATTAAAAAATGACATTTTTATATTACTTAACTGCTTTTATAGTTGTTATTGGCATCTTAGTGACCGTACATGAATTTGGTCATTACTGGGTTGCCCGGCGTTTAGGAGTGAAAATTATAACTTTTTCAATTGGTTTTGGTAAACCAATTTGGTCACATCGCTGGGGCAAAGATCAGACTGAATTTGTTATTGCCGCGATTCCACTGGGCGGTTATGTCAAAATGCTGGATGAACATGAGGGCGAAGTGGCCACCCATGAATTGTCACGTGCCTTCAATCGCCAACCGCTTAAGGTACGATCAGCTGTGGTCGTGGCTGGCCCTTTATTTAATTTCTTATTTGCTATTGTCGCTTACACGCTCATGTATATGATGGGTGTGGTGGAGATGACAGCCATAGTAGGAGAAGTTACCCCGCAAAGTTTAGCTGACGAAGCCGGTTTTCGGCGTGGTGACCAAATCATCGCTGTCAATGAACAACCAACTCAGAGTTGGGAAACGGTAATACAAGCCACCCTGCATCAACTGTTAGATGAACAACCGGTGATAACCTATTCAGTTCAAGCGATGCAAAGTGCTCGGCGTGAGTTAGTCGTTAACTTACAGCGTTTATCTATTGACGATATTGCTGAAGGACAGTTGTTCAATAAACTGGGGATCCAACCTTCTCGTCCACCTTGGCCCGCTGTTATGGGTACGATTTTACCCCATAGTGCCGCTGAGCAAGCTGGATTACAACTGGGTGACAAAATTATCGCCTTGGATAAGCAACCGATTAAAGATTGGCAAGCTTGGGCTTTATATGTCAAACAACGTCCCGGACAGAAAATTCAAGCTGAAATTGAACGTCATGGCCAATCATTGGAATTAACTTTGATCCCGCAGACGGTAAATGGAGAAGGTAAAATGGGTGTTTATGCACCTTACATAGTGACAGAACGTTACCCACTGTGGACCGCTTTTATTAAAGGAGTAGAAAAGACTTGGGAAATTGGCACCTTAACCTTACAACTCATGGTTAAAATGTTAACCTTGCAAATTTCCCATGACCATATTAGTGGTCCCATTAGTATTGCGCAATTTGCCGGACAATCTGCTCAACTGGGTTTCAATGCGTTTTTATCTTTTCTTGGCTTAGTCAGTGTCAGCTTAGGTGTCATTAATTTGCTACCGATTCCTTTATTAGACGGTGGTCATTTATTATTATATTTTATTGAATGGATTAAAGGTAATCCCGTGACCGAAAGAACTGAATATTTATTACAACGTCTAGGTTTGACATTATTGCTAAGTTTAATGGGATTAGCTTTATTCAATGATCTCGGGCGGTTGCTCAATTAATAATCATAACAATAATACCAACTCATATGTGGATTCAGCGATATAGTACCGGTTATGCACTAAAATATACCCTGAGACTGCTTGTCTTCAGCAGTATTTTGTTGATCAATTTTTCAGCTGATGCGTTTGAAACTTTCCTAATTAAAGATATTCGATTAGACGGATTACGACGCATTTCACCCGGTACGGTATTTAATTATTTACCGATCAAAGTCGGTGACCGCTTGGATCAAAATAAAGCGAGTAAAGCTATTGCTGCCTTATTTAAAACGGGCTTATTTAAGGACATTCGTTTAGAACAGGAAGGTAATGTATTAGTGGTTAAATTAGACGAACGTCCGGCGATTGCTAACATTACTTTTACCGGTAATAAAGAAATTGATACGAACAGTTTAATTCAGTCACTTAAAAACATTGGTTTTGCCGAAGGACGAGTGTTCAATCGTTCCTTACTAGAAAAAGTAGAATTGGAACTACAACGTCAATATTTTAATCTCGGTAAATATGCTGTCCGAATAAAATCAACTGTTACGCCCCTCAACCGTAACCGAGTAGGAATCCAATTGGATATCTCAGAAGGTACCGTCGCACGAATTCAGGCTATTACTTTTGTCGGTAACCGGGCATTCAGTGATAAAATCCTGCGTGATGAAATGAAATTAAGTACTGGCGGATTATTTTCATTCTTAACTAAAGATAACCAATATTCTAAGCAAAAATTAGCAGCTGATTTAGAAACACTGCGTTCTTACTATTTAGATCGAGGTTATCTTCAATTCAACCTGGATTCTACTCAAGTCACGATTAGCGAAGACAAAAAATCCATCTATATTACCATTAACTTAACCGAAGGCAATAAGTACACTGTATCTGAAATCAAATTAGAAGGTAATTCCATTGTACCCGTAGCCGAATTGAAAGACAAAATGACCATTAAAACCGGACAAGTTTTCTCACGCAAACAAGTCACGGCGAGTACTGAGGCCATTTTAGAACGAATTGGTGATGAAGGCTATGCTTTCGCTAATATTAACCCGGTACCAGAAATCAATTCAAAAAACCAAACCGTCATGTTAAGATTCTTTATTGATCCGGGTAAACGGGTTTACGTCCGCCGAATCAACTTTAAAGGCAATACCAAAACGCGTGATGAAGTACTCCGCCGCGAAATGCGACAAATGGAAAATGGTTGGATATCAACTAAAAATGTCAAACGTTCCTTAACCCGCTTAGAACGACTGAATTACTTTGAAGAAGTCAAAGTTGACACCACCGTCGTACCAGATACCACTGATCAAGTCGATTTGACTTACTCTGTCGTTGAAAGACCATCGGGTAATTTATTAGCCGGTGTGGGTTATTCTCAAACACAGGGTATCTTATTTAACGCCAGTATTATGCAAGAAAACTTTTTAGGTTCTGGTAAACAATTTGGAGCAACCTTCAACAACAGCAAAGTCAATACCATTTATCGGTTTTCCTACTTTAATCCCTATACTACCATAGATGAAGTGAGTCGAGGGTTTAACCTATTTTACCGAACCATGGATGCTGAAGAGGCTAACCTAAGCCGCTATACCACGGATGTTTATGGCGCCGGTCTAACCTATGGATTGCCTATCAGTGAATTTAACTATATTAAAGTGGGAACCGATTTTGACAATACCTATCTGAAACCAACTACGGCTAGTGCCAATGAAGTATTTGATTTCATTGAAGCCAATGGAGACCGATATAACTCGTATCGCCTGACCACTAGCTGGGCACGAGATACACGTAACCATCCACTCTTTCCGGAGCGGGGGTTATTACAATCTTTTAGCGCTGAGGTTGCTTTACCTTTTAGTGACCTGAGTTATTATAAACTGGGTTATCAACATCACTGGTTATACCCGCTGGCTAAAAATTATACGCTATTATTAAAAGGACAAATGGCCTATGGGGATGGCTATGGAGAGAATGATGAGTTACCTTTCTTTGAAAACTACACGGCCGGTGGTCCGCGGACAGTAAGAGGATTTCGTGAAAACACGCTTGGACCACTTGATTCTAAACAACGACCTTTCGGTGGTAATTTAAAAGTCATTGGTAATGCGGAAGTTATTTTACCGGTTCCTTTCACTAAAAATATCCACTCATTTCGCGTGTCTAGTTTTGTCGATGTTGGTAATGTTTATGGAGTAGATGAAGATTTTACGGTATCAGAACTTCGTTACTCGGCAGGATTATCTGCTATTTGGTTATCTCCTTTAGGTGTATTGAGTTTTAGTTTAGCTAAACCACTGAATAGTAAAGAAGGTGACCAAATTCAAATGTTTCAATTTACTATTGGTACCACTTTTTAGTTCAGTTATCAGTTATCAGTTATCAACTAATAGCTTAACTTATGGATAGATATAAACAGATATCGGATAGTTAATAAATAACTTACCTCCAACGAATAGTTGATAACTGTTCACTGATAACTGATAATTGATAACTGATAACTGATTATGGAGTTTTCATTGAAAAAAACAACACTGTTCTTAATGATAATAACCAGTTTATTTTATGGTTACTCTTTTGCAACTGCCGCTGCAGCAGAACTTAAAATAGGCTTTGTTAATGCGATTAAATTAATGGAAACCGCTCCCCAGGTTGAAAACGCCAACCGAAGGTTAGAGCAAGAATTTGCACCTCGACAACGACGATTAGTGAATGCCCAACAAGAAATTAAAACCCTAGAAGAACGTTTGGCTAAAAACGAAGCCATTATGAGTGAAACCGAAAGTCGTAAATTGAGACGTGATGTGAGAGAAAAAAAACGCGAATTAAGAAATCAAGAAGATGAATTTAAAGAAGATTATAATATTCGTCGTAACGAAGAACTTGAAGCCATTCAACAAACAATTCATAAGGTTATTCAAACCTTGGCGGAAGAAGAATCTTATGACTTCATTTTGAGCGAGGGTGTCGTTCATGCGAGTAGCCGGGTAGATATTACTGATAAGGTATTAAAGCGTCTCAGAGAACAATCCGGTAATAGACGACGTTGAAACTAAATGAGTGCAATTTGAATGATTCACCATTTATTAAGTGAAAATCTTTCTCGGTATTGAATAATGTGTTCTTTTATATTAAGCAAAACCGGCTATCGAGTAGCTAAACCTTATAATGAAGATGGTACCCATTAGATGGTACCCATTAGCTTAACTCAACTTGCAACTCATATTAATGCTCAGTTGGTAGCGGCTCCTGATGAAAATTTACTGATTTCCGGGATTACCACCTTAAAAAGAGCAACACCTCAAGAAGTGAGCTTTTTTTCTAATGGTTTATATCGTGAAGAATTAGCTAAAACCCAAGCAGCAGCGGTTATTCTAGCTAACAAAGATCAACGTTTTTGTAAAGTACCGATGCTTATTATGGATAATCCTTATCTGGGTTATGCGCGAGCAGCAACTTGGTTTAATCCGCCAATTCACCAACCCACTGGAATTCATCCCACTGCGTGGGTCAGTTTGGAAGCGATGATTGATGCTACGGTATCCGTTGGTATACACGCGGTAATTGAAATGGGGGCTCAATTAGGTCGTGAAGTTGAAATTGGCCCCGGCTGTATCATCGGACCAGGGGTTGAAATCGATGATTACTGCCAAATCATGGCCAATGTAACGCTCTGTCCGGGTACTCGTTTGGGGAAACGAGTCATTATTCATCCCGGTGCCGTTATTGGTGCTGATGGTTTTGGTAATGCCAATGATGCGGGTAAGTGGGTAAAAGTACCACAAATGGGTGGTGTGGTGATTGGTGATGATGTTGAAATCGGTGCTAACACCACGATAGATAAGGGTGCCTTAGAAGATACGGTGATTGGCAATGGCGTTAAACTGGATAACCAAATTCAAATTGGACACAATGTTCAAATTGGCGATCATACGGCTATGGCCGGTTGTGTTGGCGTTGCCGGTAGTGCGCGAATAGGACGATATTGTATGATTGGTGGTGGCGTAGGTATCGCCGGACATATTGAAATTGTTGACCACGTCCAAGTGACTGGTGGTTCTATGGTATTTCAATCGATCCGTGAACCAGGTGTCTACTCGTCTGGAATGCCTTTGGACACTAATCAGCGTTGGCATAGAAACTACAATCGTTTAAAACAGTTAGATGAATTGGCAAGACGGTTACACATTTTGGAACGTTTGCAAAAATGAAAAAACAAATTCGGGTTGCTGGGGTGATGAAGACGAATCGAGTGGGCATCAATTATGAATAGTATGGAAATCTACCAAATTCTTCAACATTTACCACAACGTTATCCTTTTTTACTAATTGATCGGGTTTTAGATTATACCTTGGGTGAATCCTTAGTGGCGATCAAAAACGTAACCATCAATGAGCCTTTTTTTCAAGGACATTTTCCGCATCGACCGGTGATGCCGGGCGTGTTAATCATTGAAGCAATGGCTCAAGGAACCGGTATTTTGGCGTTTAAAACCGGTGCCGCTCAACCGGATAATAATAGCCTTTATTACCTAGTTGGTGTTGATAATGCGCGTTTTAAACATCCGGTAGAACCAGGCGATCAATTAATTATAGAAGTAAAACTAATACGCACGGCCCGCGAGGTCTGGAAATATACTGCAACCTCTAAAGTGGATGATAAATTAGTTGCCAGCGCTGACCTGATGTGTATGAGAAGAGAAATCCAGAGTTGATCGATGCACATGCTTTGATTGATCCCCAAGCCGAGTTGGATAGTCATGTTGAGGTTGGTCCTTACTCCATTATCGGTGCGAATGTCCAAATTGCAGCAGGCACTTGGATAGGGCCTCATGTGGTTATTAAAGGTCCAACTCGGATTGGATTTGATAATAAAATTTATCAATTTGCTTCACTGGGTGAAGATCCACAAGATAAGAAATATGGTGGTGAACCAGATACACGCTTAGAAATTGGTGATCGGAATGTCATCCGTGAATATTGCACCATGAACCGAGGAACAGAACAAGGGGGTGGTGTCACTCACATCGGTGATGATAATTGGATCATGGCCTATACACATTTTGCACATGATTGCCAAGTCGGCAATCAAACTATTTTTGCTAATGGTGCTTCCTTAGCCGGTCATGTTCGCATTGAAGATTACGTGATTTTAGGTGGTTTTACGTTGGTACATCAATTTTGTGTTATGGGCACACATAGCTTCTCTGGTGCCGGTTCAGTTATCTTCAAAGATGTACCCCCTTTTGTAACCGTATGGGGTAACCGAGCTGAAGCTTACGGAATTAATAAAGAAGGTTTAAGACGATGCGGTTTTAATGCCGATACCATTCGCGCCTTACACCAGGCCTATAAAGTCATTTATAAGCAAAATTTAACGATAGAGCAAGCTATTGAAGAATTGAAAGATCTCAGTGAACAATATGAAGAAGTTCGCCAATTGACAACATTCTTACAGCAATCAACTCGCGGTATTGTGCGCTAAGTTGGGAAGGGTTCAGTGCGGATTGGAATAGTTGCCGGTGAACTATCGGGTGACTTGTTAGGTAAGGGACTTATTCAGGTACTAAAAGCCTATCACCCAAATGCCATTATCGAAGGCATTGGTGGTCCTCAAATGATTGCTGCCGGTTTTTACAGTCACTATCCCTTAGAAACCCTTTCAGTGATGGGATTGGTTGAAGTCATTAAACATTTTCCCCAACTAAAAAGATGCCGGGATCACTTACAGACCTACTTTTTACAACATCCCCCCGATGTTTTTATTGGCATTGATGCCCCTGACTTTAATCTGGGTTTAGAACAGATTCTAAAATCAGCCGGTATTCCAACGGTACATTATGTTAGCCCTTCAGTGTGGGCTTGGCGACATTACCGCCTTAGTAAAATTGCGCGATCTTGTGATTTGATGCTGACCCTATTTCCTTTTGAGGCCGATTATTACCAGCAACACGCTATTTCAGTACGATTTGTTGGACACCCTTTAGCCGACCAAATTCCTTTACAAACTGACCAACAAACCGCTAGACAGCAATTAAATTTACCGCCAGCTGAAAAATGGGTCACCCTACTGCCTGGTAGCCGACGACATGAAGTGCTGCAATTAGGAATTCCCTTTTTACAAACAGCACAATGGTTATTAACCTACTATCCACAAATGCGTTTCCTGGTACCATTAGCCAGTCATTCACTAAAAGAACTTTTCTGTCAACAATTAGCACAAGTGGCTCCTAATCTGCCCCTAACTCTATTGATAGGACAATCTCATGAAGCCATGGCTGCCGCTGATGTCGTATTAACCGCCTCTGGAACCGCAACCTTAGAAGCCATGCTATTAAAGCGCCCAATGGTAGTGGCTTACCGTTTAGCAACGGTGACCTATTGGCTTGCTCGCTGGCTTGTTCATATTCCTTACTTTTCCTTACCTAATTTACTCGCTCAAGAGCAATTAGTAGCCGAATTTTTACAAGACCAAGTCACAGCAGAAAATCTAGGAATGGCACTATTATATTGGTTAGAAAACCCACCGGCGATTGAAACACTGCAAAGTCATTTTACGCAGTTACAGAAGCAATTACGTCTCGATGCCAATCAACAAGCTGCTCAAGCTGTTTTAGCCATTATTAATCAAACTAAAATAGCTAAAGTAATTAACTAATCCGTGCGTTTTCCCAAGTTTTTACCATAATCTTGTCTTTTTTAAGACTGACTAACCATGCTCTTATAAAAATAAATAGACTAATACAAAACAAGGGAAGAATGAGGATGCTATCCCAAAATAGAGAATAGGTTACTAAACGGCGAAACTTTGCTATGGGTGGCGACAAATCCAGCGGAGGATAATAGGCTTCATGGAGTAAAGCAAGTTGTTGAGAGCTATTATTGCCGATGGCTATTTTTTCCCAATTACGTTCCAGTGTTTTTGGTCCAATACCATACACTTCTAATAATTGCTCTGGGTACATAAAACGACCTATCTTCTGCCGATATTCAACAATCCGTTGCGCTTTAACTGGGCCCACATAAGCTAATTCTCGGGCTAATTCCTCAGCACTAGCGGTATTAATATCAATAGCCAGCCCTAATCGGTAAATGAATAAATTAATGATAATTGCTATCGAAACTAAAATAAACTGGGTATTTACTATGTACTTGACTATATTTCTAATGGGTTGGCTCATTTTTAAGTAAAATTTTCTTCACGGGTTAGCGTAGTATAATTCACTCTAGCCGCTATAGTTTCTTAGGTGAGCTAATTATTGCTTGTTATAGCAACTACTTCAATAATTTGTCCAAAACTGATACTAGCATCATTGGTGGGTAACTGTTCCATTAAATAAACGCTAAAATCGGCTTCCTCAAGTAATCGCTTTGCCAATTCAGTTAAGCGACGATTTTGAAAAACACCACCACCTAATCCCACCGGCCCAATAGCATATAAAGTTCGTAGCTGTTTAGCTTGGTTAAGTATGGCGTGTGCTAGACTATTGTGAAAAACGGCTGATTTTTCTGCTATGGAATTGCCGCTAGTTAGCAAATACTCGATTACCGGTGACCAATCGGTTTGCCACAAACCGGTTGAATTTAAACTCAAAGGTAATTCAAGGTAAGTAGTTGAATCATTACTCGCCGATTCTAACAACATCGGCCCTTGCCCTTCAAAGTTAGCCGTGTGTAATATCCCCGTTAAAGCCGCTGCCGCATCAAATAAGCGTCCTACTGCGGTCGTTTGCGGACAATTAAACCGTTGTTGCCAAGCTTGATAAAGTAACTCGGTGTTATCAACGGGAACTTGATGCCAGGAGGAATTCATCTCCCAACACAAGGCTAAGGCGCTACGCCAAGGCTCACGTCCGGCTTTCTCACCACCTGGTAAATAAAAAGGGCGTAAACTGGCTAGCCGTTGCCAGTGACCCGGTTGGCCATATAACGCTTCACCACCCCATAACGTCCCATCGACGCCCAAACCAACGCCATCCCAAGTAAAAATTAACCACGGTTGTTCATGAGGAAATTCTCCAGCTAAAGCTGAGGCATGCGCATGATGGTGAAAAACGGGTATCACCGGGAGACGACTTTGTTTAGCCCAGCGACTGCTTCCATAGTTGGGATGAGCATCACTAGCAACTATTGCTGCTTTGACGCCATAAAGGTTTTGAAAATCGTCAATCAATTGGGTAAATACGTCGAGACTACGAGGTGCGTCTAAATCACCAATATGAGGTGATACCACCACGCGATTATCCCAAGCGAGTGCAATTGTATTTTTGAGATGAGAGCCAACGGCTAACACCGGTTGTGGCAAAACGTGTGGCAAATTCAATTCCACTGGCGCACTACCCCGTCCTAATCGGAGTGGCCGTGGTTTTCCGGCAATGGTTCTATACACCGAATCATCCGCCGGGCGCACGATAGGACGATTGTGGTGTAAAAAAGCCTCCGCTACTTGGGATAAATGTTGTTCAACTTCGGCATTAGCCGTTAAAACCGGTTCCCCGCTGAGATTCGCAGAGGTCGCAATGACCGGTACCGCCAAATCGTCTAAAAGCAAATGATGTAGCGGACTATACGGTAACATCACGCCAATTTCTGCTAATCCTGGAGCGATTTGGGCGGATAGCGAATAGTGAGCTTGTTTACGAGCTAGCACAATCGGACGTTGTGGATCTTGCAGTAAAGTGGATTCACCTGCCGTTACTTCGATTCCGACCAACTCGGCGCTCATTTGCCAAGCCGTTAAAGGTAACATCACCGCTAGCGGTTTAGCTAGACGTGGTTTTTTTTGCCGGAGCCGTAATATCGCTGCCTCATTATCAGCCACGCATAGCAATGATAACCACCAATGCCTTTCACTGCGACAATTTGACCGGCTTGCAATGCTTGCACTGCCGCAGTTAACGCCGCAGCGGTATCGCGTATCTGCGTCGCTTGCTGATGAAAATACAGTTGTGGTCCACAGCGCTGGCAAGCCAGCGGTTGCGCATGAAAGCGACGGTCCACCGGCTGATGATATTCATTAGCACACTCAGCACATAAAGTAAAATCCGCCATGCTGGTATGAGGACGATCATAAGGCAAATGGTGAATTAAGGTATAACGCGGGCCACATTGAGTACAATTAATAAACGGATAACGATAACGTCGATCTTGAGGATCATGTAATTCGGCTAGACAATCCTGACAGGTAAAATAATCTGGTGGAACATGAATTTGCTTACCCTCCGCCACTTCACTGGCGCGAATCGTAAAAGTTGTTAATTCTTCCAGTGGACAAGGACTACAAGATACGATTTGTGGTTGCGCTAATGGTGGTGCTTGAGGAATTAAATGGGCTAAAAAAGTGTGTACTGCCACAGCCGTGCCTTGTACTCGTATTTCAACCTGTCCTACTTGGTTTTTAACCCAGCCAACTAAGTTACATTGCGTTGCTAACCGATAAATATAGGGTCGAAAGCCAACACCTTGCACTCGACCGGTCAGAATCACTTGTTGAGCAATAAATTGATTCACTGCATCAATACTCATTTTATTGCGGCAAACGGGTTAACTTCCCTATCTTCCCTCGCCATTCGGCTGGACCGAGTTGGTGAATTGAATGACCCGAGGTGTCTACTGCCACCATGACTGGCATCTCTTCGACTTCAAATTCATAGATGGCTTCCATCCCCAAATCAGCAAAAGCCACGACTCGTGCGGAACGAATCGCTTTAGAAACCAGATAAGCGGCTCCACCTACTGCGGTTAAATAAACGGCTTGGTATTTTTTAATCACATCAATAGCTTGTTGGCCACGTTCCGCTTTGCCAATCATTCCCATCAGCTTGGCGGTTCCCAACATGATTTCGGTAAATTTATCCATCCGCGTGGCGGTAGTGGGACCAGCTGGACCAACCACTTCATCCCGCACCGCGTCGACCGGACCAACATAGTAAATAAAGCGATTAGTAAAATCCAGACCGGTGGGGAGCGGTTGATGTTGAGCAAACAGATCCGCCAGGCGTTGGTGAGCGGCATCACGACCGGTTAATAATTTGCCACTGAGCAATAAACGTTCACCGGGCTGCCATTGAATTATCTCGGCTTTAGTGACCGTATTGAGGTTCACCCGGCGAGTGCTTAATCCCTTTTCCCAGGTAACTTGAGGCCAATCTTCTAAACGCGGTGGTGTCAACTGCGCCGGACCACGACCATCCAACACCAAATGCGCATGACGAGTAGCTGCACAATTCGGAATCATCGCAACGGGTAAAGAAGCCGCATGAGTTGGATAATCCAGGATTTTGACATCAAGCACAGTCGTTAAGCCGCCTAAACCTTGAGCACCAATCCCCAAAGCATTGACTTTTTCATATAATTCTAAGCGTAGTTCTTCAAGACGGTTGTGGGCACCACGAGTTCGGAGTTCGTGAATATCAATCGGTGCGAGGAGAGATTCTTTCGCCAATAACATCGCCTTCTCCGCCGTGCCGCCTATCCCAATACCCAAAATTCCCGGTGGGCACCATCCCGCGCCCATTTGTGGAACTGTTTTCAGAACCCACTCAACGAGGTTATCACTGGGATTTAACATCGCCAATTTGGCTTTATTTTCCGAACCACCGCCTTTCGCCGCTAGGTTAATTTCAACAGTATCACCAGGCACCACCTCCATATGAATCACGGCTGGCGTATTATCTTGCGTATTTTGTCGCCTTCCAACCGGATCGGTCAGAATGGAAGCGCGTAACCGATTATGGGGATCCATATAAGCACGACGCACACCTTCATTGACCATAGCGGTAAGGCTCATGGTGGCTTCCCAATGAACATTCATGCCGATTTTCAAAAATACCACCGCGATCCCGGTATCCTGACAAAGGGGACGATGTCCCTCGGCACTCATCCGAGAATTCACTAAAATTTGCGCCATCGCTTCTTTAGCCGCCGCCGAATCCTCCCGCTCATAAGCTTTGCCTAAAGCTTGAATGTAATCGACTGGATGATAATAAGAAATAAACTGAAAAGCCTCAGCAATACTTTGAATTAAATCGTCTTCACGGATAATGGTCATAATCTATAGCTCGTTATGGTGATTAACTTATTCAAGAAGATAGTTTGCCTCACTCAACCAGTATAATAAAATAAAATAATAAAATTGCGTAGGTTGGGTAGAGCGCAGCGAAACCCAACATTGATGGGATGTTTGCTCGGTTGAGGCTAATGTCGGTTACCCGACCATTGAATTAAAAGACGAGTCAGCTATCAGGTTCTTGTAATGCGAATGAAGAGCTAAAATATTAGCCTACCAATCAATAAATTAGGTAGGTTGGGTCGAGCGCAGCGAAACCCAACAAACTTATTTTTCAATGAGTTAAATATGTTAGCACTTAATTGGCATTGTATTTCACTTCGTTACATTCAGGCTACGATTCAATTCCATTAAGTGAAGTAATAAGTCATGAACACAAAAAATAACGCCCGGTGCGCTAGATCTCAGTCGTAACGCACCGGTTTGTTTGGTAGATTAATTAGTTATAGCAATTTTAATCACTTTATCACTGACAGTGACGGTACCATCCTCCAAACGGTAACCTAGATGAATTTCAATAATGCCGGCTGGAGCGGCTAATTTACCTTGATAGATTTCCACTGTTTGAATGGGTTCCAAAATATCTTCTTTGAAAGCCAGTAAACTGGTAAAGTTGCCATCCCAAGGTAATACCTGATTGTTAGCGTCTAATCTATAGAGAGCTGGCTTACGGTTAGGCGAATCAGCGGACGTATAAGCGACATACACAATAAAACCGGCTAATTGCCCAACTTGTTTGGGATCAACGCAGATAGTAGCACGTATCTTCACGGGTTCTGAAGAATTGACAGTGAGTTCTTGCTGGAAAGTCTCTGAAGTAGCGGCAGCACCACCGGCGAGTTGCGCACTCGTTGCCACGATTTTTCCTTGCGAATCGGTAGCAATGGCGCCAAGTTGGGGAAGTTCAGTGTTGCAAGTCGTAATAACTTCCGTATTCTGAGACATCGTCGCGTGTTTACTGTCAGTAGCTGTGAGATCGACCTGTCTCGGATCCTCAGCAAAATTGACAAATTGCACCCCGTCACCAAAAGTCACTTGATCTTCAAACTGGACATTCTTGCCAATTTTTACATGGGAAAGGTGACTATTAGCTTTAACCGTTAGCTCTTCTAGTAAAGCTGGTGCTGTTGCTTCGCCGACAATTTCTCCCTGAACATAGCCACCAGTGATGTGGGTATCGGCTGCTAAGTGGACATTGATAAAAGTGCCACCGACTTGACTGTTATTGGTAACGATTCCAGCTAGAGTTCCGCCATCGACTTGAGCACCCACGAAAGTGAAATCCGCCAGCGTACCTTTATTGACAATATAACCCGTCAGCCTGCCTCCGGTTAACAGCGTATCCGGTTGAAGGGTTACTTGAGAGACAATTCCTTGGTTGTTAATCACACCGGCTAATTGACCACCGGCTACTTTCGCGTCGGTTCCCAGTGCGGCGTTGGTTAAGGTATGTCCATTATTTTTACACAGGTAATCAATTTCACCCGTCGGTGGACAAGAAGTTAACCCTGAAATGTTAGAAATTACAGTCGTTTGAGTTACTTCAGGTGGCGGAACAGCGGGGAATGGCGGAACAACGGGTTCATCTGCTTTTGCCACTGTCGGGGTAGAGATTTCCTGATCGACTATTGGAACCGTCACTGGTGGCGATGTAGGCATTATCTCTATGGGTTGAGAATCACTCTCGGTATTCTTTCCTGCAACCGTGATGGTGATTGGCAAAACTTTCGTCATGTTAGGATCGTTTTGCGAAGTTGCTGTGACTGCCAAGGTGTTAGTTGCCCCGGATTCGGTTGATAAAGCAATTTCGAGTGCTACTTTCTTGGTTTCTGATATTTTCACTGGCAGCGGCATAGTTGGCAAGCCGTTGACAATTAAATTAGCTGGATTATCAGTCACTTTCAGTTCATAGGTATCCGCATTGGAACCGTTGTTAGTCAGTTCTAATTCCAGCGGTAAAATAGCGCCGGGTTCGCCGGAAAGTTGTGATGAGGTGGTGGTGAAAGCAAAATCATGTGAAGTAGTTCCCACTGTCAGCAGCATTTCTTCGATAACACTCGGATCAACTTGAGAAGTTGCGGTGATAGTCATAACGCTCTTAGCACCCGATTCCGCTGGTAATGTCAGATTTAGGTTTAAATGGGCACTTTCTAATTTATTCAGTGAAACCGAAGTCGGTAACAGTTCTAAAGCCCAGTTCGCTGAATTACTCGTCTTTAAAGTATAAGTATCTATCTCATTACCTTTATTAGTTAGGGTTAACGGAATCGATAAAGTCGAACCGGGTTCGCCAAACCATTGATTAGTCTCCGTGGTTAGAGCCACCGCATGTATCGTTGCTTGAGCGACAGCGGCTTGTATTTCCGCAACCGCTTTTACCGTCGGATCCGCTTGAGAGATAGCTGTGATGGTAATTGTATCAATTTCACCCGGTTCATTGGGTAAAGCGACTTCTAACGATAATTCATGAGTATCTAAAGCTTTCACTTCCAAAGGAGAAGCGAGTTGACCTAAAACCCAACCTTTTGGATCAGTCAGTTGCAGAGTATAGGTATCGGTTTCTGGTCCACCGTTAACTAGGGTTAAAGAAACCGGTAAGATCGTTCCGGGTTCACCGGTATATTTACCGGAACCGCTGAGAGAAACGTCATACAAAATTCTGCTTGGTCCCTCATTGATGCTAGCGGCTTTTATCAGGTCGCTCAATCCCACACCATCATCTAACAAAATGTTGTCAGAAAAGAGGTTGACTCGACCACCTGCTTCTAAAATAAAACCATGGTTATTTTTCAAATTGATAACGCCACCCTCACCAACTGCTAAGGTGATATTGCCGGTGGCTTTGATGACAGTACTGCCGACGTTGCTCAAATCCAGTACCCAATCGTCACCACCAAAAATAGTGACATTACCCCCTTCAATTTTGGTGCTGGCTCCCGCCAGAGAAATAACACTCGGTTCGATAAAGACATTCCCGGGCAAACCGTTTTGTGAGCAGTTGATGCCACCTTGACCGGTGCTAAAGTCACCACCCCCTAACTTCACGAGGAGAGGCGCAGCCAATCTTAGGTTACCACCATTACCGCCCACCTGATTGGATGCCGCATTACAATTACCACCACCACCAGCGGCGATTTGTACTTCACCATAATGGTGTAAATAATGCTCACCCATTAGGGTTAAGTCACCACCTTTGCCGGCTCGTCCTGGTTGGCTATCGGTAATATCACCGCCTTTGCCTGCGATAATGATACCACCACTACCCTTAAGTGTTGCCGTATTTATGAAACTACCCCCATAAACACTGACACCACCACCATAGGCACCATATTGTTTGCCCTTACCACCGTTACCGGCAGTGATAACACCTTCATTACGGAACAAATTCTTGGAGCCGTCGCCCACTGATAAAATGATACTGGCACCCGGTTGAGCACATTCGGGTTTCCCAATCACCGACCAATAATCACCAGTACATGAATATCCGGTTTCGCTTGCACCATCTTGTCCCTTAATACTGCCCTTGTTTTGCAAGTAATTCTCGGCATGAAGAATGAGGTAAGTTCCTTTATTATCTGGGCTTCTTAAGCTGCCACTGTTTTCAATACACAAGGCTTTTACAGCGGTGTAAGGAACAGCGGTTATCGCGTGACCTCTCTTGATGCGAACATTATCCTCTTGAGTAGGAATAGCCTCGCCACTGCCGGATAACCGTGTCCAAGTCTTTGATGTGTCATTCCAATCACCACTACGCTTTGATTCGATAGTAATATTGCTATCTAAACATTCCTCTGGCGTTTTTGCTGTGCCGCGAAGTGTTATCTTTTTAGAAGGTGTATCGGAAGAACTGATGAGTATACTCGCTCGTTTTTCACCATCTACAATGGGTATAAATTGTGCTCCAAAGTCACAGGCCTTAGCCGGATACAGCACGTTTTTATAAGCACAGTTCCAAGGGTAGAAGAAATAATTAGCTCTATCTTCAGTGAGACCGATAAAATCCCATTTCAAATCAATATTGCCGGTATTTTCGAGCTTGAATTCTTGTATAGCTGAAGACTCACCGATGTTGACTTCACCAAAGTCATGACTGTTGGGGACTACATCGATTTTAGCGTTGCCCGCTTTGATTGCATTAGCTTGGATAATCAATTCTTTGTTGATACTGGGGTCAGTTAAAATAAACTTTAAGGAAGCTTCCTTAGTACCGAGTGTTAGGGGAGTAAAAGCCACGGTAAATTGACAAGTAGAATAATGCTGATCACCTGTACAGAATTTGCTATTTGGGTCATAGTGGAATTCACTGGCATCAGTACCCAAGAATCCAATGCTATCCACTTGTAACGTATCACAATCTCGAGCAATGATACTGATATCAAGAGAAATGGTACTATTGACGATTTTAGTACCAAAATTAAATTCTCCGGTATCCGGATCGTATCCGGCAGATTGAATTCCAAAACTACCGCCGTTCGGGCAAGTTAATAAAAAAACGGTTTGAGTGGACGCCCAATCCGGATCTTTATTACCGGGTGCTTCCAGGAAAGCAGTTACTGGGTTAGAAGCTGGAACTTTTAAATGATTGAAACCTAAGTCGGAATATCCTAACCAACAGGTAGTTTCAGGGGATTGTGAACATAAACCAAATAAATTAGTCAATGAAACCGGAATTTCACCACTCAGTTGGTTATTATTTAGGTAAAGTGCACTTATGCCAGTTGGTAAATCTGGAATCACTCCAGTGAAGTGATTCAGGGATAGATCGAGGCGCCATAATCCACTCGGTAAAGTTGGAATAACGCCATTAAGTTGATTGTTAGCTAAAGAAAGTTCTCCTAACTGGGGGGGAAGGGATGAAGTTTCAATTGGTCCGCTTAATTGATTATTGGAAATATTAAGAGACCATAAATTGGTCAATCCACCTAAATTGGGAAAGGCACCGCTTAATTGATTATCATACAGATATAATGTACTCAAACTGGTTGGCAAATATGAGCCATTAATGGCGTCACTTAATTGATTATTAGAAATATCAAGAGACTGTAAGCTAGTCAAGCCACTTAAATCCGGTAAAGAATTATTCAGTTGATTACTATATAAATTAAGTGATTGTAAACTCGCTGGCAAGTACGCCGGATTAATTGACTCAGTTAAATTGGTACTCCCTAATCCAAGATAAGTTAACTGGTTTAAAGTACTTAGATCAGGAAGAGGTTGATTGAGTGGCGTGCTGTACAGATGAAGTTCTCGCAAGCTAGTTGGGAAAAGTGAGACGTCAATAGGTCCAGTTAATTGATTATTACCAGATAAATTAAGATATTGTAACTGGGTGAGAGTACTAAAATTGGGAATCTGTCCGGTAAGTTGTTGGTTGTCATATAAATAGAGTGAATTCAAACTGAGCGGAAACAACGCCGGATCAATCGATCCGGTTAATCCACTATATGCTAAGTTAAGCATTATTAGGTTAGTCAAAGAACTTAAATCAGGAAGCGGTTGGTTTAGAGGATTACCCGATAAATCTAGAGATGTCAGGCTAGTTGGAAAGTGTGAAGCTAAAACAGTTCCGCTTAACCCGGTAGAACTAAGACTAAGAGAGGTTAAATTAGATAAGTTACTTAAGTTCGTAGTAACACCATCGGGAAGAGATTGGTTTAACCCAGTGTCAGATAGAACTATTGATTCTATACCTAATGGAAAAAAAGTAGCATCAATCGATCCTTCTAGCTCATAATTGTAACTTAAATCAAGATATTTCAAACTAGAGAAGCCACTGAAGCTAGGGATAGGTCCTATTAACTGATTTGTAGATAAATTTAGTGATTTTAAACTTGTTGGTAGAGACGAAGTATCAATACTACCCTCTAATTTATTACAATAATCCCAACACCCGGGATAATTTCCTAAATCAAGAGTTTCTAAAAAAGTTAAATCACTTAGATCAGCAAGAACAGTCGGCGGACTTTTTTTAGGAAGCTTACCAGCTAATTTTTGATATTGTCTTGTAATAGCCGTGACATGTCCGCCATTACAACTTACTCCCTCCCAACCGGCTGGGTTTTCTCCCACTCCTTCCACCCAACTACAGGGTGTGTCAGTCACATTCCAATTATTAGTTTGATTATCAACCCAATTTGGCCCATTAGTACTGTTATACAATGTGACTAAGGCATTGCATTCATCGGGTGAAATTTCGGTAACTGTGGCGCAATTTGTAACAGCTTGTGCTAAAGATGACCACGTTAAAATTCCAATTAAGGGTAATAACTGCAAGCAATTAATTCTTTGGACAAACTTGTCCTGACGTAAATTTTTCATAGAAAAATCTCCTCATAAATTAAATTTTCCAGAAGAACATTAGTAATTGTCATACAAATTTCGGGCTTTGTCTTTTGCTATTTTGTCCAATTAAAAAAATCTTTTTAATCTCCAATTTGATGCTTCTGTCAAATTAAAACCCCCTTGACAAAAACCCAATTTGACACTTCTGTCAAATTCGTTACGCTTTTATCCAGGTAATTTAAAAGTGAAATAGGGCAACTATTTAAATAAATTAGAAAATAAGTAATTTGACACTTTTGTCAAAAATGAATAAGTACTTGATAAGTAAAGTTATAATAACGGGAGTGCGTTCCTCGTTCCCATACGCTGGCATGGAAACGTTGGCATGAGTTGATGTACGCTTTTTTTCCCGTGGAGAAAGGAAAATTGAAATGCCACTGTCGAAGGGGGCAAGCCAAAAACAGCGGAGATAACCCACCTATATCTCTATTTTGTGCTAACATATTATATGTTCCTCAAATTCAACTGTAAGGAAATGAAGTGAATATCAAACTTAATTTGGGGATAAAGATTGTAACGGTTGTATGCCGCTACAATCTTGTTTGTCAGGCTTCCAATCGGCGAGACTGAATTTCATTTGGGGTCGGAGTCAAGCGATGATGGAAACCTCCTCTTCTCCTGCAAGTTTCATCCCAAATAATAACTTGTTGTTTATTAAGTATTTGTCAAATAACCTTACTAAAGTGAGGTGTGCAAAATAACTAGTTTTGCCGTTATTTTTTAAAGTGAGATGTGTAAAATGACTAGTTTTGCCGTTATTTTTTGATGAGAAATTGTTTATTTTCAACTTCTTAAGTTAAAGAACTGTCTAAAATCAACACGTGTTCATTTTCAACACTTCTTTAATAAGATAGTTTTTATTTTCAACTCATTAAATTGAAAAACGGTCTAAAACCTATTAGCGGTAACTTGAAAATCAATTGGTTAGAAGTTTTTTCCAGGTCATTGGTACCAATTGTAACTCGATGTCGCTCTAAAACTATCTTCATGCTGGCCAGTGCACCCGCTAAATCGGGAATATTGATTTTATCAAACCAAATGTCATAACCAGCGAGTTTCAGTTGTTAATGTACCCGACCGACCAAACTTAAACTTTTCCGTCTACCATAGGAAACAAACAAATCCTTAAATTGGGATATATCATTAAGTCATCCAAAAGATGAGGTTGTCATTTTTCTGAACTAGTTAACACGATTCCCATTTTAGTTAACCAGCGTCGGATCAACGCCATTCAGTTAAGAAAAAATTTCTCCTCTTTTCCTTGGCGAGGAGGGAGTGGTCAAAGGAAGTCTACCGAGTTTAACGGTTTCAAAACCATCCCCCACCACTTCCTTAATTTCTAATTATTCCTCGTTTAAATGGAAAACCATTATTCATCAGATTCTTCTGTGGCTTGTTGACTATCTTTTGCAGTTTTGTCATCCACTATTCCTTGAACTTGCTCAGCTTTTTCCAGTTCGGCCTTGTGGCTCATGTCTTGCGCAGTTTCTTGTTGTTGTTCTTTAGAACAAGCCAGCATGGCTAATATTCCTACTATAAAAACGGTATAAATCGCTTTTTTCATATTGTAATCCTCAAATTAGAGTTTAAATTAATATTTAACCTGAAATCACTCGATAAAATTGAGTATAGCCCTTACCGCAACTGTTGTAAAAATTTTTCCACGGCTTGATAGCGTTCTGCAAATGTAGGCAATTCCAGCGTAAATTGCAATTTATTTTGTTTATTTATCTGATAATGTGCCGGATTATCTTTAATGAGATGAACGAGGGTAATGGGTTCAACTGGGGTTTTATCATCAAATAAAATATAACCGCCTTGGCTGCCCACATCGATTTTACGAATCCCTAGGGTGATAGCTTTAAATTTAAGTTCGGTTATTTTAATGAGTGCTTTAGCCGGTTCGGGTAACAAACCAAACCGATCGATCATTTCCACTTGAATGTCATCTAAGGCTAGTAAGTCGGAAGCATTAGCAATGCGTTTGTACATAATCAAGCGAGTATGAACATCTGGCAAATAATCACTCGGTAATAATGCCGAACTATGTAAATTGATTTCCAGCGGCTGAGATAAAGGTCGCTCTAAATCGGGTTGTTGTCCGGATTTCAGTGCCGCTACCGCACGTTCTAATAACTCGGTATATAAATGATAACCAATTTCCTGCATATGCCCACTTTGTTCGCTGCCCAACAATTCACCGGCACCACGAATTTCTAAGTCATGGGTCGCTAAGGTAAAACCGACACCAAGTTCTTCCAAAGCAGCAATTGCATCGATACGTTTGATAGCATCCGGTGTCATCAGTTTTCGGGGGGGTACGATTAAATAAGCATAAGCACGATGATGAGAACGACCCACACGCCCACGTAATTGATATAACTGCGCTAATCCTAATTTATCCGCTCGATTAATAATCATGGTATTAGCATTAGGTACATCAATCCCCGTTTCAATAATGGTCGTACACACTAACACATTGCAACGACGATGATAAAAATCCTGCATCACCCGTTCAAGTTCGCGTTCGCGCATTTTACCATGCGCAATTTGTACTCGTGCTTCTGGAACTAATTTTTCAACATCTTGAGCCATTTTTTCAATGGTTTCAATATCATTATGTAGGAAATAAATCTGACCACCACGCCTTAATTCTCGTAAAATGGCTTCGATAATCGAAGGGGCATGCCATTCTCTCACAAACGTTTTAATGGCTAACCGACGTGAAGGCGGCGTAGCGATAATGGATAAATCGCGCAAATTAGATAAAGCCATATTCAATGACCGTGGAATCGGTGTCGCCGTTAAGGTCAAAATATCCATTTCTGTCCGTAATGATTTAAACCGTTCTTTTTGTTTCACACCAAAACGATGTTCTTCATCAATTATCACTAAACCCAATTGTTTAAATTGAATATTATCTTGTAACAATTTATGCGTACCTATCACAATATCGACTTGTCCAGTAGCTATCGCGGTTAAAGTTTCATCTTGTTGTTTTTTAGAGCGAAAGCGTGATAATTGTTCGACGCGAATGGCCCAATCGGCAAATCGATCTTGAAAAGTTTGGTAATGTTGTTGGGCAAGCAAAGTCGTGGGTACCAGTATAGCAACTTGTTGGCTATCCTGAACGGCTACAAAAGCCGCTCGCATGGCTACCTCCGTTTTACCAAAACCCACATCACCGCAAACCAGTCGGTCCATCGGTTGAGGTGAAGCCATATCCGCGAGTACGGCGGCAATAGCTTCCTGTTGATCGGGGGTTTCTTCAAAGGGAAAAGCCTGGGCAAAAGCTTGATATTCGGTTGAATGAATTTTAAAAATATACCCGGGTCGAGCTGCACGTCGGGCATAGAGATCGAGTAATTCAACGGCGACATCCGTTACCTGTTGTGCGGCTTTACGTTTAGCTTTTTCCCATTGCCCAGAACCAAGGCGATGTAAAGGAGCGTGGGTGGGATCCATTCCGGTAAAGCGGCTAATCAAATGCAGTGAAGACACCGGGACATAGAGTTTATCTTGGTTAGCATATTCTAGCTGCAAAAACTCCGCCGCTATCTCATCGATCTCTAAGGTTATCAAACCCTGATAGCGACCTACCCCATGTTCTTCATGAACCACCGGTGCACCAATATTTAATTCCGCTAGATCACGAACAATCGCTTCGGTATCACGTTGAACACTTTTTTTGCGCCGGCGACGTTGAGCGACGCGCTCGCCAAATAATTGTGTTTCAGTAATAACTGCTAAAGAGGAAATACCTTTTTCTACCAAAGTGACTGGCAATTTTTCGAGGACTAAACCTTGTTCAAGCGGTGCAACCGTTAAGCATAGCTTGGCATCAGTAGCTAGAAAGGCTAACCAACTATCGATTAAAGTGGGCATGATGCCATGATTTTTCAGTAATTCTAATAAACTCTCCCGTCTGCCAGTCGTTTCTGCGGCGATGAGTACCCGTCCAGCAAAAGTGTGCAAAAAATTTTTAACCGCAGCGAGTGGTTGTGGTGCACGGGCTTCTACTGGTAATCGAGGTGGAGCAAGCGTTGCAAACTGGATATCATGATTTTGCTTCGTTAGATCTGTAGACAAAGTGATATGTGGATAAGGCTTAAATTCAGCAAAAACTTGATTAGCGGGTAAAAATAATTTATGGGGTGCGATAATTGGGCGTTCTATATCATGGCGTAATTGTTCGTAACGCGCATTAACTTCTTGCCAAAATTGCTCTGCTGCGGTTAAAACGCCCGGTAAAGTAACCATAACACTGTGTTGTGGTAAATAGTCAAACAGTGTCTGCGTCGTTGCAAAAAACAGCGGTAAATAATATTCAATTCCAGCCGGTGCCAAACCATTACTCACCTCGCGGTAAACGGAACAACGCATTGGATCACCTCCAAATTCAGTTCGCCATTGGCTGCGAAAATGATTAATGGCTGGTTCGGTTAGTGGAAATTCGCGGGCTGGTAGCAACCGAATTTCATGAATAATAGTTTGAGAACGTTGAGTTTCCGGATCAAATTGGCGAATACTATCGACTTCATCATCCAATAAATCAATCCGATAAGGAAAATGACTGCCCATCGGAAATAAATCTAATAAACTCCCGCGGATAGCAAATTCACCGTGTTCAATCACTTGTGAGACACACCGATAACCGCTCAATTCCAATTGTCGCCGAAAATTTTCTAAATGGAAAGGTTGCTTAGTCGTAATCAGCAAACTATTTGCTCTCACATAATTGGTGGGAGCAAGTCGGTGCATTAGGGTGGTTACCGGTAAAACTAAAACCCCGGTGACCATTTCCGGAAAATGATATAGCGTCGTTAATCTAGCCGAAATGATATCTTGATGAGGTGAAAAATGATCATACGGTAACGTTTCCCAATCTGGAAAACTGAGTAAGGATAAAGTTGGCTCAGCATAAAATTGAATATCCTCAACGAGATGTTGTGCTGAAAGCGAATCTGGCGTTATCACCATTAAAGGAGCTTGTTGTGCAATTTGGCTAATAACTAGGCCAATACTACTTCCTTGTAAATTTCCCCAATTTTGACGTTGCTGCGGTTTATAAGTAAAAATAGGATTTAAAGCACTTAAGTAATTGTTATGCTGGGTCATCATAGATTAATTTTTAACTTACTGTATCATGACAAATAAAGATAAGAACAGTTATCCGTAATTATATTGATGAGTTATCAACTCTTAAATGATCGTTAGTTATCAATCCCGATTTATCCATTATCAATCACTCGGTTAAGCTATCATTGCTAACGGATAACTGTTCAAAGTTTTGTTCTACTAGAAGTAAATTAAGTTATAATATCAAAAGTAACAGTTAATTAAGCATTGTTTAATTAAAAATCAAACAACCTATAAAACTCGCTTGATTAAAAGTATCAAAAAATAAATTTATTGTAGAGAAAACTAAAAAAATCATAGTATTTTCTATTTAATTCCACCAAAGGCTATCCAAGATTAATATGTTAAATATTGTCCTCGATAATGAAATTGTTTTAGGATTATTATCAAAATCATCCAATGATACCCAACATTGTTTTGTCCGCCTGCAGAAATCACCGATTCGTTTTTGGTTACCCTGCTGTTTATTATCTTTCCTAGAAACACAACTGCGTTCGGCTAATTATCACTCACTGACTACTTTACTCAATACTCAAGAAGTAGAATTACTTTCTTCACTAGCTGCACATTGGCATGAGATACCTACTGATTGTGCTCATAAAACCCAGGCGCTCATGAGTTTAGATGCCGCTACCTTACCCGGAGCCACTATTATTTGGACAACGGATCCGAATTTTGTTTCCATTCATCCGGATATTGAATGGGGCGATCATGAGTTTGTGTATAGCATGTTGGCACAATATGAAGACGAACCGCTCTTAGTAGATTTAGTCAGTCAACAATTGCAGTTACGTCCCCACATTGAAAAACGTATTTTTAATGTGCTTAAACATGGACAATATTTAGCCGGTCAGGAAGTCAAACAACTGGAAAAGGAATTATCTGCTTATGTCGGCACGTCACATTGTTTTACCACCGCCAATAGTACTGATGCTTTATTAATTGCGCTGATGGCGATTGGAGTTCAAGCGGGAAATGAAGTGATTGTTTCACCTTTCAATACGATGGCGAGTGCTGAAATAATAGCATTGCTTGGTGCTAGACCGGTATTCGTCGATATCGATCCTCATACCTATAACTTAAATCCACAACAATTAGAAGCCGTTATTAACCACAAAACGAGAGCGATCATCGCAAGTAATCTTTATGGACAATGTGCTGATTTCAACTCGATTAATGACATTGCTAAACAACATGGATTAGTTGTTATAGAAGATGCAACTCAAAGCTTTGGTGCAACTTATCATGGTCTTAAGTCTGGTCAGTTAGCAACCATCAGTTATACTAGTTTTGCTCCTTTTCAAACCTTGGGTACCTATGGTGAAGGTGGCGCTTGTTTTACTAATAATGAAGAGTTAGCGGCAAGAATCCAACAATTACGACAACACCAAGAAGATAATACTCTCATTGGTCTCAATAGCCATCTCAATACCTTACAAGCGAGTTTATTACTCGCTAAACTCGTTGCTTTTCCAACTGAATTAGAAGATAGATTAGAAGTGGCTCAAATCTATAATCAACTTTTAGCAGAGGTTAGTTCAGTTCGAATTCCTCAAATTGCTTCCCATAATACCAGTGTTTATACCCACTATACGATAGCTGTAACCAACCGCAATCAGTTGCAACAAACATTGCAACAACGTGATAATATTCCATCAACTCGGTATTATTCAACGCCACTGCATCTACAACCCGCTTTTGCTTATCTCCAATATCAAGCTGGTTCTTTTCCCGTAGCTGAACAAGCCAGTCAGCAAGTACTCAATTTACCTATGCATCCCTATTTACTGGAGGAAATGCAAACTCAAATTGTGATGCTTATCAAAAGCGGTTGGTAGTAGATTTCCGGGGGGGTGTCATGGTTTCTGTTCGTCTGCTATTATTAATATTGGCATAGTCGATATAAATAAGGAAAATAATTGGTGAATTGGCAAGAAGTTTGTAAACATCCCAATCTACAAGATTTACCCTTCAAAATTGAACTTAATGAAAGAGGACAAATTGTTATGCCCACGGTTAAAGGTACGTCACGGCCATTAAATTAATAACCGGAATAAATCGTTTGATTTGACCAAAGGACGATAACCTAATCATGAGTAAGCATTATCTACAACCGCTATTTTACCCTAATTCCATTGCTATATTTGGAGCCAGTAATACCCCAGATTCAATCGGTCATGTTTTACTTAAAAATCTATTGGAAAATAGTTATCACGGGAACTTATTTGCTATTAATCCCAAGTATGACAAGGTTCAAGATCAGGTTTGTTACCCTTCGCTTAAAGATATTAGTGGCACCCCCATTGATTTAGCCGTTATCGCTACACCCGCTAAAACCGTTCCCGACATTATTGAAGCTTGTGGTAAATATGGCATTAAAATGGCGGTCATTATTTCTGCTGGTTTCGGTGAAATCGGTATGCAAGGAGCGAAGCTAGAAAAAAAGGTGTTAGCCAATGCGAGACGCTGGGGGTTGCGTTTCCTTGGACCAAATTGTTTAGGCATTATGCAACCGCATATTGGTTTAAATGCTTCCTTTACCATGAGTGTCGCTAAACCCGGTAACTTAGCGTTAGTCTCGCAATCGGGTGCCTTATGTAGTGCGATTCTTGATTGGGCGGGTCCCAATGATATTGGTTTTTCAAGCATTGTTTCTACTGGCAGCGCCGCTGATCTCGATTTTGGGGAAATTCTAGATTATCTCGTTTCGGATGTGCAAACTCACGGTATTTTATTATACATTGAGGGGATTCACCAAGCCCGCAGTTTTATGAGTGGTTTACGAGCAATAGCGCGGATTAAACCGGTTGTGGTGATTAAAACCGGGCGACATGAAAGTTCTATTAAAGCCGTGATGTCACATAGTGGTGTCAAAATTGGCCGAGATGATGCCTTTGATGCCGCTTTACAACGGGCTGGCGTATTAAGAGTTTCGACGTTTGAACAATTATTTTTTGCCGCTAAAACTTTAGCTTCTCGTTATAAAGCTGTGGGTAATCGACTGGCGATTGTCACTAACGGTGGTGGACCTGGCGTGATGGCAACCGATCGTGCTATTGATTTAGGTATTCCACTAGCTAAGCTTTCTGCTCCAACGATTGAATTACTTAATCAAGAATTACCGCCTTCTTGGTCTCATGATAATCCGGTCGATATTATCAGCAGTGCTTCGCCAGAATGTTACCAGAAAGCGGCTATAACTTGTTGCCAAGATCCGAATGTTGACGCAGTATTAGTCATTCTAACGCCTAAAGCCATGACTTGTCCTTTGGAAGCGGCACAAGCCATTATCGATATCGCTGAACAATCACCTAAACCATTACTCGCTTGTTGGATGGGTGGTGTTCAAGTTGAAGACAGTCATCGCTTATTTATGCAAGCACGTATTCCAGCTTTTCATACGCCAGAATCCGCTATAGAAGCTTTTTATTACTTAGCCGCTTACCATCAAAATCAGCAAATACTTTTACAAACGCCTGGTCCAATTGGTCCACTCGATAATCCTGATGTAGAGGGTGCTCATCTGATCATCGAAAGCGTCCTGTCTGAGCGCCGCAAAGTATTAACGGAAATGGAATCTAAAGGGTTACTCGGTGCTTTTCATATTCCAGTCGTTAATACGGCTATTGCGCGGACCAGTAATGAAGCTTTGGTATTAGCAGAAACGATGGGTTTCCCCGTCGCTATGAAAGTAAATGCGCCAGATTTACTCACCCAAGTATCGCATAAGAGTGATGTGGGGGGGGTTAAACTGAATATCACTAATGCACAATCGATTCGGGAAGCTTTCAAAAGTATCATGCACCGAGTTCAAGTGCAATTTCCTAAAGCCCGCATTGAAGGCGTTACGATAGAACGCATGATTAGTAAACCCCATGGTCGAGAATTGATAGTCGGCATGATTCGCGATCCGGTATTTGGTCCGGTGATTACCTTTGGAATGGGCGGTAGTATGATTGAGGCAGTAGATGAGGTTGCCGTGAGCTTACCACCACTGAATCATTATTTAGCGGCAACTATGATTGATAAGACACGCGTATCTAAGCTACTTGATGCCTTCAGGCGCATGCCGCCGGTTAATCGTCATGCTTTGGAAAATGTCCTGTTGCGTATCTCAGAAATGGCTTGTGAATTACCTTGGTTGCAAGAAATTGATATTAATTTGATTGTCGATGAGAATGGGGTGATTGCTGTCGACGGACGTATTGTGGTGGATTATTATACACCTTCTCCGGATCGTTATGCGCATATGGCTATTTATCCTTATCCAGCTCATTTAGTGACGCATTGGCAATTACCCGACGGTACCGATATTACCATCCGTCCTATCCGTCCAGAAGATGCCGAAATAGAAAAAACCTTTGTGCGGAATTTATCAGAAGAATCGAAATACTTTCGTTTTATGCAAACGCTCAATGAATTGACACCCGAGATGTTAGTTCGCTTTACTCAAATCGATTATGATCGCGAAATGGCGCTGATTGCAGTTACTTACCAAGAAGGGAAAGAAGTCGAAATTGGTGTCACACGTTATGCCATTAACCCTGATGGTGATAGTTGTGAATTTGCCTTAGTCGTTGCTGACCAGTGGCAACATCGTGGGATTGCGCAAAAACTCTTGACTTCGTTAATGGATGCCGCTCGTACCCGAGGATTAAAGGTTATTCAAGGAGAAGTATTAAGTAACAATTTTAATATGCTCAAATTCATGAATAAACTTGGTTTTTCTGCAACAGTTGATGACAACGATCGCTCTTTAACCTGGGTAAGTAAACATTTATAAATAAAAATGGCATGTCCAACCAAAACTAGGACGCTCCCGTGTAGGAACGAGGGAAGATACCCCCTTACTACACTATTGTGACACTCCGTTCACTGCGAAAGAAAGAAACGCCGAGTCATTTTATCCGCACTAGTCGAGCCAAAATGCAACAAATAAGGCGTGTGGAGTTCGTCGTTAGATTCCTACCAGGAAATTTCACCTCAATTGACCTAAATCAAGGTGCTTCTCTACCACCTTAGACACAATATTTTTGTTTATTTAGCTAAGGAGGAGTTTATAGTACATGAATGCCACAATGAGAAGCCTACCCTGTTTAGTTGCATTGACTACGTTGTCTTTAATTCTGAATAGTACCACAACACTAGCGCAAGATGACAAAACTAGTGCTCACCCGGATGTTGGCAAAAGTGAGATGAAATATGAAGGCGCACCAACTGCAATTGACCCGAGTGTTGTTAAAACCCCAACTCCACCGACCGCACCGGCTATAACGCCAGAGGAGTTTGAGAAAGCCAAACAAATATTTTTTGAGCGTTGTGCTGGCTGTCATGGGGTTTTACGAAAAGGTGCCACGGGAAAACCATTAACGCCGGATATTACGATACCCAGAGGGACTGAGTATTTAAAGGTATTCATCAATTATGGTTCACCATTAGGAATGCCTAATTGGGGAACGTCGGGTGCCTTGACGCCAGAAGAAGTGGACCTGATGGCGCGGTATATCCAACAAGAGCCGCCGCAACCCCCAGAATATGGCATGAAGGAGATGAAAGCGACTTGGAAAGTCATGGTGCCACCGGAGCAACGACCGACCAAGAAGATGAATAATTACAACATTGATAATATTTTCGCGGTAACTTTACGTGATGCCGGGCAAGTCGCTTTAATTGACGGGGATACTAAAAAAATTATCGACATTATTAAAACTGGCTATGCGGTACATATTTCACGGTTATCCGCTTCTGGCCGTTATTTATTCACGATTGGTCGCGACGCCAAAATTGATCTGATTGATTTATGGACAGAAAAACCTAGTACAGTAGCGGAAATTAAAGTGGGTTTAGAAGCACGTTCGGTAGAAACATCTAAATATAAAGGTTGGGAAGATAAGTATGCGATTGCCGGGACTTATTGGCCACCACAATATGTCATCATGAATGGTGACACCTTAGAACCTCTGAAGATTGTTTCCACTCGAGGCATGACTGTTGATACCCAAGAATATCATCCGGAACCCCGAGTTGCCGCTATTGTCGCTTCTCATGAACATCCCGAATTTATTGTTAATGTTAAAGAAAGAGGTCATATTTTACTGGTAAATTATGAAGATCTTAGTAATTTACAGGTTAAAACCATTGATGCAGCGCTGTTCTTACATGATGGGGGTTGGGATTCAACTAAACGTTATTTCTTAACAGCCGCCAATAAATCTAACCAAGTAGCTGTAGTCGATTCCAAGGCGGGTAAGTTAGCTGCTTTAGTTGAAGTTGGTTCAACTCCACATCCAGGACGTGGTGCGAACTTTATCGATCCCCAATATGGCCCGGTTTGGGCAACCAGTGATTTAGGTGATGAAAATATTTCGGTTATTGGAACCGATCCCGAAAAACATCCTGAGCATGCTTGGAAAGTGGTGCGCACGTTGAAGGGACAAGGAGGCGGCTCACTGTTTGTTAAAACACATCCACAATCGAAAAACCTTTATGTTGATACTGCCCTAAATCCCGATGAAAAAATCAGTCAAAGTGTAGCAGTGTTTAATATTGATGACTTAGATAAAGGCTACGAAGTCTTACCAATTGCGGAATGGGCTAATGTTGGCGAAGGACCAAAACGAGTGGTACATCCAGAGTACAACAAAGCCGGTGATGAAGTTTGGTTTTCAATATGGAATGGTAAAGAACAAAAATCGGCTATTGTTATCGTTGATGATAAAACCCGTAAACTTAAGCAAGTTATCAATGATCCTCGAATTATTACGCCAACTGGTAAATTCAATGTTTATAACACGGTGCATGATATTTATTAATTAGTTGGAATGTTAAGTACTTCAATAAAACCAATCCCTTTTTAGGTGCCCCCCTTTGTCAAAGGGGGGTCGGGGTGATTTTAAACTAAACATGAAACGAATCATTTTGTTATTAACTATTGCATTATTCTCAGCCGTTTCGGTTAGGGCTGCTGACATACCACCGCAACGTCAGGATGAACTGATTTATCTCCTACGACAAGATTGTGGCTCGTGTCATGGGATGACGTTGCAAGGGGGATTAGGACCACCTTTATTACCACAAACGTTGGCTAATAAACCAGAAGCTTTGTTACTCAATACAATTCTAGTGGGTCGTCCCAACACAGCTATGCCACCATGGCGCAATTTTTTGACTGTACCCGAAGCCACTTGGTTGCTTAAACAATTATTAAAAGGAATCAACCATGTACCATAACAGTAGCCCGCATAGAGCGCAGCGGAATGCGGGAAGTTGGAATGCGGAACAAAAGTTAACTTGGATTCCGCTGCGCTTTATCCAGGCTACTCATTGGTTTTTACTGATCTTATTACTATGGCCTATTTTTCTAGCGGCAGATGAATTGCGAGGTAGTGGTGATTTAGGCGTCGTGATAGAACGAGCTAAAGGTAGCGTGCTTATCGTTGAAACCAGCAACCATACTCGGTTAGCCGAAGTAAGCGGCTTGGGTGATTTATCCCATGCTTCGGTAGTTTACTCTCGTGATCAACGTTATGCCTATGTATTTGGCCGCGATGGTGGTTTAACTAAACTCGACATTCTGCAAGCTAAGATCGTTAACCGCGTCGTGCAAGCTGGTAACAGTATTGGAGGCGCAATTTCTCAAGATGGTTGCCTAATCGCTGCTTCTAATTATACCCCCGGTGGTGTCAAAGTATTTGATGCCAATACCTTGGAACTGTTGGCAGATATTCCCTCTGAATTTGGTAATCAACAACGTTCTAAAGTCGTTGGTTTAGTCGATGCCCCCGGACAACGGTTTGTCTTTAGCCTCTTTGATGCCGGCGAAATTTGGCTTGCAGATATGCACAATTCCCACATACCGCAACTGCAAAAATTTAAATCCATCGGTAACCAACCTTATGATGCCCTTATTTCACCAGAGGGTCATTATTATATTGCCGGATTATTTGGTGAAGACGGTTTGGCTTTATTAGACCTGTGGAATTTAGCGGCGGGCGTGCAGCGCATTTTGCCTCATTATGGCCGAGGCAGAGAAAAAATGCCAGTTTACAAAATGCCACATTTAGAAGGTTGGGCGATGGCAAGCAATTATGCTTTTATTCCCGCAGTCGGTCAATCAGAAGTATTGGTGGTAGATCAGCGAACTTGGCAAGCGGTACGACCCATTCCGGTGCTTGGCCAACCCGTTTTTGTCAGAGCCAGACCCGATGGTCGACACGTGTGGGTTAATTTTGCTTTACCCAATAACGGTACGGTGCAAGTGATTGATGTCATAAATTTAACCGTGATAAAAACCTTAAAGCCAGGTAAAGCAGTGTTGCATATGGAATTTACCCCACGTGGCGAAGAAGTGTGGGTATCGGTACGCGATGAAGATAAATTGGTAGTTTATAACACCGAAACTTTTACCGAAATTGCTACGCTACCGGCGGATAAACCCAGTGGTATTTTTTTCACCAACCGGGCTCACCAAATTGGGTTGTGAGGGTAAATGATGAATACCAAGTCCATGGCAATGTTAACTAGTATCAACGGTTCCGACCACTCGCAATTGAATTCGTTACAAAAAAGCTTGCTTAATGATTTTCAAAAAGATTTACCCTTGTCTCCAACACCCTATGCTGACATTGCCATGCAACTCGGTGTGACTGAAGCCGAAGTTTTAGAAACTTTACAAGAATTACAAAAGCATCAAATAATTGGTCGGGTAGGTCCAGTTTTTCAACCTCATCGAATTGGTACGAGCACTTTAGCAGCGATGATCGTGCCGAAAGAACGATTACAATCGGTTGCTGATTATCTCAGTTCTTTGCCGGAAATCAATCACAACTACGAACGTGAACACCATATCAATTTATGGTTTGTGATAACCGCCACTAGCGAAGCTCACTTGCAAGCCGTACTGAATGAAATAGCACAAAATACGGGGATTAAGGTGATGTCATTGCCGATATTGGAAAATTATCATCTTGATTTCAGTTTTGATTTAAAGTGGCGTAACGAATAACCAGTCAATCCACCTCGGGGGCATTATGGACAATCTAACTGAATCAGAGCAACGATTAATTGAGACTATCCAAGGTGGGTTGCCGCTGGTTGCGCGTCCATACGCAGCAGTTGGGGAACAAATTGGTCTAACCGAAGCCGAAGTGATAGCCAGTTTAGCTCATTTGATTCAAATTGGGGTGATAAAACGGTTGGGAATTGTGGTACGTCACCGTCAATTAGGCTATCGGGCTAATGCGATGGTAGTATGGGATGTTCCTGATGCCCAAGTCACTGCAATTGGCCAACAACTCGGGCAATTTGATGGCGTTAGTTTATGTTATCGCCGTGCGCGACATTTACCGGAATGGCCCTATAACTTGTACTGTATGATTCATGGTAAAGACCGCAATGCGGTATTACGTGATTTAGATAAACTGATTGCTATCTATAACTTAAGCCATATTCCTCACCAAGTTCTCTTTAGCCGGCGTTGTTTTAAACAAAGTGGTGCCTGCTACACTTTTCGATCTGTAACGATCTGTCTACCGCAACGGGCTGCAGGCGGGGGTTAATGATGGATGCTATTACCAGAAAAATTATCAATCAGTTACAAGGTGATTTTCCAATCACGGAGCAACCTTATGCCCAAGTCGCCGAGCGGTTAGGAATCACGGAAACGGAACTGTTGCAACAATTAACTAATTTATTAGATCAAGGTTTGTTAAGTCGCTTTGGTCCGCTATATCATGCCGAACGGTTAGGGGGTGGATTGACCCTTGCAGCAATGCCAGTACCAGAAAACAAATTTGACCAAGTCGCGGCGCAAGTTAATGCTTTTCCGGAAGTGGCTCATAATTATGCGCGTAATCATGAATTAAATATGTGGTTTATTTTAGCCACTGAACAACCCGAACGAATTGACGAAATTATTCAGGAAATTGAAGCACAAACTGGATTACCGGTTTACAATATGCCCAAACAAGCTGAGTACTATTTAGGACTCAAACTCGAAGTTTAAGCTAATGAAACCAGATGATATGCAATTGCAGCTTATCGATGATGTGGATCGACGGCTGATTCAAGCAACTCAAGGTGGGCTACCACTGGTGCCTCGTCCTTATCATCGACTGGCGGAACAAATGGACTTATCCGCAGTGGAAGTGATGACACGATTACAACGGATGTTAACCAGCGGTATAATCCGGCGAATTGGGGTGGTACCGAATCATTATGCACTGGGTTATCGGGTTAACGGAATGACAGTTTGGGATGTGCCGGATGCACAAATTGATGAATTGGGACAACAAGTTGGTGCCTTAGAATTTGTTAGCCATTGTTATCGACGGCGCCGCTATCCACCGAAATGGCCCTATAATTTATTTGCGATGGTTCACGGTCAAACCACCGCGCAAGTTGAAGCGCAAATTCAAATCATTGCCCAAGTGTTAGGCCACTACAATTGCGGACATCAAGTTTTATATAGTACTCGGATTTTGAAAAAAACCGGCTTACGCATTTAAACTATCATGTTTCGCCTGACCCAGTACCTCAAAGAACTTATCAATCCAACCCCGCTAAAGCCAGCACGTTCATTACCGGGTCCGATTGTGATTTGGAATCTAATTCGTCGCTGTAATTTGACTTGTAAACATTGCTACTCGGTTTCGGCTGATAAAGATTTTCCTAATGAGTTATCTACCAAGGAAGTTTTTCATGTCATGGATGACCTCAAAGCTTTTGGAGTCCCGGTGTTAATTTTATCTGGGGGTGAGCCGTTATTACATCCCGATATTTTTGTTATCGCTCAGCGAGCCAAGGCAATGGGTTTTTACTTAAGTTTATCTAGCAATGGTACTTTGATTAATGAAACTAATATTAAAGAAATTGCTAAAGTGGGTTTTGACTATGTTGGTATTAGCTTGGATGGTTTGCCGACAACTCATGATCGGTTCCGCCGCTGTACTGGTGCTTTCGAGAAAGCTTTACAAGGAATTCGCTGGTGTCAATTGTACGGCATTAAAGTTGGAATCCGGTTTACCTTAACCCAAGATAATGTTCATGAACTACCGCAAATGCTGCAATTAGCAGAAGAGGAGAATATCGACAAGTTTTACTTATCTCATCTAAACTATGCCGGACGAGGCAATAAAAACCGCCAGAATGATGTACATCATCAAATGACGCGGCAAGCAATGGATTGTTTGTTGGCGAATAATTGGCAAATGTTGCAAGCCGGAAAAAATCGAGAAATCGTGACGGGTAATAATGATGCTGATGGCGTTTACTTGTTATTGTGGGTAAAACACCATTTCCCCGATAAAGTTGAACCGCTACGGAAAAAACTAGAACAATGGGGTGGTAATGCTTCCGGCGTGAATATCGCTAATATTGATAATCTAGGTCATGTTCATCCCGATACCTTTTGGTGGCATTATTCTTTAGGTCAAGTACGAGATCGGCCTTTTTCCGCCATTTGGAATGATACCACTGAACCGCTGCTGGCGGGTCTGAAACAACGTCCCCGTCCGTTGAAAGGTCGCTGTAGTCAATGTTGTTATCAAGCTATTTGTGGGGGTAATACGCGGACTCGCGCTTATCAACTGACCGGGGATCCGTGGGCAGAAGATCCAGCCTGTTATTTGACTGATGCAGAAATTAGTCGTCATGAAAACATTCAATAATGATAACCATTACTCAACCAAGTACTCCCCCATTAAATAAATTTTATCAGCATTATCTGAACTATATAGCGTAAGCATAATAAAATAATTACTAGACATAGCGCGGTAGATAAGGCGTAAGCCGTCATCCACCTTGAGCAGAGTTGAAAGCTTTCACCGCACCTTGTTATTGTTAGTAGCTCATCGTGTTTATCCACTCGAGTGAGCGACTAATAACCGGTAATGGCGGTTGATTTTGAATAAGCTGGGTTTCATTCTTCAACCCAGCCTACTCGTGCTGGATGCTGCACCGCCGCTTCCAGCCACCTTCTTCTGATGTAGAAACGCTGCCAGCTTTCACTGACGTGTTTATCCACCGCCCGCAGCAGCAGTTCATGGTCTATGGTGTCAAAGAAGCCCTTGATGTCCATATCCAATACCCACGCCCGCTGCCAGCATCTTTCCCGCACCTTCGCCACCGCCTGGTGCGCTAACTTGTGCGGGCGATACCCATAGGAATCCGGGTGAAAGTGGTGCTCCAATTCCGCCTCTATCTGCATTTTCACCGCCATTGGCGCGATTCTATCCGCCACCGTCGGAATACCCAACGGGCGCACCCCGCCGCCGGCTTTCGGAATCTCTACCCGCTTGACCGCCTGCGGAAAATAACTGCCCGATGACATGCGATTCCATAGCTTGTACCGGTTGTTTTCCAAGTCCCGCTCCAAATCCTGCCAGCTTTGTTCATCAACCCCAGCGCTTCCCCGGTTCGCCTTTACTCGCAGATACGCCTCATAAATCAGGCGTTTGGGTATGTTGTCCAATTTTGTCTGATTCACTGCTTTCCTCCTTACGAGTTCTTAAAAATAAAGTAGGGTGGGCATTGCCCACCCTACCCGGCTGCTTGGTAATGTGCAAACCCAACAGTATTGTGCAGTTTATCCTTTCTGTAATTGTGTTTGAGCCATAGCTATATCCGATCTCAATGTAAGTGCTAGATTACTCAGATCGGTAGCCGGTTCATTGTAAATCGCGTAAAAAGTATAGATTCCCTCGCTGAGGTAAGGTGGAATAGTTAACGTAACCAAGGTGTGATTGATTTCATCAACTTCAACATGACTTTTAAAGGGTTGAGGTTGAGAGTTTAGTTGTACCGGGTGATTATCAGTCAGATAGAATAAAGTGTTGTTATTGGGAAATTGAATCGCTACCCACAAATCTAGGGAGGTAATGCGAAGTGGTGGTTGTTCTTGTAGACTTACTGCTAAATGGTCACCTATCGCATACTGTGATTGGAGTCCTTCAAAATTTAAGCGAGTGTTTCTAATTTTGCCTTCAATTCGATAAATTTCTCCTTTGGTTAAATCGGCTAAATATAAATTACCCGCTTCGTCTTCACCAAAAGTACTAATTGAGTGCTGTGTTTCAAGGAGCAACTGATTTTCCCAATGGTTTTCAATTCGTTGTAACCCCCATAATCGTCCAGAGACATAATCAGCATAAAAATATACACCTTGCATTTGAGGAAAAGCCGTACCACGATAAACGCCACCGCCAGTGATGGAACGATCACCTTGAGAGTGATCATATTCTATTACCGGTTTAGTCAACTGGCTATTTTCGCACTGCGGTGCATTATAACAATGCATTCCTTCCATGATATTCCAACCATAGTTTTCGCCGCCTTTGCTATTAACGGCTTGTACATCAATTTCTTCATAATCATCCTGACCGACATCAGCGATATATAAATCACCAGTATTTCGATCAAAGGAAAATCGCCATGGATTTCGTAACCCCAGTGCCCAAATTTCATCTCGATAAGCCGGATTATGTTTGAAGGGATTATCAGTAGGAATCGCATAAGGTTTTGTACCAGATTCGACATCAATACGAAGCATTTTACCCAACAAGGAGTTAGGATTTTGTCCATGTCCTTGCGGATCACCGCCACTACCACCGTCACCCATACCAATATACAAAAACCCATCTGGTCCAAAAGCTAATTGTCCACCATTATGATTGCCAAAAGGTTGAACAATAGTTAATAAAATTTCTTCACTATTCGGATTAGTTTGATTGGGATCATCGGCACTGAGGTGAAAACGAGCTATAACCGTATTACCAGTTTTATTAGTATAGTTAACATAATAATAACGTTTGTTAGCAAAGTTTGGTGGAAAAGCCACACTCAATAATCCACGTTCACCACAACAACCCACCCGGTCAGTTATTTCTAAGAATGGTGAATTGAGCAATTTTTCTTTGGTGATAATACGGATACGACCGGTTTGTTCTACGACAAAAAGACGTTGACTAGCATCACCAGCGTGGGTGATATGTACTGGGCGATTGAGATCTTTAGCAACTGGAACCAGGATAAGTTGTGGCCATGAAGTTACTGGTGTTGATATCCACACTAAGCTAAGTAATAAAAGTAGCGATAATGGTGAGTAACGCATATATTTACCTCGTTGTTAAAGCAAAGTAGGGTGCATTACGGCTGACGCCTAACTACCCCCTACCGTGCTTAACCAAAAATCTTCTCAAGTGATAGATGAATTTCTAAAATCGTATCAATTATCTCGGTGTCACCATGACTACGATCAAACAGTTTAAAACTATCTATAGCGGAATAAACCGTTACCGATTCTATCTCGGGTTGAACTAACCAACAAGAAGAAATACCTAAGGCAAAGTAAGCTTTGAATTTTTGCTTAATATCATAAATACCTTGCTTTGGCGAAAGAATTTCAATCGCCAACACCGGCATGTCAGTCATTCGCAGAATATCCACGGGTTTTCTTAGACCACGTGGGTACTTAGACACCGGATATAGACAAACATCTGGTTTCAATTCGCACCTTTCATCCAACTGAATATCCCATTCACTCAAGTCAATTTGACTGATATCCAAGCTCAATTCAAGATTAGGTACATATTCTGGGGTATCTAGTAAAAACGTTTTCCCCAATTGCAATTGTACCCAACCATGATTCCAAGAAGCCACGTCAAGGTCCTCCTCGTCTTCGACTACCAACGCTTGAGAGCATCTATTAATCATAATTAAAATTCTCCCTTTGTAACGAAAGTCATCAGCAGCCAAAGCTGGGTTTCATTCCTCAACCCAGCCTATTTTATGGTTACAGCAGCCGGATGATTTTGATTAGCAAGCTGTTATGGCCATTTAATTCTGAAAGCGTTGAAAAACTAGCGTTGCATTAGTCCCGCCAAACCCAAAGCTATTAGACATCACGGTATTTAAGGTTACGTTTTCTTGTACTCCTCGAACAATTGGCATTCCTTCTGCCTGGGGATCCAATTCAATAATATTGGCAGAAGCACTAATAAATCCAGCTTCCATCATTAATAAACTGTAAATGGCCTCATTCACGCCAGCCGCACCTAATGCATGTCCAGTCAGAGATTTAGTGGCACTAATCGGAGGAATTTGGTCGGGAAAAGTCTGTTTAATGGCTTCTAATTCACGGATATCACCAATCGGGGTACTGGTACCATGAGCATTAATATAATCAATCGGCGTGGTTACTGTAGCAAGGGCTTGCTGCATACAACGTACTGCGCCTTCACCAGAAGGTTGCACCATATCGTAACCATCCGAGCTAGCACCATAACCAACGATTTCTGCATAAATTTTAGCTCCTCGTGCTTGGGCATGACTCAATTCTTCTAAGACTACGATACCGCCACCGCCAGAAATGATAAAACCATCTCGATTGATATCATAAGGACGTGAAGCAGTTAATGGCGTAGCGTTATATTTAGAAGATAAGGCGCCCATCGCATCAAATAATAAGGTCAAGCTCCAATGAATTTCTTCACCACCACCAGCAAAGACAATATCTTGTTTTCCCATTTGAATCTGCTCGTAAGCATTGCCAATACAATGGGCACTAGTAGCACAAGCTGAACTAATAGAATAATTTAATCCTTTGATTTTAAATGGTGTCGCTAAACAAGCCGATGTAGTACTTGACATGGTGCGAGGAACCATATAGGGGCCAACTTTACGTAAGCCTTTAGTACGCAAAATATCCACTGCTAAGACTTGATTGGCTGGTGATGCTCCCCCAGAACCGGTAATTAAACCAGTACGGGGATGAGATACCTCATTCTCAGTCAGTTGGGCATCCGCAATGGCATCACGCATAGCGATATAAGTAAAAGCCGCTGCTTCTCCCATAAATCGTTTGATCTTTTTTTCAATCAGCGTTTCTAAATTAAGATGAATGGCACCATGGATTTGTGATCGAAACCCTAGATCAGCATATTCCTGATAAAATTCTATTCCGGATCGTCCTTGACGTAAGGAATCAACCACTTCTTGTTTATTATGACCAATACTGCATACAATCCCAAGCCCAGTAATTACAACACGTTTCACCGCCTGAATCCCCTTAGAATTTATCGGTTGAAGTAAACAAACCTACACGTAAATCTTTAGCTAAATAAATTTCTTTTCCATCTGCTTCCATGATAGCATCTCCAATACCCATCACGAGTTTACGCATAATAACCCTTTTCATGTCAATATGATATTTTACTAATTGTGTTGTTGGCGTGACTTGACCTATAAACTTGACTTCTCCGGCGCCCAGAGCACGTCCCCGTCCAGGTCCACCTAACCAACCTAAAAAAAAACCAATTAACTGCCACATGGCATCTAAACCAAGACAGCCTGGCATCACCGGATCGCCCGGAAAATGACAATCAAAGAACCACAGATCTGGGCGAATATCTAGTTCAGCCACCAGATGACCTTTATTGGCACGACCACCCTGTTCGGTAATACTGACGATACGATCAAACATTAACATGGGTGGCATAGGCAATTGTGCATTACCTGGACCAAACAGGTCGCCGCGAGCACATTGAAGCAATTCCTCATAGGTATAATTATTTTTTTGGGCCATATCGGTTCCTAATATTTAAAAACAAACCAGTTGTTCATATTACTTTGCATACTTGGCTTATTATTTGAACAAGTTGAGAGATAAGAAAACGATTTGATCATCGCTTAATTATTAATTATATTAATAAATAATTTAAGTACATTTTATTATTGTTAAGTTAAATGCTATGCAGAAATTAGCCTTACTACTCCGTTCAATTTTAATGGGTATTACTTTGATTATCAGTTTGATTATTTCACCCGCTATCAAGCCAGAAGAACTCACTTATGGTCCCATTCAATCTGGCGACAGACTTTGGAATATTGCCATTCAACTACGTCCTAATTCAACGATTAGTCGTTATCAAGTGATGATTGCCTTACTAAAGGCAAATCCTCAAGCCTTTAGGATACCATGTAATCTAAATAGTTTAAAAATTGGGAACCGACTTAATGTGCCTTCATTAGCAGACATGCAAGTCTTAACGCCGGAGCAAGCGTTGGTAGAATTCAATCGGCAAAATGAAGAATGGCAGTTAACTCGTCGGCAAGAACAAAGGATTATTTGTCAATCCGTCGCTGATGATACCCCCATTATTAACGAGTCAAAGCCAGAAAAAACCGTTTCAAGCAGTCCGATAAGCCCTAAGCCGAGTATAACTCAAAGTAAAACCATACCCGTTACCGCTGTGACAGTTCATCAACCAGATAATCAATCAATCCTTGATTATCAATTGCTTACATTTATTCCTCACTATTGGGGAGAGAAAATCTCTTCTTGGCTCGCTTTAGTGACTCAACCAAAGCAAAATTTACCGTGGTTATCAGTATCTGGGTTATTACCTTGGTTGATTAGCTTATTGGGTGGTGGAATATTAATTGCCATTGTTAGAAGTCAGTGGCGAGGTTATTCGTTTTCTTATCATCGGTCAGTTACCACTAAAGAAAAAGATAGGGATCAATTATCGGCTGAACCGTTGTTGAGTACCTTAGAAATCCAAAAGCTTCATAATGAAGTTAAATTAACGCCATCACCGGCTACTTCAACCTCACCAGAACCGACGGTTGCTTCACCAGAAAATACTTCCTCGGTCGATGAAATCAAGGAAAAATTAGATAATGTTAGAAGTTACCTCGCGGAAGAAGAACAATTTATTCAAAGAACTTTACGTGAGGTGATTCAACAAGGGACTCCGGAACAACAAATTGAGGCCAAGCAACTCTATGAAATTAGTAAAAAAATCAATTATCTAAAGAGAGACAAACGCTATCTTCCTGGGACTGCTCCAGTGAATTCAATGGATAATTCACCTTATCTCCAGCAGATGGAGCAACATTTAACTTTGCAGAAATCTTTACCTCAAGACCCAGAAAATTTTTTTAACTTGATTGATAAAATCTTTGAAACGTTAGATTACGAATTGGATACCCCCGGTAAACTGATTGATGCTTATATTAATCGGCATAAACCTGAGCCGGTTAGTCTAGAAAATTACCAAACTGTAGCGAAATCAGAACCGACTGTTTTTAACGAAGGGCATGAAGAAATTCCTTTGCGAAAACCACGTCCAGTACTTAAACCAACTCGACACCTGTAAGAAGTTGAATCCAGTAATTAACCTCGTTCTCATATTAATGTCGACACCGATTTATTTAGTTAGAGAAATTTTAAAATTCAAATCGTTATTAAATTGAATCACTATTTCTCTGTAAAATCGCCATTTGCTCCAACAAGGGGTTGATTACGGGTGCTAGCTTTTTGCGCATTAAACTCCCAATAGCCGTCGTATGAGAAAAAATTGGCCTTAATACTGAATAGTTTAAACCAGATAAAATCAGCATGGCAATAATCGTCTCGCGTAATTCTGGCATAAGCGCTAATATTTCGCGTTGTTCAACAGCAGTTCTATCCAAGCCAGTATCACAATAATGATGAGCACGTTCTACTAAACTTAAAATGTTCATTTCATCCTCATAAAATTGCGGACGAATACTCGCAAAATAATGTGCTATCACCTCAAATAAAATATTGACCACCTCTTGATTAGCCGGTTTGCGCAAAACTTGCTCACTCGTCGCTAAAAAAGATTGTCCTTTCTCGGAAATAATCTTAATTAATTGAATAGCAATATGATTTTCCTTAGTAACTAAAGGCGCTAAGATCGCTTGAATTTGGGGCGCATCAGCACGAGCCGCTATTGGATTAGGTAAATTATCCGGTTGTGCTTCTAAAAATCCAACTAAATAAGCATTTTTATTGCGTCCTTTATTCCAAAGCGCTTGCCGAGTGGTTTCAGTAATTAAACCCGGCTGCAAAATTAAGCGTACCGATTCAATGATATAAGAAACTTCTTCTTCAAAGGGTAAATATTCAACTAAATAGTGTGCTAATAATTGACCTAATTCACTCTGAACAATCTGACTATTTTTTAGCAAACTGCGCGCATTATCTGAGTCTGGCAGCGCCCACCAAGCCCGACGTGCTAATTCCGGCGTTAAACTGGGTGCATGTACGACGGCTATCACGGCTTCTGGTTCCCCTAATAATAATAATTGAGCGAGATTATCGGCTCGAGCTTGTCCCATACGATTCCAACGTTTTAAATAAGTGGGATAACCGCCCGGTGAACCTAAAATCTGTCCGGAAATCAACTCTCTAACATAACGTAAATAAACCTCATCACGGCAAGTGGGATGTAATTGTACTTTGGCATCACCTTTAGCAGATAGACCGTAGACAACCATTTTTGATTCATCAATTCGGATAGCCTGTACTTGATTAGCCAATAATACATTCAAACGGAGATTATCTTCAGGCGTCAGTTGTTCCATAAATTATTTTTAATTAGCAGAATGGAGTTGAGACACAATATCCCAGCTCGGTGGAATTATAAAATTGTTCAACCATTATTAATGAATAACTGATCTGACGCCGAGCCGGTCCATCCTTATAATCCGTTTAATCGGGTTCAACCGACCGTGCGTCAGGTGGGCGAATAATTATACGATGTCAGCAAGTGTAGAGTAAATGCTATCAATTTAGGTATTGCTTGGCATAATATAAATAACTAAAGGCGTTTCGAGTTTTGAACCGGTTTGTAAGTCTGTCGTCCGCACCGTAATCGAATGAGTTGAATACTGATGAGTTAGTGGCTGTTCTGCTGCAATTACAATTTGATTGTCAATTAAACGAAATCGTCCAGCAGCATCCTCTATTAATTCATGTCTATAGCGATCTGGGCTGTCGGGATCGACAGATAAAGTTCCAACTAAGGTTCCAGGTTCACTGGTTTCTTCTAAAACCATGTTGTTACTTAAAATCAATGGTAAGGAATACTATTGGGCTTAATGTTAAAGCGGATAGCCGGTTGTGTCATCAGCTCACCATTGGCTAATAAATAAGCGGGCTCGATAATGAATTCACCACTTAATTCTTTAATTGAACCTTGCCAAATAAGTAAATCCATTTGAGGTTGGAGGTTAAGATTTTGAGCATAGCCACTTGACCAATGAAAAGCTTCACCATGAGTAGGAAGCCAATGATAATTCATTAAAATATCAGCTAGTTCATTAATCTGGTCTGGCTGTGGGAAAATAGAAATCACTAAATTTTCTGGTGGAGGCTCAACTACATTATTAGTAGCCATTTTTTCAAGTTGATTAGATTCAATTGCGTCTGTGACGGTAATCACTAAAGATTTTTTTATAGCTTCACCACTGGCATCAACGGCTTTAACCGTAATCGAATGGTAATGTGCCGTTTCAAAATCGAGTAAATAAGGATTAGCAACTCGTAATTCATTATCAACGACCTTAAAACGCCCACCAGCATCATCAATTAAACCACATTTAAACCATTCGCCTTGGTCCGGATCCAGAACAACGAGTTTGCCTATGGGGGTGTCAAGAGGGCTATTTTCAGCGACTACATCAGCAGATAAATGAATATCAGTCGGGGGTCGGTTGGAACGAACTGATAAGGTCGCTATCTCACCAGCTAATAACTGGTTATTAATTTGATAACCTAAATGTACTTTAAACAGTCCGGCTAAACCAATTAAATTACCCTGAAATAAGGTGAATTCAAGTGAGGGTGTTAATAATTGCTTACTGCGTACCACTATCGGTAAATTCAAAGTAGAATGATCATCTGCTGACCACCATTGGTAAGTCACAATAATATCAGCTTGATTACCAATATGTTTTGGTTCAGGTTGAATGCGCCCAATCAAAGTAATGGGTTCGGGTGCATCTATCGTTAATTGGCTACTAACTGCGCCAGTTGGCGTTTGAATTTGCCCACTAAAAATAGCTTCAGTAGAATCCATGACCTGGATAGTAAAAGTTTTATCCAAGAATAAATCAGCTTGGTCCGTACTCCGGATCATCACGGTGTAATTTGGGGTGATTTCAAAATCAATAGCAACACCGGGTTTTAAGTACAATTCATTGTTATTTATCAGAAAAATGTCTCTCGTAGCGGCCATTATCGTGTAATAATGGGCTTCGTCAATATCCGGATCAATGGTAGTCAATGTACCTACTTGTTGAGCTACTGCGGATTGACCTTCAAGCACTACCTGATTGGATAAGTGAATATCAGTGGGCGCAGCCGGTGAGGAAACGGATAAGCCAGTACAGACCAACTCATAATTAACTTGCTTTCTATCCGGATCGTTAGTGGTTAACGTCAAATAGGCTTGACGTTGTCCTAATTCACTGGGAATACATTGCACAATTAAGGCATGAGAATGCGTACCAGTGGCAATTAAGCTAAATGGCGCTATTCCTTTACTAATACTAAAATCAGCCGCTTGTGGACCGGTAATAACACTGGTCTGGACTTCCAAGGGATTACTACCCACTTCTAATACGGTTAACTCCGTTGTAGTGGGATTACCGAGTGAATTTTCCCCCACATTCAGCCGCGATTCTGGGGAAGGTAAGGAATCATAACCGGGGCTATTGGGTTTTTCACTCACACACACCAACGGATAAAATAAACTGGTAGAATAAGGTGTACTGACTTTCACTTCTAATAATGCGGTATGTAAATCATATTGATCGAGCTGAGAAAAAGCACATTGCACTTCGATAGCGGCAAAATCATTGTGAGTTATGTTGATCGGGAGTGGCGCTGAATGGACCAAGAAATCATCAGCATGTGGACCAGTTATCACCCAAGAATCAATTTGTAGCGATTCACCCGGAATCGCATTCACCATCAAAGTTTGGCTAGTTGGCTCATTACCCGGTTGATTGGTAAAGTAAAGCCGGGTATTAGGTGTAGGTGCCAAACCTATGACCGAATCTACTGATAAATGGGAGTTAGAAATATCTCCATTCTGGTTGGGTTCTAATGAATTAAAAATTGCTTTTATATCAGCTGGTTGAGTACCGATACATTCTAAAGGATAAGTCAATACCGGTTGCACGGGATCACTACTGTTGAGTACCAAATTGGCTTGACGTAATCCGGTTGCTAATGGTGTACATTGAATAGTTAGGCTTTTTGTTTCAGCCTCATCTTCAATTTCAACGGGTAAAGCCGGCTCAATCAGCTGAAAATCTTGGCTGTGTGCACCGGTTATACTTTCTAATCTAACCGGCAAATTCATTTGCCCCGTTTTATTGATGACTAGTTTCGTGGTGATGGGTATGCCGACTGGACTTTCACCGAGATGGATAATCTGATTAGGCGGTGGTGTGGAGTGATAATTCGTTGCTGAAAATTCACTCGCACAAGCTAATTGATAAGTCGGAAAGGGTTGATTTGGATCATTGGTCGCGAGTTGCAAAAGGGCTGTGTGCAAGCCTTCATCAGTCGTAATACATTGAATTTGTATCATCTGACTGGGTTGATCAACTGTGAGCAAAATAGGAAACGGGGGTGCAGTCACTACAAAATCATTGGCATGGTTACCGGTGATAGCCACGAGATCCACTTGTAAATCCATTTCACCTTGTTGTTCAACGCGAATCTGCTGATAGGTAGATTGTCCGACCAATGGGTGACCAAAATCTAAATGACTCGCTGAAACCGGCTCGGAAAAATAGCGTGGGGGTTGTTTACCCAAACATTTAAGTAAATAAGAAACACGGGAGTGCGCTGTATCATTAGTCTTCAAAATCATTTTAGCGGTGTGCAATCCTGGTTCTGAAGGAGTGCATTGAACGGTTATTGTTGCTATTTCACCGAGTTCAGCAATCGTTATGGGAAACGGTGGGGTAATTACTTGAAAATCACTGGCTTGATCACCACTGATTCTTTCCAATTCAACTGTTAAAGGGATACTTCCAAATTTTTTCACCTCGAACGTTACCGTGTTTGAAAAGCCTTGAGCAATCTCACCGAAGTCAAGCACACTATTGGGGGTTGGGTCAGAAGAGTATATCGCAACGGGTTCGTGACTAACTCGCCAAGTTTCGGTTGCATCAGCAATGACTGGGTTGCCAACTTCATCAGTGATATCAGCGGCTTTAACAACTAAAAGGTAATCGCCGTTATCATTATTTAACCCCAATAAATTATCAAGTCGCCAAGTCAGTTGGTCATAACGGGTTAAGCTTTGGTTATTAGTAAGTAAATGACTTCCGCCATTGCGCGTGAATACTAGATCAGCTAAATCAAAGTCAGTTACGGCTTCACTAAATTGAATGAGGATACTCGAAACACCCTGACTACGGGGATTAGGATTGACTTCAATAATTTCAACAGTGGGTGCAATTCTGTCAATATGATAGCTACCTCCTTTAAAATTCCCATTATTTAGTTCAATACCACCTAATGGAACCCCTAATTGATTAACGATAGTATCATCATCAACTAAATTAAGTTGTAAATCACCTTCACCTTGACCAGTATTCACTTTCACCGTGTAGGTTTGCTCTTTACCGGTTACTGAACTAACATAAGCACCGATTAAATCGGTCTCTAATCCAAAATCGGTTGTATCGATACCGGTTATGGCTTCGCTAAAAATAACGCGATAAGTGACTATCGCTTCTTTAGAAGGGTTGTGAAGTTTAGGTTCAATAGCAACAACTACGGGAGGAGTAGGTTTATAAGTGATTTGATTATCGATACTGGTACTGGTTTTATTTAAATTTCCGGCGATATCAGTAACCACATCGGCATCAATGGTAGCAATTACAAATCCTGGCTTCACCATGCCTTTAATTGCTGCGGTGTAGCTCGGATTATTATCAAGGAGAGTGGCTGTTAATAATTCTTTCTCAGTACTACCATTAAAATTAATATCAGTTTTATCAAATCCATTAATCTTTTCGCTAAAAGTGACTGTAAAAACCAGGGGGCTAAAACCGGTCGGGTCATGCTGTTGATTAGCTTGCTCTATCGTAACAGTTGGTGGGATTAAATCGATAAAGTAAACTTCACCCGTCGTAAAACGACCATTAGCGAAACCAATGTCTCCTAAAGGGATATTACTTTCATTTATGATACTATCATCATCTTCAACATCTAATCGTAATGTCGCTAAGTTAGCCGTGACCTCTGTTATGGTGACCATAACTAAATAAGTTTGATAACTTCCACTGCTAGGACTAATATCAGTAATATGGGCTTGCAAATTTTCAGTATGGAGTTGTAAGTCGGTTTCATCTAATCCGGTGACTTTTTCACTAAAAGTTATCTCCAATGGGAGAATGGGATCGTTGATAGGTATTTGTTGGCTACCGCACCCCTTAGGGTGTTTACAATTTATTTGAGAGACAGAGGGAAATTGCATTTCATAAGGTCCCATATCGACAACATCATTGATGATACGTGCCCGTTGCTCAAAATCTTTAACTATAGCATCGAGTAAATCATTAAGACCGGCATTAGCGGCTGGTGAGCCTGGTCTTAAATGAAAATCACCTCCCGGTTTAGGTGCGGATAAGGGATCAATTTCGCTGACAAACAGGGGGTCTTCGTCTTTATTTTGGCCAGGATAATCCGTAATATCGCTCCAACCGCCTTGAATAATAGAATAGTTAATAATGGGACTCAAACCCGTAAAATAAATCTGAGCAGAGGAGTTATTACCTGCTTGGTCGGCATTATTCCAAAGAATGCTGTTATTTATTATGAGATCACCCGCAACATGGTATATCCCTCCACCATGGCTGCTCGCCCAATTACCGCTGAAGGTCATTTGTTTTAAATAGCATTTAAATTTTCGCCATACCAACCACCACCATTGTTTGCTTGGTTACCGGTAAAAAAAGTATGATGCATCGAGGAACGACTAGTCATATCATCATATAAACCACCGCCACTACCCGCAGCCGAATTACCTTCAAAACTAAAATAGCTGATAGTTAAAATGCTGTTATTATTGTAGATTCCTCCACCATTTAGACTGGCTTGATTACTTTGAATGATTACTTTATTGGGGTTATCGGTTACTGTTAATGTCGTATCTTGATTATAAAAACCACCGCCATTATTACTGGCTTGATTTTCTTTAACGTAACCACCGTTAAGAACTAATATACTGTTATTATTATAAATTCCTCCCCCATCAGTAGCAGAATTGCTAATAATCATTATAGCGCTAAGTTGAGGAGAACTGTTTTCATTACACATTCCCCCCCCCGTTTGAATAGCCTTATTATGAGTTAACTTAACCGCTTTTAGTACTAAGTCAGTGCTATTGAGGTTATATATTCCACCGCCGCAGTTGGTGGCAACATTATTTTTAAAAATCAGATTTTCTAATCGCGGGTTACCACCACTATTATATAAACCACCGCCAAAATCTTTATTATTACCGCCATTGGCATAACCGGTTGTCATCGTAAAACCATCAAGTAAAGTACTGCTCGTTATCGTGTCGTTGCTAGTCACAACATGGTAACTGTTATCAATGTCACTACCACTTATGCCAATATCACCACTGAGAATCGTTTCGTAATTATTCGGATCACGAACCAGCTGTTCCTGAAATAATCCACTGAAAAGTCCTTCAGAGCCGATTATTCCGGCAAACCCCCCATAAATTTTTACCCCATCAATTAGTTTAAAAGTAACATCACGTGGATCGCCAGTATCGTTAGGCTGAGAAGGTGTGTATATTCCTTGAGCAACCCAAATCTGATCGCCAATCTGCGCAATCATCAAAGCACTTTGTAAATCAAGGAAGGCATCCTGCCATGAGAAACCGTTGTTTTCGCCAACTGCATTAGATTTAACGTAGAGGGTCATTGCCAATAGATTCTGAGACCAAGCTAATCCATAAACTAAAAATATAATATACCCCAAAGATTTTCTTCGCTTAGTGGAAAAGTAAATCTTTAAGGAATTTACCCATAGGTTTATCGGAATAAACTTAAAAATAGGGGATAACATGGTTTTTTATCCTCATTTTAGCAGCAACCATGCTGGACTTAACTGATAAAGAATACCTTGTTCATGATCCTAACTTTGATACTATAGTAGCGGCGGTTCATGAACCGTCCTACCGAATTCAACTTCTACATATCTTTATATTATAGAATATTTTTAACTTAGTGCCAAGATAAATTAAATCAAGCCAAAAAAAAGTGCGATGTTTATTCCGAAACATCGCACTCATTTAAAGTAATGAATTAATTAAATTATTCTAGAATAACGCGCTTATTGTTTTCTTTTATACTCGTTGACCCCAACTTCCACACGACGGCATCTCTGATGCCAAGCTTTTTGTGCTTCACCCGGTTCTCGAGGTACCAGTTCCTTTTCACCTCGACCTTCAGAGATAATTTGCGCGGTAGTCGGTAAGCGGGACTTCAGATAATTAGCTACGGTTGTCGCACGCTTCTTAGATAAGGTCATGTTATAACTGTCGGTACCGGTTGGATCGGTATGACCAATGACGGTTATACTATGAACCAGCTCAATATCTTTATGACTTAGGAATTCATCAAGTGCTCTTTGCCCATCGGGTCTTAAGTTAAATTTATCGAAATCAAAGAGGGCTTCGGAAGAAAAAACATCTGGTGGTGGACAATCACCACGACGTTGACAATCAAACGGACAACCATCTTCATCAACCTCTGCACCACGTGGTGTATTGGGACATTTATCTCGATAATCGGGTACACCATCACCATCACTGTCTAACGGACAACCACGGTCATCAACTCCTTTAGAAATTTCCAATGGCGTATTGTTAGGACAATCATCCCGATAATCGGGCACGCCATCATTATCCGTATCGATGGGACAACCTTTCTTCGGTCCATCCTGATAAACGCCCTTAGAAATTTCCTCTGGCGTATTATCGGGACACATGTCCTCATCATCGGGAATGCCATCACCATCTCGGTCACCAATACTACCGCATTCTCTAAATGATTTAGGCGGGGTATTGGGTGTATTCGGCGTTTGAACGCATTCTCCCTCACGAGTAGTGAGAACCGGGTTCCCCTCCGAATTGAGCAAAAAGTAAGTTGCTCGGTCTTCAACATCTGCTGCTAACAAGGAAGTCATTGCCGTTGACCACAATGTTCCCGCGACTATTCCAATTAAAATTTTTTGACTAAAACGATTCAACATGAGATAGGTTCCTTTGCTGTGATAGTCTAATTACCCACAATAATCCAGCAAAATGCTTGTTACTTGTTTAGTATTATCTAGTCTTAAAGACTTGTCTAGACAACCTTCAAAATTTATACCTGCTGAACACAGTGTATCGATTCTACCACACCCCGCCGGTCAGGGAATAGTCCAAATCAGAGTAATATTTTTAATTGTTTGTTTATAATAATGAATTTAAATATTAGCCACGTTGTAAAAATACCATTGCTCAAAAAAATGCGATGTTTCTGGTCAGAAAACACCGCACCGAGTTCTCATTAGCTCAGTTAGAATAACGAGCTTATTATTTTCTTTTATATTCTCTAATTGCCACTTCGACACGACGACATCTTTGGTGCCAAGCTTGTTGCGATTCACCCGGGTCTCGAGGTACCAGTTCTGTTTCACCCCGACCTTCAGAGAAAATTTGCACGGTAGCTGGTAAGCGAGATTTCAAGTAATTCGCTACGGTTGCGGCACGTTTATTAGATAAGGTCATATTGTAACTATCCGTTCCGACCGGATCAGTGTGACCAATTACGTTTATGCTATAAACAAGTTCAATCTCTTTATGGCTTAGAAATTCATCAAGTGCTCTTTGCCCATCGGATCTCAAGTTAAATTTATCAAAATCAAAGAGCGCTTCGGAAGAAAAGGTCTTCATACACTCAGGATCTTTAGTTGGATCACACTCCGGCGGACAACCATCTTCGTTAACTTCTACACCAGGTGGTGTATTTGGACATTTATCTCGATAATCGGGTACACCGTCACCATCACTATCTAACGGACAACCACGATCATCAACCCCTTTAGAAATTTCGAGCGGCGTATTATTGGGACAATCATCCCGATAATCGGGCACGCCATCATTATCCGTATCGATGGGACAACCTTTCCTCGGTCCATCCTGATAAACGCCCTTAGAAATTTCTTCGGGCGTATTATCAGGGCACATGTCCTCATCATCGGGAATGCCATCACCATCCCGGTCACCAATATTACCGCATTCTTTAAATGTCTTAGGCGGTGTATTAGGTGTATTAGGCGTTTGGACACATTCTTCCTGACGGCTAGTCAGAACCGCCCTACCTTCGGAATCAATTAAATTGTAAGTTTCTTTTTCATCTGCTGCTAATACGGATATCACGGCGCTTGACAACAATGTCCCCGTAACTACTCCGAATAAAATTTTACGACCGGCGCTATCAAACATGGATATGTTTCCTTACTCTGATAAAACAACAACGGTAAAATGACTGGAGTCAACTTAACCACTCAGTACCATCCAGACAAACTTTTTCGTCATTCAGTTTGCTACCTTCTTAACTCCAAATTCACACACCTTTAGTCAAATTGTATCTATTTTACAACAATACTTTACGCTGAGTTTACTGCTTATTTAGTCTTATCAAGCAAGCAATTAGCTGATAAAGTACCCCCTGGGCAAAACTGAATTATGATCTGGTTTGTTTTAGTATGACTTAGACGCCACACTAACGGTAAATATTACAACATGTCGAATTCTAACAACCGGTTTGTTGAGAATCAAGACAGTTATCAGTTATCAGTTGTCAGTTATCAGTTATCATCCGTTAGTTGTTAGTTATTATAACGGCTTATACTTAATGGGTAGTGAGGATATTAATTTCTGACTGACATAATAGATAATTGATTGCCTTTGAACCTGATGGAGTACAACTACTTATTGATAATTCATCATAGTTGATAACGATTAATGGAAAGAAATTAACTACTCTGCAAGAGTGGTTCTAGTTCACCTTCTATATCAAGTTCTACTAAATCATCAAAACCACCAACATGGCGCTCATCAATAAAAATTTGCGGGACAGTCCGTCGCCCAGTCAGTTGAATCATTTTAGTGAATTCTTCTGGATTGTTATCTACTAAGATTTTGTTGACTGCCATTCCTTTTTGATTCAGCAACCGTTCTGCTCTGATACAATAAGGGCAAAGTTGAGTGCTATACATACGAATAACGGGCATGATCACGACCTCCAAATAATGTAGATTAACTTAAAACTAGATTCGATTGTAAAAAAATTGAGAAAAATTTAGGGAGAAGCACCATAAAAAATTTTAAATTTTATTATCATTCACAATTATTATCATAATAAACTCAATTCATTTTGTTGAGAAGGCGGAATCAATTTTCCGCCTGCCACTATTCAGCTTACTGTTTTAACCATTGGTTAAAATTACTGGTGTTACGATTACTACCATCGGTATAACCAGCCTCATAAGCTTCATTGACCCTTTGTTCTTCACGCATGGGGTTTTGTAAATAACCACCCATCCAACCTAACTGATATTCCCGGTTAAGTTGCATTTTTTGCATTTGAGCTACAGCATCATAATAATTTTTATCCATGGTAAACATCTCCTGATTAGTTAAAAAATGAATCCTATTATGGCACGATAACCAACGTTATTAGCATAGCATATTAGTACTTTCTGATATAGTATTTCAAACTAATTTTGAGAGTAAATACGCTTTTTCAGATAAACACTAATCAGGTTTGGTAGCAAAAAATTTCTATGAGGAGAAATCTCTGCTTCTCTTAGGTATTGGGCTTGTACTATGCCAAGAAAAGTATGATATATTTCAAATATCAATTAGTTATATATGATGTTGATATTTTGTAGTGCACTGATAAATAGGTGTATTTAAAAATTTTAGAATAGATTATGCTTACTTAGCGCGTAGGGAACATAAGCAAAGCATCATGCACCTTTGAGATAGTAGCAAGTAGCGGGTTCAGTGCTAACAAAACGCATTATTCAACTCGCGTTCAAAATAACACTATTAATGATGAGAACAGAGGTAATTCTAAAATTGCTCTTGGGGTTGTCGCTAACTAGGTAGGGTGGGCATTGCCCACCCTACATTTCAATCCTTGTTGTACTGGATATAGCTCAAGAGCACAATTTATTCTTTACTCCCTCCACGAACTGTGGAGTTTCAATCCTTGTTGTACTGGATATAGCTCAAGAGCAATGAAGCAGTGTCCCGAATGCGGGTATATTATCCCGTGTTTCAATCCTTGTTGTACTGGATATAGCTCAAGAGCAGGCTACAAACTCCCGTTACCGGGTTGCAATGAAGTTTCAATCCTTGTTGTACTGGATATAGCTCAAGAGCTTCAACGGTTTTCGCGGTACTCAGGCTAGTATTGAGTTTCAATCCT
>JAAUSR010000053.1 GCA_012032555.1 Thioploca sp.
AACATTTTGGCTTGTTCTTAGAACAAACTACGAATGGAATGGGTATTGGGAAAAGTTTGCTAAATCGGCATAACAATGATCAATTTGTGTAGATACCTTTTCCCAGTGGGAGAGGGTAGATTTTTAGCAAGCGTAGGTCGGCAATCCTTTGCCGACATTTCTATTTCTTTCCTTGAGCTAACAAGAATAAGTCCATGATGATTTTCACCCAATAAATCGGCTAAAATACCATGAAAATCATCAATTCGTGATAATTCCCATCAAAATTGAAAAAACGTCTTCTGTCTGTTCTGGAATCGTATGACTATGAATATTTTTAACAATATGTTGCCGCTTTCTATCTAAAGTACCAAATTTCCATATATCGCCTAACGTAACGGCACCGTATAATATTTCAAGGCAAGCATTATCTTCATATGTGTCTAAAGCAATTAATTCAGCGGCCAGTTGATTAAAACCATTATCTATATCTTTCTTCTCAGCCGCTATAACAATTAGTTCCTGATCAGCTCTCACAAAATAATCTAAATATCCACCCAATTTATCATCAATAGTTAATAAATATTCAATATTAATTTTGGCAGGACTATTTCTGACAATTTCTAACAACAGTGGTGCTACCAGAAATTCCCTTTTGGCTATTGCTGAATTTAAAGATATTCTAGGAAAAACAGTATAATAAACATCTTGAAGTCTATTAATGACATTCTTATCATAATCAGTTAATTTTGGTAAGTCGATTACTTTAATCTCATAAGAATATCCAAATTCACCAACAATCTCATCTGTTGGGTAATTCATTTCAAAATAATCACTAAAAGTATATTTTCTATTTTCTTGAAAAATTGATTTTTTCATAATTCTCGAAATACGATTTTAGCTATGATAAAAGATTAGCATAGTCTTTACTAGCAGTCGGTTTAGGTAAAACTTTTCCCTCCGGTTGATATAAAGCAATCATTTCTTCAACAAGTTGACATAATTTAATAAAAACCTCTGTTTCGTCTATACCATGACAACCACCATAAAATAGACCAGGACAACTGCCAACAAAGCATTGATCTTCTTCAGACCATTCAACTAGCTTAACGTAATAAGTGTTTGCTTTCATTTTTTTAGGTTAAGAAAAAATTCTAACACTAAACAGTTATTAGTATTTTTTACAATATATTCAAATAATTAAAAACTTTCAGTTTAATGATAGGTATAGTATCATTTTGACTAAGATTAGCAACAAATTGTCATAATTATGACATATTACTACCTATCACTTGGTAATGCGTATCAGCAATAACACTTCATAACTGAATAACTGATATAGAGATATAGAGAGGAAATGTTTTTTTAGAAAGTACACCATGAAAAAAATAAAACAGTTAAAGAAAAACGCCTCAACTAAAAAAGGAGTGCAGTTAATGGATGAAATAAAGCAATTGATTGAGAAGAAGGATAAAATTATTTGTAAAGCACTCAACAAACGTCCAGTCTTTTTAACAAAATATTTAGAGTCTACCAATGGGAGACGTGATCAAACTCGCCGTAAACAAGTCTTTTTTCCTGGAGTCGAATTAATACGAGGTGCTACAACAGAGAATATCAGTGAAAATCCACAGGGAATAGAAATACTTGGATTAACAGCTAATGGAGAAAAAATCGGTGTTCATATCCGTGAAGAATCCGACACGCATGGCAATAAACGACTCTATTTAATTTCTACCTTTCGGGGAAACCAAGAAGAGAGATAAAAAAGAAAACCTCACTATCTGTCCATTGAACAGACTGCGAGGCTTTCAGATAACTGCTCTCGCTGGGACACTCATTATCACAAATGAATGAGTGATTTTGCACCCTTTGGTGTGACAGTTACCTTAGTATCTCTAAGATACTATATTTGTAATTTTAGCACTTCCGAGTAGTAGGTCAACCTACTCACAATTTTAGCTTGTTACTACCCCGTTTCTAAAGAAAATATTCAATGATTTTGGGTTTGACTCAACCGATACGCTATCCGCTCAATCGTCCACTGCAGCCGGTCCTGCAATGCTTCCTCAGTTACTTTGGTAAACCATTGTTGTAAGGCGATTAATTGTGGTTCTTCAGCGCTATATTCTAGGGTAATTAAACCACCATCGATAGCTTGATAAGCGGCATAACGAAAATAGGGTATTTGACTTTGATCGCGTTGTTTATTCAATTTTTTAAGTAACTTAATATCAGACTTTTCTCCCAAAGCCGTCCACGCACCTTTTCTCACCAATGCTAAATTGTGTTGCAATAAGGTTATACCAACTTCGGTGTTACTACGGGTTAACGCATAACCTAATTCAAATTCCCATTGCGAATAGGGCCAAAGTTCTTCTTTATTGACTTGAATAGCTTGTTGATTGCAAGGTGTCGAGTTAGTTTCTGTATCACGTTGCTTAGTACGCCAATCTCGTTTTTCTTTATCCAATTGGTCTAACTGCGTTTGTAAAAATGTTGTCGCCAGTGGCGATGCGATTTTACCTAAACTATGAAACATTTCTGAAGCCAAATAATTGTCTTGCTTGTCATTGGCTAAAACCAATTGTGCCATCGCTATCACCAATGGAGCTGCTTGATCGGGTTCTAATCGTTCTAATACTCGCAATGCCTTCACTTGTAAACCAAACCAATCGGTTTGTTTGTGAACGATATCCTGAAGGTGTTGAATCAAATCGGTTTGCTCAGTTTTAGGTAATTGCGGCAATAGTTGAGATAACGTTGCTATTGCGGCTTGACGAATCGAGAGCGAAGCATCTTCTAAAAATGGATATAATTGCGTTAATAGCGGCTGGACTAAATTAACCTTTTTAGTGGCTATCTTTCCCAGTGAAGTTATTGCTTCTTCTTTAACTAAATTAAATTGATCATGAAGTAACGATACCAACAACTTAACACTCTCTGGTAAAATAAAATTACCTAAGTGGTTGGCAGCTTGTTGACGTTTTCCAGTAAAAGGATTGTTGACTTGGTCTTGCAACCGTTTAAATTCTTCCTCTTTAAATTGTAATAATTCCGAATTGGTATCCTTTAATTGATTGATTGCTATCATTGCACTATAGCGAACATTTTCATTTAAGTCACTTAATAATTTTACCAAGTGTTTTACTACTGCGGATTCACCAATCTGACCTAACGCTATCGCAGTGCTGCTGCGAACATTGCTGTCGGAATTCTTGAGTAGAGCGATTAGTGGTTCAATAGCGCTGGTAGCTTGTAGTTGACCTAATGCCTCTACTACGGTGCTGATGATACGGATGTTCTCTTCAGAACCCTTGAACAGATCATTGAGCAGATCATTGATGTTGTTGGCATGGACATACTTTTCAGAATTAAGCAGAGCAATTAGCGGTTCAATAGCACCAGTAGCTTGCAATTGACCCAATGCTGTTGCAGCAGGGCTGCTGATATAGTTGTTGTGATCCTTAAGAAACGCGATTAACTGTTTAATGGCGTTGGTAGCTTGCAATTGACCTAATGCCGTCGTGGCACAGTAGCGGACAATCAATTCATGATCTTTAAGCAGAGCAATTAGCGGTTCAATAGCACCAGTAGCTTGCAATTGACCTAATGCCATTGTGGCACGGTAGCAGGCAAACCATTCATGATCTTTAAGCAGAGCAATTAACGGCTTAATGGCACTGGTCGCTTGCAATTGACCTAATACTGTCGCGGCACTGCCGCGAATATACTCTTTGGGGTCCTTGAGCAGACCAATTAGTGGTTCAATGGTACTGGTAGCTTGCAATTGACCTAATGCCGTCACCGCGTTTTCGCGGATAGGAGTTAGGGGATCCTTGAGCAACACGATTAACGGTTCAATGGCGCTGGTAGCTTGCAATTGACCTAATGCCATTACAGCTTTGGTGCGGACAATGGTTTCGGGGTCCTTGAGCAGCGCGATTAACGGTTCAATGGCACTGGTAGCTTGTAGTTGACCTAACGCTATCGTAGCATTGGTGCGAATATCTGAATCAGGATCGTTGAGTAAAGCAATAAATGGCTGAATTACCGCTTCGGTTCCTAAATTAGCAACTGCTTTAGTAACTGCTTGACGAATATAAATATCTTTTTCAGATAACATCGGTAATAGTTCAGGCAAAATGTGTTCTGGCAGCGGTATTTTGCCTAAGGTTTCGATGAACTGTTTTTTTAATTCGAGGTTAGATTCGGTGTGGAGCTGTTTGATTAGACAATCAAGACTTTGTAACGAACGCCGGGTAGCTAATACGGCTAAGGTGTTATCAGTCAATTCGTGATTCACCGGTGAAATAAGCACACTGGTTAAACGAAGAAGTTTGTCTATATCACCATTGTGCCAATAAGCTGCTAGCCGTTCGCTGGCGGGAAGTAAGCTAATTAATTCTTGATAGGGGTCTGTTTCTTTAACAATTTTTTTTCTTGGAATAATTTATCAATTTCTAAGTTGGCATGTTGGAAATCAGTTTCGTAACAGTAGCTTTGTTGATTTCCTAAATCCCAACTATTTGGTTTAACGTTATAAACTTCAATGGTGTCAGAAATACTGGCTTTGAGGATCAAGAGTGTTTCTAAGTATTGTCGGCGTTTATAGTCTTCATTCCAATTGTAAATGGTTTTAGAGAATAGGTCGTGGTAGAGTTCATACCATGAAATGCGGTTGGTTGGTTCAGATTGAGTGGTGGATGAATCTTCGGTTGCTTGGATTGAAGCATAACGCAATTGCCGTCGCAAAATCCGCGCTTGTTCCAATTTATCTAATGTCGCACCCAGTGTCGCTTCATTTTCTTCCAATAATTTTGCCAAATCTGGTAATGGAAGCGCTATTTTAGTGCCATACTTACTGACCAAATGATCGAATGCTGATGAAGCGAGGTGTTTTTCGTGGGGTGATAGTTGGTTAATTTGGTTAAGAAAATAATTTTCCAGTAAGCCATTGGCTTTGCCTTTACTGATATAGGTAGCAATGGTGATCAACTTGCGGGGCTGATATTGCTCCAATTCCCATAATTGCTGACAAACAATTTGTAAATTGGGTGGTTCTACAAAATCCGGTGATTCCATTTTTGCTGCTACACTGAAACCAAGGCGCTCAATCTGTTCGCGTTGACTCAGGTCAGTAATCAAGGTGTCCAATAACCCGGCTTCATAACTAAAACCCACTGCTGCCAGCGGTTTTACCATCGCTTCGCGGGCACTAGCTTGAGTGAGTTTTTCTAACCGATAGAGATTTTCAAATAGGAAAGCCGGTGAGAGGTGAGCTTTAAACGCATTGAGTTCTAAAGCAAAATCTTCGCGCATGGAGATGACAAAAGCGGTGTTAGTGGCTCGATCTAAAATCGCTTCCGCCAGTTGGCTAATGAAAATTGGGAAGATTTCTGTTTTGTAATGTTGATAATAAAAAAATTCTTCAAACTGATCGAGGACAATGATCAGCGGCTCGCTGGTAAATAAGGTACTTTGATGAAAAAATTCTTTTAGTGGCAGTTGGATTTCAATATTATCATCAGCACTAAGTTTGTGTTGTTGCTGAAGATAAGTAATCAGCGTGTTTTTCAAATCCGGCAACGGTCGGTCAAACCAGCGATTATGGTAAACGACATCTAAGTTTTCGCCATGCGGTTCTTTGAGTTTGGGAATGACCGCAGCCTGTAGCAAGGAACTTTTGCCCACGCCACTTGCTGCAAATAGCAGCGTCAGTTTACGGGTGAGGACTTTATCAATGAGAATTCGCTTTTCTGCTTCCCGACCAAAAAATTTATCGCGATCAGCTTCTTGGTAAGGACGTAAACCGATGTAGGGTTCTATCATGGGTGGAGTACCTGGATAAGGGTTTAATTTAGCTAATCGTAATTCTAGTGTTCTGTTAAACTTATTTTGACCGGTTAGGTTGTAGGGGCAGACCTACGTGTCTGCCCTAAGTGCTGCTGTTTTGGGCAGACACACCGGTCTGCCCCTACTCGTATTCACTTGACCGAACACTAGTGTAATCCGCTGCAAATGCTAAACAAGCCATAATATCTTGGTAAGTTAGGTCCGGAAATTCAGTGAGGATTTCCTCATATGTCATACCAGCCGCTAAATATTCCAGAACGTCAGTAACCGTCATTCGCATTCCTCGAATACAGGGTTTACCACTGCGTTTGTCCGGTTCGATGGTGATAATTTGATGGTAATCTATCATATACATTAATTTCTTGGTGGTAGCAATCTTTGTTGGGTTTCGCTATGCTCAACCCAACCTACATTTGTTCATAAGTGTTTTTGCAAGTTGCTAATAAATTCAATTAAATCAATTTGATAATTTTTCACCCGGCGATCTGCCCAGTACAACTGTGCAAATTTATCCGCTTGTGGCTGAACCGTAAGTGCCGCTTCTTGATGTCGGCGTTTATCTAGTATTTCTCTGATAATTAATCGATTTTCCCAACTGTTGGGATAATAACCCAGTAACCAGAAACCATGATTGCGTAATTGATTAATAATGTAATTGGGAATAAGTTTATCTTTAGTTTGAGCAAAGGTTAGATAATCTCTTTCGGATAACATCAAGCAATCTGAGGTATTTTCTGGGTGATTAAATTGACCTAAAATTTTATAAATAACTGAATAATCTTGTTCTAATAATTGCAAACTGGAGAGCGTTTCCGTCGAGCAGGATTCAATTTCAGTCCGATCAGAATATTCGAGAAATAGGTTACCAACCTCTGCTGTAGCGGCATGACATAATGATACAAATTTCTTTTGGTGTTGGCGGAAAGTATTTTCTAGGCAGGAATCATAAGTCGCAGAAATCAACAATAACGGTTTATTTACCTGAGCTAAAAATTCATAGGCAGAAGTTAGTGCCGAGGGTGAAGGAGCAAGTAATTCCTGTAATTGTAAGCATAATGAATTTCTACCAAATTGGTGATCCAGGTGGATATATTCACAGATTTCCGGAAAAGAGTCGCTAAAATCAGTATAACCTACTCGTTGAGCTAATTTAGGTGTCAACTCTTCCACACGAGGTTGATTTTGATCAAACACCGGTGGAATTTCTGAACCCAAGAAAATAACGATATCACCACGTTGTAAGTTGTGCTTCATCAATAAGCCACGGGGAAATGGGCCAATGAATATCTGGGCAATCTTTTTGGCTAATTTTAATCAGTTCGAGAATCTTATATTATTTTGTTGTTTAATTATTTGTATCAATTCACGGGCTTTTTCTGCTTTGGTTGTTTCCTTTAATTCTTCAATACCCAGCCAAGTAGGGTGGGCAATGCCCACCCTACTACTGATGTATTAAGCGGGACGGGACCCTTAAGCGGGACGGGGTTTGTAACCCCGTCCGACACGTTTGGTGACAGTAACCCAACCAAACGTTTGGGAACCGGTTACAAGCCGGTTCCCGCATAAAAAATAAAATAAATTGATAGCTTCTGAGCGAAGCGGGGTTAAACATAGCAAGTCGGCTGGGTTGAGGGACGAAACCCAGCTTTCAAGGAGGGAATCCTTAAAATGGCATTTATCCTACGCTGGCTAAGCCACCTCTCGTCCCTTGGCTTCCATTAATAATGCTTTCAATTCGGGAATGCACGAACCACAGCCAGTACCCGCTTTCAATGCCTCACCAATTTGTTGATAATTCACGAAACCGTGTTGGTGAATGGTTGCTAAAATTGTTTCGCGTCCCACCGCGTGGCAGGCGCAAATAACTTCACCACTTGTCGCTGATGCTTGTTCCGGTTCACCGGTTAGTAAGCGGAGACGTTCTACTGGATTTAAGGTTTTACCAAATAGACTCATTAAAGGTTGATGTGAGGTAAGGCGAGCTTCAGCACCGATGAACAAACAAATATTCAGTTGTTCGTTGACAATATTGGCACAACGATAACGTCCTTGCGCACGATCTTGAAATTCTAGCCAGTCCTCAGTACCAAATTGCTGGCGTACCCAGAGTGACCAGTCGATCCGCTGCTGACCCGCTAATTCATACCGCCAACCAGCCGCCTCCCGAATTTTAACCCAGTAATCAGCTATTTCCTGTAAGGTAAGTTTACTAAACGGTTGGGCAGCCGTTACTTTGTTGGAATGAGCATCTAGCTCAGTACGGGAAAGTAAAAAGCCATACCAAGCCGGTTGATAACGTTCCACTTTAACTGGGGTGTGTTTGAATTCTGGTTGTCCAGAAATCGGATCCGTTACTGATGGAATTAAAGTTCCAACTCGGGCTTGGCTGCTGTTTTGTCCATTCCAATGCATGGGAATAAAAACATTGCCGGGTTGTTGGTGTTCAGCTAGTTTAACTCGAACGACGACTTGTCCTAATTCACTGCTCACCATGACTAAATCTCCGGCTCGAATTCGCAATAAATTTGCATCTTGGGGATGAATCTCCACGTAGGATTCACTAGCATGCGACAATAATCGCGCTGATTTGCCAGTGCGTGTCATGGTATGCCACTGATCGCGAGTTCGTCCGGTGTTGAGGATGAAGGGATAATCCCGGTTAGGCAGGTGAACTGGAGCACGGGGCGTAATAGCGACCAAATTAGCTTTGTTATCGGCAGTAAAAAATTGGTAGTCACTAAATAACCGCGTGGTACCGACTTCAGTAGGGCTTTTTAGGGGCCATTGTACTGGCGATAACACCTGATAATCCGCATCACTTAGATTAGCCAAGCCACTGATATCAAAATCCCGGGTACCCCGATTTTCATAACCCGATAATGCGGCATATTCGCGGAGAATATCCGCACTGCTTTGATAAGCAAACGCTGTTTCAGCAAATCCCATTTTTAGAGCGACTTGAGTCAGAATCCACCAGTCTGGTTTGGCGTCACCGGGTGCCGGTAAAAAGGCTCTCTGCCGAGAAATACGTCGCTCTGAGTTAGTTACCGTTCCGTCTTTTTCGCCCCAAGCTAAAGCAGGTAATAAGATATGCGCCCATTCGGTGGTATCGGTGTGGCGCACACAATCAGAAACCACGACTAATTCGCACATACCTAATGCTTGTTTGACTTTATCGGCATGAGGTAAGCTAACGACTGGATTGGTTGCCATAATCCAAAGTGCTTTGATTTGACCGGCTACAATGGCATCATAAAGTTCTACTGCCTTTAAACCCGGCTGTGGTGCCATGACCGGTGATTGCCAAAATTGTTGCACCAAAGCCAGATGTTTTGGTTTAAAATCTAGATGTGCTACCAATTGATTAGCTAAAGCGCCAACTTCACGTCCACCCATAGCATTGGGTTGACCGGTAACAGAAAATGGTGTCGCACCGGGTTTGCCAATCCGTCCAGTGGCGAGGTGACAGTTGATAATACTATTGACTTTATCGGTACCAGCGCTGGATTGATTGACCCCTTGCGAGTACACCGTCACGGTTTTATCGGTTTTAGCGAATAAGCGATAAAATTCAGCAATATCCATTTCATTTAAACCACAAAGCTGGGCAACTTGTGGAATCGTAGTGGCCGATTCGCGCGCGGCTTTTAAGGCGGCACCGGCACCGTGGGTATAAGCTTCTAAAAATTCATAGTCCAGATAATCATGAGTGCGAAGAAAATTTAATAAGCCATTGAATAACCAAGCATCTGTGCCAGAGCGCACAGCTAAATGTAAATCGGCTATGTCGCTAGTTGCCGTATAACGGGGATCAATTACCACAATTTTTAGACGCGGACGTTGTTCTTTAGCTGCCGCTAACCGTTGATAGAGTACCGGATGACACCAAGCGAGATTAGAACCAACCAACACGACCAAATCGGCTAATTCTAAATCTTCATAACAACCTGATACGGTGTCACTACCAAAAGCCCGTTTATGTCCGGCTACACTGGAAGCCATGCACAAGCGCGAATTGGTGTCGATATTGGCTGTGCCGAGAAAGCCTTTTACCAATTTGTTAGCAACATAATAATCTTCCGTCAACAATTGTCCAGAGACATAAAATGCAATGGCATCTGCCCCGTGTTCATGGATAATTCGTTGAAATTCGTTAGCTACCTTGTTTAACGCTGTATCCCAACTAACCCTTTGGTGATGTAGTTCTGGGTATAACAGGCGATCATTTAAGTCTAAAGTATCAGCCAGTGCCGAACCTTTAGAACATAACCGCCCAAAATTGGCTGGATGAGTTTTATCACCCTTAATGGTAACCGTACTTTGATTGACTTCGGCAATTATTCCACAGCCAACTCCGCAATAAGGACAGGTTGTCTGTACCATAGCTATAATTCCTTGACTAAATTGTTACTTTTAGTTGGTAATTTGTTATTTCTAACTCGTTAATGTTCTCCTCCTCCTTGGTAAGGGGCTGGGTGGTTTAGTTTAGTAGGGTGGGCATTGCCCACCCTACCAAACTCTAAACCTCGGTTTAAATAACATTTTTAATGTGGTAGCCCTATTAATGTTCTCCCCTTCTCAAGGAGAAGGAAGGGGAATGCTCCCTTAACTTAATGATGGTATTGCTATGTGAGGTAAGTAATTGAAGTTACACAGCAACTCCCACTGGCATTCCTAATAATATCTTCCCAGTTTCAATCACCTTGACTGGATAATGGTGAGTACAACCTTCATCCGGCGCAACTGCTTGACCATCAGTGAGGTCAATTTGCCAATTGTGTAAAGGACAAGTCACTCTATTGCCATGAATAATTCCCGGCGATAACGGTCCACCACGATGGGGGCAACGATCATCTAAAGCGTGTATTTCATCATCGGCAGTGCGAAATAGTGCAATATTACCCCAGTCAGTCGCGACGATTCGCGCACCTAAGCGTGGAATATCTTCTAAATGACCGATTTCAATCCACTGTATCATTACGCAACTTCCTCTTCTGGTAAAGCTACTACTTTGATTTCACTGGCAGTAACTTGTTTAAGCGGTTTGAATTCATGGGCATCGAGTCCACCTAACGCACGTGCTATCCATGGATCCTCTGCTTGGGCAAAGTGTTGTGATTCTAAAAATCGTTGCGATAAAGTTTGACGGTTGTCAACATCATCTACGAGTTGTTGTTTGACATAATCTAAACCAACCCGTTCAATCCAAGGCGCGGTGCGTTCTAAATAGCGGGCCTGTTCACGATAGAGTTGCATAAAGGCGCCACAATATTCTAATACTTCTGCTTGAGTGGTGACTTTGCAAAGTAAATCCGTTACCCGTACTTTGATGCCACCATTACCGCCGATATGAATCTCCCAGCCAGCCTCAACACCAATGGCTCCAAAGTCTTTAATCGTTACTTCAGCGCAATTACGTGGGCAACCGGAGACGGCCATTTTAAATTTATGCGGTGTCCAAGATCCCCAAGTCATTTTTTCCAACTTGACTCCCAAATCCATTGATGGTTGCGTACCAAAACGACACCATTCTGCTCCTACACAGGTTTTTACGGTGCGCACGGCTTTGCCATAAGCGTAGCCGGAAACAAGGCCAGCCTGATTTAAATCCGCCCAGACGGCGGGTAAGTCCGCTTTGTTTACGCCTAATAAATCAATGCGTTGGCCTCCGGTCATCTTCACTGTCGGAATATTGAATTTTTCTACGACATTCGCGATTGCCCGTAGTTCTTGGGGATTGGTTAAACCACCCCACATCCTTGGTACCACTGAATAAGTCCCATCTTTTTGAATATTAGCGTGGACTCGTTCGTTGATGAAACGGGATTGGTAGTCGTCCTTTACCTCAGCGGGAAAATGGGCTAGCAGGTAATAATTCAGAGCAGGGCGACAAATGTGACAACCATCTGGTTTTTTCCAAGCGAGTTGATCGAATACTTGAGCAATGCTAGTTAGATGCTGTTGTTTAATTGCCGATTGGACTTCATCATGGCTTAATTCTGTGCAGTAGCACATGGCTTTTTTCTTCGGGGCGGTATCATCGTAGTCTTTAACAGTAATGGCTAAAATTTGTTCTACGAGATGACTACAAGAACCACAAGAAGCTGAGGCTTTGGTATGCAAGCGCACTTGTTCTAAGGTCGTTAAACTTTCATTGGTAATTGCCTTGACAATAGTACCTTTGCAAACACCGTTACAGCCACAAATTTGGGTATCGTCGCTCATTAGGGTAACTGCACTGGCTGCCTGGCTACCTAGTGCTGTTCCCAGCGCGTAGGCTTGTCCAAAGAGAAGTTTGTCGCGGATATGACCAATATCAGTTTGTTCACGCATGAGTTGCAAGTACCACGCGCTATCTACAGTATCGCCATACATCACCGCGCCTTTAACACAGTTATTGTGCACAACTAATTTTTTGTAAATTCCTTGAGCGGGATCTTGGAAGATAATATCTTCGGTTTTACCGTTGCCCAAGAAATCACCGGCAGAAAATACCTCAATTCCGGTGACTTTTAATCGTGTCGACACGACCGAACCACCATAACGGGCGATTCCCATATTGGCCAAATGATTAGCACAGACTTTAGCTTGTTCGTAGAGTGGTGCCACTAGACCGTAGGCTTGACCACGATGTTGCACACATTCGCCAACCGCATAAATACGCGGATCGTAAGTTTGCATGGTGTCATTGACAATAATGCCATGTTCACAGTAAATCCCGGCCGCTTTGGCCAAAGCGGTATTGGGACGAATACCCACCGCCATGACCACAATGTTCGCTGGAATTTCCAATCCATCTTTGAAGCGCACTGCCGTAACTTGGTCTGTTCCAATGATTTCGGCGGTTTGTGCCTCCATAAGAAACTTCATACCACGTTGTTCGAGCGAAATTTTTAACAAATTTGCCGCCGGTTTGTCTAATTGTCGTTCCATCAGCGTATCGAGTAGATGCACTATGGTAACATCCATACCTTGCTTCATTAAACCATTGGCTGCTTCCAAACCCAGTAACCCACCGCCAATGACCACCGCATATTGACCGTTACGGCTAGCGGCTAACATGGCTTCCACATCGGTAATATCGCGGAAACTCACCACGCCTGGGAGATGGTGACCGGGTACGGGGATAATAAAAGGATTAGAACCGGTCGCAATGAGGAGGCGATCATATTTGACAGTTACACCTTGATTACTAGTGATTTCGCGTTTAATTCGATTAATTTGAGTAACGGTATGGCCAGTGTAAAGGGTGATGCCGTTTTGAGCATACCATTCCGGACTATTTAAAATGATATCATCAATATTTTTCTCCCCCGCTAATACCGGAGATAACAAAATGCGATTGTAATTGCCGTACAACTCGGTACCAAATACGGTAATGTCATACTTTTCTGGGGTAAGTTTGAGTAACTCTTCTAAAGTGCGAACCCCAGCCATGCCGTTGCCAATACAGACTAGTTTCTCTTTCATTAATGTTCTCCGGTAATGAATATTGGGTAGATCATTTTAGTGGGTAGACCCGCCGATCTGCTCTCACTTAAACTTCAGCCAGAGCGGGTTTAAGTGTACCCACATTGGCTTCATGTTCAGCTAAGGCTCGATGTAAAGCTTCGTTTTCTTCTTGGACTTTCTCCGGCGAGAAACGAATTGCTAAGATAAAAAAGGATGACATTACCACGGCAATACCGAGATAGAACAACGCCTCTTGGGTAGTCAAGGCTTCCGAACGGAATAGGAAACCAGCCATCACCGCACCAAAATTGCCTCCAGCACCGACGATTCCCGCCACGGCACCGAGTGCCTTTTTATTGACAAAGGGTACAATTCCGAAAGTAGCTCCTTCGGACATTTGCACAAACAAGCTGAAGGTGATTAAAGTAAGAATGGCTAAGGCCAAACTGCTCATTTGGGAAAATATTAATAATGCGATACCTTCTAATAACAATACCGCAAAGAAAAATTGCACTCGTCCCATAAAACCATGATGTTTAGCAAAGTGGTCTGAAAAAACGCCGCCTAACGTCCGAGCAAAGATATTCATTAAACCAAATAAACTAGCGATTAAACCGGCAGTAGCGACACCTAATTCAAATTGATCGTGGAAATACAATGCCGCAATATTGTTAATGGTGAGTTCCACGCCAAAGCAAGTCGCATAGGTGAGAAATAAAATCCACACCCGATAATCTTTAACTGCGGCTAGGAAAGAGGCTAATGCACTATTTTCTCCAGTGGCTGCTTCTAACTCGCCACGCGCACGTAATTCGTCAAAGTTACCATTCGGTGTGTCTTGAGTTAACAACCAATAGGCGATACCCACCATGAATAACACGATACCCGGAATCACCATTGCAATCCGCCAGCCCAGAGATTGTTCGGCCACAAACATCATGACTACTGCTAATACAATCGGCATAGCCATTTGAGTCACACCACCGCCTAGATTACCCCAACCCGCAGTGGTTGCGTTAGCGGTGCCAACACAGTTAGGCGCGAACATCAAGGAAGTGTGATATTGCGTAATCACGAAAGAAGCCCCAATGGCTCCAATGGCTAAACGAAATAACAAAAAGCTTTCATAACTATCTGCTAAACCAATACACATCACCGGAATAGAACCTAAAATTAACAAGGCTGTATAAGTTTTACGCGGACCAAACCGGTGGGAGAGTGGCCCAATTAATAAACGAACAATGATGGTAATGGCGACTGAGGCAATAATGGTGTTACCAATTTGGGTTTTGGTAAGTTGTAAATCATCGCGTACAATAGCCATCAGCGGTGCGATACCAAACCACCCAAAGAAGCAAGAAAAGAAAGCAAACCAAGTGACATGAAATGCCCGCATGGGTGGACTAGAAAAGTCGAATAAATTAATGCGCGTGGCTTTGTTTTTGATATCCACAGCCATATCTCCTATAATATTCAAAGTTCAATAACAATAAACTCGTGATTAGGCCATCACGAAACTTTTATTAATACGTCTGCCAAACGTATTAATCCTCTCAGGCGAATGCCGGACTAGTTGGTATTCGCCTTTTTAAGTCAGCCAGTGCCACTGACCGACGATGAATGGTAAAACTAGCAAGGTAATCTGCTAAGTGTTGCGGATCGTAGCTTGTGCCATCCAAAAACTGGTCTGCTCCCATGGTAATCGGTGGTGTTGCCTCATTTAATGTCCAAGAAGTTGCATGGATGCCTTCAATTTTTTCATCTAACGGTGGACTGGCTATACCCAATGCTGTTGCGGCTTGGCGATAGAGATCTGGGCGATATACTTGTTGAGCAACCGCCCGAATATTTATCGCCGTTTCAATATCTCCCCAGCGTAACATTTGGCTTAAGAACCAAGCTGCCTGTGAGTGCCACGGGAAATTAGCTGCATAACGATGAAATACATTAAAATCTGGAAAACTTTGTGGTTCCTGGTCGGGATGATATTGAAAGGTGCCTAACATAGACATCTTCATCACGTCCAACGAAGCCCCCACGTAGTGGGGTTGTGCTAACCATTGCGCCGCTGTTAACCGATTTTCCGGTTGATCTAACCACTGACAAGCTGTTAACAGTGCCTTTAACACCGATTGATGAGTGTGTGGATAGCTTTCTGCCCATTTCTGAGTCACACCCAACACTTTTTCTGGCATGTTGTTCCAGATTTCGTAATTCGTAATCAAAATGTGTCCAATGCCTAGTTTTACCGCCTGGGAATTCCAAGGTTCCCCCACACAATAACCGTGGATATTGCCAGCTTGTAACTGTGTCACCATTTTGGGCGGTGGTACCACGACTAAACGTACATCTTTATCGGGATGAATACCGGCTGCTGCCATCCAATAACGGAGCGCATAATTATGAGTAGAAACGGGGAACACCATCGCAAACGTCATGCAGTCTTTACCCGCTGCTTTATCCGCATCAATTACTGTTTTTAATGCCTGCGCTGAAACCGGGTAAGTTTGCATCGCGGCGGGATCAGCGGCTAACAAGCGCTGATACAAGGCATTACTAACGGTAATCGCATTCCCGTTCAAATCTAAATTAAATGCCGTGATAGTCGGTTTAGCAATACCATTGATGCCTAATGTGGTTGCCAATGGCATTCCCGCTAACATCTGGGCACCGTCTAGTTCACCAAACAGCACTTTATCACGGATATTCGCCCAAGAAGGTTCGCGGGACAAAGTCACTTCTAATCCCTGTTGAACAAAAAAACCACCTTCTCTCGCTACCACCAATGGCGCACAATCCGTCAAAGGAATAAATCCAAAATTTAACTGTGTTTTTTCCAAGGCAGTTACTCCGATTACGGTAACAAAAGGTTGCAACTCCTGGTGGCGACCTTATTTAGGTATAAAAAAGGTGTCAATCCACTCGGCGTAAACAGCCGGTGGAAAGACACCTTTGTCTAGCCACTTAAACCACCATTAGTTCAAGTGGACCTTACTAATAACCTTATTCTAACAATTGAGTAACAGTAATCACACTTTCGGCGATTTCTACTAACCGTAAATTCCGATCCATTGCCATCTTACGCAAAGCGTGATAGGCACTGGCTTCATCCATATCTTTTTGTTTCATTAAAATGCCTTTGGCACGTTCAATCACTTTACGCTCAGCCAGCTGGTTACGGGTTTTATCTAGTTCCGCTCGCATGGCTTGATATTCACGAAAGCGAGCGATCGCCACTTTCATGATAGGCTTCAAACGTTGATGACTTAAGCCATCAACGACATAAGCACTGACACCGGCCTTAATGGCGGCTTGAATGATAGTACTATCATCATCTTCCGCAAACATCACAATCGGTTTAGGGCTTTCGCGATTTAAAGTGCTCAGATACTCTAGGGTATCTCGATCGGGTGATTCTAAATCGATGAGGATCACGTCGACTGGTGTTTCTTGTACTCGCTTAAGGATATCCGCATCATCATGCAATACCGCGACGACTTCATAATGAGCATCACGTAATGCTTGTTGCAAGAGTGCAGCCCGTCCACGATTGTCATCAATCAGCATGACCCTGAGTTTCATATTTAATTTTGGTGAGTGCATCATTACACTCGTTAGCTATACGGCAATTGATGTGCCATGATTCATCTAAAAAAATTATCTTTAAAAATAACCAATTAAAAATATAACTTCCAATTGAAAGGCAGTTAACCAACATAACAACACAGTAATGAAACGCTGCAACTACAGTCGTTTAGCAATGTAAATCGCTAATTAGGAAAAAATTGTTGCAGATGTGACAAATTATCAGCTTGGTATGATTTCTTACAAACAAACCGGACCTCGTCAAAGTCAAAGCAATTAACTTACAGATTATGAAAATCACTTTTTCCGTAGAAGTCAATAATAACCGCCATAAGATCCTAGCGATCTCATGTTTTTCCTCAACGGTTATTTCAATTGAGTCAAGCCCATTGGACGATTGCAAACCGTTCTCATTACTTTTGAGTTGTCACTGTTAACGAGGATGAGTCCTAAATTAGAACTGGTTAATAAAATGCAGTATTGTTAAGTATTTGTTAATATCCCTATAATAATTGCAAATAGACTTTCAATATCTTCTGGGACACGATACGTGTGTAAATCTCGCAAAATATTCTTTTCCATTCTCTTTAAAATGCCAAAACGCCAAAGTTCTCCAATACTCACCGCACCATACAAAAATTTTGACGATTCATTGTCTCGCTGATATTTATCTAGTGCAATTAATTCCGCAATAAGTTGATTAAACCCTTTATCCATATCACCTTTTTTAGCTTCAATGATAATTATCTCTTGTTCTGAGCAGATAAGGTAATCGAGTAAGCCGCCTAATTTCTCATCAATTTCTATAGGATATTCCACATTGATTTTAGCTTTGATATGACGAATGACTTCCCATAATATCGGTGCAATCATGAAGTCTCTTTTTGCCATTTCTGAATTAAGCGTGATTTTAGGGATATTTTGATAAAAAATCGTTTGTAATTTTTTTATTTCGTTGATTTCAAGTGATTTTGCTAGAGGAAAATCAATCGTTTGTGTCTCAAACTGATAACCAAATTCACTAGCGATTTCCTCGGGTGGGTTATTTAAATCAAAATAATCACTAAATGTATACTTCTTACCGGCCTTAAAGTTGAGTTTACCCATAGATATAATTAGTTTCCTGTTCAACGGGTTGATTGATTTAATCCAATACAGCCGCTGCTGGTGAAGTTGAAGTGCGCTTTAAGCACACTTCAACTGATAGATTACTCTGATAAAATAACCAGTTGTTGCGCAATCATAACCTGACCAAACCACTGTCCTTCCACAGCAATCAACGGTTTAACCGTTTGTATTCGCGTAAAAAATTCACTTGCTGTCAAAGAGATATCACGGGAGTTGAGTAATGCGCCGGTGGTAGTTCTATTATCCCTATAATTAGCACGACTGTCTGCCATGATCGTGATCCCAAAAAAGTTTAAAGTGCGGGTACCTACTTCAACGATATCAGGATGACCGATTAACTCGACATTATTTTCGCCAAACTGCCTCACTTCACGTTGTAATTGCTGGATGATCGGCAAATGCGTATTCAAATCGATAAATCCCTGTACCTGTACCACATCACCAATCCGTAAAGCTTGCCAATTAAACGGAGTCAATTCATCCGAATTATCTATAAACACGGTATCATTATTTAACTGTAATGCTATTCCTAGTAAGTTGATTTGTTTACTATCAGTAGCTATCGTTTCTATTGGTGCTTTTATGCTTACATAGTCAGTTAAATTGACAAATTGGATTTCTTCAGCAACCAATACACCATTTCCATCACGGGAACCTTTTACTTTTAAGCGGCTTCCCAAGATGAGATCAGTTGCCATACCCAATTGAAATTGCGTCTCTGGATTCACTGTCACCGGTAAATGATCAACATCAAAATCCGTAGAAGTATTAAAGCGCGTAATAACCCCATCTAGTCGAATGGTAACAAAATTATCCCATTCAGTGGGTTCAACGAGTTGACATTGTTCAGCAATAAAGCGATTGTTAAATAATTTTCCTTTGACATCAAACAGGTGTACTTCATCCTTTGTTTCTGCAAAGGGAGTTTGGCTACAATCAACCGTTAAGTCACCAATCGTAGCGGTTTGCTCGAAATAATCAAGAAATGCTCTGCCTCTCACTTGAAACCGGTCGCTGGGTAACATTAAAGCAATTCGAGTTGCTAAAATATGCCCCATTTCATTGGTCAAACCACTGACCGCTAAAATGTTGTTACTCTTGAGTTCATTGATATCCACAAAACCACTAAAAATAGTAAACGGGTTGATTATCACCGTTTGACCTAAGACAGTTAAGCGACTATTGATTTCATCAATGGATTGTAGTGGACCAACTACATTTTCATCCGCTGCAATCAAGCGAGCAACGCCAGTTTTATTTTCTTCATCCGTTATGGTTCCTTGAACTTGTACTATCATACCCAGTTTAAGATCAACTGCTGTGGCTGATTGTCCATTCATGATAATCTCAGCTTGACTGAGATCATATTCAATACCATTAACTACTATACCATCGACAAATATATGGCCAAAACTAGTAATTGTTCCAATATTGATACTTTCGCCGGCTTTAGATGTAAGCGTTGTACCAGTACTTTCCTCTGGAAGCGGACTACCAGTTCCACCAATACCACCACCAGCCAAAAATAAATCCGTATCATTACAGGCGGTTAAAAAAAATAGTATCCAAAAAACTGTAAATAAATTATTCATCTTCATTTTTTTGATTCCGAGACATCTTGTTCGAAAAAATAGATTCCTACACCAGCGTGTTTACGCCCCGTTCCTTTTACTTGTGGATTGATATCCCGATCTTGTTGAACTAACCACTCATTCAGTTGCTCCAACAAAGCTTGCCCATGTTGTTCAGTTAATCTTCTCAATTCTGGAAGAGCTTCTATCGGTAAATTATCATAAGCTACTTTGCGTTGAAAATAAGCATCTTGTGGTTCACAAATTAAATTATGATCGATGGTTGCGATTAAAAAAGCAACATCTGTTGCTAAAATGCCCAATTTATCCACTTCACTGGTACTGGGAATATAAGCACGTTGTAATAAGCGAATTCGACCATCTACTAATTGTTCCACGGCATTGACTCGCAGCAATTCATCCAAAATCGCCCGAGTGGGCATATCACCACTATGTTGGTTAACTAATAAACTAAAGGTAGCGCCTTCACCTTCCATCGGTAAAATAGCGGGCTGTCCCCAACCATCTTGAAAAGTACGGTCTTGTGTCCATCCTCTAATTACTCTCGCCGCACGGTTATAACGCTTGACGGTTCCTTCGTCATTTAAAGTGAGTTTTTCCTTAATTTGTTTGACCTCTTTTCGAGACAAGCCGGTGAGAATAGCGACCCTTGAGTCGGTTTGTTTTTTACTCGGAATGCTAAATTCCCTAATAGCTACATCCACGTAAACCCATTTTGCTAACTCCATAAACGTGCCACAGGGAATGCCATTACGTAACAAAATACGGACTATGGGATATAACAGTTTCTGACCAACGTAAGTTAATATCCGTCTTACTTCGTCCATTATTAAACCTCGAGTTTGGGTTATAACTATTTCAATTTATTTCACTGGGGCCACTAGGGTTAATTTCATCATAGATATGAAACGCAATTAAATTTAATTTTGGGAAAATTATTACAATAATTTATTACGATTATTTAAATTTATTTCGGAGTTATTTTAAAAATAATCAATAATTATAAATTTTATGTTTATATATTACTAATTTAAATTTAATAAATTTTATTTATTAATAAATAAGTTAATTTCATAAATGAAATATTTGTTTGGGAATTAAATCCCAAATTTTTATCTATACTGTTATACAAGTTCGATAGCCAAATCGAATAATTTAATTCGGTTAGCTGGTAGAACTAGTTCATCAACACACTTTTTATTAGAGGTGATAAAAATGTTAAATTTTTATCTGTTTAAATTAAGTAAATTGATTTACTTAAATTCAATTGTTCAGTGGTTCTCCACCCTGATATTGGCAATACTTATCACATTAAATTCACCAACATGGGCTGCTTTACAAGCTGAATTACAAGAAGGAGCCATTAAAGTAACTAATGATCAATCCCTAGAAAATGTGGAAGCCTATCTGGTTTGGGCTGATATAGACGCTGCCGAAGATAAGCGGTTTCTATCATGGCAATTTGATCAACAGAAATGGCCAAGTGGACTTTTACCGGTTTTCTCTCAACCAATAGATCTACCGGCTTTTCAAGCTTATAACATCCAATTTAACCAACCCAATTGTCCAACTGACCATGGTTGTTTCTTAGCGTTAGTCATAACTAAACCTAACCAAAATCCACTTGACACTCAGTCTTGGTTAGATAGTGTGGTGTTTCCCTTAAGTACCTCAGCCAGCTGTGAACGCCTTCCTGGACAAAAGTCTTTCTTATCTTGTGGTGAGAATGGTAGTGATAGGACTGATAATCTTGATGAAACTATAAATCTTAGCTCTGCCGACAAGTCCAACGCTGCACCTACCGCTGCAGAATCATTGACTGTAGACGGTGCCCAATCAGCCGAGACGGAAAAACCAGATATCTTCAAATTAGTGGGCAATAAAATATTATACGCGAATAGTGCCGCACAAAGATTTCAAGTAATTGATCTTTCTGATTTAAGCAATCCAAAATTGATGGGAAAATTTGCTTTAGCGGGAACGCCACTTGAACTCTATGTGCGAGATAACTTTTATATCTTGTTGCAAAATGACTATTCCCAGCCGCAAGGAGAAAATACTCGCTTAACCGTACTACGTCAGGAACCAGATGGTAATTTAACCCTAGTACAAGATACTACTTTAGTAGGTTATTTTAGTGAATCACGGCGGCGTAATGAGGTAATTGAGGTAGTGACACAACAAACGACTTATGTCGATTGTCCGGAAATAGCACCTTGTGATACTAAAGACGATGTCGCTTGTACTACCACCACGCCAGCTTGTGTTTCTTATCAGAATACTGTCAATATTACTGCACTTCGTTGGAATGAAAATGGTCAATTGAGCGAACTTGATAAAGATTCGTTAGCCGGTTATTCACCGATCATCGCTATTTTTCCTGACCATTTAGTGATAGCTAACCATAATCCAGAGGAACAGAATTGGCAAACGACTCAGATTCAAACCTTTGACTTATCACAATCAAATGACCCCTTAGTTAAAACATGTCTTTTTAAGGTTCCAGGACAAGTTCCAACCGAATTTCATTTAAATGTATCTGATAAATACTTACAAGTTGTTTATGGTCCAGAAAATCGAGAAACCGGGAGTACGCTAGCTATTTACGATTTATCTACTTGCTCAACCGATCCCGTTGGACAAGTCGGTAACATCGCCCCAGGTGAAAATTTATTTGGAACTCGTTTTGCAGAAGACCGTGCTTTTGTTATTACCGCTGTGCAAAAAGATCCGCTATGGGTTATTGATATCAGTAATCCTCAAGAACCCAAAATAATGGGCGAATTAGAAGTACCCGGTTGGTCAGAAAAACTGTTTTTCCATAAAGATCGATTATTTGCAGTAGGTATCGATCAACCTTTACCCGAGCAAACTGATAAATGGTGGTCACGAGTAGCATTAAGCTTATTTAATGTCTCGAATCCCACTCAACCCACTTTAATTAAGCGTGTTGTTCCCCTCGAAGATCAGGTAAGTTATGATTATTCACCGGCTTTATATGAGGAAAGAGCTTTACTGTTAGATTGGGACGAAGAACAAGTGGCTGCTTTACCTATCGATTCTTGGGAAAACGGCGCAAAGAATATTTTACAAATCATCTCATTGGAGAACGATAATCTGACTGATGTGGGTTATGTCGATAGTCCAGTTTCCTTACAACGCGCTGCGGTTATTGATGATAATAAATTAGCGGCATTAGGAGATCAAATCTTACTGACTCTTAGTTGGGGATTACCGCCAATCAAACCGGAAGTATTAGGTAAATTAGAATTAGCGACTAGTTTAAATTGGCTTAAATATCAAGACGGTAAATTATGGGCCGGGGTGTCAGGAAACAATGGTTACTACCGCATTTGCCGCTATAATCCAACTGATTTGGAAAATCCAGCAAAATGTTTAGACTTATCTAAGAGTTATAATAATTTAGCTATGGATGAACAATCCATTGTTGCCTATGACTATAGTCCGTTAGCTATACAAGCACTTGACACAACGAATGAACAACTCGGTGCGGCACAAGTGTTAGAAACATTAGAAACAACAGAGACTAAGCCGATCGATACCGATTCTTCTTTACTCCCGGTAGATGGGATAGTTGTCATGCCATATTGGTACCAACGTTATGCTTTAGTTCATGATCAGCAATTTTGTGTTGCAGAACAACGACCGGTCAAAATTGATCCACAACAACAGGAAAATTTGCCAATGCAATGGTTATTGCGCTGTTGGGATTTATCCAATGCCCAGGAAGTAACTGCTCGTTCTATTCCAGGTTGGTTAATCCAACAGGATTCCTTCACAACTAATGGCGAACTCATTACTCGAGAAGATATGGCCAATGGACAAATACGCTTAAATAGATCCGCATTGGAAGTTGATCAGGCTAAGTTACTCTTTAGTCAAGAATTGCCTTGCTATAGTTCTTCCAATCCAATTGGAACCGGTGAATATATTTATATGAATTGTGCGGAAGAACAACAGTATTGGCCAGGCCCAGTATTTATAGACCAACCGGCTGTGATGGTGAAAGAAGAGAGTGGTGAAGTAACAACAGTAGAGCCTGACGTTGCGGTAGCGGCGGAAGACAACACTGAAAATACCAAAGAGGAAGTGCAACCTGAGCCCGATCCCACTACGATAATATTAAAGTTAAATCCTGGCCAGAACTTTGCGGAAGAATGCCGCTGGACTTTGACTGATAACCGTGAATTACTGGCAGCAACCACAGATACTATCCTAGTTGGACCTTCTTGGGGATGGTGGCGTTACCCAACATTAATGGAACCGATGGTACTTGACGCCAAAATGATGATGCCTATTGCTCCTCAAGAACAACAATATGAAGTGTATCAAGTTATTTGTGGACAAGAACCACGATTACTCAAACAACTTGAGACTTATCCCGGTACAGATGCTTTCGCGTTAACTCCTGACAGCGCTTGGACAGCAGAAGGTTTCGCCGGCATTAAAAAACTGTGGTAAGAAAAAACTATCTCGGGTGCGTTAAGTGATTATAACGTACCCTTGATGTATTATCCGTACTAAACAACCACCGGCTAAAAGCCGGTGGCTGGATACCGGGTCAAATAGCCCGGTTAGATTGATTTAATCTTTCGTCTTAAAGTTATCAATTTTGTTCGGTTCAAAATGATGTTCTAAATAGATAGTTATCTCATCAATCAGTAAGTTGACCCATGGTGACAGCCAAATATCCTCTAGCCTAGATAGGTTTATCCACACCAAGTGATATTCAACATTGTAGACGGTATAATTCCAGACTTAATTTGAACTATTTGGTTGCTGGGTTCATCAATTACAAAAATATTTTATATGAAAATTATTGAGATAGTTACAACATTTTCTTACCAAACTTTAGTCAAAGAAATTCTTGAACAAGAAAATATTAAGGAATGCTGGCTAACGACTAGTGATAGTAAAGGTCAACTCATTATGCAGTTATTGGTTACACCGGAGCGTTACCAATCAGTACTCGATGCCCTACAACGCTTATTAATGTTTGATGGTAAAGCACGCATTATCGTGTTACCCGTTGAAATCGTGTTACCCATAGCTGCTCAAGGCGAATCACCAATAAAGTTCATGACGATTTCACGAGAAACGCTTTACCAACAAGTCGAAAGTAATGCTAGAGTAGATAGTCATTTTATGTTATTGGTTTTTTTATCGACTATAGTCGCTGCTATTGGCTTGCTTAAAGATAATGTCGCTGTAGTTATTGGTGCTATGGTGATTGCACCTTTACTTGGACCAAATTTAGCGTTAGCACTGGCTGCTGCATTAGGCAGTAAACCATTATTATGGCAAGCGGTTAAAAGTAATTTGGTGGGATTAGGCGGCTCACTTTTGTTAACTATATTATTAGCATTACTTCATCCAGTTGATCTTAACAGTCACGAATTGATTAGCCGTACTGAAGTGGGTATAGATAGCATTATTTTAGCCTTAGCGGCTGGAATAGTTGCCGTTCTTTCCTTAACGAGTGGACTTTCTATGACATAGTTGGTGTTATGGTCGCGGTGGCTTTATTGCCACCTACTGCGACGTTGGGATTGATGATAGGGAGTGGTGAATGGCAATTGGCTATCGGAGCGGGTTTATTATTAGCGGTTAATATTGTCTGCGTCAATCTAGCGGCTAAAATCGTTTTTTTTCTTAAAGGAGTCAAACCACGTACTTGGTTAGACCGAGAAAAAGCTGAACAATCAACGACAGTGTTTATTATTATTTGGTTGATTTCTTTGGCTATTTTAGTAGCGATTATTTATTTTCGTTAATTCGTTTACTTTCCTTCAATCAACCAGCGTAGGGCGCATAAGCAACAGCATCATGCGCTGAATGGAATCTAATCCGTTGCCAATATTCGTTAGTCATATCGCCTTGATTATGAAAACTAACCTAATTTACGTGGAAAGGTATATTCTACCTTTGTTGCTAGTCAAAACCGTCTTAAATACCTAATAAATTAAACAAAATTGAAAACACCGCATCTACTATAATAACAAGAAAAATGGCTTGTACTACGCTGGTAGTAACTCTTTGACCAACAATTTCTGCTCCACCTTTAACCTGAAAGCCTTGATAACAACCAACTATAGCAATTACGGCAGCAAATACTGGAGCTTTACCAATACCAATTAAATAGTGAGTTAATGAAACTGCTTGTGGAAATCGATCTAAGAAATCAGTTACATTAACACCTAATGAAACTTTAGCGATGAGCATCCCACCTACAACACCTAATACATCGGCAAATGCACTTAGAAGTGGCATCAAAATGATTAAGGCTAAGAGTTTAGGTATAACTAACAATTCCATGGGGGCAATACCTAAAGTTTGTAACGCATCAATTTCTTGAGTGACTTGCATGGTTCCAATTTGAGCGGTATAAGCTGAGCCACTGCGACCGGCAACTAAAATGGCCGTTAACAAGGGGGCTAATTCCCGTAATAAGGTAATTCCCACTAAATCAACAATGAAAATGTTAGCACCATAAGCACTTAATTGAGTTCCCCCTTGATAAGCTAATACTACACCCATAAGAAAGGCCATTAAGCCAATGATAGGCAGTGCCGATAGACCGGCTGAATGTAAATTAGCAAATAGCGCTGCCCAGCGGATCCGTGAGGGTGATAAGAGTGATCGAAGTAATACCATAAAGGTTTCGCCAATAAAGGCTAAAAAATGAATAAGCTGTATAAATTGATAACAACTTTTTCTGCCAATTTGTTCTAGAAAAGCAATCGAAGGAGAGGGTGAGGCTGGTTGAAGTGTAGTCGCGTAATGGGTTATCAGGTTAAGTAAATCGGCAGTTTCTTTTCTAAATCCTTGTAATATAACATTTTGTTCAGATTGTTCTAAGACATGATAAGTACGAAATAACAACCAAGCACCGGCCGTGTCCATGGTGCGAATTGCGCTACCGTCAACAACAATTGTAGCAACTGGAAAGTGAGAAAATTCAAGCTGCCGCTCAAGTTGCTGGATTCCGGCTAAGGTCCAATCGCCACTACAATGAATGGTTTGGGTTTGGGTGATAAATTCAAATGTGGCGGGTTGAGTATCTTCACTCATATCGGGTTAATACTATTAAATTAAGCGATTTGAAGTTTCCCCTCTCCCTTTGGGAGAGGGCTGGGTTGAGGGAAAATCGGTTAACTTTCCTGATTCCTCTCTCCGTTGGAGAAGGGCAGTTGTCCTTAACTTAAAGGTTGTATCCTGCCGAGTACCAAACTTAAAAGTTATCACTATTCCAATCCAGTTTGATTTATTGTGGCATATAGAAACTATCTTTTTTTAGATCCAAAGCATCCGCAATCTGTTCCCAAGGAACTAATTTAAAATTTTGGTTTTCGTCAGGCTCAGCGTTATCACCGTCTTGAGTAACAAAAAGACCATGTGGAAAATTTGAATTAAGCGGTAGATTAACTACCTCAATACCATCAGTATCCTCAACTTTGTCAATTTTCAACTCATTATTCGCAATAATACGAAATCTGCCCAAAAAAGAATTATTACCGGCTCGATCGTAAACAATAAAATTGCTACTGCCTTGATTAGAAACTAGGAGATAACCTTCAGTTTCATTAATATAATAAATGGCCAACCCTTCAATGTCAGGCGTTAATAAACCATTAGCAACCGTATCTATCAGGTGTCCTTCATCGCCACCATGAGGTTCAGCATTGAACTTCCAGATACCAACTCCTTCTTCACTAAGGTAAAAGTAACCCAGTAGATCATCGGCGACACAGCCTTCTACTTGTGATTTAACACTAAAGGTTCGTACTATTTTAGCGTCAACTTGTTGGTTACCGTTATCAAACACTTCCCATTGTTCTACGCCACCATTTTTATCGTTAATAAAAACGTAATATTGATTAGATAACCGGCTGTGATACATACAAATACCATAAATTGTCTCTGGGAGTTGAGAGAAAATAACGCGGGCCGCAATATTTTCTAATAGCCGTGATTGTGGATTGACTTTATACAAAGCAATACTGTCATTACTTCGATCAGTCACAGCCACCAAACTAATTTGTTCTTCACCTAACGGAAAGTGGTAGCGTAGGTCCACATTATTCATATGCCCTTCGGGTAGATATTGAATCTCATGACCGCTTAGATCATAAACACTTAAACCACCTCTTTTTTGAGTTCCTATAATAGTACTTAGCGCTGGATTTTGTGGATGAACCCAGATAGCAGGATCATCTGCTGCATCCCCATCTACCAATACGGGTTTTGTTTCCACGGTAGCAACGACTTCTTTTAGGGCAGTTTTATCTATTTCAGTAGCGACTAGTTGAAAGCGAGGTGGGTCCTGGATGGGTGTGATAAGTACCATTTTTACATTTTTGTAAGTGTTATTACCGATTGTCAGGGTAGAGATATAAAGTTGTTGTTGTTGCGGATCATAGTAAGTAAATGGATTAGCAATGGGGTTCAAGGTATCTACTTCAAAAATAGATTTTTCACCGGCTACCGGACGTAAGATAGCTGTAAAAGTACTGTTTTGAGGAATGATACTGACTTCCGGTAAATTAATCGTGGTTTGAATGTTGTCAAGAGTATTTCTTGATGCGGCTGCTCGGGTAGTCTCCCCAGTTAAGCTCATTGAAATCAAAATAATTAAGCCGGTTCCTATTAAATAAGATGATAATGATAATTCAACATAAACTTCTCTTGTATAGTAAAGTAACTTATTAGCTATTCAGCTCAGGTGAATAAAAATAAACTCAACAACCAGACTATCTTACCAGGATTAGCTGAAAACCCACGGATAATGCGTGACTCTCACTATAAAGAGAAATTTTAATGATTTAATGCCTACCGAAGAAATATGATGGGATGGGTTTAGCGAGTCTATGATAATGGGCGATAAAAACTATCATTATCCCAAAAGTGAGGTTGCGAACAACCTAAACAGCCATGACCCGCTTCCATCGGAAAACTGACACCATCATTCCATTTAGTGGTCGCACACGCATTATAAGTAAATGGACCTTTACAGCCCAATTGATATAGACACCAACCTTTTTTTGCGCCTTGGTCATCAAAACGACTAGCAAATAGACCTTTTTCGTAAAAAGCCCGCCGAGAACATCGATCATGAACAGTACGTCCAAAAAAGGCTAAAGGACGTTGTAAATTATCCAGCAGTGGCCATTCACCAAAAGTGAGAAAATGGACAATTACCCCAGTAATTGCTACCGGTAACGGTGGACAACCGGGTATGTTGATCAGCGGTTTATCGTTGGTAAGCCATTCTCCTACTGACTTCGCACCGGTCGGATTAGGATAGGCGCGAGCAATACCGCCATAACTGGCACACGTTCCAATGGCGATAATCGCTTGAGCACCTTCAGCAACTTCTAGAAGTAAATCTTTACCGCTTCTCCCGGCGAGAGTGGCATAATGATCCATGGGGATCGAACCTTCAACGATCAATAGGTAATTTCCTTCATTAGCCGCCATCGCTTGTGTTCGTGCCAATTCAGCTAATTCACCAGCAGCGGCTTGCAAAGTATGATGGTAATCTAAAGAAATTAAGTCAAATAATAATCTTTCCAATGACGGGGCATCTGCTCGCATCATTGACTCAGTGCAACCAGTACAATCTTGAAAATTTAACCAAATTGTTGCTGGTCGCGCTTGATTTTCCAAGGCAGCCGCAATGCGAGAGACCATTGTTATAGGCAATGCCATTGTTGCTGCAGTCATCGCACAGAATTGCAAAAAATCACGTCGACTCATTCCTTGATGTTGCCAATATTCGCTGATAGTTGGAAATGTTGACATTTTCCTCTCCTGACCCGTTAATAGATGGTATTAATTGTTTTCATTACTCGTTGCTAAGTGTTTAGCTAGCATTTCAGTTAATCCGACTATAGGCAGTTGCATTTCGTAGGATTCTAACCCCTCTTCCATGACAATTCGGCAATTAGCACAAGCAGTGACTAACTTTTCCACTTGCAGTTCTTCTAGCTGGTTTTTTTTACGCTGGAACACTTGGGTACGAATTTCATGGGCTTCTTCTATGGCGCTGTGACCACCCCCACCACCACAACACCAATTCATTTTACCATGATCACTCATTTCAACAAAATTAGAGGCAACCATTTTCAATAAATGACGGGGTTGTTCTACTACGCCACCTCGCCGAACTAATTGACAAGGATCATGAAAAGTTAAACGTGCTGATTCAAAGCCGAGGGTTTTCAGTTGGCCTTGTTCACGAAATTCGTCTAACACTTCGAGGATATGTTTCACTTCAAAAGTAAAAGGACGCCCAATTAAATTCGGCCCCTCCCAACGGATAGCAGTATAAGCATGACCACATTCGGGACTAATGACGGTTTTTACTTGCAGTTTTTCTGCCGCAGTGACCACTCGATTGACCAATTCCTTGGCAATATCAGCAGCACCAATTTGAATACCACTGTTAGTTGCTTCAAATGCGGCTGAAGCGATGGTCCAGGTTTTGCCTACTTGCTGCATAATTTTAGCGATAGCCTCTAGATACTCAGGAAAATTAATAATTTCCATGGAGGAAAGTAATACCAGGTATTCAGCACCCACTTCATCCACTGGAATTTTGAGACCGGTATCTTTTTCAACATGATTAATTTGAGCTTGTAAAGCTGGCAATTTGATACCCATTGGACTCCCTGTTGTAATCGCTCGTTTGGAAGCATTGATTAAACCTTCAGGGGCATGTCCAGCGGCAACCATTCCCTCTCGTGCCCGGCGAATCATATACACTAAATCATTACCCACTGGACAAACCATTGAACAACGTCCACACAGAGTACAACCGTTATAAACCAGTTCTTTCCATTCGGCTAACTCTGCGTCGGTCAGTTTAGAGGTTAAGCCAAATAAGGCTTTGAATTTACCCAGTAAAGTATATTCCTGTTCCCAAACTTTACGCAGGGGTTCCAATTTATAAATAGGGGTATATTTCGGATCACCGGTTTCAGTGAAAAACAAACAAGCTTCTGCACAAATTCCACAACGCACACAACTACTAAAAAATGACGCAATGGGTGCATCAATTTGTTCTTTAAACGCGTTATAACCGCGTTCAAAAGTGGCTACACTCATGCTTGTACTCCTTTGTGTCCAGCGTTAGCACCGTTGTACCACCGTGCTATAACTAAAGTGAAGGCATGCATTAATTTAGTAAAAGGGAAGAAAATCATGAGTATTTCAACACTCAGAATATGTAACCCTAAAATGAAAGGATAAGGGTTAACCATATGATGATAAGCCATATAGCCAGTGAGCAAAGGTAAAAAAGTGATAACCCAAGCAAAGTAATCTGCTGAGGTAGATAAGAATCGTAATACCGGATGTTTAATTCGGTTGATTAACAAAATGAATAAAGCCAATAAAGTAATCACAGCTATGGCATCAATGAGCGGGGTTGGCAACCCAGACCAGCTAAATCCTAACAAATCTTTAAACACGAGAATGTGAGGTACTAACAACAGTATCACAATAAACAAACCGAGGTGAAAAACATAACCGGCAATGATAACTAGCGGTGCACGCCGAAAAATACTTTCCTCTGACAACGTGCGAGTCAGTAACGTGCGGAAACCACCCCATACCGCACTACCACGGGGTGCTGCATACTCCGGCGAACGACCTAACAATAGAATTTCCAATAACCGAAAACTGATTCCAAACACCAACACGGCGATAGCGATTTGGAAGGCCGGACCGCGGACCCACAATAAAAACTCGATATAATTCATTTTGGATTCCTCTCTAAATCGGTAATAGTAACGGTTTCATGATCTTGACGAGCTTGATATCGTTTCAAACGATTAATGGCTCCACTGGCTACCCCAACCGCTGCACCAGCAGCTAAAGCATAGCCGGTAGTCGCTTTAATCACTCCACTAATAGGTACCGCTAACGGTTTATAAAAGCTACCGGCATCCCAAAAATCAGGTTCAGAGCATCCTAAACAACCATGTCCGGATTCAATCGGAAAACTAACGCCATCATTCCATTTAGTTGTGGCACACGCATTGTAAGTGACTGGTCCTTTACAACCTAATTTATACAAACACCATCCTTGCTTAGCACCTTCATCATCAAAACTTTCTGCAAATAAGCCTTTATCATAAAAGGGACGGCGGTAACACCGATCATGGATGGTTTGACCAAAGAATGAGAGGGGTCGTTTTAATGAATCAAGATGGGGTAATTGACCAAAAGTAACAAAATGGGCCACCACGCCAGCAATCACCATCGGAATCGGTGGACAACCTGGAATATTGATAATCGGTTTATCGGTAATTAGGCTTTCTACTGAGACCGCACCGGTTGGATTTGGCGCAGCATGCGGTATTCCCCCATAAGCAGCGCAAGTTCCTACGGCAACAACCGCTTTCGCACCAGCGACCACTTCCTTAAGCATATCCACATTACTGATCCCGGCAATCGTTGAATAGCCAAGATTTCCTAAAGGAATTGAACCATCGACAATGACGAGATAATTGCCTTTATTCCCTTGCATTGCCGCTTCACGAGCACTTTCAGCCGCTGTTCCAGCTGCAGCTTGTAAAGTATGATGATAATCAAGCGAAATCAGATCAAGAATCAATCCTTCTAAAGTTGGAGCGTGAGAACGAGTTAGTGACTCCGTACAACCGGTACATTCTTGAAAAGATAACCAAATAGCAGATTGTTTCGGCGTACCTTCTAAAGCTTCGGCAATTTTAGGAATCATGGCAGCCGGTAAAGCCATGATAGAAGCAACCGCTGTACAAAATTTCAGAAAATCACGCCGACTGATACCTTGATGACGGAGACTCTCTCCAATGGTTGGATATTTTGACATAGATTTTCCTTTTCTAGAGGATTAGCAATAACAGCTTAAATAGTCAATGAGTTGATTAATTATATTCTAAACTAAAATCATTCTTGAACAACTCACTTTACGGAAATAATTTAAAGAATCGAAAAGAGTTACATTACGGTACCTTTAACCGGCATAACAAAATATTTCTATTATGGTATTTTATAAATAATATAAAAAATTGATTTTACCTGAGCGGTAAAATGGGAGGGTTGTATAAATGTTGTTAGTTAATTAAAATCATTCACTCTAGGAGAGATACAATGAATAAAAAGGCTTTAGCTTGCTTGAGTTGATGGTTGTGGTTACGATTATTGCTATTTTAGCAATATTTGCTATTCCAACTTACTTTGATTAAATTAGGACTTACGCAAAACTGAGCGGTTGACAAACCAGAGTAAAGCGGATAGGAAGCATGAGACCCAGAACCCAACCCCCCAGCCGTTTGGATTATTGCCAATACTTGCTGATCAGCCCAATCAATTACACGCTGACGAATTTTGCCGATCATAGCGAGCAGTTCAGTCATGATGCCCTGAACCGCTATCTGAATGGAGAAAAACTGATCTGAGTTTTCTTCAGGTCTCGGTAATTTGGCGAATGTTAAATAATTTTTAAATAAAATCATGTAATTAAATTACATCACCTAGATTAAATATAATATTTGAATTTTAAGCTATCCACACCTCTATAGGAATCAGATATTAATTTCCTCACCCAAGCCCCAGAGGTCAAATACCACCATGACCCCTCCATTCAAAGACCTATTCATCTCCTACGGTCGCCGTGAAAGCCTAGGCTTCGTGGGTCGTTTGCACCAACAACTCAAGCTCGCTGGCTATAAAGTCTGGTTTGACAAAGTCAACATCCCCGACGGGGACGACTACCAACAACGCATTAATCACGGTATCGAATCGGCTCACAATTTTATCTATGTGATGGCGCCCCGTTGCCTAACTTCACCTTATTGTTTGATTGAACTGGAATATGCGCGCTGGTTGGGCAAACGGGTTATTCCGCTTAATCAAATGGTGATTTTTGCCACGGATTCTAAAGAACTTGCGGATGGCGATAAAAAAGTTCTGCAGGACTTTTATGCGTTGTATAACTTACCGGATCTGAATATCCAAACGACGCAGGATGTATTAAACCGTTCTCATGCCGTGGTTGGCAAGACCGATTGGCTGGATGCGAAGGAAAAGCTTACCGATAAAGATTGTGAGGCTTTATTGGCTTGGGCGCAGCAGTATGAAAACCACTGGGCGAAACATGATCAGCCAGCGTATTTAGAAACCTTTGATTTTCCAATATTTGGTGAAAGTATTGATACGCTGGACAGCGTGGTGGAACGATTGACTGCTGTCATCGAACGCCAAACCAATTATGTGTATCAACAAACGGAGATTCTAGCCAAAGCCTTGTATTGGCAACAGAATAACCAAACCACGCCCAATTTATTAGTTGGTGAGGAACGCCTTACCGCTGAAAATTGGTTATTGCAGAAGTTCTCTGCCGAGGAGCAAGCGCCTTGTACACCTTCTGCCTTAGTCTGTGAATTCATCTGTGAGTCCCGCAAGCAAGCTGATAACCGGCTAACCGATATTTTTATTTGTGCTGACCTCCAAGATCAAGCGATTCGTGATGCGGTGATTCAATCCTTGTCCGGTTATGTCAAAACTTGTTGGACCGCTGATCGGGATGTCCAATCTGGCACTCGCTATGAATATGCGATTGAACAGGGTATTGAAGGTGCCGATAATTTTTTGTGGTTCCTTTCCCCAACTGCGGTTAAGTCCAAGGATTGCCAGCTTGAATTAACTCATGCTTTAAATTATCACAAGCGTATTATTCCGTTATTAGTTGCACCCACTGCGGAACTGCCGACCGCTGTCCAAAATTTGCAATGCGTTGATTTGACCAAAGTTCCAGCGGATTATGACCACCAAATCGATGAACTCCTCAAAATTCTGGCCCACGAGCAAGCTTATTATCAACAACATAAAATGTTACTGGTTCGGAGTCGGAAATGGGCGGAAAACCAGCGTCAATCGACCTTGTTATTACGGGGACACCAGTTAGAATTAGCGAAAACCTGGTTGCGGCTAAATGCCCAACGTCAACCCCATTCACCACTGCCTTTGCATCAGGAATTCATTACCGCTAGCGATATCGCTGTCCACCAACGGGGAACGGAGCTATTTATTTCCTATTCGCGTAAAGATAACGACTTTGTTCACCAGTTGACTACCCAGTTACAAGCCGCCGGCAAAACCATTTGGTTTGACCAAGAAACGCAACAAAATAGCATTAATGCGGCGGTGGATTTTGAACAGGAAACCTTTAAAGGCATTGACGAGGCGGATAACTTTATCTTTATCGCCTCGCCCCCTTCGGTCGCTTCTCCTTATTGTCAACACGAAGTTGACCATGCCGCTGTGCAGGGCAAACGGATTATTATGCTATGGTATCGCCCGGTGGAGCCAGCAGCGATACCGGCAGCTTTGCAAACGGTTCAACGGTTAGATTTCAGCGACCCAGCGAAGTTTGAGACCGCTTGGTTAGAATTGATCCGCACTTTAGAACGGGACCAAGCTTATGTTCATCAACATACCGAGATTTTAGCGCAGGCGCAATACTGGCAACACCACCAACAAGCCACGCAATATCTGCTTGTTGGGCAAGAACGCACTGCCACCCAAGACTGGCTATTAACCGAGTTTCTGCCACCAGCACGACCACCGTGCCAGCCGACGCCATTAATGTGCGAGTTTATTGGTGAAGCCCGCAAAAATGCGGAAAATCTGACCACGGATATGTTTATCTGTTATGAAGACCAAGATAAAACCATTCGCGATACTGTGGTGCAATCCTTATCGCGTTATGCCAAAACCTGTTGGACTCATGATCATGATATTCAAAAGGGCGAATCCTACGACCGGGCGATTGAACGGGGTATCGAAGGCGCTGATAACTTATTGTTTTTCATCTCCCCAACTTCAGTCGCTTCGGAATATTGCCAGCGTGAATTAGCTCATGCTTTACGCTATCACAAGCGCATTATCCCGCTATTAATCATACCAACCCCGATCTCGGAGCGGCCAGATCTTTTGCGCAGTCTGCAATACATTGATTTTACTAATAATACTTGTCAAGCTGACTATGATAGTCACCTGAACGAGATTTTGCATATCCTTAAACAGGATCAAGACTATTATAAACAACACAAAGTCTTGTTAGTTCGCGCCCTGAAATGGCAAGCCGAACACCAAAAATCATCCTTTTTATTGCGGGGCTATAACCTCGACCACGCTAAAATGTGGTTGCGCCTCTCCAACCAACGGCAACAACATCAGCCACTGGAATTACACCGCCAACTGATTGAAGCCAGTGAAGCAGCGAAAGGCCAATTAGGTACCGAAGTATTTATCTCCTACTCCCGCAAGGACAGTGATTTTGCGCGCCATTTAAATACCCGCTTGCAAGAAGCTGGGAAAACCACTTGGTTTGACCAAGAGAGTATTAACAGCGGCGTTGATTTTGAGAAGGAAATCCTCAAAGGGATTGAGAGTGCTGATAATTTTGTGTTCGTCATTTCCCCGGCGGCGGTGGCTTCCGAATACTGCGAACGGGAAGTAAATTATGCGACTGAACAAAATAAACGCCTTATCAGTGTGTTACACCGAGAAGCCGAACCGAAGACGATGCCCACGGTGTTGCAAAAAATTAACTGGATTGATTTTCAAAATGAAGTTTTTGATCAATCCTTTGCCGAATTGGTTCAAGCGATTGAGTTGGATAGAGAACATACGCATCAGCATACGGTGTTACAGCAACGGGCGAATGACTGGGCGGACAATAATAACAGTCAGGATTTTTTGCTTAACCAAACGGCTTGTCAGAAGGCGGAAGTTTGGCGAGAGGTAGCGGTGGCCGAACAGAAAAAGCCGGTGCCCAGTGAGTTGCAAATTCGGTTTATTCAAACCAGCCGGGAGGCTATTAAAAAGGCTAACCGGCGTAAGAATATTTTGTTTAGTTTTATGGGTATTTTGACTATTATTGCCGTGGTTTTGTCGATATTTGCCTTTCAAGCTAAACAAAATGCGAAACAAGCTCTAGTTAAAGCTGAACAATCTGAAAAGAAAGCTAAAGAGCAAGCCCAAATCGTTCTGCTTGAAAAACTTGGTGCGCAAGCTATAGTGGCGACCGAGTCTCCTAGTGCCAGTAATGGATCTTATGAACACGCCGCATTATTAGCCGTACAAGCTTTTAAAGAACAAGATACTGTAACCAGTCGAAGCAATTTATTACGGGTATTACAAGCAAAAGCCCATAAAAGAGTATTTTATATGGCCATTCTGGTGGTGTAACGAGCATTGCTCTGAGTCCCGATGGCCACACGCTCGCCTCGGGGAGTTGGGATAAGACCGTGCGCTTGTGGGACGTAGCGACCCAACAACCCCTCGGCGAGCCGTTAAAAGGACATACTGATGGGGTTTACAGCGTCGCCTTCAGTGCCGATGGCCACACACTCGCCTCGGGCAGTAGGAGATAAGACCGTGACCGCTTTAGTGGGAGTG
>JAAUSR010000054.1 GCA_012032555.1 Thioploca sp.
CACCAACGTATTTTGGAAGAATTTTAAATAACAAATCACAATTTTAAAACTAATTCGTGCTGTTCCCCTGATGATAATGACTCTAACGGTAAAAGTTTTTTATCACGGCCTTCAGCTAAAAAACCTTTTTTCCGATCAATTTTGATAGTTTTATGCTGAAACTTCCGGTTGACATTGTCCAGAAAAACTTTGATACGTCGTGCTAGATCATCTAGTACTTTTAGTTTATTTTGTGTATCTTGAACGTAGAGTGCCATAACATTCTGTTGGGCGTCGTTAAGACTATCCAGTTGTTCAATATTGAAAGGATGAGACTCCGTTTCGTCTAATAAAATTCCAATCTCTTTGAATCCGCTCCGTTTTGAATCCAAATCCGTCATGCTCTGTTTGAGTTGTTCTGCTGAAATCTTAGCGGTATGGTTCAGTAAGCGTTGCGGAAAAGACTGATCTAATTGCTGTGAAATTTGCCCATATTCTGCCATTTTTTCTTTGATAAGCACCTGAAGATTCTTGGCATATTCATTGACCGTTGAAACCATCTTAAACTCATGACGATAAGGAGAAATACGTTCGTTCAGCTGTAATAAGCGTTGCGTTTCGATTAGATGGATCTTTACGTTTTCCTGAATTTCACGGAAAACTTAAGTTGTGGAAATCTATTCTGCCTTTTTTTATTAGCAGAAAGAGAAATTTGACTATAACGTTTTACGAGTTCGGTTGCATCAATTTCATCTCCTCTATGTTCATCAAGCCAGCGTTCCTCGCTAATTTGAACTAACCACGGCAGCCGGTCTGTAATTTTTTCACTTAATGTAACAATATCAAAATCAGTAATTGGTTCCTTCCCCAGATTTTTTTTCCATCATTCAATGAAAGATATATCTTCTTTAGTGAACTGTCATTCATTTCTTCTGAAAGAATAATTTCATAATCATTGGTCAGAACCACACGGAATTCTTGAAATGGAATGCTGCTGAAATAGCCAAACCGGCCGGAAAATAGCGCGTTAATCATGAAAAGTATCACGGTTTTACCCACCCCGTTAGGACCATGCAAAATCGTAATATTATCGTCCAGATTTAGATTTATAATATGATCATGTAGATTAAATAATTTTTTAACCTCAATGCGTTTGATTCGTAACGAAGTATCTGTCATTTATTTTATCCATTATTAAACTAGCTGAGGTGAGTTAATTATTATATAGAATAAATAGTAGGTGAGACAAGTGAAGGCTTTGAATTGTAGAGATTGCCAATTTGCTAATGCTATGTTTATTGATAAGCTAGTATAATTTAGATAAAACTGAATAGAATCCAGGGCAACGATTCCTGATTTTGACAAGCTGACTATCCAGCCCCTGCAAGTAGCGAAATTCCAAGTCAGCTACCGGCTACATAAAGCCGACTTAATAACCATTAAATAGAAATTTTTTATTATTAAAATTATCACGTTACTGTATAAAGCTAGACTGGAGCACATACTTTCAGTTAGAATAACACCTGTCAATAATTACTTAATTTTGACTTACGGAGAGGTGTCCGAGAGGCTGAAGGAGCACGACTGGAAATCGTGTGTACGCTAATTACGTACCGAGGGTTCGAATCCCTCTCTCTCCGCCAATGATTTATGGTGGTTCGTGTCGGTCCCCTCGCAACGTAAAGTTGTGAACCCCGTCAGGTCTGGAAGGAAGCAGCGGTAGCAGCGAAAACGGGTGCCGGGGTGTGGCTGACATGGGCTACCGCCCCCTTAATTTTAAGGTTTAATGCTTGTGCTTATAACGAGATTCAATTGATGCCTCATTAAGATGACTGCATTTGAGTGGTCGTTTCAATATCAAAGTAACTAGCGGCAATCGCATCGTGGACATGACCCAAACTGGTTTGTAGTCCTTCGATAAATTCATGTAATCCTTTATGAGCGAGGACTCGCACATTGGCTGATTGGACTTGTCGGTGTACCCGAGCTAGCCCGCGAAGTGAGGGATCATTTTTCGGTAATCCCGACAAACAATTTTCAACGGTGGTGATACAATAACTGACTGTTCTAGGAAATTCAGTGTCTTGTAATAAAAATTTCAATACATCTTCACCCTTAACTCGTAATCGCATACAGCGACGATAAGCTTGGTAAGCGGTTAGTGACTTGAGAACACTCATCCACTGAATATTATCAAAAGGACTTAGAGTAATATTATCTTCTTCACTTTGTTCCGGTAATAAATTAGCGGAACGAACATCTAAAATCCGCGTCGTCATATCGGCTCGTTCTAAATAGCAGCCCATACATAAGAAATGGTAAGCTGTATCATGGCTTATGGTACTCGTAATAATGCCGGTTAATTGTTGACAACCTAAAATAACTTTTTTGAGAAAATCATAAAGATTTCTCTTACTGACTCCCGTTGAGAGGGAACGCTTAACTAATAAATATAATTCATTCACTTGTTCCCAAGCTTCTGTAGGAATAATATCGCGGCTAGTGCGCATATTTTCACGCGTTTGTGCTAAGCAACTTAAAATAGAACTATGATTATAAGTATCACCGAGCAAAAATTTGATCACATTCCGTTCGGTGGGTTCACGGTAACTGACATAAAAAAGTTCTTCATTACTCATAATCTCAATCAGTGGTGCCCAACCAAAAGTCGTATTTTTGGGTAAATCTAATAACAAATGGCTATTAACACTAACTAAACGAGCAGTATTTTCGGCACGTTCTAAATAGCGCGCCATCCAATAAATATTGCCAGCAACTCTCGATAACATGTTATTTATCCTCCAAATCAATAACCCAAGTATCTTTACTACCACCACCTTGAGAAGAATTGACAACTAACGAACCTTTTTTCAGCGCCACCCGGGTAAGACCGCCGGTGGTGACATAGGTGGTATCACTTTGTAAAATGAAAGGTCTTAAATCAACGTGACGCGGTTCGACCTGATCATCACAGAGTGTTGGAACGGTTGAAATCGTTAAAGTTGGTTGGGCAATATAATTGCGGGGATCTTGTTCAATTAATTCGGCAAATTTTTCGCGTTCCTTTTTGCTCGCATGCGGGCCAACTAACATACCATAACCACCCGACTCATTAGCTGGTTTCACCACGAGCTTATCCAGATTAGCTAATACATACTGGCGTTGTTTGTCCTCTAGACAACGATAAGTTTCAACATTAGGAATAATGGGATCCTCATTTAAATAATATTTAATAATATCGGGAACATAAGAATAAACTACTTTATCATCAGCAACGCCAGCACCGGGGGCGTTAGCTAACCCGACCCGACCTTTGCGCCAAGCGCGCATTAATCCTGGGACACCTAATAACGAATCGGGATTAAACACTTCTGGATCTAAAAACCAATCATCCACTCGCCGATAGATGACGTCGACTCGCTTAAGACCTTGAATATCACGCATATAGACACAATCATTGTCGCCAACTACTAAATCCGGAGCTTCTACCAATTCAGCACCCATATTTTGAGCCAGATAGGCATGTTCAAAATAAGCCGAGTTGTAAATTCCGGGCGTTAATACGACCACCTGCGGGTAATCTAACGGACGTGGCGAAATAGCGGCTAACATATCAAATAATTTGGAGGGATAATCATCAACCGGTTGAATATTTTGATACTCAAATAGTTCCGGCAAAACCCGTTTCATGACCGAGCGATTTTCTAACATGTAAGATACCCCCGAGGGCACACGAAGATTATCTTCTAACACATACAGAGTACCATCCCGGTCACGTACTAAGTCACTACCACAAATATGAGCCCAAATGTTAAAGGGTGGTTTAATGCCTACACATTGTGGACGAAAATTTTTAGATTTTGCTAATAATTCTGCTGGAAAGTGACCCGCTTTAACAATCCGTTGTTCACTATAAAGATCATCAATAAATAAATTAAGTGCGGTAACTCGTTGCTTTAACCCGGCTTCAGTGCGATCCCACTCTGATTTAGGAATAATCCGCGGAATGATATCAAAAGGCCAAGCTCGGTCGATGGTTGAACCTTCAGAATAAACTGTAAAAGTAATTCCCATGACTTGAATAGCTAGTTCCGCAGCGTCCTTACGTTCCTTCAATTCTTCATCGTTCATGGAACTTAAATAATTACCTAGCTCAGCGGCGGCTGGTTGAAGTTCAGCCGTTTTGCCTATCAGTTCATCATAAATATCTTTTATTGGATAATTTTTCCAATCAATTGGCATGGATTTTTCCTCGGTGGTTTCTCGATATCGTTTAATAAATTATCAGATTTTTTTCTTATATTAAAAAATAAATATAACTTATTAACAACAAATGACCTTCTTGTTAAATTATTAGCGGTGATTTAATTGCAACCGGAAAAACAGTTGTGAAGGAATAAAGTATTATCTAAATGATGACGGCAATAGTTATACCCAATTTATAACCAATTAAAATTAATATAATATTATAAAATTAATTCAACAATTGTTATAAATCTAACAAAAAATGAGGAGATCGTTGTAAGCAATTTGACATTATTTAGGGAGCAAGAAACCATGATTAAATCAGTCAAAGGATAATGAAATGGCAGTTTTAGCAGTGATTGAATCTGAAGACTTAGTAGATAGAGTGCGTTAAGCGTCAGCCGTAACGCCCTAGCTCGGTAGGGTGGGCAACGCTTCGCTTTTGCCCACCATTTCTAAATAAATGAAAGTAAGTTGGGAAGAGATTGCTAACCTATTTAGCTTAAAATATAATCATATTGGTTTTCCAACAGCGGATTAACTCATAGTGAATAACAATGAATCCCAAGATTCTGCTCAACACTTCGCTTCCTTAAAAGCCTATTATAAGGCAGATCAATATCAAGATTACTCATCAGCTAGCCTACTTTATTTCATTTTAAGAAAAATTGATGCCGGTATTTTGCTAACCGATTTAGAATTTTCTTGGTTAAGGGAAAATAATCTTGTCGATACGATTGAGTGTATTGAGAGAAAAGCAAAGTATTTTGATAAATTTTTAACAGAAGTAAATGAATTATTTAAGCAATATCTACCATCGACTTATCTGACTTATGGAATAATGGGGCTAACCGGAGAGTCATTAAGTAAGCCAATCCATTTCATACTTAAAAAGTTAGAAATATTACAACCATTAACCCCAGATGATATAAGCTATCTTAATGCTAACGGGTTTCCGCGATTAGTTACTTTTGCCGAATTTCGAACATTGAAAGCTAAATATCAAGCTGTCCAATATCCAGATTCTCAGCCTTCTAGTCCATTGTATGCAATATTAAAACAATTAGATGTTAAAGAACGCTTAAGCATTGAACAAATTGAATGGTTACAATCTCAGCAACTTCCTGAAATATTTGCTATTTTCGAGCAACAAGAATCAAACAAAAATAGCCAATTCGCCACGTTAAAGGAAAAATATCAAGCCAGCAGTTATGCTGATACCTCTTATTTAAGTCGTCCTCTTTATGAGATTTTGCAACAATTAGACGCTAATAAGCCCATATCTAAGTTACAAATAAATTGGTTAAAACAACAAGGACTGGCTGAAACCATAGCTGTTGCGGAAGAACAGAAAAATATTAGAGATTTTGAGACACTCAAATGTAAATATAAAGCCACTACCATTCAAGAGTCCTCTATTTCCAGCCATTTATATAAAGTACTTAAAAAAATTGACGCAAAAGATTCACTCAGCGAACCCGATTTTAATTTTCTTAACAACCGTAAATTAGTACCCACATTCGTGATTTACGTTCAAATGAAAATAAAACATAACCAAGTATTGACAGAATTCGAATATAATTGGTTAGTACAAAATAGGCAACATAATGAAATTATTGATAATAACAAAATACGCCACTACTTAATTTCAAGAAAATTAGATGATGGAAAACGACTTGATGAAATTGAGGCGACTTGGTTGTATGATTAATATAAAGATGAAGTTGCTCTTCGGATTCGCCATCATGAAATAGAAGCCTTGTTTTATGAAAATGAATATAAATGCACAAAAAATAAATGGAACTTAGCTAATGCAAGCAGTCATTGGCGTAAAGCGGAAAAGCCCAAATCGGCATTAGCCGTAACAGATGAATTGAACTTTGTAACAATTAAAGAAGATAAGCTTAAATCAGCTTTGTTAACAACACGCGGTGGTGCTTTTCGTGATCTTCATGAATTAGATCAAGCTGAAAATTGTGCTAAACAAGCCATTCAAGGCTATCCACAAAGTTATCATCCCTACACATTAATGGGAACCATTTGTTTTGAACGTGGTCAATATGGAGAGGGTGAAAAGTGGTTCGAAAAAGCCATTCAGCGGGGTGCTTCTCCACAAGACCACGACGCCGAACTAAAACGAATTGTTAAAAACACTAAAGTTGAAAGTAAACTTCTAGAATTAATAACTTATCTATTAAATAAAGACAAAGAACGATACGCTTGGGCTGAAAAATATTTAAAAAATAAACACCGGTAATGCAGTTGTTTTCACATGTGAATTAAGAGCAAGTCTGTAAATAACACCAAAAGAACATAGCCGCAGCCAGTCTACCAAACACCTGAACAAGGTAACGATACCGTTCGCTCCGGTGTAGTTTACCGTATTTTCATATAAGACCAATACCTCGGTTGGTATCCTTAAGCACTTAAATAAAAATGATAAAAACGCCAATTACACAAAACACATGACAAATCCAACGCCATCATCTAAATCGTGATCTCATTATCTATTCTGAATGTACTTCAACCACGTACTCATATTTTTTGGGGAGTAGTTTGGTTATTGATAAAGATAAAAGCTTTTATTGAACAATTCTATCAGGCCATTTTAGCTTTAGTTTGGCGTGAATTTAAAAATAGCTTAAACAATTCATCTTCTACAACTACTAACCTTTTCATCATATTCAGCTTGGTAGGGTCGGTGTAACGCAGTGAAACCGACCATTAGAAATATCAATAAAGGTCGGTTTCGCGTTGCTGCACCGACCCTACAGCCTAAGATAACTGGAGATAACTTCAGTGTAAGACTTATATTAAGTTAATTATAAAGCATGGAATGAATATTTGTCCGCGTAGCATAAACTATGCGCGGACTTAATTTAGTTCTTTATAGCCTTCCTCATAAACTAAATAGCTTCTTATTCATATGAATTTACTTTAAAGGCGGTTGAGGAATTGGACAAGGTGCTTCTACAGTGGTTATTTTGCCATTACTATATGTAGTAGTCTTTATCTGAGTGCAACTACTACCTAACGGTACTACAATAGGAGAAACTGGACAAGGCTCTTCAGTGGTAGTGGCTTGATTATTACGGGTAGTAATAATTCGTTGTACACAACCACTCGAAATCATTGTTGGTTGTGGTGGAGGTATTTCTTTTTTAGAAATACCGTGACTTAGTGGGTTGTTATAGTAATATTCTCCAGCCCAACCAGCTACACTCATAAAGCTACATAAGCTTAATATACTCAAACTTAATCTCACCTTATTCATAATATTGCTCCCAGTAAGGAAATAGCATGTCTCGAAAAGATTTTAGATAGTTCTAATCCAGATTATTTCATAAACACCGCGCGATATTTTAGCATACTTTTACTTTTATCCTAGTCTGGTCTGTCGATAAGCAGGGCTACCTCATAAAAAAGTCTGAGCAAGAATATTCGTTAAGGTGGCATTATCCCAGCCAGCGGCCTTACGCATTCCTTTAATACTTACCCGTTTCTTTTTAATGGATTGGATCATGTTTAAAGCCGCGTGACGGATAATGCCGAGATTAGTAGGGGCGTTGCCTCTGCGTATACGACTCTGGTCTTCGCCAAACGACCTATCTAATACCCAATGTAGTTAATTGTCGAGGCTCCAAGGGAAGCGAACCGCAGCCAACGCTTCTGATGCTGTTGTTAGTGAACTACTAATAAAATAGCGTGTTTCTGGTGAAATCGTGTCGCCAACCTGACGCTCACTTTCGATGGCTACTATGCTGTTAAGGCTTTGACATTCGGGATGCCGAAGTTGAAGCCACTCCATGTCAGTACTTAGCCGACCGCGTCTGATTTCAATACGTCCATGCCCTTTATCAAGGGTTTCTGCCGTACTCATCTTCGCTAATGATGAAGCCGGGGAGAGTGTAAAATACAGTTCGACATCTTCAGGTAAGTTACTTTGATTGCCTTTTAGGGCCAGGAGGTAATCGCCACCTCGATGGACAATTTTCTCAGCAAGGTTTTTTTGGCAACCCATCGCATCAATCGTGACAATGGCCCTACGCACATTTAACCATCCCAATAGTTCGGGAATGGCAGTGATTTCATTGGATTTTTGGTCAGTTTTCATTTGACCTAAGACAATGCCCGCTTCGCTAGCAAAGGTGGAGACTAAATGAATCGGTGATTAGTAGGTATCGTAACTACCTCGTAGGGTTTTACCATCAATCGCCACCACTGATTTAGCCACTTCGGGGTTTAACCAAGCTTGAATCCATTGCATAAATAACCGTTGGAACTGATTACTATCTATTGCCCGAAAGAAACGCCTTAAGGTATCATCGCTGGGAATACCATTTCGGTATGCTAAATATTGCCTTAACAAATCCAACTTTGACCAACCAAATAGCTTGGTAGGGTCGGTGTAACGCAGTGAAACCGACCATTGGAAATATCAATAAAGGTTGGTTTCGCGTTGCTGCACCGACCCTACAGCCTTACCTTAGCGAGCGTAACCTGGATAAAACGAAGCCAAGTAGGTCGGGTTAGCGAAGCGTAATCCGACTCTTTGAATGGATAACCCCAAAAACGTACCTTGAGGGTTGAGTAAAGCTTCACTAACTCGACCAACTTAACTAGCACTGGATTGAGGAATAAAGCCCAGCGAACCTGAATCGTACTTAGTATCTAGCTATCCGAAACGAAACCGGCAATGCTCTTTTTGAAGAACCGATTGGTGTTTATCCCCTTAATTGGGCTACCCATCACCCCAAAGTGCTCCATATTACTCTGGAACCGGTTGGATTTCGTTCCTTAACCCAGCTGAGGGTTCGTATTAACCTTTATTTGAAGTAATAGCAAATAATTTCCTTTGACATTTTTAATCCATTCTGGTCTCCTATACACAAAATATAATCGTCTTCGTTACCAAGCTCAGCTTGGCGAGAGAAACGAAGCCGAGCTTCGTGTACAGATACTATCAAGCTCGGTTTGGTAGCGAGCTAAATGCTGCGCGAAACGTTTTAGCCAAACTTCATGATCGGGAGATAGATTCGCTGGACCTCCTATCACAAGGTGAAGTCCATCTTGCTAGAACGGACTTAGCGACACTGATTGGGGCTGCTCAACCAGGACTCTAATTGCAATTTTTCGGAGTTATCAATCGAGAGCAAATAACTTAAAAATATACAACTTTGTATAACTTTTTAGGAACAGTAAAAACTATGGAGTTAAAACTGGAATATGAACAAGATTTTCACCAGTGGATTAAACACCACATTACTTTGCTACGCAATGGTCGTTTTGAGGAGATTGATGTTGAACACCTGATTGAAGAATTAGAAGGTATGGCTAAACGTGACAGAAATGAATTGGTAAGCCACCTAAAAATTCTGATAGCTCATCTGCTGAAATGGCAATTTCAATTGCAACAACTCAATGAGAAATGGCAAGAATTTGACGGCAGAAGTTGGCAACGTTCTATTATAGAACAACGTTCTCAGATTGCTGATTTATTAGAAAACATCCCCAGCTTAAAATCTCACTTGAGTGAGTCAGTGAAATTAGCTTATCCTAAAGCAGTCAGTTTAGCTATTGATGAAACTAAGCTACCTAGATCTTTATTTCCTCAATTTTGTCCATACACCGTTGAACAACTGGTAGACAGAGAATTTTATCCACCTAGTGAATAAATAGTTCGCGTTGGTGTCCTGAGTGATTCCTAAAGTGGGGGCAGACTTTGTCTGTCGGATGGAAGAAGTGTTAGACGGGTATGAGCAACCCGATAATGCAACCACCCGTTCGTCTGTTTGGACGCCCAGACAGTTGAGAGGGGAGCGGCGGAAGTCGTTTACGGATGAATATGGAGTTGAACATGTCGATTATAAATAGACCCGAGAAGGCACTGTCGATCTCTATCTGGTCGTTGAGCCGTTGACTGGTAGACGTGAGGTCCTAGGAAAAGCTCAACATACACGGCTTGACTGGGCTGAAGTGGTGGCATATTTATCGCTCGTAACCTCGATAACCAGAATAAATTGAGGAAATAAGAGATGATCTTTTTTTCTACGGTGATGAATTACCATCATCCCTATGCAAAATATAATAAACTATTGATTATTATAATATAATTTATGGTAAACGGAACCATCAAACTCTCACCGCTTAACTTACAAAAATTAAGTTATGTGAAAGCCAATATAGGGATTGCTAATTATCGGGTTGTGTTTTAATACATCGGAACGCATTTTTTTTCGCTACCCGTTCAGAGTCTTAGGACGGTCATTTGGATACTGGATATGGAAACAGAAACCACTCTCTGGAAAAACCAGAGTTTTATCGCTTACCTGTCTATTTCTTTTTTAAATGCTTTTACTGATCTGGGACACAAGATCATCATTCAAAATACCCTGTTCAAGATTTACGATGGTACCGAATTACGAGTTTACAGCGCTATCATTCAGGCAATAATATTATTGCCTTTTGTTATGGTGTTCACTCCTTCCGGCTATCTGGCTGATAAATTTCCTAAACCCAAGATTATCCAAATTTCTGCCCTGATTGCAATTTTCATTACTCTCCTGATCACGATCTGTTATTACCTAGGTTGGTTCTGGCCAGCTTTTATACTAACATTTCTTTTAGCTTTGCAAAGCGCATTTTATTCGCCTGCTAAATATGGTTACATCCGTGAACTAGTTGGCCAACAGAAATTGGCAGCAGCCAATTCGGCACTACAGGCTACAACTATTGTAGCGATTCTGGGAGGAACCTTTATCTACACCTTGTTATTTGAAGGTATACTTCCAGTTGATTCCCATCTTTCTTCAGAAATTCTTCAGTCTGTCAGATATTTGGGTTTTTTATTGATTGGTGGCACACTGCTAGAATTTTGGCTGACTTTCCGCCTACCTAAAACTCGACCCGTTGAGGTCATGCTACATTTTGATTTTAAGCGCTATCTGCGTGCTGGATATTTGCGTGAGAACTTATATGCAGTCTGGTCACGTGAAGGCATCTGGTTGAGCATTATCGGTCTGTCAGTATTTTACGCCATCAGCCAGGTGGTATTAGCCAATTTTGGCGCTTATCTCAAAGAAGTTACCGGAGGAACTGATACCCGGATCGCCAATGGATTAATGGCGCTCAGTGGCATCGGCATCATTTTAGGGTCACTGTTTGCCGGTAAGGTTTCAAAAAACTATATAGAAACTGGAATTATCCCGCTGGGCGCTGCTGGCATTTGCACTACATTGATAATACTGCCGCTATTAAGTAATTACCTGACTCTAGCGATTGTCTTTACCGCTTACGGTTTTTTTGGTGGGCTGTTCATTGTGCCACTTTACGCCCTAATTCAATATCTGGCCAATGAAGATCAAGCTGGGGTAGTTATGGCAGCCAATAACTTCATCCAAAATATTTTCATGCTAATTTTTCTAGGGGTCTCGATTCTCCTAGCTTCCCTGGCCATTTCAAATCGCGTGACTTTCTATCTGTTGGCTGTCGTTACCCTGATTGGTACGGTCTATGCCTTGCGCAAACTTCCACAATCATTTGTCCGTTATTTGGTAGCCTCTCTGATCAAACAACGGTACCGGGTTCAAGTCGTGGGCATGAAAAACCTACCATCTACTGGGGGAGTACTGTTACTGGGTAATCATATCAGTTGGTTGGATTGGGCCATTCTGCAAATTGCTTCTCCCCGTCCCATCCGTTTTGTCATGATCCGGACTTACTATGAGAAATGGTATCTCAAATGGTTTCTAGATTTATTCCAGGTTATTCCCATCACTGCCGGTGGCAGCAAGAATGCGCTGGGACAAGTAAAAAATGCGTTACAGGCTGGGGAAGTCGTTGCACTTTTCCCGGAAGGGCACATCAGCCACAACGGCCATCTGAGCTTGTTTAAAGCCGGTTTTGAACGGGCGGTACAAGATACTAACACTAATATCGTGCCTTTCTACCTGAGAGGGCTTTGGGGTAGCCTTTTTTCTTATGCTTCCGGGAAATATCGGACCGGTTCCCGTAGTGGAAGAGTCCGACACGTTACGGTTGGTTTTGGGCCGCCTTTACTTGCCACTACCAATGCCGCACAAGTCAAACAAGCGGTATTTGAAACCTCGATCCACACTTGGCGGCATTATATCGAGAATCTAGAACCACTGGCATTGAGTTTTCTGCGTACCGCTAAAGCCAGTGGTGGACAGACCGCTGTTCTAGAAACCCACGCTGGTCTTACCTATTATCGTTTATTAGCTGGTGCCTTGCTATTTACCCAACACTTGAAGACGTCACTCTCTACTCAACAGTATATTGGTATTCTCCTGCCACCTTCCGCCGGCGCGGTGCTAGCCAATCTGACAATCCTGATGCAAGGTAAGACTGTCGTCAATCTCAATTACACTTCACCGCTAGAAGTCATTTCCGCGTCGGTGCAACGTGCGGATATTCAAACCATTTTAACTTCTCGCCTATTTTTGAAAAAACTAAAAAAACGGGGAATCGATTTGACTCCTTTGGGAGAATTGGTCAAGTTCATACCACTAGAAGATCTAGGCGAACAGATATCCTCTAAAGAACGTTTATGGGTTTATTTACAAGCGCGGTTTTTGCCCGTCTGGTTGTTGCGAAGTTGGTACTTTCATAAAAGTCGTTTAGGCGATACGGCGGCAATTCTGTTCAGCAGCGGCAGCGAAGGTACACCCAAGGGGGTGATGTTAAGCCATGCTAATCTCATGGGTAATCTCAAACAGATTGCCACGATACTCAATCCAAATGAAGAAGATGTCATTTTAAATACTTTGCCGGCTTTTCACGCCTTTGGTTTAACGGTGACTACTTTTATGCCTTTAATCGAAGGAATTCCGATGGTGTGCCAGCCCGATCCGATGGATGCACCGACAGTCGGTCATCTCGTAGCCCAGTATAAAGTGACGCTGTTACTGGGTACTTCCACTTTTTTGCGGATTTATACCCAAAGCCGCAAAGTATTGCCACTGATGTTTCAATCTCTGCGTATTGTGGTAGCTGGTGCCGAACGTCTTAGCGAAGAAGTTCGCAAAAGTTTCAAGGAAAAATTCAACCAGGACATTTACGAAGGCTATGGTGCTACCGAAACTTCTCCGGTCGCCAGTGTCAATATTCCCGATATCTTACTTTCTTATTCAGGCGAAGTACAAGTTGGCAATAAGCCCGGTACAGTCGGACTACCTTTGCCGGGAGCACGAGTCAAAATTGTTGATCCCGAAACGATGGCAGAGCTACCAATTGGCAAAGCCGGTCTCATCTTGATTGGGGGAACCCAAATTATGCAAGGTTACCTAAAAGAACCTGAAAAAACAGCGCAGGTTATCGTTGAACAAGATGGGGTTCGCTGGTACAAATCCGGTGACAAAGGCTACCTTGACGAAGATGGTTTTCTAACGATTTTGGACCGTTATTCCCGTTTTGCTAAGCTAGGTGGTGAAATGATCAGCTTGGGAGCGGTAGAAACGGAACTCACTAAGCTGTTTGATAATCCGGAACTGGAAATTTTAACCATCGCCATACCCGATCAGACCAAAGGCGAAAAAATTGTTTTGTTGATAGCCGGAGAAGCAGAAATGGATACCTTGCGGGCTCAAGTCCTGAAAAGCGGTATGAATCCGCTGATGCAACCGAAAGAATATTTAAAAGTGGCGGCTATTCCCAAATTAGGGACTGGCAAAGCGGATTTCACCGCTGCAAAACATTTAGCGCTGAAATAAAAGAACCGTAACGCCTCACCTCACATTTCAATACAACTCAAGTTGTGTTCAGATGCTTGAATGAGTAGGAGTCAGCAGTCCCTTGCCAACTCAATGTGGATAAACCGGTTACCCAAAATGGCGAAAAACGATTTCTGCCCGATTGGGCTGATGGTTGATAACTGATAACTGATAAATCCGTTTACTTACATTACATAGCAATTCATAAGCAATCGTACCCGCTAAATGAGCGATTTCTTCAATTGGTAAATCATTTCCCCATAATATCACTGGATCACCTACTTGAGCATGAGGTTGAGTTCGTAAATCCACGGTTATCATATCCATCGAAACTCTTCCTATTAAGGGAACTCGTTTTCCATTGACTAAAACTGGCGTTCCAGAAGGGACATGGCGTGGGTAACCATCCGCATAGCCAATGGCAACCACTCCAATAGGCATGTTTTCAGGGCAACGCCAAGTTCTCCCATAGCCAACACATTCACCTATTTGGCAATATTTTACGCTGGTTAACACCGATTGCAATTGCATAACCGGTTGTAATCCTTCTACTGTAGCAGTGGTGTCAGTAAAAGGTGAAACACCATACAGCATAATGCCTGGTCGTACCCAATCAACATGAGTTTGAGGCCAAGCTAAGATACCGGCTGAATTAGCGAAAGAAGCTTCAACTTTCAACGCATTAACTAGTGTCATGAAACGCTGAGTTTGTACTGAAGTAGTCTGATCTTGACGATCATCAGCACAAGCTAAATGGCTCAGTAACCGAATCGGTGGACTAACTTGGGAACATTGTTGCAACCGCCCATAAATCGCTTCAATTTCATAAGGTGCAAATCCTAAACGGTGCATACCAGTATCGACTTTTAACCACACCTGAATCGGTTTAGCTAACCGGCTACGGAGTAAATGTTCTAATTGAGTGGCATTGTGAACGACAATCTGTAATTGATGAGCAGCGACAAGCGGTAATTCATCGGCATGAAAAAAACCTTCCAATAACACAATAGGTACAGTAATACCGGCTTCTCGCAATGGCAAAGCTTCTTCGATACAAGCGACTGCAAAAGCATCAACCTGGGGTTCTAATACTTTAGCAATTGGAATAGCACCATGACCATAAGCATTCGCTTTAATGACCGCCATGATACGCTGAGTTGGTGCGCAGGCAGATACCCGTTGTAAATTAGCGCGTAAAGCGGTTGTATCAATGATAGCGCAAGTTGGACGGCTCATACTTTATATTCCCCCCCTTATCATTTCTTCACTCGCGTAATTTTCAAATTTAGTAAATTCTCCTAAAAAAGTGAGTTGAGTAGTTCCAATGGGACCATTTCGCTGTTTAGCAATAATGACTTCGGCTACCCCTTTATGTTCACTATTATCATTGTAAACTTCATCTCTATAAATAAATATAATTAAATCAGAGTCTTGTTCAATACTACCGGATTCTCTCAAATCCGACATCCGTGGACGTTTATCCGGCCGTTGTTCTAAACTCCGATTTAACTGCGATAAAGCAATGACTGGAACATTTAACTCTTTGGCTAAGGCTTTCAGTGAACGGGAGATTTCTGATACTTCTACCGCTCTATTTTCTTTGTTATCAGCTATCTGCATTAATTGCAAATAATCTATCACCACTAAACCTAATTCACCTTGTTCACGGGCTAAACGACGAACTCTTGCCCGTAATTCGGTAGGATTAAGGGCTGGCGTATCATCGATAAACAATGGTGTTTCCTGTAACTGGCTAACTGCTGCTGTTAATTTAGGCCAATCATCATCATGGAGTTTACCAGTCCTTACTTTTTGCAAATTAATTTTGGCTAGAGAAGCAATCAAGCGCATAGCCAATTGTTCATTGGACATTTCCATGCTAAATACGGCCACCGGTAATTGACTTCGTAGCGCGACATTTTCAGCGATATTCATGGCTAACGAAGTGTTATGCACACAAATATCATTAGCCACAAAATTGTGAGTTTCAGCAATGGTTAAATCATAAACTGGTTTTTGTCCAATAAATTCAATCGTGGCAATTTTATCCCAGTAAATTTCTTCAACTGGTGATTGAGTATCAGCGAAATTGACTGGTGACTGCAACAAACCAATTTCACTAATAAAAATCTTAAGCGAATCAATTTGTTCTACTATGAGTTGCCAATGATGCTGCTGAAGTTTAATGGCAGCAATGACACCAAAACGGAGCAACAAGTGTTGGACTTGTTTGGCTAATTCTTCATGACTCAATGTGTAACCGATTGTTCCAAAGTGAGCTGCTGTTCGACTTAACCAACCGGTGTGAATAAATAAGTGATTTAAAAATAAAGCCAGTTGAGAACGCTGTAAAGTAAAAATCACGGTAGGAATCAATAACCCTTTTTTCTGGCTATATTGTTGCAACCATAATAACCCGTGTTGATGAAGCCATAGCAGCCAATGGCTGCTGAAGTTAAAATAATGCGGGTTATCTAGACTGATGGCCTTGATTTGATTTACCCATCGAGTCAGTATTTCCGATAGTAAACTGAAGTTAGAAAAATGACTATTGCCGATGATAGTTGCTAGCAATTTAATTTGACCTTCTGTTAAAGTTGTGGTACCAAAAATGTTAATTCGCCGAGGTACAGCAATTTTTTCGCCAATGACTAAATCAGCTAGCGGTTTCCAACCTTGCAACGTCAAGTAAGGATGATTAATCGTCGTTTCTACCGAGCGTCCTAATTGTGTGGTTAACCGAAATACCGGTTTAATGCCATCTTTTACAAAAGCAATGGGCTTAGTTAACTGAAATTGTCCGTTGGTAGTTAAGGTCAATAATTCAACATCGTGACGCTGATAAATTTCCTCTATCACGGTTAATTGGCCGGTTGAATCAACTATTCTAGCTTGACCGGCTAGGCATTTTCCCATCGAAGGACGACCGGCAATAATAATGAAATCAGAACGTTGTAAGCCAGAGATCATTTCATCCAAATCGCTAAAACCAGTCGGTATACCGGTAATGAAACCTTGTTGTTGAGATAATCGGTCAATTTGATCCAGTGCTTCACTTAAAACCGCCTTAATTTTAACAAAGCCACCTTGACCTCTCGCACCTAATTCCGCAATCTCAAAAACTTTTTTTCAGCTTCATCAAGCAGTTGTGTACTAGTTCGACCTTGAGTATTAAAAGCATTGTCCATGATTTCAGTACCCACTCGCACCAACTGACGTAATATCGAATGTTCACGCACAATTTTGGCGTAAGCCTCAATATTAGCAGCGCTGGGTGTATTTCTAGCTAATAATCCGAGATAGGAATTACCACCAATTGCATCCAGTTTGTTGTTGTTTTCTAACCATTCAGACAAAGTCACTGGGTCACAAGGATGCCCTTCTTCGGCTAAAGTTTGAATCGCTCTAAAAATAAATTGATGTTCACGGTGATAAAAATCATTTTCGGTCAATAGATCAGCAATCGTCATCCAAGCGGCATTATTCAGCATCAAACCACCGATAACTGATTGTTCAGCTTCTTTGGAGAAGGGGAGTGTTTTAAGAAATTCGGCAGTATTGCCAAAAGGGATATCAGGATAAACCGGTTCCGGCATAGTCATTGTTCTGCCAATGGGGGTAGGAAGATTGAATTACATCAACCTTCCCTTGAGTTAGTGTTATTTGGAAAGTTTTGATTTCAACTTTTGAAGGGTGATACCCTTCAAAAGTTTAGTTAAAAACTCAAACTACTCTTCAGCAACAACGTGGACGGTGATAGAGGCATCTACATCTGGGTGTAAATGAACCGCTATTTCATACTCACCAACTTGGCGTAGGGGGCCATTAGGTAAGCGAATTTCATGTTTAGAAATTTCTACTCCACCATCATTAATCGCTTGCGCAATATCAGCAGCACTCACTGAACCAAAGAGTTTTCCTTCCACACCAACTTTACCAGTGATTTCCACAATCAAATCTTTTAACTGTATAGCCCGTTCCTGAGCATAAGTTAAAGCATCTCGCTGCGCTTTCTCAAACTCCGCTCGACGCTTGTCAAATTCAGCAATATTGGCTGGTGTAGCTAAGGCGGCTTTATTTTGTGGAATTAAATAATTGCGTGCGTAACCCGGCTTAACACTAATTTTATCACCGAGATTACCTAAATTCTTGATTTTTTCGAGCAGAATAACTTCCATAGCTAACAATCTCACTTGGGAAAAGTGGTAGGTTATTCATTGAGGTTTTCAGTTTAACGACTCGCCTCAATTGTCACCCCCTGATTTAAAACTTAATCATGGGCATCGGAATAAGGCAATAAAGCCAAATAACGAGCACGTTTAATCGCTTTAGCTAATTGCCGCTGGTATTTTGACCGTGTACCGGTAATACGGCTTGGTACAATCTTACCGGTTTCGGTAATATAACTCTTAAGCGTATTCAAATCTTTATAATCAATTTCTTTAATGCCTTCCGCAGTAAATCGGCAATATTTTTTGCGGCGGAAATAACGTGACATGGTATCTTTACCTCAATTCAGACTGGGGAGAAAAAATAGCTGATGAGCCAATCTAAGCGATCTCTTCTTCAGATTCATCGCTAAAATCACTGTCATCATCAATGGAATCGTCATATGAGTCTTCATCAAATGAAGGTAGTGATGTTTCTTTCTCATCTTTGGTCTTAGCCATTGGCGAAGGTTCAGTAATCGCTTGTTTCCGATTCAAAATTAGATAGCGGATCACGGCATCATTAAAACGAAATAGACTATTTAATTCATCAAGAACTGTTATATCACACTCAATATTCATCAACACATAGTGTGCTTTGTGGATTTTATTAATGGAATAGGCTAATTGGCGACGTCCCCAATCTTCGAGGCGATGAATATGACCAGTTTTACCTTCTATAACGGCTTGATAACGTTCAATCATCGCCGGCACTTGTTCACTTTGGTCCGGGTGAACCAAAAATACAATTTCGTAATGTTTCATGAGGCTCCTTCTGGGTTAAACAGCTTTATGTCCAAATTTATTTAGTATCATAAAGCAAGGAGGCAATTTTAACCGAACTGGGTGTATAAATTGACCTACGTTTAAAAAGCACGTTAGTATAGTTAAGTTGAGAAGAGATGGCAACTGGTACATTAAGCCAGCCAGCAATTCTTATTTTGAGATTGAATTGAGAATTCAAGTGGGGACGGGATGACGAGATAGCCTTCCTTGGAGCATAAAGGTCAAAAGAGCGGGCCAATTTTCCAAGTAGAGATAAGTGGTCAGCGCCAACCAATCGTTAAATAATCGCTGTCTTGATGGCAATTGCTGACGCCGAAGTTTGAAGTCCTCATCCATCAATTCCATCTGGGTGTGAAGGAGAAATGCCAGAATAATCAGCGTAGCGAGTAACGCGGCTAGATGGTGTTGTCCATGCCCAAAGTTATGATTAAAATGATAACCCTTAGTCTTGAGGATGTTATTGTTCTCATTCTCAATCTTCCAGCGTGTCCGTCCGGCTTGAACGGCTTCAATCACGGATTGATCATCGAGTTGGTGAGAGATGATAACGGTATTGCGATAAACGATGGTCCCGTCATCTGGTACTGTCGTCAGTTCGCACCAGTTAACTTTTAGGGCATCATCATCATTCCGTAGAAGGATTGGTTGCACATAGCGGTAAGTGTCCGTTTCATAGCCTGTTCCCCTCCAGCGTTTTTTAACTAACGTTTTGACTTCACCAATTTTTTCCAGATAATTGACCACTTCAGATACAGTCACCTGAGAGTCTGGTTTACACACTAATAAAAAATCCATTCGTTGAGCTAATAACACTTCACAACAAGGTTTTTGCGTTCCAAGTCGAGCAATCGCTGTTGATTTTCTTCCCATTGGCGGGTTTGTGCTTCTCTTGATTGGCGGTCTTCTTCAATTTTTTGTTGGATAACCTGTATCATTTGCTCAAAGCGTCCTTCGGTAGCAGCTTTGTCAGCAAATTGGGGACACCCAATATTGAGTACCCATTCCCGCAAACCACTATCTGGTTGCATTAGTTTTGGTAATTCTTTTAAAATAAGCTCTTTAATCTGTTGAGGTTCCATATCAAGTCTTTCCTCATAAACCGGGTGATTAAGCTCATTATACTGTAATTTTAGGCCTCGGTACGGAACTTGCCCCGTTCACTTTTCCTTTATTCCTAATAAAATTTGGTGTAACCCAAAGACGCACCCTTATTCTATTTGGTATTGGGGGGACTGTTTTTGAACAACTGTAGCCCCGTGTCCTTCAATGAAATTCATTCATTTCTGTTTTTTCACGTATTGCAATAATCGTTGACGTTTTCTTTGTTGACGGGGTGTTAAGGTATTTTTACGGCCCTCATAAGGATTACCTCCGGATTTTAATTCTAAACGAATGGGAGTTCCCGTTAAGGCAAAAACTTCTCGAAAAGTATTCATTAAATAACGTTGATAGGAATCAGGTAACGCATTAACTTGATTACCATGTATTACGAATACGGGGGGGTGATGTCCACCTTGATGTATATAACGCAATTTAATGGGTCTACCCCGAATTAAAGGCGGAGGATGATTTTTCATGGCTTGGCGTAAAACTTGATTTAATTGGGACGTGTTAATTTGTTGATGTGCTGATTGCCAAGCCGTATTGACTGCCCCCAATAATTGACCGACACCACTCCCATGTAAAGCAGAGATATAATGAATTTGAGCAAAATTAACAAAATGTAGTTTTCTACCTAAATGATAGCGCACTTGCTCTCGATGGTTTGGTTCTAAACCATCCCATTTATTAACCGCTATCACTAAAGCACGCCCACTGTCTAAAATATGACCTAACAAATGGGCATCTTGATCAGTCATGCCTTCACGAGCATCGAATATCATGATGACGACATGTGCAACCTCAATGGCTTGTAGAGCTTTAATTATGCTAAATTTCTCAATTTTTTCAGCAACTTTTGCTCGTCGCCGAACACCAGCGGTATCGATTAAAGTATAGCGTTGTCCTTCACGTTCAAAGGGGGTAAAAATACTATCACGGGTAGTACCGGGTTGATCAAAAGTGATAACCCGCTCATAGCCCAATATGCGATTAACTAGTGTTGATTTACCTACATTAGGGCGACCAACAATAGCAATGTTAATCCCTTCCTCTGCTGAAGTATCGGTTTCTTCGTTAGACCGAGATGAAAAAGGAGCTAATACTGATTCCATTAAACTATCAATGCCCCAACGGTGAGCCGCCGAAATGGTATGAATGTTTTCCAATCCTAACTGCTGAAATTCGGCACTGACTAATTCGGGAAGTAAATTTTCGGCTTTATTGATGACTAAATGAATTGGGAGATTGAATTGACGCAACTGCCCAGCAATGTTTTCATCTGCCGCCGTTAAACCACTACGTCCATCAACCAAAAATAGTACCCCTTGTGCTTCTTGGATAGCTAACCAAGCGTGTTGGGTAACGAGTTTACCTATCGCATCGGGTTCTCCTTCTAGTCCGCCAGTATCAATGACCCAATAGTCATGGTTGCCAATCTGACCGCGACCAACTTGACGGTCTCGTGTTAAACCAGGTTCATTAGCAACTATGGCGTTGTGCGTTTTAGTTAATACATTGAATAATGTAGATTTCCCAACATTGGGACAACCGACGATGGCAAAAGTAGGTAGCATATATTGAACTTAAAAAGTTATTAATCTTCAGGAGTTATGTCATAATATCAGTAAGAATATAACGTTTTACTCAACGAAACTCAACTTGATATCAGTACCGGTATTGACATAGATTAACAATTTGTTTATGATGCGCCCCTGAGTTGTTCCTCGGTAGCTCAGTCGGTAGAGCAACTGGCTGTTAACCAGTGGGTCGGCGGTTCGAGCCCGTCCCGGGGAGCCAACTATATATCTTGCTAATTTCATTGTTGCCAGTCGTTTTTAACACCTGCTGAATTTCTTGATGTTCACTGAACACATTAAGATTTCTAAGTGGTTCTTTTAGATGATCTAAATCGGTTTCTGGAAGTGAGAGATTTTTTCTGCCGCTGTGTTTGATTTCTAGCAAGGCATTGAACCCTAATTGTCGGTCAGTTTTTAACCCATTCTTAATGGCTAGAATCAACAACTACCGTCTAAAGACGGTAGCACGTAGTAGCACGTAGAAACCCAGCTTTCTTGGGATCATTCTTTTGATCATCATTGGGTAGTTCAAAGTATTTATCTAATGAGTTTAACATCAATAATAGTAAATTTTAGTTATAAAAACATTAACTTAATTCCACTAGCTGGTAGGGCGGGAATCCCTTCCCGCCCATTGCCTCAACGACATGTCGGCAAAGGATTGCCGACCTACGCTTGCTATCAATTTATCTGGCGACAATTACCACCGCTCTGGTTCCTAAGAATCTGTAGGATCGGTGCCGCAACGCCAAACCGACCCTTATTTATTGATATTTCAAAGGCTCGGTTTCACTGCGTTACACTTAATTTATTGTTTAACAAAAGGTCCTAAATATTCTTTAGTTGAGGTTACTGTCGATACTTGTGCAACGCTGGCGGTACTAGTAGCAATATCAACCAGCGGTAAATTTGTCATCGCCAAGGTTAGTACAGCTTGGGCTGTAGCGTCCGCCATTTCATCGAGAATATTTTCGTTAAGATTGCTTAAATTATCGTTAGGGGTATGATAGTTTTGATCATAAGGAATTCCAACTGTTCCACCGCTACAAGCAACTTGCTCAATCGTTTTGTTACCATCAGCCCCGGTGAATAGACCACCTACCGGGATACCCGCATTCATAAAAGGCAGATAATCCGAACGACCATCAAGTGGAGTTAACCAAACACAATCACCAACGCCCTGGGAAGTGAAGTAATTTAACAACAGATCTTTAATATTACTCGAACCCTCTGGAGCCTCTGGATCATCACCATCGTAGATAAAACGAGTATAATTGGGTGAAGCGACCATATCAAAATTCAGATAAAGTGCAATTTTTTTCTGCTCGGCGGGACTTAATTGTGCCACGTAATAAGTAGAACCACCTAAACCAAATTCTTCCGCACTCCAAAAAGCAAAACGCACCTTATTAGTGGGTTTGATACCCAGTTGAGCCAGCTGTAACGCTACTTCTAAGATCATGGCCGAACCACTCCCGTTGTCATTGATTCCTGGCCCAGTCGGTACGGAATCGAGGTGGGCACCGACCATTATGGTTCGTTTATGGTTACCGGTTGGTGTTTCAGCAATGATATTACTCGTCATGGCCATTTCTGAAATGGCATCAACTATCATATGGACAGTAACATCGCCACTAAGACTCAGTGTATACAATTCCTCACCAAGGTTGAAATGAGCACCCACAACTGGAATGGTAAAAATAGGCTGTTGTAAGGTACCTAGGAAGGCTTCTTGTCGACCGTCTTGACCTTCATTAAAAATAATTACCCCACTCGCCCCAGCATTTTGAGCATTTAAGGCTTTGGTCAGGAAAGCGCAACTACCACGTTGAATTAGCGCAATGTGACCGGGGGTAAAGTGAGTAAAATCTTCTACTTCACAACCACTAGTGGAAGTATTAGGAGTCGCTCCAGGTGGAATAAGAACATCAACCGCTTCTACTACGGCAGTTACCTCAGCGCTGCCAGAGTAACTCATGGTAAAAAAACCAGCCGGATCATTTGGCGGATAAACAGTAGAATTAGGTGCAGTTTGTTCGAGTAGCGGTGGATTGAGTTCAATGAACCGTGGAAACTCAAACGGCTGAATTGTCACTTGGTAACCCGCTGTGGTTAATTGTTCAATGATATAATCGGTTGATTCGTCATAGCCCAAGCTACCGAAGACACGATTACCATCGTGAACATCAGCGATATATTGTAAAGTCCGTAAATGTTCCATGATCCCTTCAAGGGTAACCGCTTCGTTAAGCGCTAATGGTTGGGTACTATAGGCTAACCCTTCAATATCGTTAAATTGAGTGGGAATTTCTCCATTCCAAAGCAATTCACAGGGGGGTAAAGGAACTGGCGATTCTGGTAGAGGTAAAGGCGGTGTGGCGATAATAGCATAAAGTAGTTGGTTGGGACCATGAAAGCCAACTAATAACAAATCCTGATCATCCGGAATAATGGGATTAAATAAATCATTAGGTAATGATTCTAAAGCTTCGACCTCAGCTGCTTGCCCGAGTTGATTAGCGATTTCCGTAGTGAGATCAGAACAAATTTCTCTAAGTACGCCATCATCAGTAGTATCATAAGCCCATAATCTGATACCTTCATCAAAGTCAAAATCAAAGTCCGGTAGTGACCAACGATTTTCGGGATCACCATGACTATCAGGTGGATCAGTATGTTGATTTTCGGTAGCATACAGTACAGTTCCATTCTGATTCCAGGTGATATCTTCTATTTCCATTGCGTCCACTCCTTGACGACGCACCACGACTTCAGCCGCAATCGCTGGAACCGCAGGGGTTGATAAGCATTGTGCTGAAATTAGCTCACCCTCTGATGGCAAAGGTGAATCAATAACAAATAAACCCGTATCTTGTCCCCATCCCCAAAGCTTATTAGTCGAGGGTTGAAAGGAAAGCGCATCAATTTCAGTAATCGCTAATTGAGTCGCTCCATCAATGATTCTGCCTATATCAATAATAGCACCATTGCCTTTATTGACGCGATAAAGATGCCCTTTTCGCGGGGTATCATCACCGGAAGCCGCAAACAAATCGTCAGTTTCTGGCTGAATGTCTAATGCTTCAATATCGCATTGTTGATGAAGCGGACCTAATGGTAAAATGTCTGTTGGTGGTGTGGGGAGTGGTGTGCCAAAACAAAATTGGCTGTTATTGGTTCCTTGGTCGTGAACACAATAAATTGTGCTGGCTTGGGTTAATTGCAAGCTGGTCATTGCAACACCGCAAACCCACAAAGATAATTGTCGGTGACAATAATTTTTCATGATTTTTCCTACCGTAAGAGTTGGTTGAGAAACCCAACTAATAGTAAAAAAATAGTAACACTCTATGCAACTAATTATAAAACTTGCACATCAAATGATATTATATTTGCGTTAATGTTATTTTGTCATTATTTATTTTAAGACGCGAAAAAAGTTGTTAGGCTAGGTATCGCGAAAAGTAAACCGATTCAAGGAAGCCAAGTAGCCAAGTAGGGTGAGCGAAATCCCGTCTAAGCGGTTTAATATGGTACGAAACTCTCATGGCATTTTGCCCACCATCAATAGTGAAATGGTGGGCAACGCTTCGCTTTTGCCCACCCTACCTGGCTGCAAAACTAAACTGATTGAAGTTGTAACTATTTCCAGCCCACGTAGGTTGGAGTTTACAGGCTCACTCCAACCTACGTGGGCTAGCTACCCGGTTGAACATCAAGCGTGCTAGCGCATCACATTGGCCGATAATTTGACCGACTAGTATACCACCCCGAAGAACAATACCTGGAGCTAAAGACAAGTCAGCTAAAACATCACCAATTGGACTATCATTGATTATCGTGCCAGCTAGGATGCTACCGGTGATTCGTTCACCTTAACAAGTATTATGAAATCCGCTAATTCATTGAGAAATAAATCAGATTGTTTTAAACCGAATCGGTGGTGTTGATATTTGGGAAAGCAAAATGGTTGACTTTAAACTATAGTTAATCAAGAAGTTGTTAATCAAGAAGTTGTTGGGCAAGACTTCATTTCTTATCACCAACCGAATTGGAGGAATAATGCGTTATGAAATCCTATCTTATTTATTTAGTTATTATTATCAACTTGTTAACTACCGTGGTTTTAGCCGACGAGTGGAAGTTTTCCTATCGTTCCCAACGGCATTTTACCGCTATTTGGGGAAGTGCTGCCAATGATGTGTTTGTAGTTGGCGTTAGCGGTTTAATTTCTCACTATGATGGTTCGCAATGGCAGGAAATGGAGAGTGGTACTCTTCTTAATTTGAATGGTATCTGGGGAAATTCTAGTACCGATGTGTTTGTGGTTGGTAATGGTGGTACGATTCTTCACTACGATGGTAATCAATGGCACGCTGTGAATAGCGGGACTTCTACCAATTTTAACAAAATTTGGGGGAGTTCTAGCACGGATGTGTTTGCGATTGATGGGAGTATGATTTACCACTATGACGGTAAGCAATGGTACCCGATGACTAAGGTAACCTCAGCTCATCTTAATGATATTTGGGGTAATTCCAGCACGAATGTATTTGTGGTTGGTAGTGATGGTGCAATTCTCCATTACGATGGCAATCAATGGAACACCACAAATATCGGTACTTCTGATAATCTTGTTGGTATCTGGGGTGCTTCTAGCACGGATATGTTTGTGATAGGGCTAGGTTGGAATGGGACGAATATGATTCTTCACTACGATGGCAACCAGTGGTATACCATGATTTTAACTGCGGATACTTTGATCAACATTTGGGGTAGTTCTAGTACGGGTGTATTTGCGATGGGGGGGAATACAATTTTTCATTATGATGGTAATCAATGGAATCCTATGAATAATCTTGTACCTCATTCTGCCTATTTTGTAGGAATCTGGGGCAGTTCCAACACCGATGTTTTTGTGGTGGGAGATAATACGATCTACCATTACGATGGTAATCAATGGAATATTATGGTCGGTGAGAATTACGTTAAGGCTAAAAGCATCTGGGGCAGTTCCAGCACTGATATATTTATGATCAGCGAGAATAATATAATTTCACACTACGATGGTAATCGATGGAGCTCCATGAATAATGAGACTGCTACTGAACTTGATAGTATCTGGGGTAGTTCTAGCACCGATGTGTTTGCGGTGGGTAGGAATTGGAATGATAGTATCATCCTTCATTATGATGGTAATCAGTGGAACACCGTAAACAGTGGAACTCCTCTTCTTGCTGACATTTGGGGTAGTTCTAGCAAGGATGTATTTGCGGTGGGAGAAGCAGGTACGATTCTCCATTATGATGGCAACCAATGGACTACTATGAACAGCGGGACGGATGATCCTCTTCTTGGCATCTGGGGCAGTTCTAGCGTCAATGTGTTTGCGATTGGTATTTTTACTATTCTTCATTATGATGGTAACCAATGGAAAACCATGGATATTGGAATCTCATCCACTTTTCAAGACATCTGGGGTAGTTCTAGCACGGATGTATTTGTAATAGGTGAAGGAAGAATTCTCCATTACGATGGTAACCAATGGAGCACCATGATCAGTGTGGTTTGTAATGGTCTTACTCGTATTTGGGGTAATTCTAGCACGGATGTGTTTGCAGTGTGTAGGGATAGTACCATTCTCCATTACGATGGTAACCAGTGGACTACTATGAAGAGTAAGAGTTCTCTTGATAATCTTTATGGGATCTGGGGTACCTCTAGCACCGATGTGTTTGCAATCGGAAACCGGATCTTCCACTACGATGGTAATCGCTGGACTATAATTAGTGAAATTCCTACTTATTTTAAAAGTATCTGGGGTACTTCTAACACGGATGTGTTTGCAGTCGGCGCTTATGGTGAGATTTTTCACTATGATGGTAATCAATGGATGCCGATGAACAGAGGAACTGAATTTCTTAGTCTTAATGGCATTTGGGGTAGCTCTAGCAAGGATGTATTTGTAGTGGGGTGTGATGGTGCTACAATTCTCCATTACGATGGTAACCAGTGGACCACGATGAACAATAGTACCGATACTTGTTTGAGCAGCATCTGGGGGACTTCTAGTACAGATGTGTTTGCGGTAGGTGGGGGTATGATTCTCCATTACGATGGTAACCAGTGGACTACCATGATTAGTAGTGTTGATGTTATCAACATCTGGGGGAATTCCAGCACTGATGTGTTTGCGGTGGGAGACAATACGATTCTCCATTACGATGGTAACCAGTGGACTACAACGACTATTGGTGTTGATGTTTATCTTAACGATATCTGGGGTGATTCCAGCACCAATGTGTTTGCTGTTGGAAGTGTTATTAATCTTCCACCTGGCTATAGGATTATTCTTAATATGGAGAACTTAATTAGATCTTATCATTGTGAGGGTAGGATTTTTCATTATGATGGTAACCAGTGGACAACGATGATCAGTTTAACTCCTACTAGTAATTTTAGTGGTATTTGGGGTACTTCTAACACCAACGTGTTTGTGGGAAACACCGAATTGACAACAACAGCTAATTCAACTCCTTCAACAGGTACTCTTTTTCACTACAATGGTGATAATTTGACAGCAACAACTATAGATTCCTATCCTACTGGAGCAAAATTTTATGGTTTTCTTGGTTTCCCTGTTATTTATGATATTTGGGGCAGCCCAGAAGGCGATGTCTTTGCCGCCAGTGACCAGGGCATTCTCCGCTGCGCCAATTGCCAACAACCTGCTGAAGCAACAACAGCAACGTGTGGGGTGGGTAAAAATTGTAGTGGCGAATATTTGCCTTTTACTCTAGCTAATTTAACCGCAACAACATTAGAAAATCAACTGGTTATCCAATGGAATACCGCTCTTGAAATCAATAGTTTAGGGATGAATCTTTGGTGTGCACAACTCACCGGAAATCAGTTTGAAAACGTTACTCAATTGAATGGCGAACTCATTCCTACCAAGGCAATTCTACCTCAGTTAGGTCCTCTTACTCTTCCGCTGACTATCCAACGATAAATACACATCTAAAACCCGGTGTTCAACATTGTACTCTCGAAGATATGAATGTTGGGGGTCAATGTACTCTTCATTGTGACCAGATTAAAACGGTTGTTATTGGTAATGAAAATGGTGTCGTGGACACCGAATTAAATGCCATGAATGCTACCGCGATAGCACTTTGTCAGGAGTCCCAACTACCACAAGTGTGTTTGGCTCAACGCTTAGCAACAAATTAGCGCGGTAGGCTGGGTTGAGGAACGAAACCCAGCTTTATAAACTATATAGGTTAAGGTTTTATTTAGCTTTACGAACTATCTTTAAATAGTTCAACAATTTCCTGAGCAAACATCACCAAATCCTCTAAACGATGTTCTATAACATTCACCATAATAGACAAATCCACTTTTTTGTACTCATGGACTAAAATATTACGAAATCCGACCATGCCTTTAAGTTTTTCTGCCAGCAACTGATCAATAATTTCCGCTTCAGCGAGGAGCAAAAAACTTTCCGCACTTTCTTTGGGTAAACCTAATTTTTTCTTACGAATAGTTAAATTCGCTAAATCAATACACAGTTGACAGGCTCTTTGTAAATTAAGGGCAATCGCATCTTGTTTAAGAAAATCTTCAGCAAAAACTCGTTCACTCGGTAAAGCGTAATAACGACGGATTTGTTGAACGCAACGTTCAATACTATCTTTTTTGTTCAAAACATTATCTAACATAGCGAAAACGTCCACTTTTAACAGCTTCTTCAATAATAAATTTGCGTTCGCTCTGTAATTGTTGATAAAAAGAGAGTGTGAGCATTTCAAACTCATCCGCCGCCATTTCGTCAGCACAATAAATTCGTCGTTCAGCCATAATGACTTCTTTTCGTAGGACCGTGTTTACGGTTCTAAGATTGATTAAATCGGCTTTTTCTTTACCAGCGGCACTCGCTATTGTCTGTGCTAACGCGATCCATTGCCAAATGTTAATACATTTAACTTGTGCAACGGGTAATAGGAGTGCTACATCAATGTCGCTGTGTGTCCATTTATCTTCCGTACCCCAGGAACCAAATAGGTAAACGGCTTGTGTTGTTGGGTAATCTTTTAAAATGAGTGAAATGATTGTTTGGTTGATAGTCATTGAAAGCCGACGCTCAGAATGAGTTTGCGAATGCTAACGTTTAATACTAGCATTTTATTAAGTATATTACTTTAATTCAACAATTCAACCTATGCAAGCTACTAAATGTAATGATGGTTATTGGGAGTCAAGATATTGTATTTGGAGAGATTGATCGGTAGAAACTTTAGTCCAACCTACTGATGATGATTATTTTAGATTAGCCGTTCTATGAGGATATTTGTTTTTCTAATCACTTTCTTTGTCACCGGCTCTGGTTGTGAACAAAGCTCTGTTCCAACACCCGTTGTGAATGTGGTGTCAGGTGGTTATTGGGAGGATGCCGGTCAGCGTGGTATCTATCGTGTGATCCTCACTGCTGAAGGTTGGGAGCACGTCAGCACTCGCGTGAAAGTTGAATGGATTGCTGAGCCGAAAACACAGAATGAACAATCAATCATTGTTGCACCAAAACTTCCATTCGGCCAAGAGACTGCAAGTCTTAAGGTTGAAAAACTTCAGCCGCTTTCCGTAGGTTGTTTAGAGATTTTGCTGGTCGGAGTAATATCCGCAACTCGCGTAGGTTGGGCTGACGTAAGGAAGCCTAACATTTGGGGGCATCATCGACCCATGAATGTTGGGCTTCGTACCTCAGCCCAACCTACGGGCTAAAGAGAAAGAAGAAATCATGGCTCAATTTCAGCGGGGACAAATTGATTTGCTCGTCGCTACCACGGTAATTGAAGTGGGTGTTGATGTACCAAATGCTAGTTTAATGATTATTGAAAATGCCGAACGATTAGGTTTAGCACAACTTCACCAGCTACGGGGACGGGTTGGTAGAGGTGTTTTGCCTAGTTATTGTGTGTTACTTTACCAACCACCATTGAGTGGGTTAGCTAAGTCACGCCTAGCTACCATACGTGATACCCATGATGGTTTTGTGATTGCCCAAAAAGACTTAGAAATCCGTGGTCCCGGAGAAGTACTTGGAACTCGTCAAACCGGCGTAATGAACTTTCGGATCGTTGATTTACAGCGGGACCAAGACTTATTGAACGATATTGTCCAAGCCGGTCAAATTTTATTTAACCAATATCCCGAACACTGTCAATATCTCATTCAACGTTGGGTAAAGACTGGCTTACATTATGGCGAGGTCTAATTTTACCGGTTGATTACTAGCGTCATTTACAGGAACAATCTAATTGCAACACTTTTTTGCTAACTTAATAAGAAAAAATTAATTTCAATATCAATAACCTGAGTTCGATATAAGAAAAAGATAAAGAAATTAAACAGAAACGAGACAAAAATCGTGATGGTGTAAGTTAAGAGAAGGCTTTTTAGGTTGCCAAGTGTAAGCAATGAGTGCAGCAATAAGATTAACCATAAAATTGGCAAGAGAACGATGACGAGTGTGCTCAATCTGAGAGATGTTTTTAAGCTGATCATTAACCGTTTCAATAATAGAACGTTTACGCAACAAAGCGTTATCAAAATCAGTGATAGAAATGGGTTTCATATTACGCTTCAATTTGGTAATAAGTTCCAGACCGCGTTCCAAAAGATTTTCTCGTAATGCCTTAGAAATATAACCTTTATCGCCAAACAGTTTCCCAGTTAGACCTTGGGTAAGTTGCTCCAAAACTTGACGGTCGTCAGTATTACCACGGGTGATAAAAAAAGCAATTAAATCACCACCGTCATTGATAACCAGATGTAACTTAAATCCATAGAACCCATCCACAGAATTTTTACCTCGTCGGGCAACCTCTTCAAAAGTTCTATGCCGGTTTATCCGCCGGTTATGACCAACTCTAATAGGCATAGAGTCAATAAAAGCAATACCTTGAGACTTACCCTTCCGGCTGTAGAGGTAAGCGCATAATGGAATTAGAACGGATTGCATCAGTTCAACAAAACGATTGTAACTCACTAAATTAGGGAAAGCATTTCTTACAATGGTTCGGACAGTTTTAAGCAACTGAAGAAGATTTAAGTGAGAACCCAATTTGTGGGAGAATATAGTTGTTCCAAACGCTATTATCCATTTCCAGAGAGGGTTCTCATGAGCTTATTAGAAACCATTCTAGAGTCAATGTCCAGTGTGAACCAAGCACAACGTCAGTTTATCGTGGTAGTATTGATGGGCTTAATGTGTTTACGGGGTAAAGCCAACTTCCGTAACTTAAGCCGTTATAGTGATTATCATGAAAAAACCTACTCACGTGGGTTTCGACGTGACTTCGATTTGGTCGAATTCAAGCAACTCGGTCTAAGTCAAATCAACTTAAGTGGTCAGACCCGGATCGCGGCGATGGATTGTAGCTTTATTAGCAAGAGCGGTAAACAGACCTACGGTTTAGACCAATTTTACCATAGCTCGCTGAGTAAAACTGAAACAGGTTTGGAAATCTCAACCTTAGCAGTGGTTGATGTATAATACGGCCTATAATCGCTCCACCCGTCAAACCCCAGCGTTGACTCAACCAGATACCCGTGTTGATCAGTATCTCGCTCATCTTCAACCAGACCGTATGGCACTGCCAAAAGGCGTTCGTTATCTGGTAGCCGATGGTTATTACAGCAAAACCAAATTTATTAATGGTGTGATGGCCTTGGAACTGGAGCTGATTGGAAAACTACGCCATGATGCTAATTTACGTTGGCTTTATCAAGGTGAGCAAAAACCACGTGGTCGTCACCGACGCTATGATAGCAAAGTCAACTTTAAGGATTTAACTCGTTTGGAGTTGGCAGATGAAAGCGAGGCGGTAAAACTCTATACTGCCGTGGTTAATAGTGCCCATTTCCGGCGGGATCTCCGTATTGTCTACTTGGTTAAGCACATTAGCAATCGGATACAAACGGCATTACTCTTTTCTACTGATCTGAAGTTAGCCGCTAAAGACCTTGACCGGTTTTATCGAGCCCGCTTTCAGATTGAATTTTTATTTCGTGATGCCAAACAATTCACCGGACTCAATGATTGTCAAGCACGCTGTAGTCAGGCATTACCTTTCCATGTTAATGCGGCTATGACCACATTGAATCTCATCAAGTGGGAAGACCGTCAGCAAGCTGCTGATAGCCAGCGTCATGCGATCTCCATCGCCACTTGGAAAATCCAGAAAGCCAATGTTCATCTGCTAGAACGCTTTTCTTCTTGGTTAGGTTTGGACTTCAGTTCGATTAAATCTAGACCCGATTTTCAAACCTTATGTCACTATGGAGCTATTACCGTGTAAAACTGTCCGAACCATTGACTGACTAAAGAACAAAAAAATGTACTTCCTCTTGATTGGAATCCGCCATTGACAACGAATAATCAGCCAAGTGCTACTGCGATTTTGTCTGATAAAATGGGAAACGAAACGGTTATTTCGATTGATAACACGGTTGATGTATTATTGGAACCGATATCTGGTAATAACCCAAGTGATAACGAAGTTAAAGCATCTGAATGCGCTTCTAACTACAAAAAAGTTGGTTCTAGATTATGCATTAGTTCTAACCTATATGATAGTGCTCGTTACAGATATGCTGAATATGATTGTAGACAGAAGCACTCCGGAGGAAGAGTTGCTGATTCTGCTGACTACTTCGCGGTGCAGTCCGAGTTGGGTGATGAGTCTTTCAACAATTATGCTATAAAAGGAATCTGGCTAGGACCTCGTATTGCTGATGATCAAGCGCTTTACCTCAACCTCGTTCGTTGGTGGGATATGGATGGTCAAACCAGCGTCTTTGATTTTAGATACTATAGATATGCCTATGATCTATAATGATTAAAATAGCCAGAGTAGAATGTGTTAACGATAGGAAGCACATCAACCGAAAATATCATAACAAATTATTGTTACGCTAACGTACTAGGCACAACTCGCGGAGGATGTGTTTCAGCTACTTCCTAACTCTGCTGCGAAGAAATTTGTGACTTTTTTATCAAAATATTTAACCACTTATCAAATTGTCAAGATGTTACATCTTTTAAGCTGTAACGGTGGCTTTTCAAATAATCAGTGTGTTACGGTTAATAACTAACGCACTATACCTTCGCTGCCTAGCGTATGCAATGGTCATAGCCACCTGGTCATTCTGAATTGCCCACATCCAATCTCGCCATCGTTGCAAACCAACCCCAATCGGTTGAGGCCCTAGGAAACCATCCCGTTTGCGCCCGAAGAAACCACCCAGTTTGGCTAACCTCAGAACCATCACACTCAGCGGCGGCGCGCGCTTTGCCATTGGGCTTGGTCAAACCGCGCTCCGCCATCCCTGTTGGGATATTCGCGGCCAAGCCAGGTCACCTACCATAACCGCCGCCGGAGAGAGAATCATTTAAAGGTTTCTAGCACGCTAAAAATTAACGCCGGGTTTGCCGAAGAAATCAATCCGCCGGCAAACCAACCACCGGTGAATGGGCGGTGGTTGACCGGCCGGCCAATTGATACCTTTGAGCCGGTTTGGTTGATACGGCAATGGGATACGTCACGTTGGCAAATCGAAATTTTCGTTAGGGTGTTCCAACCCGGCGGCCAGATTGAAAAATTGCCGTTGGAAACCGAAAAACGCTTGGCCGTCGGCCTGGCATTTGATATCCTCCTCGCCTGGAGGATATGTGACCGTCGCGGCCGGCACGACTGGTCTAACCGGTCGTGCCGGCTGATCGTTTTGCGCTGGAATGGTGAACGGCGTTTCACCTAAAAGTCGTGTTCACGCCGATTCATCCGCTGGTCAGCGGCGGTCGGCACGAATAATCCATGCCGCACGTTGCGCCGGTGCATAATCGAGCCTTTCGTTGACAAATTCGTCAATATCTGCTTCTCGAGCACTTAGGTTCACCATGAGTGTATCCGGTGCAGGTGCTTGAATATCGCGTGTAGCCTGATAGCCTTCAATCCCACCATAACTTTCTTTTGCTGCTATGGGTTTATTCCGGCGTGGTGCGCGGACACTTTGCGGCGGGCGTTTCTACCTCTGCACCGAGACTGTTTCCGGCGTCATCGCTATCACCGGCTGAAGAAAATTTTCATCTTTTTCCGTCGGGTTGAGAGTGCCTAGTCCGGTTGAACCTGGGTTAGTGATTGGGATTATGTCCGTCGTATCTGGTGGTAATAGCACTACCAGCTGTGGTTTTATACGCTCTAGCGTTGCTTCAGCGTGTAGCTTTAGCACGGGTTCATCGGTGGATTTGTCCTTGTCAAAAAAGCGATAACCGGCTAGGGTTTCACTCCCGCTTCCTCATGCTTGAGGAATACGGTAAGCGGGTTGGTCACTCAAGGCTCGACGCCGTTTTACCCGCCGCACGTCGAGCCGCTCACCAATGCACCGTTTTTATTTCAATGTGAAAATTCATTAGCACAATGCCATTCAGTTAAGAACTCGTTCCTCTTTCACAATTCTCCTCTAACAACACCAAGGGTGAGAGTCAAAATGCTCGAAAAATCATCGCCTTTTTTCCCCCACTCCAAGGGAGGGTCGATTCAAAAACATAAAAATAATTTGTTATCATAAGATTATAGAGTTTGTTTTCACTAACGAACTGATACCAAAGAAAATGGAACCTAAAAGCTTAGTTATTTTTCGGGACGAAATGGAAGATACCCGTAAAGCCAAAGGTAAGCGACACTCCCAACGGTCCATCTTGGTGCTCATGATAATGGCCATGCTCGGTGGTAAAACCAGTTTGAAAGCGATAGCGCGTTTTGCCAAAACGCATCGCGTTAAGTTAGCCGAATGCATTCCGCTACCAAGAGGTAAAGCACCATCATCTAGCACCTTTCAACGTTTAAGCCGAAGCTGGGTTGCTCACCCAGTATGCGAAAGTTTTAATCGTTGGATGGCGCCATACCAAAAGCCTGAAGCCACCGCCGTGGACGGCAAAAGCATTACCAGCACGGTCAACCACGCCACAGACCGAGACCCAAGTTTCGTTTCTCTGGTTTCATTGTTCGGTCAACCACGCCAGTTGCTTTACCAAATAGGCTGATTGGCAAACGACAAACGCAGTGAAATTCAGGTTGTACAGCAATTGCTGAGCAAACTACCGATTAGCAAAGCCATTTTTACCTTGGATGCGCTTCAGGGTCAAAAAAACCGACGCTGGGAATGGTCAACTCCGGAAATGGTTATGTCATCACGGTAAAAAATAATCAACCCCGTTTATACCAAGCAATTGAAGCTCAAGCCCAAGCGAAACCGCTTGACGCACATAGTTGTGCAACAACTGGGACACGGACATGACACCCGCTGTCGGATTAAAGTTGGGGACGCCGATGAAGTCATGATGACCAACTGGGCGGGATGGCAACGTTAGGTGAGCGTCCGCCGTCAAGGCCTCCGCAACGGCAAAGCCATTGATACCACGACTTTATGACGAGTGAACCGCTGAGTGCTTGGGGTCTCGCTCAGATTATCCGCAATCACCGCCAGATAGAAAACCCGCTTCATTGGACCAAAGACGTGGGACCAA
>JAAUSR010000015.1 GCA_012032555.1 Thioploca sp.
ATTTGCGCTCAGTTGTGAGTTCTGTCAATTGCATTTTCATACCCGGTTTCCTAAGTTTTCAAAACTTGTTCTTTCTTATATTCTCCTTTTAGCAAAATAGCATTTTAAATTTCGTGATACAACTCTATTATATAAATGATATATCATACAAATGTTACTTTCCCTAAAATGACTAAAAAATCTTTGAGTTACCCAAGGTCTACTTTTGCCACAACTTCAACCCGCCAGACGGGGTTTGTAACCTCGTCTGAACGTTTTTTCAGAGCGACTGGTTCATGGGTTCGTGAATGTTAAAACGTGTTCACAGTTTAAAAACGTTCGGGACGGGGTTACAAACCCCGTCCCGTTAGCCGCTAGACGTCCACCCACCCTACCTAGCTTAACGCAATATGTCTATTATTATTTCATGAGTTACTTTAATTTGATCAGATTGTTCCTTCTGCAGTAGCTTCTTCATCCGATGGTTCTGTGGTCTCAACGGCTGCTTCTTCTGTTGAATCTTCGTTATTGAACACTTTCTCTGGTGCAATGGTTACTTCTTCAACTTGATAGATATCTAACGTCTCTGTGAGTGCTTTCAAGATAACGTTAACCACTAAATCTCCTACTTTTAAGTTGGGTATGCGTAAAATGAAATTCCCAGTTTCATCTTGTTGTAAAGTAATTAAGTTGCTGGTATCAACTTCGGCTTCTGGAGCAATAGTTGGAGCAGTTATTTCAAGACCAGTAACAGTCGTTAAGATAACTGGTTCTTGTTCTTCATCAGCCGTAGTGGCTTCGGCTACACCAAACTCCACTTTAACATTCAGTAATTCACCATTAATTACCGCGTTAGCACCTTCTTCTTCTGCCGGTGGAATGAGTACTTCACCAATAACCTTAGTTTCTTCAACCGGTATTGAGGTTTCATTACCTTCTTCATCAACTACAACAATATCGTTAACAACTTCTAATTGTGCTTGAATAACTTGTTCTGCTTCTTCAGAAACAAGTGGAGAAAAAGTTGATTCGTTAACGTCAGTTGGTTCAATAGATTCATTCGTTACAACCTCACTTTCAGTTGGTACGGCTTCATCTTCGGTTGGTACAATTTCATCTTCAGTCAGTATAACTTCATCCGTTACAACCTCACCTTCGGTTGGTACCACTTCATCTTCAGTGGGTACAACTTCATCTGTTACAACCTCACCTTCGGTTGGTACAACTTTATCTTCAGTCGGGATAACTTCATCCGTTACAACTTCACCTTCGGTTGGTACAACTTCATCTTCAGTCGGGATAACTTCATCCGTTACAACTTCACCTTCAGTTGGGACAACTTCGTCTTCAGTCGGGACAACTTCGTCTTCAGTTGGTACTATTTCACTCTCCTCGGTTATAGGTTGTTCTTCAATAATAGGAAGTTGCGGGGAATTCCAATCAATTGGTAGTTCATTTCGTTGTTCTTCAGTAAGGGTTTCTGGAGAAATTCCGTTAGTAACTAACCATTCAATAGTAGCCTCAACACTGACAAAAATACCAGCTTCGTTGGCTTGTGTGAATAACTCTTCTGTTGAGGGTGGAGCGGTATCTTCAAGTTCTATACTATTGCTATCAGTAACGGTATTATCTTCACCAGTCGTATTATTAGTAGTGATATCTTCTTCACTACTACCAGTATCACTACTTTCTGAATTGTTAGTGTCTTCAGAAATCGTATTTTGGTCTTGGTTGGGCGTAGAATTATCTGTGGTATTTTGGTCTTGACTTGGAGCGGGTTGTTCTTGAGATTGGCACCAATCTTTCTTTTCAGCGTTGTTTTTGCAACTCGCCTCAATCGCGGTTGGATTCTTGGGATCAGCGTAAACGGGGTTTATTACCATACTGGCGCTGCCCATTAATGCTATGCTTATAGCTGTAATAAGTAATTTTTTGTTCATCTCTATATTCTCTTATGATTGAAAGATTTCAACTATAAGTTAAACTTTAGAAGTTGAAACTTATAAAGAATATAGGTACATAACTTATTGGGTATAAGTCTTTTTCTCAAGATATCAATTCACTACCGATACAATCTCATAGAACCTGCCGTTTTGGTAAAACCATTAGTTTAGGATACTCTAATTTCGCACAGCAACTACATAGAAATAAGTCACTTCTACATTTATTCAGTTAATTCGGGAACAATATTTTTTAATAAAGTTTTTATTTCACTCTCAACATAATTATCACAAGCCAGAGCGAGTTGTGTTAAAGCGGTTACTAATTGTTGCCAATCATTACGTCGCTGATCGGCTAATAAGATTTTGCTATGTGTCGTTTTACCTAATTTTTCTTCTTGATGAAACAGCTCTTCATGTAGTTTTTCACCAGAACGTAAACCAGTATAAATCATTTTGATGTCCTTATCTGGCAGTTTTCCAGACAAACGGATCATTTGTTCAGCTAAGTAACGAATATTAATCGGTTTACCCATGTCGAGCACAAAAATCTCGCCGCCTTGTCCCATCGCAGCCGCTTGTAAAATAAGCTGGCAGGCTTCAGGAATTGTCATAAAATAACGGCTCACTTCGGGATGGGTTACGGTCACCGGGCCACCATTGGCAATTTGACTTTTAAAAAGTGGCACGACGCTGCCGGCAGAGCCTAATACATTACCAAAACGTACGGTGATAAAACGCGTGTTGGAATGTTCTTGCAAAGCTTGGCAAATCATTTCTGCTGCCCGTTTAGTTGCCCCCATGATATTGCTAGGATTGACTGCTTTATCTGTCGAAATTAAGACAAAAGTTTGGCAACCCGAAGTAGTCGCTGTTTCTGCTAAAATTCGAGTTCCTAAAATATTATTGCGAACGGCTTCACGCAATTGTGATTGCAGCAGCGGCACGTGTTTATAAGCGGCCGCATGAAAAATAACTTGTGGATAATAGCTCGTTAAAATGTGCTGTACGGCCTTTGAATCGACAATATCTCCTAAATGAGCGTGGAGAATTAACTGCGGAAACGCTTGACGTAACTGCATTTCAACTTGATAAAGATTGTATTCACAACGTTCGAGGATTACTAAAGCCGCCGGGTTCAATCGCGCAATTTGCCAACAAAGTTCAGCCCCAATTGAACCACCGCCCCCGCTAACTAAAACAATTTTGCCAGTTAAGCCCGCCTCAATAATTTGCCAATCCAATTGTACTTTGGCACGTCCCAATAAATCTTCAATCGCCACATCCCGTAAAGCACTCAATTTGACTTGTCTACTCACCAAGCTATCAAACTTAGGTAATGTTCGCACCGGAACAGCACATTGTTCACATAGTCCAATGATACGACGCATTTGTTCATCAGTTGCAGAAGGGATGGCAATGATGATGATATTAATTTGTAAAGAATCGACCGTTTCCAGTAACTTATCAATACTACCCAATATAGGTATTCCTTGAACCTGGCCACCCTGTAAGCGCGGTTGATCATCTAAAAAACCAACGGGGAGATAACCACAATGATAGTTGCGTAACATATCACGTACGAGCATGTCGCCGGAGGTACCCGCACCCAGAACTAATATGCGTTGTTGAGGGATGTCTGGGGTTAAAAGAAATTTAAAGGAGTGATCATGCCACAAGCGATAAAGCAATCGCGGTGTACCGAGTAAGAAAGTCAGTAAAAATGGGTAGAATAGTAAAGAAGAACGGGGAATAAGCTCAAGGCGATTAAAAAGAACCAGGACTAAAACGATAGCTAAAGTACCTAAAATAACGGCATGTAAAATCGTAATGACATCCGGTAGACTGGCAAATCGCCAAATACCTAAATAAACGCCACTGTACCATAAGACCACACTCTGGATACTCACGACCAGGGGTAACACTTGCCAAAAAATAGTTTCTACTTCCGGTGTTAAAGGCAAATCATAACGAATTACGATAGCAAATGCCCAAGCCCAAGCAACCATAATAATATCATGGCAAATAACGGGAAAACGATGATAAACCAGAGACATGTTTTATGTTATTAATTTTTGATTAATGAAACCGTGACCAGCAAAAATTAATAAAAGATCCTTTGAACGGTTTTTAAAATTAAGAGTGTATCTAAGTAAAGCGATTGTTCTTTAACATATTTTTGATGATAGGCTAATTTTAAAGGCAAAATTTTTTCAATATAATCTAATTCGGGTTGTTGTGAAGTGGCTAATAAGTCACTTTCATGACGAAATGCAATGGAAGCGTAGTCAGTGATTCCTACCGGTACGGACAAGACATATTCTCTAATATCATCCGGATAAAATTTAACATATTCAGGTACTTCTGGTCTTGGACCCACTAAACTCATTTCACCTTTGAGAACATTGATTAATTGGGGTAATTCATCGAGTTTATAACGACGTAAAAATCGACCACTGCGAGTGATACGATTGTCTTGACCAACCGTTAATTTTAAACCGAATTCATTAGGAGACATTGTTCTAAATTTAATGATTTTAAAAGGATTTCCAAATTGACCAATCCGAGTCTGCAAAAAGAATACCGGACCCCGACTGTCTAATTTTATCCATACCGCAATCAAGCAAAATAAGGGACTGCATAAAAAAAGGCTGGGTAACACGCAGCACAGATCAAAAAGGCGCTTGTTAGTCATTATCGATGTGCCTCAGTCAAAATTTGTTGCACCGTCATAATAACTCGCTCTACTTCGGTATCACTCATACAGGGATAAATCGGTAAACTGACTGCGCGTTGGTAAACCTGGACAGCCACTGGAAAATCGTTTGGTTGAAAGTGATAACATTCTCGCCAGTATTTTTGGAGATGAAGGGGAATAAAATGAACACTGGTACCAATTCCGGCAGCAGTCATCTTCTCAATGAAGGTATGGCGATCAATGGTTAAATCTTCTAATTTCAATTGAATAACATAGAGATGCCAAGCGTGGGTACTATCGGGATGGAGATAAGGTGTTTGCAAAGGTAATCCCGCGAAACCAGCTGTATAACGGGCTGCAATAGCTGATCGTCGTTGTAAAAAGGTATGCGCTTTGGGGAGCTGATGAATACCTAATGCCGCAGCGATATCTGTCAGGTTATATTTAAATCCTGGTGCCACGACATCATAAAACCAAGCCTCATTCCGATCAAATACTTCTCGATTAATCCCATGTAACCGCATAACCCGAATTCGCTCAGCATAGTCTGGATTAGCCGTTACAATCATTCCGCCTTCGCCAGTCGCCAATGTTTTCGTCACATAAAAACTGTATACCGTAATATCACCTAAGTTACCGATTAGCTGTCCTTGATAATAAGTAGGCAAAGCGTGAGCGGCGTCTTCAACTACTTTGAGAGAATAACGTTTAGCCAACGCTAAAATAGCTGACATATCACAAGCTTGTCCACCAAAATGAACCGGTAATATGGCTTTAACCCCACTCACCTGTTCCAACAGATAACTGATTTGTTGACTATCAATGTTGAAAGTATGGGGATCAATATCAACAAACAGTGGTTCTGCGCCTAAATAACGAATCACTTCTGCTGTTGCTGTGAAGGTATAAGGCGTCGTAATGACTTGATCACCCGCTTGGATACCAACCGCTTCCAGTGCTAAATGTAGTCCCGCTGTGCAAGAATTAACCGCTAAAGCGTAAGGTACCCCAATAAATTGGGCAAATTCCTCTTCAAAACGCTTAGTTTTTGGACCCGTAGTTAACCAACCAGAACGTAAAGTATCAACCACTTCATTAATTTCTGCGTCGCCAAGACACGGTAAGGCAAAAGGAATAAATTTATTGTTATTCAATGTTTCAACTCTTTTATTCGGTTAAATACCTTGAGTTTCATTAAATTTTCGGCAATTAAGGTTGCCAATATTAAATGACCGGCTTTGTTAGGATGTTGATCAACATAAGAATTCACATACTGACTGGGATTTTGATTTGACCAACGTGGATCTTGCCAGGGTACCAGATTAATTAATGGAAAGCCTTCTCTATCACCGACTTGGTGTAACAAATTAAATATAAAATCAGTTGCTTGATAAGTAAATACCACGAAGGGAATTTGATAACGACGCAATAACGTATTCATAGCGATGAGTGATTGCTCTACCGCTTGCCAACGTTCATCACCGAGATGATAATGATACCAAGCTATTTCTCCAGCATAAGCAACTGGAAGTAGTTTGGTTAGGGACAAAATTTGGGATGCTAATCGCTGACTTAATTCTCGGTAAAGTATGAATAATAAAGAAAGTGCATAACTTCTTTGTGCTAAATTAGCATACCAAATCTGACGTTTATCAAAAACCCACATCTTGGGTTCGATATCATTACTGACAAACAAAAGTATGACTAAATTGGGTTGCAAAGTCATTCCTAATGTTTGTAGTTGTATCCATTCTTGTTCCGTATTGTAAGAAGGAACGCCCATATTTAATGTCCTAATCGATCCTTTGAACTGGGTATTTAAAATCTTTTCCAATTGATAAGGAAAGGTTGCTTCATATTGTACACCGACTCCAAAAGGAACCGAATCGCCTAAGATTAGAATTCTAAATTCGTTAGCAACTGGGGCAATCACTTCTCGGTCGCGCAGTCCTAGAGAATTAATAACAACTGGTGTTCCAAAAAACTTTCCTTGCAACTGAGGGCGGTTACGATAACCAATTGGTTCTTCAAGAATCAGGGTATCTAAATAGCTTGCCATTTCTGGGTAATAAGAAATACCCAAGGGATCAAATATCCATCCAATAACTTCTAATAAACTAAATATAATAACAGTTTGGAAAAAGAATACCTTACCGATTTTTACCCATTTATTCCAATAGTGATTCATGGTTAAAATAAAATCAATTCAATTGTTTTGATAGCGATAAAGTCGTTGAAGATTGCAACTGTCGTAGCCAATCCACTACCACGATAGACCATTGCAAGTGTTTTTCAGCGTAGTTTCTACCTTGACTGCCTAATTGCTCAGCATAAGTTGGGTTATTTAGCAACTGTTGTATCGCCCGTGCTAATCCCAGATGGTCCCCAGGTGAAATTACGATACCCGCATGAGCTGCGGTGATAAGTTGTGCTCCTTCACCAGCACCACATAATAATACCGGTTTACCACAAGCGAGTATGGGTAAAGTTTTCGCTGCCCGAGTACAGGCAAGCCAAGGTGAATCGCGAAAAGTTGAAATTCCAGCTATGCTCAAACTGTATAAGCGTGCTATCAATTCTGGTGATTGGGATGACCAAAAAATGACATTTTTTAATTGCATTTGTTCACTCAGCTGTTGAATGCGATTTTTATCTGAACCACCACCAACCAGTAAAAATAATACCGGCGTTGCTTTTAACAATTGCGCCGCTTGTAAGATTACTTCCATTCCATGAGCATAACCATGCGTTCCAGCATATAAAAGCAAATGTCGGTCATGAGGTAATCCTAAACTGGCTTGCCAAACCCTATCCGCTGCTTGAGGTTTAAATAATTGTGTATCAACGCCATTGGGTAATAATAACACTTTATTTACTGGGACCTGTTTATCCTTAATCAGAATTTGGCGAACACTTTCTGTCACTACAGTAATATAATCGGCTTGTTGATATAACCAACTTTCTAACTTTTTTGCTTGTTGTAATGCCCAACCGGCTTGCATGAGACCCAAACCATGTACGGTATCTGGCCATAAATCAGCGATATTGAAAATAAAAGGGATTCGCCAACGTTTAGCCACGAAATAGCCGGTAATTCCTAAAATAAAGGTGGAGATTCTACAAATAGATAATCTGGACGTTGTGCTTTGCGCAATCCCCACCAAGCCGTTAGTGTAAATGAACAATAATTCAGCAAGCGCTTGATGCCAGCACCAGTAGCTGCATATATCCAAACGCGATGTACCCTGACACCTTCCCATTCTTCTTGTTGATAAAAATAACCACGATAGTTCGGAAAAATTTGACCTTCTGGATAATTAGGTAAAGCCGTAACGACTTCCACGGTATGTCCCAAATGCAATAGCTCACGAATCATAGCCGCTAAGCGTACTTGAGGCGCCCCCGTTTCTGGCGGAAAATATTGAGTTAATACTAAAAAGTGCATAAGCTAATACTACGATTTTATTTAATCTAGTGCGTCAATACGATATAAATCGTATTATAACTCCCTCCTTTGAAAATAAATAAAGGTATTTGCACAATTCTTGCTGGCTGGTCAAGCGAAGCTCGGAACGACAAAACCGGCGCTGGAAACGCAGGCCATTTTAGTAAGACTGAGTGGACAAGTTTTGCAGAAAAGTCATCTACTCACTCCTTACGGTTTTATTTGAAAGATGGTGGTGGTTGACGGTGCGGGATATACTCGAACATTGTCACCCATTCTTGAGCATTAGATTTTTAGATAAACGCTTTGAGGCGATTACCGTATTGCATTGGGTGTTCAATACTGTTTATTGGTCATTTCAAAATGTCATGGCGGTTTATTTTGGTCTTTACCTGACTTTTTAGTTCTTTTAAGGTCAAATTTGATTTTTAGTGAGGATACTCTATTTTTGATAGTCAGTTAGTATCACGCTGGTGTGTGGGAATGAGAAAAAAACTCTCATGTACAAACACTAACTACCAAGCCCAGTTGGTTAGTGAGTAAATCCGCAATCAACGTAACCCCTTAAGTACTTTTTCAGTAAATGGATTTTTACCCTGTTTCAGTGCCGCTACCCAACTTTGCCTAATCTTTTTAAGTTCTTCATCATTCGATTCCTCAATAACAAATTGGAAATCTTTAATCGCCGCTTGAATATCACCTGTCAACGCCTTGACTAAAGCTTGGCTATCTCGAATACTCCAGTTATTGGGTGCAAGCACCACCGCTTGTTCACAAAATTTTAACACCTTAGCAGCTTGTCCATAAAGGCTACCTTGCCAACAGAGTTCATTCCATTGCCAAGCCGAAATTTTTAGATTGTCATCTATTTGCTGTGCTGATTGGTATTTGGCGATAGCGAGTTTTATTTTACCTTCTTTAGCTAACTTTTCGCTTTGCTCGACTAAACTCTGAGCAGCAAAATATTTTGTTTTAGCTTTGATATCAAAAGTGACTAAATGTGCATCTAATGCTTGTGCCGATTTAAACTTTATCATTGCCTCAGCCATTTTTCCCATTTCAGCTAATTTTTTACCTTGTTTAATTTGTTCCAATGCACCTAATGTATCTTTTGGTAAATCTGGACAAGTTTTTTTATGAGGGCGGTCTCCAATATATTGACGCCATTCGGTTTGACTGAGATTACGGTTAGCAATAGCACAAAGCTGTTTTAACTAGGATTCTGGATTAATGTCCCATAATATCACGGTACCATCAGAACTCCTCGAAGCGAGAGTCTGGCCATCAGGACTGAAGGCGACGCTCACCACCGTACCCAAATAACCAGTTAACGATTGATTGAGCTCGTAGGATGCGCTGAGGAACGAAGCGCATCCTACGCGAGCTCCATTGTTTTTACGAGTAAACTTTATTTAAATCAGCACGAGTAGCACGAGTAGGCTGGGTTTCGTTACTCAACCCAGCTTATTGAAAGTAAATCTCAATCATCTTTGGGTTATTGGTATCCTAATTGGATAAACACCATGCTCTACCCAACCAGGTATTGGTGACAGCTTCATGCCTACCTGAAGTGAGCTGGGTTTCGTTCCTCAACCCAGCCTACGTGCTACGTGCTACGTGTTCTACGTGCTCAATCGCAGATATGTTGATATTCTTTCTCTACATAAGGGTTATTATTCAAATAATCTTTTACCCAATTACAACCGTGTATTCTTAGCTCTTCAAGTCCTTCAATCTGCCATATATAGACACCACTTTCGGTTATCGCAAAAAGTCGCTTGCTATCAGTGGTGAAGGTAATTCTACCTATACAATCTTCTCGTCCATTAAACTCAGCCAATTGGTTTCCCTCTAAATCCCATAGACGAACTTTGGCATCACATCCACCTGTAGCTAGTAATTTTCCATTGGGGCTAAGAATTGCACTCCGAATAGGTTTATAATGTCCTCTAAATATAGCCAGTTGATTACCTTCTAGATCCCATAACTTAGCAAAACCATCGCTTGCTGTGGTCAACACCTGCTTGCCATCATGAGTAAAAAGTATATTGCCGATTGTACCCGCATGCCCTTTGAACTTAGTCAATAGCTTGCCATCCTTATTCCACAAGCGGATTGTCCTGTCAAATCCACCAGTAGCTAATTGCAAACCATTAAAACTGAAAGCAATTGTTGTAATATCATAATTAAATTCAGCTAACTGATTACCCCTTAAATCCCATAAATAAGCAGCACCCCCCCATTCACTAACAACTAATCGCTTGCTATCCGGACTAAAAATGACACGGTTTACTCCACCTTTATACTTTTTTTTGAATTGGACTAATTGTTGTCCTTCCAAATTCCACAAGCGTACTGTACCGAGCCAATCATGGTACTTGTCATCTAAATTATCTTCAGCGGTAGCTAATATACGACTATCAGGACTAAAAATGACCCAGATTTCACCATTATGTCCTTTAAGATCAAAAAGTTGTTTCTTTTCTAAGTTCCATAAACGGACGTTACTATCTTCGCCGGCTATAGCTAGTTGCTTACCATTGGACTAAAAATCATCCTGTCAAATTTACCCTGATTCTTTTCCAATTTAGTTAATAGATTACCCTTAAATCCCATAATTGGATGATGTTATCAATTTTACTTTGTTCTAATGTAGCCAAAGTTTGGCTATCTGGACTAAAACTGATACCTTTGACAGTGGATTTATCGCTTTTGAGGCTAAATAAATGTTGACCCATTGAGTTCCATAAGTGTACTAGGCCGTTAGAATCAATGGTAGTTATATATTCATCGTTAGGGCTAATAGAGACCGTATTTCCTGCAAGAAATTTATCATTTTTGCGCTTCTTCAGTTTCCATAGGCGTACAGTATCATCGTCTCCCACCGTAGCTAGCGTGTTACCATCAGGGCTAACTTTTACTTTGATGATTTTACCTTCATGTTTCCCAAATTTATTAACTTGTCCTTCATTCAAATCAAATAAATAAGCAAAACCATCAGAACCGGCAACTATCACCTGCTCATCAGGCGTAAAGTCAACACCCCTAGCAACCCAATCACTTTCTGGATAGTGTTTTGGGTATTTAGCCAACTGTTTACCTTCCAAATCCCATAACATGACATAAGGACCGAATTCATTAGTGACAATTCGGTCGCCAGTAGGACTAAAAATAGCTTGAACCCAACCTTGGGTTCCATGAAATTCAGTTAATTGTTGACCTTCTAAGTTCCACAAGCGAACTATACCATCTTCGCCAGAAGTAGCTAGTAGAGTACCATTAGAATTGAAGGTTACTGTATTCCCACCTCGATGCGGTTTTAATTCAAGCAATTGATTACCAGATAAATTCCATAAACGGGTAATCCCATCTTTTCCGGCAGTGGCTATTTTTTGATCATCCGGACTAAAGACTACATTGTTAATTCCCCCTTGGTGTCCCTTCAACTCTAGCAATAGGTTACCTTGTAAATCCCATAAACGAGCAATCCCATCTACACCAGCAGTCGCTATTTTTTGACCATCAAAACTAAAAACAACATCGTTAATTCCACCTTGATGTCCTTTCAATTCTAACAATTGCTCACCCTCCAAATTCCATAACCTAGCTGTGCCATCTTCTCCTGAAGTAGCCAATAATTGACTATTCGGACTAAAAACAATCCCAGTAACATTGCCTTGATGTGCCTTGAATTCCCTGATCACTTGACCTTTCAAATTCCATAACCTGGCAATATTATCTTCTCCAATAGTAGCAATTAAACTGCTATTAGGACTAAAAATTATCTGACTAACCCCATCATGATGTCCTTTTATCTCAAGACGGTTAAACTCCTTTACTCGATCAACAAGTTTTTGTAATATATCTTCAATTGGAGCCGATAATCTTCTTGATGCAACTATTGGAATTTGCGAATTTTTTTCTGCGGCATAAAGAACTTTTACCAAGCCATTTAACTCATTGTTTAAAAGTAAATCTGTTTTTGATAAAGCTGTAAGAGCTGTTACTTGACCAATTTCAGCATTAACTTGAGCTTGTCTGGCCTTTGTCATCTGCCACCCAGAAAAAATTAACAAAATAACGGCAATAACTAACCCTGCTGTCAGTGAAGCCAAAATAATATTACGTTGTTTTTGTTTTGTTTTTTCTGCTGATACGATTACGTCATGACTCACTTGAATAAACTCTCGCTGTAGTGGTGTTGGTGCAGGTTGCTTATTTTTTTCTAGCGCCTTATCTCGCCAAGTTTCCGCATTCTGACAAGCGGTAATATTCAACAAAAAATCCTTACTACGGTTATTGTCATTCCAATCACTCGCCCGCTGTTGCAACACGGTATGCTGATGCGCATGCTCCCGATCCAGATCCAACGTTTGAATTAACTCCGGAAAAACTTGCTCAAAAGGCGTATTTTGAAAATCTAGCCAATTAATCGTTCTCAAGGCTGGGGGTAAAGTTGTTGGTGTGGTTGGACGCCACAAAATGGGAATAAACCGTTTACACTGAGTATTGGCGTAATTGACCTCTCGTTCGCAGTAGGGTGATTCCACGGCATCTGGTGAGATAATTAAGATAAAATTATCTGCTCCTTCAATGCCTTTAAAAATCTCCCGCTCAAAATCGACGCCGGAGCTGATGCTTTCTTGATCAAACCAAGTGGTTTTACCAGCAGCTTGTAAAGCCAGATTTAACTGTCTAGCAAAATCGCTATCTTTACGTGAATAAGAAATAAACACCTCGGTGCCTAATTGCCCTTTGGCAGCTTCACTGGTGGTAATCAGCGCCAGATGGTGTTCGGTGGGCGGATGTTCTAACCGGTCTTGATGAAGGCGTAACCAAATTCGGGCGTTGTTCAGATTATGTCCGCGTAATAAAAAAGCCGGTTGCTGGTGAGCTTGTTGCCACTGGAGGGCGCGCGCGAGGAGAATTTTATGTTGTTCGTAGTAGGTTTGGTCATGGTGTAGGATTTTGAGTAACGGATCGATCTGGATACCGTGAGTAAAATCCAAATGTTGTAAAGTCCGAATTGATTCTGGAATATCCGCCGTTGGCGTTGAAGCAATCACAAGCGGAATAATGCGTTTGTGGTAGCGTAGCGCATGTTTCAGTTCCTGCTGACAATAACTCGACTGAATAGCTGCTGGCGACAGAAAATAAAGAAAATTATCTGCGGTTTCAATCCCAACTTCAATTGCCCGGGTAAAGTCAGTACCTTGGCGAATATCTTGATCATGCCGCCAAGTGGTAATCGCTTGCCGAGCTAACTGCCGCACCACCTCATTCCGAATCGCTTGATCAGCTACATCGTAGCAGATAAACGCGTGAGTCATCAGGTTAAAACTATTTTTGCGGGACTCGCAGATAAATTCACATTGCAAATCAGTTGGTTGACACGGTGATTGTTCACCTTCGAAAAACTCCGTTAACAACCAATCTTCGGCTTGGGAGCGTTCTTTGCCCACTAATAAATAGCGTGTTAATCGCTGGTGGCGTTGCCAGGTGAGTGTTGCCAACAAAATTTCGGTGTGTTTCTGTACATAAGGTTTATACCGATCTAACACTAGTTGTAGCCGTTCCACCACACTAGCTAAAGAGGCGATACTTTCGCCAAATTCAGGAAATTGGAAGGTGGTTAAATAGTCGATCTCTTCGTGCCTATGCCAATGATTTTCGTAACTTTGTGCCCAAGTTTCCAGTTTGGCACAATCGGCATCTGACATTTTTTCTTTGGCATTTAACCAATCGGTTGGGCCAATCAAAGCCAGGGAACGATCTAGCACGGCTTGTGTCGTTTGGAGGTTCGGATCGGGAAGATAGTAAACGGCATAAAAATCGTGTAAATAGGCTTGGTCAGCAGCGGATAATTCCCGCGAATTGGTCTGAAAATCACCAGGTGATCGAGAGGAATCACCCGTTTACCCAACCAGCGGGCATATTCTAACTCGGTCAAACAATAAGGCGAAGTCAAACTCCGTGGGGCCATCACGTAGACAAAATTGTGAGCAGTTTCAATCCCATGACGGATTCGCTCGGCGTAGTCGTCACCATCCGGAATGTTGACTTTATCAAACCAAGCGTCGTAACTCGCTAGTTTGAGTTGTTGGTGTAAGCGTCCTACCAAACCCAAGCTTTCGCGACGACCGTAGGAGATGAAGAAGTCTTTGGTGAGCATCTTTTATTAAAGATTATTTGAATATTATATAATTATGGACGCATATTCCGCTGAACGTAATCATAAGTCACGATCACTTTTTCTTTGGCTGGCACCGTAATATCGAAAATAATTTCCTGATTATGTTCACGTTTATAAGGATGAGAACTGGTTTTCATTTCCCATTCTTCTGGCATAGGTTCTTTTAGTCTCACCCAAGCGGGTTGGTCTTTAAAATTTTCCATGTCAACTTGCATGGCTGCTTCAAGATCATAAAGAATAACTTGGGTTCTTTGTTTGTCACGCCGTTCGTTGACTCGGTTCTCACTGATTTTTCTTTGAGTAATGACGACATCACGACTATCACCGATCATTAATTTCAAAGGTTGCCCTATTGGCGTAAACTGAGCATAGTCTTCTCCCAAAAAAAGGTGATTACCATGACCGTCTTCAGCATATAACCTCACTTTCCCATCCCATAAGACCTGTTTACCTAAACCATTTTCGGGCGTATTGTCGAGTTCGTAATGAACGGGGATACTGACATTATCACTGATCTGTTTCGGATCCCAAGGCAACTGAGCGGCATCAAAAGTAAAATATTTCTTGATGGGTAATTGATTAGCGGTAAAGAAAGATATTCGCTTCGTTTCACCATTGGCTAGTTTACTGGCTAAAGTTTCACCATAATCTAATTGAAAGCGAGTTAAAGGCAAATTTTCGCCAGAGAAATTTCTTAATACCACAAAAGCAGTTAAATCTAAAACGGTTTCTTCCTTATTAACAATAGCTTTATAGGTGATTAATCGATCAATTTGTTTGAGTAAATAACTAATTCTGACTTTAACTTGTTGACCATTCTGGCTAACGATTTGCCAAATTAAAGCTTGTTCGTTAGGGGGATAGCTAACATTGAGCACAGTGACTGAATCGATGGGTTCTAGAACGGTTAGACGAACCGAATCGGGTATAATTTCCACGCCTTTCCAGGAAAAATCCACTTGATTGATACCTTTTTGTAAAGTTAAGTGGCGTTCTTCTTCCAATAAGATAGCCATCGGGTTATCTAAGCGAACGACGGTAGCTTCACGTTCCGGGAGAGCGACTAATTTAACGCGTGCCCAACTGCTCTGCGCAAATAAAAATAGTAGACTAAAAATTATATAACTTATTGATATAACTAATTTCATTGTGCCATACCTTTAATAAGTGTTTTCTTTGATTGACGTTCCCCTTCAAATAAGGTCAAGGTATAGGGAAGCAGATATTCTTTAGTATGTGGTGGTAAAGTTAAACGGTATTTAATGGTATCGAGGTCTATTTTTTCATAGTGAACCGCTAAATCTGGTGCATAAGTCACGTTCCAGTAAGGATGCTCAATTTGGCGAAAAATTTCTATCTCTACGGGAATATCACGATTATTGGTGAGTTTAAGTTGCCATTCTTGAATACGATCAAATCCGGAAATCTGACCTTGGTAATCAAAAAGATAGTTTTCAGTTTTATAATCCATTAAGATCGGTTCGACTTTAACGGGCTTGGCTGTTCCTAAATTGAATTCGACTTCTTGCCCCACCGGAATGTATTGCGTTTGTAATTGACCCACATAGCTTAAATGTTGATTTTCTGCTAGTTGCCGATAAACGATAACTTGTCCATCCGGTAAAGGCGTTTCACCCAAATGATGTTCTTGATCATTTTTGAAAAATAATAACTGTTGGGTTTCAGTTCCGTAACGTTGTTCATCGTAACGATATAAAACCTGAACCGGAATATCAATTTTATCTAAAGCCGGTAATCGTTTTCCCCAACCATTAGGAATGGATTCTGTTCCTTCAATAGTATAAATAAAATATTCAGATAGACCTTCTTTGATAATTTGTTTAGGAGCAACTCCTACTGAATCAGTGAATATAGAGCGAACTGATTTTTCCTTTATTTCTTCTTCTAAACGAGGTGTTAAGGTTCCGTTTCCATCTGTAAAAGGAAAAGGTTCTATGGGCATACCGTAAGGTGGATTTTGCTTAGCCAATTGGGCAATTTCATCGAGTAAATGGATTTTGCCTACAATAACTCGCGTTTTAGCATTGAGATAATCTTCACCACTTTGATTGTTGATACGCACTTCGTTTTGTAAATGCAGGCTTTGTTCATCTGTTGACAAAGTTGCCATGTAAAAAGCATTCCAAGTTATTCCCGAAGTAAAAAAGCTAATTTCTACTAGAACTTCACCAGATACTTGCGATTCAATCACCCAAATAGCACTTTCTTTAACATGAGGCAAATAACTGACTTCTAGCAAATTGACTTGTCCTTTATGCTGGGGTGCCTCCAAATACACCGAAGTGGGATCAATTAAGGTTTCTGCCCAACTTAATTCCAGGCGATTGATTCCGGGTTTTAGAGTCAGTGTTCTTTGTTCACGCACTAAAGTTAAATCAGCCGGATTGTAAATTGTCAATTGTACTTGGTCTCGTATGGGTAAAGTGACTAAATCAATTTTGGCATAAGCTCCAACAGACCCTAAACTAAAAAATATAAAGATCATTATTGATTTAAACATATTTTCTCCTAATCAGTTATCAGTTATGCCGGATAGTTTAACCCGATGATTAATAATTGATAAATCCTAATTGATAATCCGTTCGGTTAAGTTGATAATTGATAGCGGTCCACTGATAACGGCTCACTGACGTAGTTTTTTCAATTTCTCTAAATTGTTCCTGACATAAGTATTACTAGGGTCAATAGCTAAAACGCCTTGATAAAGCGTTATAGCTTCATCATAGCGACCGGTTGCTGCTAAGATAGTTCCTAGATTAATGCGTGCATTTAAGTTTTGTGGATAAATCTGTAAAGCTTGACGGTAAGCATTTTCGGCTGCTTGACTATGGTCTAATTCAAATAAAATATTACCTTGATTAATCAAGAACTTTGCTTGATCAAATGGACGTAGTTGCTCTGGATGAGATAAAGCACCATTAATTAATTGTAGTGCTTCATCATATCGGTGTAATCTTTTATAAGCTACCACGAAATTTAAAGCGGCTTCAGTACTCATGGTAGAAGATTCGGTACCATCAGGATTCACTTTTTTAGTCTTAGCTTGTTCAAGTGCCTCAATAGCCTCTTCTGAACGCCCTGCTTGGATTAAATGTTTACCGAGAATAACCCAACCTCTCGTTTTATTAGGAGATTGTTCAACATTATGTTGCCATAAAGCAATCGGATCACGCCACATTTGATTTCGTAACCAAGTTACTGTTCCCAAAGTAGATAGTAACATTATTATAATAATCAAACTATTATGACTAAACCCGCGTGGTAAATAAACGACTAATAACCAACTACTAGCGACTATGAGTCCCAAATTAGGTAAATAAGTGCGATGTTCAAAAATAACATCTCGAATCGGAATAAAGCTGGACTCGATCATATGGGCTAAATAATAGAAGAAAATTCCAAAAGCGACCAATGGCCAGCGACGTAAGCTATATCCGGCGAATCCCAGTACGATGAGATGTCCTATGAAAGCCCATAAGGCTGAACTATCGAGTAATCTGGCAATTAGGTGATAATTCTGATTAGTAGAGAGAAAAGCCTCAGTAAGCGGATAGTCATAGTCAATATGAGAACTCGATGACCAAAAGAATAACTTGATATAAGTCCATAATACACTCATTTGCGTTGCAAAGTAGGTTGTTCTCGTAATTTCTTCAGTTTCTCGTGTTAAAGCTTGCATCGCTTCCAGAGAGAACGGATTATGATGAAATACTACCGCTAAAATAAACCATATGAGAGCTAATCCCGCACCGGACATAACCGTCACTACCATTAAGCGACGTCGGTGACCAGGAAAGAATATTAATTCCAATAATAACAATGCCAGCGGTAAAGTAGCCGTATTTTGCTTAGTAAAGAAAGCGAGTAATGCGAGTAGAATACAAGCCAGTATCCAAAGAAAACGAGACACAGTTTGGTTGGTTAATCGTGCTTGAATAAAACTAGCCATGCTAGCGATATAAAACAGTGCCGATAAAGAAGCCAGCCGCTGGACAATATAAGTCACCGCCTGAATTTGCAGTGGATGAAGAACAAAAATTAACGCCGTCAAAATAGGTAACCACTGTTTAGTCGACTCTGATAAACCAGAATTAACAGCTGGTGTCCGAACTAAACCACGTAGTAAACCCAATACCGCAATACCGACTAAGAAGTGGATAATAATATTAACAAGGTGGTAACCGGCGACTTGAAATTGGTGAACTTGATAATTCAATGCAAAGCTGAGATAACCAATTATTCGTAATGGTGCAAATTGCCACAGTGCTAATAAACCAGATGAATTATAAATCACTGGATTTTCTTCAATAGAAGAAAAATCATCTAGATAAAAGGGTACGTCTAAAGTGTGACCGTAAGTTAAAGCAACTACACTAGCCAGTAGTAAAGTTTGTATATACCATTTTTTTAGCAAAAAAATAATAAAATTAGGTTCTGAATTCAAGGACATGGGATTTTATATCATCTCATTTTAGTTTGATAAATAAACTCGCAACAATTAGCTTATACTTAAATGCCAATTAAGTGCTCGTATTTTTAACTTAATTAGTTGGGTTTCGCTTTGCTCCACTCAATTTGTATTTAAATTACCTTATTGAATATTAGGTGACACATAAGATTCAAAGCATCTCACGAATATGGGGTTCAGCACGATGAAATAAGACCCAGGCTGGCCCTAATAATAATAACCAAATTCCTAGGGGTCGACCAATATTAGCCCAACTCCAAGATAAGTTTTGGATACTCGCATGAATCAATGCCATTAAATCGGCAATGGGATTAATAGCTAATACCCAATGCATAGGTTTGGGCATTAAATCCGGCATATATAAAATCGGTGTTAAATACAAAGTGATTGTAATGAGAAAAGGAAAAAATTGGCTGATGTCTTTGAGAAATAAGCCAATAACTGACAATAAGTAACAGAATGGTATTAACCAAATCGTTAGTAACAATATGATTGCAAAACCAATCGGCATGGCAGCAACCCCTTGTAATAAACCGGCAATAACCGCCATAATTAAAGCGTATAACATAGAAGAGAGCAATAAGGGAAATAAAGGTAACACCACAATAGGAAAAATAGCGCGTCGGTACAGTCCACCAAATTCAGACAACACGCTTAAACTACGCGATAAAGCTTCAGCAATAAATGCCCAAGGTAATACACCCAAGAGAAAGTAATCGATAAAAGGAACGCCGCTCGGAAACTTGACTTTCAATACCACGTCTAATAAAAACCAAAACCCAAGCAGTTGCAGCGCGGGTTGAAACAGTAACCAAGCATCACCGAGTAAAGTACCCGCAGTACGACTAATCATATCACGCTTAACGAGTAAAAATAGAAGGTAGCGATGCGTATAAGCCACTTGAAGTGGTCCCCATAATCCAGCATAAGTTGCTTGGTAATATCGTTTAATAAAATTAAATATCGGCATATCGTTCTGTTATCAGTTATTGGAGTTGATTGATCATACTAAATTGTTTTTAAGAGTAAAAATTTTTAATTGACATGACAAAAGATTATGTTAAAAGGTACAATATATTTGTTTATTTAATATCAGTAACACTCAAGGTAACATTTCTAGTCTATTGGTTTTAACTAAATGAAGTTGGCAAAGCATAGCCGTTACAATTTTTTTATATTTTATAATCAATAGGTTGATAAAATAAATTGGTATCGTGTTATAACCAGTTACTCATAACGGATAATTGAAATAACCGGTATCGGGATTAATTTTCTCTTGATATAATCAATACCCATTGATTGAGCGAGATTTGAATAATACTGAATTATCAACTTAGGCTAACTTAACAAAGTGGTATTAATGACTCAGGGAAGTGCAATTACGATAAGGATATGATGAAATCGACAAGTTATGTTTCACTCGTTATTTTAACTCTATTAAGTGGGTTCCCTACGAGCGGCATGGCTACACGTTTTCTCATTCATCTGACTGAATCAACCGGACTCTCTGTGGGTGAAAGTGAGCAAATTTATGTTGTTAGGCGTTTAGACCCCTTACCTTGGCTGGTTGTTGAAACGGCTAGTCTTGACGATACCCAAATTTCATCATCATTAGAACAGATTCGGCATAAAGACCAAGTTTATCCTGATATAGCGGGCTATTTTGCCACTGAGGAGGGTATTACTGTTCCGAATGATCCACGTTATAGCGAACAATGGCATTTAACAACAACCAATGTGCTAGAAATGTGGCAAAGCACCCAAGGAAAAGGGATTGTTGTTGCACTTTTAGATAGCGGTGTCGATCCAAATCATCCTGATTTATTAGGTAATATTTTATTTGATCAAGGATATGATTTCGGTGATCAAGATTCTTTAGCCTATGATGAAAATGGTCATGGAACCGCGATGGCTGGTTTGATAGTTGCGCATTGTTATAATCAAGAAGGCGTATGTGGTATTGCTCCTAACGCTAAAATCATTCCTTATAAGATTAATCAACAAGGAAGTGGACGCTTTTTTGCTTCTGATCTCGCGTCTGCGATTTTGGCTGCCGCTGAGAGTTCGGCAACAATTTTATCATTAAGTCTAGTGCTTGACGAAGCCTCACCGGTTGTGCAAGATGCCTTACTGTATGCAAAGAAGCAAGGCAAGCTAGTGGTAGCAGCAGTTGGTAATCGAGGTCGTCAGCAAGTTGATTACCCAGCTAATTTACCCTTTGTTATTGGGGTTGGTGCGGTCGATCAAGCGGGTAAACGACTCCCTTCGAGTAATTATGGTGAGGGATTACTGATTAGTGCACCCGGTAAAAATCTATTAAGCACCTTAATCGGGGGCGGATATGCTGATTGGTTTGATGGCAGTTCAGCGGCTGCCGCATTAGTCAGTGGGGTGCTAGCCTTAATAGTTGCACAACAACCGACTGCTACTGTAGCAGAATGGATAGTGACTTTATTAGCAGCTAGCCAAGACGTTGATATCCCCGGTTTTGATTCGCAATATGGGTTTGGATTACTTCGAGTTCCGTTGCGTTCTATCCCTCTCAATCAAGATCAAAAACCCAATATACAGTTTATACCGATGGCTGCTGGGGAGGTGTTTCATCATGGAAACCAGGTAACATTAAACTTAAGCTTAAATCAAGTCGCTGGTCGGAAAGGTGACCTATACTTACGTATTAACCTTCCCAGTAATGCAGAAAAGCGTTACACTTTATTTAAAGTATGGAATGGTGACGACAATATTGAACCCATTCCGTATAATCAAACGTTGAGTAGCCCCTACTGGTTTGAGAGTAATCTTAACTTGGCACTTTATGGCACATCAACTGCTTTATTGGGAACAGGGCTTATAACCGATTCTTTAGCAGAAGGTGCTTATGAATTGTTAGCCATATTAAAAATGAGTGATAATTCATCAACGGTACCAGCGCGGAAAATTATTTGGATAACAACTCAATAGAAAAAAAAGTGAAATTTTTCTTGAAATAAAAGCATATTATGTGCTATAGATTCAGGATAGTTTGTGTTAAGGAAAGCAATAGCCATAATGAAGAAACTCAATTGATCTCATTTTTAGCATCCCTAACACTTTTCCATATGAAAAGTCAAAAATTTTGTATCGAAATCTAGGATAACGATATTCTTCATTAACTATATTGGTTTCCAAGGTTTAACAACGGAGATTACTGAGCATGAATATGAAAAAACAACACTTGCTTCCGCGATAGCATTAGCATTGGTTTCAGCAAGCGGCACTAGTGTATGGGCAGTTACCACTACGGTGGGGGGAACTGTTATTTGCGATAAAGATGAAATCGAAGCGGGTGGAATTGTTAACTTAGCTTTGTTAGGTCTCGATGCCAAAGGGGCGGTAGACAAACAAGGCGGGCAAAGTGGTTCCATGATTATGGCCACGGTTAAAAGTAACCAATGTGACATCATTGGAGGCAGCAGTAGCCCAACCGGTGAAACCACCACTACACCAGATAGCAATCGCTTAGGAGAAGGCCAATTTGCTTCCGCTACGCGATATGTTACTTTGGACCAAGGCAATGGTAAAGTGTTCCTCCAATGTCCGCCAAGTGCCCGTGGTACCGAAACGATAGCAGTCTCTTTTCAAGAAAAAATTCCGGTGGGGAGTGGTTTTGAATTCAAAAATATTACCAGCCCAATGACAAAAGAGATCACGATCAAACCACCGATAACCGATCCAGGTGGTTTAATTATCAAATCCTTTAAGCCCATGCCATCTGATCCGCGTGGCAAAATAGATTGTACTCCCAGTGGTATTACGGGAGATACTTGTACTAACCCGGATGACGGTATTTGGGGCGAAATGACTGCTGGTATTGCTGGTGGGCAAATTGAAGTCTGGGCACAAAATCAGCAATCTGCTGGTAACATCACGGTAATGCTAACCCATACAACCGAGATGCCCGAACTTAAACACACCTATACGGCTGAAATGATTCAAGGTCGTGCTATGGTAACCCTAGATAGTACGATAACCAAAGCGGGTGAATACTATGTCGAAGCAACTATGGAAGGATTTGATGGCAATAGTGTTCGGCTAATTTATGCAGATAAATTAAAAGTTTGGTCAACCGGTGTGCCGGCTGGATTAAAACTCTGGTCAGCTAAAAATCGCATCGCTAAAGCCGATTTTACGAGTTTCCCGTTCCCGGACAATCAGATTTCTCAAGGTGCTACCGTACAGGCTCAGTTATTAGATATGTATGGTAATCCCACCACCCCATGTATCCCAACTAAATCTGATGATTCAGTAACAGGTGGTACTTTAACCATATGTACAATGGCTCCAATGGATATCAATCTCTCCATTCAAGATTCTAAAGGGGTCGCCAGTAATAGTGCTTTGAATCTGTACATCCCCGCAGGCTCTCCTGATGGCAAGGCGATAGCCAGAACTAATGATTTGATCTTAGGAAACCAAAAAGATGAACTGGTAACACCCACTGCTACGACCACAACGGGTACTCCAGTTACGACAACCACAGCGGCTACAACCTCGCTCGTTGCCACGGCAAGTGACGCGAATAACATGCCAATTGGTTCGATTGCGGCATCTAATCCTTTAGAAATCATGGTTGTTCCTACTTCGTTAGGTGTCACCATACAACCCGCGTTTATGGAAGATCATCTGGCGGGTGAAGAATTTGAAGCGATTACAGTCAGAGTTCTTAATAATAAAGGACAGTTGCACGTTGATGCGAATAATAATCCGATTCGTCCACAAGGTTATATTGTAATTAAGAATTTATATACCATGGAAGAATCTTCTGCTTATCCTGATTCTAACAATGTGGTCAGGGCACTCTTTAAGAAAGCCACAGATGGTCATGGTGAATACCTTGTTTATGATCAAGCGGGTAATTACGGTCAAATTTGGATCCAAGCCGGTGCCATTACGCCAGCGGCAGCGACCCAAGCTGAGCTTCACAATGCACATGGGCAAGTTTTAACCGATGTGCCACCAACTCAAATTACTCCGGAAAGAACTTACTATACCTTGATACCAGAAATTGCCCTTATATTAGAAGATGAGTATGGTAACATGCAGACACCTATTGGTCCACCGACAACGGGTTTTGTCTTTGCGGAATCGAGCAATGGTCAAGTTCTCTACAATACCCGAGAAGGTACACATGGTGTCCCAGGACGCTTGGAATTCTTTGATGACAGTGGTATTCCTTCACTCATTGCAATTCGCTATGATGCAATGGGAGCCAATCAATTTGCCGGTCAAGATGCGATTTCGCTCAACTTTACTAAACCCGGTAAGAAAAATTTGACTTTAACCACGACTATTCCGGCGTATCAAGGTTTGGTTAAGATTGAATCTTATGTGTGCGAAGATACGATTCCAGTCAATAGTGAAGTGCCTTTAACGGTAGAAACTTTAGATGATAAGGGCAATCTCTTTGTTGAACCTAATCCGGCTGAACCAACTAATGTTAAGTTAACGATCAATGGTCAAACCGGGGACAACGTTACCCCCATGTTGAATGAAGTTAAATGGATAGAGAAACAACTGACTGACATGGAATGTCAAACAGTTGGTGGTACTTTCACTAACGGCATGTGCACCACCATGCAAGCTTTGACTGATCAACAATGTCAAATGATAAGCGGTACGTTAATGAATGGTCGCTGCATGCAAATGACCACGATGCCGGTCACTTCTGGACAAATCTTAGACTTTAGTGAGACCGGTGGTCGGAAAGTGTTTATTGCCAGTGCCGGTGCCAACGAAGGTCAATTTAGTCTCACCTTTGATGCTATGGGTACACCTACCACTCCAATGCCAGCCGGTGGCATGGTGACGACCACCCGGACTATTAAAGTGGGACAAACCATTCCTGATTGTGTAACTGATCCAACGACTTGTCAGAATGAGCAGGCATGTGAAAATACCCAATCAATCTGGTCAGAAAATCAATGTCATCTTGGAAATGAAATAGTTTCAGCGGATACAACTAATCCCAATTATCCCGATCCCCAAGATGAGAGGGATGCGAGTTTTAAAGGTGGTATACGTAATTTAACGAAAAATGGAGAAATTTTCGATCCTAAACCTACTCAATCAGTTGTTTTAGGTGATAAGGTTAGTGTTGCTTGTAACATCAAAGTAGATGAGGAACATCAAGGTAAGCCAGCAGATATTCTAGTCGCGGCGGTACATTTACCAGTTATGGGTAAAGATCCTGTCTATATGAAAGGATATGAATGGTATATGGTGAGACATTGTCGTGAGGTTCAAGGTGAAAATTCTCCTTGTCCGTCAATTGGTTGGATACCAGACATTTTACCTTCTGATGCTCAGGGCAATCCTTACTTACCCGCTCTGGAACCACTAGAAAGCATTGCTAATTTACCAAAATATTATACAGTTAGAGCTTATGTCGGTAATATTCCTTATGTTGGTGAATACCAAGCCTATTGTGGTTACATGATGACTGAAGGTAAAGATAAGGGTAAAATTATTTACAATGGTGATCCCATTGAATTCAATGTGGAAGAAAACCAGTAACATAAAGCGTGGACTAAAAAAACCAAGTATTCATAACTTGGAAAGTAAAAAATAGTAGTGATAACGGCACATTGTTTGGCAGTGTGCCGTTTTTTTTTGCTAGACTAGTTCTATGCGTATTAACTGGCTATACAAAATGATGAATAGGTCTATTCAATTCTGGGCTATAATCCTAGCGGGATTTTTTTCTACTCACGTGTCGGGTTTTGATTTATTCAATCCGGACCGTAGTAAGCCAGCAACACCTCAAATTGTGCCACCACCGACTTTACCAACTTTAGCACAGGGACAATTGCCTAATCCCTTTCCACGTGCTCGTCGGCCTTTGCCTTCGATTCCTAAACCACCTAAACCGTTATTACCACAAAAAGATTTTGTGTTACGCGGCACCAGTCTGATTGGTAAACAACGCAGCGTGGTCTTAAAAGGACCAGATAGCAAAGAGTTTATCCAGAAATTGGAAAATGATCAACGGACCCCCATTACCGGTTATCCTGACTATTACTTGTTAAATGTGACTGCTCGCGAAATTCAGCTAGAATATCCCACTGATGCTCCTTGTCGCACGGATAATCCACAACAAGGTCTTAAGTGTAACAAAGAAGATAATGGCAAAACCGTGGTTTTAAGCTTAAAACAACAGCAAGCCTTACCACCGCCAGTACAATCCCCGGTTGCAGCCGGTTCAGTACCTTCACCGACTACACTTGATGAAATCAGAGCTAGGCGTGAGGAAGCTCGCAAAAAACGCGAAGAACTTTATAAAAACTTTCAAAGACGAGTCATTAAGGATGAAGAAGTACCGCCAGGTATGCGCGTGGTGCGAACCCCATTTGGTGATCGGTTAGTTCCTATCCAACAGAACCGGGAATAATTTGTTATACTTCAGTATTGTAGTATCGTAGGTTGGGTAGAGCGAAGCGAAACCCAACATGCTAGAGATTAAGGTACTCTCCTGACTACTCTCTCTGGCGGTTGGGTTTTGCTTCGCTTAATGTACCTGCCCACCATACAATTTAGCGTATAATCCGTTTTCATGAATCAGATGGTCATGATACCCTTCTTCAATAATTTGTCCTTCATCAAAAACTAATACGCGTTGAGCTTGTTTAACGGCACTTAGTCGATGCGCAATAATAATCGTGGTTTTGTCTCGCAAAAATTGGCTAAGTGCCGTATGTAGTTTAGCTTCGGTATCGGTATCCAGGGCAGAAGTTGCTTCATCTAAAATGACGATTTTAGGATTAGCGAGGATCATCCGCGCAATTGCTACGCGTTGGCGCTGTCCACCAGACAAACGAATTCCCCGTTGTCCTAATAAGGTATCTAAACCGGCTTCTAGGCTATTAACTGTTTCACCCAATTGTGCAATTTCTAATGCTTGCCAAATCTGTTCATCCGCTAAAGGACGTCCTAAAGTTAAATTCATGCGCAACGTATCATTAAATAAAACGGGATGTTGTAATACCGTAACGACATGTTCTCGTACCACATCCATTCCAATTTGAGTGATAGGTATATTATTAAAGTAGATATTTCCTGACTGCGGAACGTACAAACCAAGTAGTATATGTACTAAAGTGGTTTTACCACCACCACTGGCTCCAACTAAAGCTACTTTTTCTCCCGCTTGAATATGAAGTGATACCCGATTTAGTACCCAATCTTGTTGATTATAGGAAAAACAAACGTCTTGTAACCGAATTGAAGTAGTAAGTTGCTCTTTAAATGGATTTACTAAATGAGGATAATGTGGCTCCCATGAGAGAGTGAAAAGCCGGTTGACTCGTTGTAAAGCCGCATTAGCACTATGATAACTATATTGAATATCAATTAATTCCTGCATTGGTCCAAACATAAACCACAGGTAATTGAGTACAGCAACCATTTGCCCAATGGTTAAGTCGGAGAACAATACCATAAACATACTGATAGTACGAAATATCTCGAATCCAAATAGAAATACATTAAAAGAGAAACGTCCAGCAGCATCGCTTTTCCAAGCGTAAGCAATCGCATGGTCCTTAATTTGCCGAGCGGTATCAATAACACGTCCTAAATAATAGGGTTCGCGGTTACAAGCACGAATTTGTTGAATCGCTTCTAAGGTTTCAGTTAAACTTTGTTGAAAAATACTATTGGCTTCATTTTCTTTGCGTTTTAATTCTTTTACTTTACGACCTAAAAAAGTGGTTAAATAAACCACAAGTGGATTAATGATTACAATCAACAGAGCTAGTTGCCAATGTATCCAGAATAAAATGATAGCGGCTCCAATAATGAGCAAAATTGCCGTTATTACTCGACTAATACTGATTCCAATAAATTTATCTAAGGTGTCTAAATCCGTCACTAAATGAGAAATAACTTGTCCACTCCCCAAAGTCTCATATTCAACCATCGATACGCTTTGTAAGCGGTTAATTAACTCTTGGCGAATACAATAAATCACTTCTTTAGCAATCATAGTAAATTGGCGCATTTGCCAAATGCCGGTACCTAACGCCGTCAAGCGCAATAACACGGTGACCAAGGTAATAACTACCACTGTAAAAAAAGGCCCTTGCCATGACGATGGAAAAATTCCATTAATGGTATTGACCAAAGTTGCTGGTTTATCGAGTAACACTTCGTCTACCAGTAGCGGCATGAGGAGTTGAGTGGGTATACTTGATAAAGTGGTTAACACGGCAATCAGATGAGCTAGGATAATTTCTCGCTTGTATTGCATAGCAATATTAATAATTTGCTGCCAACTGTAACCTTGATAATGAGGTGAATGAGTTACGGTTGGGACAGTTGAGGTAAATAGTTTAATGGTTTCACTATTTTTAAATATATTCATAAGATTAACTAAATAGTCATCCACTTTGAGAAGAATATCGTTTCATGAGTATAACTAACCCTGCTTGAAATTTGTTCTCTTACCCCCATTATTTTCCACAATCTTTGTGGTTGAGACTCAATAAGTTAAAATCATACGGCTTAACGCTTAAGTAAATGGAAATTGGTAAATAGATAATTTTAAGAGAGAATGTAACCTATCAACTATAGCGCTTTCTTAAAAAAAGCCAATATCAATTTAAATTTAAGCCACTGATTATACCGCCGGGTCATCAACGACTTATAAAAGAGAGCCGTTGGTCGATGACAGGTAATGATGCCATTATCAGAACCGGTGGTCATTTCACGCTATCTTGAACAACGCCAACAAATCGATCGAAATAAAACAATGAAAGCATTTAAAGATGGGGTAAAAACACCGTTAATAGTTAACTGAAAAAGTACTTATTATTTGTAATAACTTTAGGGGTATAACCAAAATATCATGGAAAGTAAATTATGGTTGAAATAAAGCAATTGCGTAAACATTTTGGCCCATTGGTTGCCGTCGATAATATTTCTTTTCAAGTGGGTCAAGGAGAAGTATTAGGTTTTCTTGGACCGAATGGTGCCGGTAAATCAACGACCATGAAAATGATTACCGGTTTTCTAACACCAACTACCGGTACGGTTTTAGTAGATGGACATGATATTGTCCAACAACCCATTGAAGTGAAGCGACGAATTGGTTATCTACCAGAAGGTGCGCCAGCTTATCCGGATATGACCCCGGCGCATTTTTTAGAATTTATAGCGCAAGTACGTGGCTTAAAAGGCGCAACCAAGCGTAAGCGAATTGATGAAATCATTGAAAAGGTTAATTTGCAAACCGTATTACATCAATCGATTGATACGCTTTCCAAAGGGTTTAAGCGTCGGGTTGGCTTAGCGCAAGCGATTTTACATGACCCGGAAGTGTTAGTCTTAGATGAACCGACTGACGGATTGGATCCAAACCAAAAGCATGAGGTTCGTACTCTCATTAAAGCGATGGCTCAGGAAAAAGTCATTATCTTGTCGACTCATATTTTGGAAGAAGTTCATGCAGTTTGTAGCCGAGCTATCATTATTGCTCAGGGCAAAATCTTGGCAGATGGTACTCCAAACGAGCTAGAAGCAAAATCTCGCTATCATAATGCCGTGACAATTACTTTAAAAGCGAATATGGGACAAGCTGCTCAAATTCGTCAATCATTATCACAGCTCTCGGGTGTCTATAAAGTAGATATTTTATCCGAAATCGATTCTAACCTCAGTTATCAAGTCTTTCCTGAAAAACAATGTTCTATTATTGGTGAAATTAGTCAATATGCCCGTAACCAGCAATGGGAAGTAGAAGAACTTCACGTGGATAAAGGGCATTTAGATGAGGTATTTCGGTCTATTACGGAAGATTTATCCGAAAGTAAGCACCGCTAATATTTCACTCATTCCGGTTTTTGTTAAGGAGTCACTTTCATGCGTGGACAGCAGATTATGGTATTGTTTTGGCGAGAATTAGCCAGTTATTTCGCGACACCAATTGCCTATGTATTTATTATTATTTTTTTATTCTTAAGTGGAATTTTTACCTTTTATTTGGGTAATTTTTTTGCGCGTGGTCAAGCAGATTTAATTCCCTTTTTCACTTTTCATCCTTGGTTGTATCTTTTCTTGATCCCGGCTTTAGCAATGCGGCTGTGGGCGGAAGAACGCAAAACCGGTACGATTGAGTTACTATTAACTTTACCGGTGACGATTACCGAAGCCGTACTCGGGAAATTTTTAGCCGCTTGGGCATTTACGGCTATTGCCTTAGTCATGACTTTTCCCATCTGGGTAAGTGTTAATTATTTAGGTAATCCAGATAATTCAGTTATTTTAGCGGGTTACATTGGCAGTTTATTAATGGCTGGGGCTTTCTTAGCGATTGGTAGTTGTATGTCAGCGTTGACTAAAAATCAAGTGATTGCCTTTGTCATCACGGTAGTAGTTTGTTTAGCTTTTATTCTGAGTGGATTCCCCTTAGTCTTAGACTTTTTTAGTGGTTGGGCACCACAATTAATTGTTAAAACCATTAGTTCATTTAGTTTCCTAACCCATTTTAATGCCATCGGTAAAGGTGTCATTGATCTACGGGATATTATTTATTTCTTCTCGTTGATTGCTTTTTGGCTCTTTGCCACCGCGATTCTGATTGAAATGAAGAAAGCAGACTAATTCAGGAGTTAGTAACCAATGAACCAAAAAATACTCACCACCACCGGCTTACTGATAGCCATCGCCTTACTACTGGCTGTTAATATTACCAGTGATAGCTTTTTTAGATCAGCACGTCTCGACTTAACCGCTAATCAGTTGTATACCTTGTCCGAAGGTTCTAAGAATATTCTCGCTAAATTAGAAGAACCGATTACCTTACGCTTGTATTTGTCAGAAAAACTCGCTACCACTTTGCCTGGTATCAATAGTTATACGGTGCAAGTAAAAGAATTATTAGAAGAGTATCAACGAATTGCAGGCGACAAACTCAAATTGTTAGTTATAGACCCAGAACCCTTTTCTGAAGAAGAAGATCGGGCTGAAGGTTATGGGTTACAAGGGATTCCTACCGATAATACCAATGACACCTTTTATTTTGGGCTAGCGGGTACCAATTCCACCGATGATCAAGAAGTCATTGCGTTTTTCTCTCCCAATCGCGCTGAATTTCTAGAAAATGATGTCACCAAACTGATTTACCAATTAACCAAGCCTAAGAGAAAAGTCGTTGGCATTATGAGCAGCTTACCCCTACAGGGAGATATGACACCTTTCACGCAAGGCGGTAATGAACCGTGGATGATACTCGATCATATCCGCCAACTATTTGAAGTACGCAATCTCGAAACTAACCTCACTGAAATACCCAAAGAGGTGGATGTCTTAATGTTAGTTCACCCCAAAAGTCTAAGTGATGGGACCTTATATGCCATTGATCAGTTTGTTCTCAACGGCGGCAAAGCCATTGTGTTTGTTGATCCGTATTCAGAAGCGGATCAGCCGCCCATGGATAAAAATAATCCGATGGCTGCTTTGCAAGCACCGCGTAATTCAGAATTAACCAAATTATTTGATGCCTGGGGTATCGAACTGGTACCCAATAAAGTAGTTGGCGATCTCAAAACAGCGCAAAAAGTTCAAGTTAGAAAAGGCGCTAGTGCGATGGTGGTCACCTATCCAGTCTGGATGGATTTAAATGAAAACCAATATTTTAATAAAGAAGATATTATTACCGCCAAATTAGGCAATATCATTATGGCAACCCCCGGCGCTTTAGTGAAAAAAGGCGAAGTACCTACGGAAATGGTTCCCTTAATCGAATCCGGTAACCAAGCCATGCAAATTGAAACCACCAAACTGGGATTCTTTGCTGAACCCGATAGCCTAGCGAGAGATTTTAAACCCGAAGGTAAATTTACCCTCGCCGCTCGCATTACCGGCAAAGTTAAAACCGCTTTTCCAGACGGCAAACCCAAAGAAGAGAAAAAAGAAACCGACGAGCAACAACCCCCGGAAACCGATAAACCGCATTTAACCGAATCGACAGAACCCATTAATGTAATTGTCGTCGCTGATACGGATTTGTTAGAAGATAAATTCTGGGTACGGGTGCAAAATTTCGTTGGCCAACGGATTGCCATACCTCATGCCAATAATGCCACTTTGGTTTCCAATGCCTTAGATAACCTTAGTGGCAGCAACGATCTAATCAGTGTGCGTAATCGCGGTAGTTTTGCTCGCCCATTTACTCGAGTAGAAGCGATTCAACAAGAAGCCGAACAACGTTTCCGGGAAAAGGAAAAGGAATTACTAGCTAAATTGCAAGAAACTGATCAAAAAATTCGCGAATTACAAAGCCGGAAACAAGAAGATAACCAACTGACGCTCAGCATTGAGCAACAACAAGAAGTTGAACGTTTTCGGGATGAAAAAATTAAAACGCGTAAAGAGTTACGCAACGTACAACATGAGTTGCATAAAAATATTGCTCGCCTAGAGACTAAGATGAAGTTTATTAATATTGGACTGATTCCACTATTAATTGGTATTGGCGGTATTACCATCAGTTTCTTGAATCGAAGACGTAAATTGTCAGTTAATAGTTAACAATCTTGCCTTATTCGTTTATCAATCATTCATTATCAATGATAACGTCTGCCCATTTGTTAATAACGGCTAGACGTTAATTGATAATGTAATTAGGTTAGTTGATAGTCAACTTAAGTTAGTTGATAACGCATTAAGGTTTATTGATATCGGATAACTCATTCTTAATAACTCAATCATGATAGTTGATCATTGATAAACGATCATTGATAACTGACACATAACAATTAATAACGGATAACTGATAATTTAGGAGTCCATTGAATGAATATAAAAAATCTTATTATTTTAACAATGATTACTTTAGTAGTAATTATTACTGCGGCGGTATTAAACCAGCCTCAAACGACTATCACGAGTGAGAATAAAAAACTTTTTCCTCACTTGCTAAAAGCACTGGATAGAATAGCGGAAATCACCGTGAGTACTAAAAATGAAGTCGCTACGTTAACGCGTACTGCGGAAGGACAGTGGCAATTAAAAGAAAAACATAACTATCCAGTGGCGCTAGATAAGGTTCATAAATTACTGATTGGTGTAGCTGAATTAGTTACTCTGGAAGCAAAAACTAACAATCCTAAACTGTATAACAAATTAGGATTAGAAGATATTACAGCCGAAGCTTCACAATCAAAGCTGCTTACTTTTAAAAATGCAGAAGGTAAAACGCTTGCCAGTTTAATTGTTGGTAATGACAAAATAGCTAAAACTGATTCTACTTTGCGAGAAATTTATGTTCGTCGAGCAGAAGATAAACAAGCTTGGCTTGCCATGGGACAATTAGTGGTGGAAAAAGATGCTGCTAACTGGTTAAATACCAAAATTGTTGATGTCGATAGTACTCGCGTCCGTCAGATCAATATTACGCATCCCGATGGTGAAAAAATAACGATTTTTAAAACTACACCACCGGATGAAGAGTTTCAACTGGCTGATATACCTGAAAAAGCTAAAGTTAAATTCCCTTACCTACTCAAAAATATAGCGACTACTTTAAGCAATCTTGAATTGGATGATATAACGACCGCGAATGAAATAACGTTTGCTGATGATGCTAGTACACGTGCTGTATTTACTACCTTCGATGGCTTAGAAATCACGATGGTAACGATAAATAAAGAAAACAAACACTATGCTAAATTCTCGGCTGCATTTAATCCAAAAGCGATTTGGGTTGAACCACCATCAACAGAAAATTCGGATAAAACTCTATCCACAACAGCAAAAGATAAATCGGCAACGGACCAAACAAAGGATAAATCGCCAACGGATCAAACTAATCAAGCCAATTCTGCAGAGGAACCCAAGAAGACACCCTGGCAACCTAAACCCGCCGCTGAAATTAAAAAACAGATTGAAACGCTAAATGCTCATTTCAAAGATTGGGTTTATATGCTTTCTGATTATAAAGTAGATGATTTGGCTAAAAAGCAGAAAGATCTCTTGGAAAATGAATCTAACACGAAAGATGAAGTTGGAACACCAACAACCGCTGTAAAAGAAATAGCGGTTCCGGTTGAAAATTAACGAATAGTCTCACTGTTAGTTACCATCATCCTTAATTAAGGGCGAACCCGTGAGTTCGCCCTAATACCAAATTACTTTACTGTTGAAGGCATTACTCCTTTTGTTATCATCATCTTTCCTCACGAGAAGGTGGCATATAGCGCTCATCTTGCCGACGCGGGCTATAATAACGCTCATCATAGCGCTCATCTTGCCGACGCGATCTATATCGGTCATCATAGCGCCCATTTTCTTCCTCACGCAGTGATGGCACCCGTTCGCCTTGCTGTTCCTCTTCTTGCCGATTCATCATCGCTTGTTGTTCTTCCAACAGTTGTGCTTCAGTTTTCAGTTGGTATTTTTTAGGCAAAGTAAAAGTATTCTCCGGTATGTTAACATCGGTTTGAATCCGGATAATTTCATATTTTACCTTATCACCTTTTTCACGACTGCCTTTGATGATACTTTTCATGGGCACACCTAATTTCATTGATCGTGCTTCTAACTCGTCATGCGCTTGTTGACAAGGATGAACTAGCAAACCTTTGGGTTTTCTAGAGCTAGACATTTGATACATCGCATCAAGAAAAGCTTTAACATAAGGAACTTTCATGGCTTCTAGAGAAAAATAATTTTCTGAACAGACTTTACCCTCTGCTACAACTTGATAATTGATGGTGGTATAACCCGCCACTTTAGGTCCTTCGCCGTTTTCAATTAATTCAGCTTTAATTTTAGGCAAGGATGGTTCATCCCGGGATAATTTAAGAGGAGTTCCAACAATATTCATAGCCATAAGTTGTTTTTCCTCCGTATTTACCATATAGGCTTTACCCTTCTCTAAATCAATTAAGGTATAAAAATTGGGATTTGAGGTTTCTATCCGCGCCTGTCGCTCTTCCATAATGATTTTTGCTTGTCTCCACGCGTATCACGGCGTTCAACAATGGTTGCTGCCCAAGTGGGCGTGACGCTGATAATTACCATACCAACAATTAGCCAATGGTACCAATAATTCATTCAAATTCTCCTAAATTAAGTGACTTAAAACCAAATGGTTTATTTTAATGGACTATTTCTGGGTTGGGGCATTTCTACTAAAGCGAGATGGCACTATGACATCATAATACAGAAAAATGTTTTAAAATAATTAAAAATATTATGGTCATTACTGCGGGGCAAATTTATTCGGACTGCGACCAATCTAAGTTTAACCCCATATCAGCTAATTCTAATGTTAAATAAGGGCTGTAGTAAGGATCACCTTGTTGTAACCAAGTTGTCCACTGCTTGAGAAAACGTTGTTGATCAAGGGCTGACCAGGTTTCCGGGAGTAGCCAATCATGCGCAATAAAGCCAGCAAAAGGCGTGTAGACAATTCGGTTACCGCTACGAAGCGTGCGGAGAGCAAAATCTAATAAAGCGTAGGGACTTTCGTAGTGAGTATCTAACCCCCCTAAATCTTGCCATAGGCTTCGTTTTATGGCTACACAAGCCGGATGAGGTGTACTGAGATTACGCACAATAGTGGTTACTGCCATGTAACCAGGGGTATCGTCTGGGAATCCAGCATAAACCGCGAGTGGTATTCCATTAGGACGTTGCACTAAGCCAGCATGCAATAAATTACCTTGTTCATCCAAAATTTTACCGGTAACCATTCCCACTTCGGGAATTTGCAACCAGGAAACTAATTCTGGTAATGCTTCCAAATCTTGGGCTTCAAGAGTTGGCCCGAATACCACTAAAAAATCAAGTTGATTGTCTAACGCCAAAGCTTGATTGACTTGTTGTGCATAATTTAGTTCAGTGGTTAATTTTAAAGTGCGATAGTTTCTAAACGGCGGAAGACCTAACTGTACTCGATAATGACCGCGCCATAATACTTTATTTTCACTAACTTGTGCCGGTAAACAACGTCGCTCTAAAGCATCTTGCAATGCTTGAATGCCGGTATCGTAAATATATTCTTTGGCATTTTGAGTCAGGGCGACTGATTGTCCATGCTGTCGCCAATGATAAAGTACTTTACGAAGATGTTGTACTTGGGGTTGTAATTCGGCTGCCCGTAAAATCAAATCATAATCCTGGGAACCTTCTAAGCCAATACGTACCCCTCCTAATTGTTTAAGTAAGGTGCGTCGATAGACCATCAGATGAAATAAGTAATTACCCGATAGTAAAGTTTCTGGTGACCAATCGGGTTTAAATAAATGTAAAAAACGATAACCATTTGGCGATAAAGTATCTCGATCTGAATAAATGATATCGGTTTGAGGTAAATCGATAATAGTTTTAGCCACCCAGTACAATGCCTCGGATGCGAGACGATCATCATGGTCTAAAAAAACCACGTAATCACCTTGAGCAATAGCAATAGCTTGATTAGTCGCATGACAAATTCCTTGATTGTGAGGTAAACGTAAAATCCGTAACCGCGAATCAGCTTCACCTAATTGTTGTAAACAAGCTAAAGTTTCCGGATTGTCGCTACCATCATCAACTAAACACATTTCCCAATAGGGATAAGCTTGCGTTTGAACGGAATAAACACATTCGCGCAAATAAGTGGGATGGGTATTAAAAACGGGCGTAATAACACTTAACAAGGGATGATTTAACCAATTTTGGGTATCACGACGTAATTGTTGCCAATCTTGTAAAGTTAAAAAACTATAATGAAATAACCAAGCTTGATATTCTACCCATTCACTATAAGCCCACCGTTTGAGATCCCTTTCTGTAGGTGTATCGATAAGGATATTATTTTTCTTGGACTGCTTACCCAACAATCTCTGCCAAAAAGTAAGAAAATGCATTAACATCCATTTTTCCCCAAATTAAACCAGGAAAGAATTATACTCACTTAAACTGAGAAAAGTTTGGATACTTCTTCTCATCTAATTAATCGATGTTATAATAAACAATGTCTCAATACTGGGAGAGAATTTATGCTAAATGCGGCTTTGAGTGAACCTGAATGGATTCCCCAACTCTCACTTCCTACCCAAGACGAGTTACCTTGTGATGACGGCATGCCCATGGAAACTGAACGTCATAAAAAACAAATGGACTTACTTATTTATCCCTTAGAAGCTTGGCTGAATCAACGCGGTTATGTGGGGGGGAATATGTTTGTCTACTACAGTTTGAAACAAGTTCGTTATCAAGATTTTAAAGGCCCGGATGTCTTTGTGGTTTTAGATGTCCCGCATATAGAGCGCAAAAGTTGGGTAGTGTGGGAGGAAGGTAAAAGTCCGGATGTTGTCATTGAATTATTATCAGAAAGTACCGCAGCCTATGATAAAGGTGAAAAGCAACAGATTTATCAGGATCGGCTAAAGGTTTCAGAATATTACTGGTTTGATCCCTTTGAACCGGAAGATTGGGCTGGTTTTGAACTGAATCGGGGAATTTACGAACCCATCTTACCCAATGAAAGTAGTTATTTGATCAGTCAACGATTAAATCTAGCTTTAGTACGTTGGTCAGGTGTTTATGCCGGGGTTGAGACAATTTGGTTACGCTGGGCCACTTTGAATGGTGAAGTGTTACCGACCGCTCAAGAAATGAGTGATCTGGAGAACCGCCGAGCGATTTTAGCAGAACAACGAGCCGATGCAGAAACACAACGAGCGATCTTAGCCGAACAACGAATAGCGGCTGAAGTCGAAGCCCGTCAAGCCGCTGAGGCCGAGCTTGCCAGATTACAAGCATTATTGGCTAACAAGTAACCACTAACCATCAACAAGGTATGTTTTTTAGAACGTCGTCTCACTACCATTAACTTAAGGTTGAATTTGTTATATCCGTGGTGGCATTGGAATATAGCCTGGATGAAACGCAGTGGAATCCAGTACCACTCCTTAATAAGCGTGTTCGTTACACGCCGGCAGCGAGTTGTTAACTATAACACCAGTTTATTATGTAATAAATAACTGATAATATTCAAATAAAAAAATTTAGTATTTTTACTTCTGGTGATGGATCTATTCTTGTGTTATAATAAAAAACTTATGTCAAATTTATAAATGATACACTCAAAAGGTAAGTTATACAAGAAAGTTTATTTAACCCGTTAATAAGCTAAAAAATAGCTTAACTTTTTGACTAATTTAAAACTAAACTAGGTGGAGAATATGATGAATACGATAGCTAAAATAGGTACGCCGAATATGAGAGTAAGATTAGTTGCTAGTTTGACGATGTTATCATTGAGTAGTGTATTGCCAATTAATATTCAGGCTGCCCCGATCCAAGCCTGGGAAAAAATTGATAAGCCAACTGAAGAAATGAAAAATTGGCCGGCAGATTCTCAAATTCAAGATGGCGCTAGTGCGGTTGCGCTAGTAAATGGCGGTTTTGAAACCGGTGATTATACTGGGTGGACCTTATTTGAAAGCTCCGGTACTCCTGATTTTGGTACCTGGGGAATTGCCAGTGATGGGCAAACTGTTAACTACGGGGATTTCGTATTTGATTTTTTTGGTCAGATTGATGTTTCCCAATATTCTCCTGGGTTGCCACATACCTACACAGCAACAGAAGGAAACTATTTGGCTTTACAGTTGCAAAATGGGCCTGAAACACATCGGTTATCTCAAGATATGACGGTGAAGACGTGTAATACTCGCACGATTCTCAGTTGGGATATGGAATATTATAATTGGATGGGGGAATTTGTTCCTAGTTATCAGGCTTTATCAGTATACATTCGAGATGTTAACACGGATGCCATCTTGAAAACCCTGTTCCAAACAACAGCAGGAATTGATCCTCAAAGTATTCCTATGACCCCTTTTAGTGCAGATATTTCTGAATTTGCGGGAATGACCGTGCGTCTTGATGTTGAAATGCAAGTGTATGGATTCTATTTTGATGCTGCTTTCGACAACTTTAAAATGGGGTGTGCTAATCTAGCCGGCGGCGTAGCATTAACTGCTACCAAAAATGGGAATCAAATTGGCTTAGAATTGACCACCACGAGTGAAATGGATACAGCGAAGTTTCAAATCCTCCGAGGTATCAAACTTGATAATGGTGGAACCAAAATAACCCCAGTATGTCACTTTAATAGCGGCCATTCACCGTATATTTGTACTGACAACGTAGTGGGAAACACCTATCGCGTATTAGAAATAGAAAATGATGGTGATCTCATTGTTTATGATGAAGTAACCCCAGAATAACAGCGGCTAGCTGAAAACATTTCATCTTAACAGGAAATAACTGTTAAGAGTAAAATAAACCCTGAAGATTAATTAGCCCGGTGCTGACTTCTTCGGGGTTTTTTATATTAATTTTGCTTCACCTCGATTTAGCTGTGCTTCATTCAATGAAACGCAGTGGAACCTGAAATTATGATTCTTCATCTCCCCAATTCCCATACTTCTCTTCATTGAATGCAAGCTACCGGCTACTATCTTGCTAAGTCATTGTCAGATTAGTGCCTAACGCTGAGGCAATCGCCTTCTACTCGTATATTGGCGCAAAAAAAAAGCAGTATCTAATATACTCTAAAGATACGCAGTCATTTTTTTTTGATAAAGTTGGTAAAATTAATTATTCTAACATTAAGAAATTTATGCGCGTAGCGCGTTCCCACTTCCGGGATAAAGATCCCCTACTAGGTAAAAATACGAGTATGATAAACTATATAGCAAAGTGGGTGCGAATAGGAAAGGTTGTTTTATATTGGTAGCGAAATCAAAGTTTAGTGTGTGCAACTTGCCCTATTTATTAGAAGAAACTGGCAAGCTTGTTAAACGCATTGTAATTTAAGGAGAAGTAATTTTTATGAAATCCCTTGCTTTACCTAGGAAAGTGGTGTTTCTATTGTTCGGTGGATTAGTAATAAGCTATGTTGGAATCTCACCGGTTCTAGCTGGTGACTGTGAGCCCAAAGATGCTGCAGCGTTGGATGGCTGCAAAGATAAAGCGGTAAAAGCGACCGGTCCGCGAGTGCCGATGGATAAGGTACCTGAATATTATGCCCTGGCTGATCCGAGTTTCACTGGGGGTGAAGGAACACAAGACTACATGCAAATTGGTGATGCTCAAGTTATTCTTCATCTCAAGGATGAAGTGCAATGTCCAGATAAAATTGAAGTATCAGGCACCTTGAAACAGCAGGAACTTGAAAAAAATAAAGCCTGGCTGATTGAGGTAAAAGAATTTAAATGTGTCAAATGATAAATTTTAATCTATTTAGGTTGAAGGCAACTGATTCATCACTACCATCAGGAGTCAATACTTTAGCTGTTAATAGTCGTACTCATGGTTTGACTCCGGTAGTGACTGAAAAATTTTAAGCTGCTACGATGGGAATCACTTTACCCCCCACGGTTTGGGCAGCTTGCTGGTAAGCTTTAATCTCATGAAAGTTAAGATAACGGTAAATGTTGTCGGCGAAGGAGACAATTTTTTCTGCTTGTTGTTGGTATTCTGCTAGAGTGGGTAGATAACCCAGTTTAGCACTGATAGCGGCAAGTTCAGCCGATGCTAAGTAAACACGCGCATTTTTTCCCAGTCGATTAGGAAAGTTTCGAGTCGAAGTTGAAACCACAGTAGCACCTTCTTTTACTCGCGCTTGGTTACCCATACATAAGGAGCAACCCGGTACTTCAGTGCGGGCACCGATTTTACCAAAAATGGAATAAATACCTTCTTGCACTAATTGATGCTGATCCATTCGAGTAGGTGGTGCTATCCATAAGCAAGTGGGAAGATTGTCTACGGTTTCCAAAATTTTACCGGCCGCGCGGTAATGGCCAATATTAGTCATACAAGAACCAATGAAAACTTCATCAATTTTATCACCCCTGACTTGAGATAATGGTTTGATATCATCGGGATCATTGGGACATGCTAATAGCGGTTCGGTAATCTCATTAAGATTAATTTCAATGATTTGGGTATATTGGGCATCGGCATCCGGTTCCAATAATACCGGTTGGTTTAACCATTCCTCCATGGCGGCAATGCGGCGTTGTAAAGTCCGAACGTCGCCGTAACCTTCGCTAATCATCCATCTGAGTAAGGTTACGTTAGAATTGAGGTATTCAATAATCGGCTCTTTATCTAGACGAATCGTACAACCATTGGCGGAGCGTTCAGCAGAAGCATCAGCGAATTCAAAAGCTTGTTCAACTTTTAACTGAGGTAATCCTTCAATTTCTAATACGCGTCCAGAGAAAACATTTTTCTTGTTCGCTTTAGCTATAGTTAATAGACCTTGTTGAATAGCCACATAGGGAATTGCATTGACTAAATCACGTAAAGTAATGCCGGGCTGAATTGCTCCTTTAAAGCGCACCAGTACGGATTCTGGCATATCCAATGGCATTACCCCCAAGGCAGCAGCAAAAGCAACTAATCCCGAACCAGCTGGAAAACTAATCCCAAGGGGAAAGCGAGTATGAGAATCCGCACCGGTACCAACGGTATCTGGCAAAATCATGCGGTTAAGCCATGAATGGATAATACCATCACCCGGCCTTAGGGAAATTCCCGCACGTGTGCGAATAAAGTCAGGTAATTCATGCTGTAATTTAATATCAACCGGTTTGGGATAAGCAGCAGTGTGACAAAAACTTTGCATAACCAAATCAGCAGAAAAACCTAAACAAGCCAATTCTTGTAGTTCATCACGAGTCATTGCACCGGTGGTATCTTGAGAACCAACAGTAGTCATCTTAGGTTCACAGTAAGTGCCCGGACGAATACCGTTGATACCACAGGCTTTGCCTACCATTTTTTGTGCTAAAGTAAAACCTTTGCCGGTGTCAGTCGGTGATTGTGGACGGATAAACAGACTAGAGGGTGCTAAATTTAGGGTTTGACAGGTTTTATCCGTTAAACTGCGCCCAATAATCAAGGGAATACGCCCACCAGCGCGGATTTCATCCGGTAGGGTTGTTGGACGCAGCTCAAATTGACTAACCTCTTGATTATTACCATTAACGATGCGGCCTTGATAAGGGTAAATGGTGATGATATCACCACTATTTAAAGTAGTCACATCACATTCGATGGGAAGTGCTCCAGAATCTTCTGCGGTATTGAAAAAAATCGGCGCAATTTTACCGCCTAAAATAATTCCACCTTGACGTTTATTGGGAACATAAGGAATATCTTTACCCAGATGCCATAATACCGAATTAATAGCGGACTTGCGAGAGGAACCGGTACCCACCACATCACCCACATAGGCGAGTGGATGACCTTGTTGTTTAAGCGCCGCTAGGGTTTCTAAAGCACCCGGTAATCGGTTTATCAGCATGGCTTGAGCATGTAGAGGAATATCTGGACGACTCCACGCTTCTGATGCCGGTGATAAGTCATCGGTATTGGTTTCCCCAGAGACTTTGAATACAGTTACCGTCATGGCTTCTGGCAAAGCGGGTTTAGTCGTGAACCATTTACCTTCTGCCCAAGCGGTAAGAACTTGTTGTGCCCATAGATTGTGTTTGGCTTTAACTACAACATCATGGTAAGCATCAAACATTAAGAGTGTTTGTGATAAAGCTTTGGCAGCAATCGGAGCCAGGGGTTCATTATCAAGTAGCTCAATTAATGGTTGGATGTTGTAACCACCTAACATGGTGCCTAATAATTCAGTCGCTTGAACTGGGGTTATTACTGGACAAGTCACCTGTGCTTTAGCGACGGCGGCTAAAAACTCGCCTTGACATAAGCAGCTGGATCAACACCTGGTGGAACGCGGTGCGTTAGTAAGTCAACTAATTGCTTTTCTTCACCCGGGGGTGGATTTTTAAGTAACACTACCAAGGTAGCTACCTGCTCGGCATTGAGGGGTAAAGGGGGAATTCCTTGGTTAGTACGTTCCTCAACCTGTTGTCTATAAGTATCTAACATTGTTTTCTTCTCCATATTACCTATCAAAATAGGTCAGTACTAACAACTTAATCATCAAATGAGAAAGTAGTTTAACGTAAATTTGATAGCGTTAAATACGTTGCATTGCAAAAAAAAGTATCATGGATGAACTTCGAGTATAGTTAATCCTTAATACACCACTCACTCAAGCAGTGAATACTCTCCCAACTTGTAAATAAAGATCCCAAGTAATTGGTTTTGAAATAGAATGCTTATCCCACATGCGTTGAAGAATTGGTTCGATCAACGTCACTGGATTGCTATTATTAGCGGTAATAAATTTTTGAACACTTGACCAAGTATTCAAATAACCGATTAACTCGGGTAAAGACCATAATAATTGCATTTTAAAACGAGGCGTTGGAATGATTTGAAAAGGAAAAGGAATATTTTGATAAGCATCATCTAAATGTTTTCTGGCTGGGTCCCAATACTGACCTAAAGTATTAGTATATAATTCACGAATTATTTCGTCTATTACTGGTGAAACGGTAAGCAACCCATAACCCCAAATGGCAACAATAGCCTCGTCGCGGGCTACCCGATAAACTTCTCGATAAAATGCTTCGATATTAAACCAATGAATGGCTTGCGCAACCGTAATTAAATCAACTGAATGAGAAGGTAATCCTGAATTCTCAGCCGTGGCTAGACGATATTCCAAGTTAGGAAGTGATTGAGCAACCGCTAGTTGAGGGGTACTCGCATCGGTAGCGATTACTTTATCAAAGAAAATAGCCAATTGAGTCGCAACTTGACCATTTCCGGTACCACAATCCCAAGCTAACCGGTGGTGTTTAATTATTCTCTGCAATAGTTGGTATAGTGTTTGAGGATATTGGGGACGATATTGAGCATAAGCCGCTGCTTGTTGAGAAAAATTATCTTTCCAATTAATCATGGGTGGATGACGTTATTGTTAAGCTACTTTAGGTAGGCTTCTATTCCTCTCCGGTTAAATAAATAATTTTTCTGCCTTCAGTTTTAAAATAAGCTTGTTGTTCTAAAAAATCAAAAACGGCTTGCTCATGATTGGGCAATTTATTTCTGCAAAAAGCTCTAATATCATTTAATAAAGCGGCTTTCTTAGCCGGACGACTCTTGAGCGCACCCTTCTTAGAGAAATATTCTTTAGCAATCAGGGCTATCTTTTGTGGTATATCATCTATTGTGGTTAAATCTAAAATAATGGGCTCATTGGTCGGCTTATTACCAATACGTTGAGCTTTACAGCCTTGCTGAATGAGCAAATTTACCGCGTGATCTAAATCAGTATCGTTGGAAACAATAAGATATTCAGTCTGTTCAACCGACATTTGTGCAGATAATCTCCCCGCATAAAAACACAATCCAAAATCGGCGGCATTTTTCCCATTTTTCTGCATTCCTATAAATTCTAAGCGTTTATGATAAATGGGGTTAGCTAACAACAGTGCTAAATTAAGTGAAATTTTTGGCGGTTGGCTACCATAGCAAACAATAATTCTAGCATATCTTTCTAAATTTTGAGCGAGTTGTTCAATTTGGTTCGGACAATTATCCAAATCTATCAGCAATACACTTTCATTTTCGACATTACACATTTCTTTTCCATCGTTCTTTTTTTAATTCCCAAATGGGTACTTTACTTATTTTTTTCCGCTAGCAATGCTTTTAAACGAGCCATTTCTGCTTCAGCAGCTTCAGCGCGTTGGCGTTCCAAATCGGCTCGATGAGTTGCCGTTTGAGCCAATTGTTCTGCTACCTCAGCCCGTTGTTCTGCTACCTCAGCTCGTTGTTCTGCTACCTTAGCACGTTGTGCTTCTAAGCCAGCCCGTCGAGTTTGGGCTTCTTCTGGCAGTAATAATAATTCGCCAGCTAAGGTTGTCCAACGCAACCAAACTGTTTCAATTCCGTGATAAGTCCCTGACCAACGGACTAAGGCTAATTCCAATCGCTGGCTTACCAAGCGTTCATTTTCAACCGGTAAGGATTCATAGTAGCCACCACTTAGTTTGAAACCCGCCCAATCATTTGGATTAAACGGATCAAACCAGAAATATTCAGCAACTTTTAAGCGATCTTGGTAAAGCATTTTCTTGTCAGTTTTATCGAATTTAGCCGTACTTTCCGATAATAATTCAATAACGACATCCGGCGTTTTACCTTCTTCCCAAACGACCCAACTTTTGCGCTCCTTAGTTGGTACATCTAACACGACAAAGACATCCGGGCCCTTAAAATCTTGGTAACGTTTCTGTTGTGAACTGTAATAAATAAACATGTTTCCGTTCACATAACCACTTCCTTGTTGTCGCAACCGAGACTCTAAGGTATAAATCAATAAATCCATTTGTTTTTTATGTCGTTCGGTTTCCATCGGAACACCATCATCACTAGGCAATTCGTCTTGGGTCGGTAAGGAAAAGTTTGGTAATAAGGTTAATTCAGTTAAAGGGTAAGTTGACATAATCAATTCACTCATGATCTAAACTTGGGGTTATTGTAAGCTAAATTCGACGATAGGGACAGATTATGCTTTGCCATAAAGAATAAAGCCAAGTTGGTTTCTTACCTTGCACACACCCGATCTAGCTACTCGACTGTTTTGCAATGAAGGTGGATTCGATGAGCACAGATGCCAAAAATGAGTTTTCCTAGTCTGGTGCTTGACGGCTAAAATTGATAACTTAACAGAAAACATCTATGATTAGAATATTTCTAAAGAAAGGTATCTTGGCATGTCAGACGCAGCCGATTACCAACGTGCTGAACAATTCGCTGCAAAACTTTGGGTGCTAGGAGTGGATCCCGATCAGATTGAGAAACAACCAGGAAAATGATGATGAATAAACCCTGTACTTATATTATTTTCGGTGCGACCGGCAATCTAGCTCGGGTTAAGTTGATGCCCGCTCTTTATCAGTTAGAAGTGGCTGGGTTATTACCAGAGGGAACGCTAATTTTAGCCAATGGACGTCGCCCTTGGGATCGAGAAAAATGGACTGCCGAAGTAAAAGAAATGTTAGTGGCTAAGGCACGTAAGGGCTTAGATGAAACCCTATTTGAACGTTTTCAACAACGCTTACATTATTTTCAGGGTGATCTGACTGATCCCAATATGTATACCCGCTTAAAAACATTGATTATTGATGATCCTATTTTTCCGACTAATATTGCTTTTTATATGTCCATTCGACCCGCCGAATTTGGAATGGTGGTTCAAAATCTGAGTGAAGTTGGATTATTAGATGAAGAATTGGGTTGGCGTCGAGTGGTGATTGAAAAGCCATTTGGTTATGATTTAGATAGTGCTCGTGCCTTGCACCAGCGATTGTCTCGTCATTTGCATGAAAATCAAATTTATCGAATTGATCATTATCTGGGTAAAAGTACGGTACAAAATGTGTTGGTATTCCGTTTCGCTAATGTGATGTTAGAACCGCTTTGGAATCGTAATTACATTGATCATATTCAAATTACTCATTCTGAGACATTAAGTGTCGCCGGTCGAGCTGATTATTACGATGGTGCTGGTGCTATGCGCGATATGATTCAAAGTCATTTGTTGCAATTGCTGACTTTAGTCGCTATGGAACCTCCAGTATCGATGGAAGCAGAAGCTATGCGTGATGAAAAAGTGAAAGTGCTTAAATCGATTCGTCCGATTCCACTTAATGCCGTCCATGGACAAACTTATCGAGCACAATATTCGACCGGTATCGTTAAGGGACAAAAAGTAATCGGTTATCTAGACGAAGACAAGGTTCCCAAGAGTAGTACGACTGAAACCTACGCAGCCGTCAAATTATTTATTGATAACTGGCGTTGGGCGGGGGTTCCATTTTATTTGCGAACTGGGAAACGGATGGCTGCTGATCAATCAATGATTTCTATTGGTTTCAAATACCCGCCACAACAATTTTTTCGAGCCAGTCAAATTCAACGTATGCGTCCTAATTGGGTATTATTAGGGATTCAACCCACCGCGTGTTTGAAAGCTGAAATGACGGTGAAAGAACCCGGTTTGGAAATGAATACTCGTCAAATTAGTCTGGATGCAAGCTTACGCTCAAGTGATGATGTCGCTAAAGATGCTTATGAAGAACTGTTATTAGACGTGATTAAGGGCGATCGTGCTCTGTTTTTACGTTATGATGAAGTGGAATATGCGTGGCGAGTCGTTGATCCGATTATACGCGTTTGGGCAATGGAACGGGATTATATTTCCACCTATCCAGCGGGTAGTTGGGGACCTGAGGAAAGTCGCCGCTTATTTGATCGGCAAGACCAAAATTGGCGACACTCTTTAGAACTTGATGATGAAATGACAAATTAGACGCAGTTTATATGTTAACGACTGACTCCGTTTTGAACCAGACTAAACGGATGAATCAATTATCAAAATAACCTGGAGGAAAGCAATTGGGTTTGGTATGCCAACACTGCGGTAAAGAGCGGTTCAAGCTAAGCAAGATTGAATAAATCCTAATCAGCTGTTAATCCTTTTAAGCTGGTTCAAACGTGAAAATTGAACTTATTCACGGCGTTAGGTGAGCACCTCAATCGAATCACTTCAGTTAATTTGTAGTTGTTCTAAATGGGTAGTGATTTTAGCAATGTCGCAACCAGGAATGGCAATCCCTTGTTGAAACCCCTGGTTTATAATTATCGATGACCTAAAACCACTCTCTTTGTTTTAGCATTACCCCATTTTTAATTATTATTTTTTGTAGGAATAAAAATCAATGAGCATAGCCGATTTACAAGTACTTAATACTCGTTTTGCTATTAGTAATCACGTTGAATTTAAAACCAATCCGGGTGGTCTGACTATCGCCGAAATTACAAATGATCATGCCGTTGCTACGGTGGCTTTACAGGGTGGACACGTCATGACTTTTCGCCCACGCGAACAAGATCCGGTGATTTGGTTAAGTCAGTCTGCTCATTTTGAGTTAGGAAAATCTATCCGGGGTGGAGTTCCTATTTGTTGGCCTTGGTTTGGTCCACATACGACTGACCAGAATAAACCAACTCATGGATTTGCTCGAACCGTATTATGGAAAGTACTGGAAATTAAGACCCTTGATGATGGAGAAACTCAAATAGCTTTGGAATTAATTAACACCCCGGCTACCCAAACACAATGGCCTTATCCTTCTCAATTACAAGTCATTATCACCGTTGGGATGGAACTGAGAATAGAATTAATCACCCGTAATACCGGTGAAGAAGTTTTTAGTATCGGTGAAGCATTACATACTTATTTTCATGTTAGCGATGTTAGTCAAATTCAGCTTCAAGGCTTAGAAGCTTGTCACTATATAGATAAAGTTGATAATTTTCAAACTAAACAACAACAAGGACCGGTGACGATCCACAGTGAGGTGGATCGCGTTTATTTAAATACCAGAGCCGATTGTTTAATCGAAGATCCCGGTTTAAATCGGCGGATTCGTATTGCTAAACAAGGTAGTCAATCAACCGTTATTTGGAATCCTTGGGTAGAAAAAGCGACTCAAATGGGAGATTTTGGTGATCAAGGTTATTTGAAAATGGTTTGTGTAGAAACAGCTAATGCGCTGGATAACGTAGTCACCGTAAAACCCGGTGGAACACACCGATTAGAAGCCGTTATCAGCGTAGAATTGTTATAAACGAAATGTTCGGGAATACCAGGGTATTCCCGAAATGAGAACCAATATGGAAATCAACGCCTATTTAACTTGGCAACCATTAGTTAATGCAGATCAGGTAGCCGAAGAAGCTTGCCAACAGATTTTAATAGCGGCTAATCAAGCCATCCAAACTCGTGGTCATTTTCGGATTGTCTTAGCAGGTGGACACACGCCAAAACTAACTTATTCTTTATTAGCAAAGGTTAACACGAATTGGTCAAAGTGGCATATTTATTATGGAGATGAGCGTTGTTTACCAGAAACAGATGAAGAACGTAATAGTCGAATGGCGGCACAAGTTTGGTTAAATGCGGTTACCATTCCACCACCACAAATTCATCCGATACCCGCTCAACTCGGTGCAATAGCAGCAGCGCAGCATTATACGGAAATAATCCAGCCCATTTTGCCATTTGACCTCGTGTTGTTAGGATTAGGTGAAGATGGACATACTGCTAGTTTGTTTCCCAATCAGGTTCATTCCCCTCATGAGTTAGTTCATCCGATTTTCAATGCCCCTAAACCACCAGCAGAACGGGTAACTCTCAGTATAGCGGCATTAAGTCAGACTTGGGAACTAATATTTTTGATAACCGGTCGCAATAAACGCGAGGCAGTAACTGCATGGCAACGCGGTGATAATTTACCCGTAGCTCAAATTCGGGCTTACGGTAATACTACTGTGTTACTTGAACAAGCTGCTATGATATCACCAATAATGTAGTATTTAGAATACTCAATAAAAACTTTGGTTTACCATAGTTCTGACATTTTTTAATAAAATAATTATTCGGTGACGTTATAAGGGTAGCGACTTAAAATCAAGCACTTAGAAAAAGTGTCCGAACTATTGAAATAAAGGATTCTGAAGGTGAAATTGGCAATGTAGTTAGGCAATTTTTTTCTATCAGTCTAATCTGATAGGCTTTTTAAACTTCATTGGCCGATTTAAAGCCGGTGAATACCATAATAAAAATTCATTAAGCTTAGCTAATTAACTGATTCGCAACACAAGTTAGGATTTATTAGTTTTATCAATCGCTTGTTCGGTTTCTGCTGGTGGAGATTGTTCTTCACCTTGTTGTTTTTTCAAGTCAGCTAAAGTTTCCTGCATTTCTTTCATCCAGCCTCTAAATTCACTTTGTAAGATCCGTTCAGTTTGTCCAACTAACTGATCAATATTATATTGTTTAGCTTGCTCTGTTTCCGATAAGGCTATCCACCAAGTACGCACACTGAAGAGGTCAGTCGCCGATTGGTTATACTTAATTAAAGTGCTTTCTATTTGTTGATATTCCATGTAAGTCGTGAGTGCAGTTACGAATGCTGTCGTTAAAGCAATCCATAATTCCAATCCGGCAGCCGCTAGAAAAGTACCAAGACCACCAATAATATAAATTGACCATTGTAAAGCTTTTAACCGTTTTTCTAATTTCTTAACTTTGTTAGTGTAATAATTTAATTGATCTTCAAGACGATTATTAATATAGCTTTCTGGCGATAATGCGCTTAAGCCATCATCATCTGGTGCTACACTATTCCGTGGTGGAATAATATCCTGATTGGGTTGATGTAGTGAGGATACATTGACTTCCGTTTGTACTAGATCTTTAGCAATCGTTCGTAACTTTTCAGAAAATTTAATTTCTGGCGCAGTTGCGTTAGCCGGACTGTAAATTTCTGCTTGGGCACGATAACGAAAAATTTCCAGTTTTATTTCCTCAGCGGCGGTGCGTAAGAGTATCCATTTCGTGCCAGCATTAAAACGATTAGCAGCGGCTAGAAGGATAGTGGTAGTAATAGGAACAAGTACAATTAAGTAATGTAAAAAAAATGGAATAGAAAAGTCCCATTTGGGTAACTCTGAAGGAAAGTCCAATTGCTTTTGTATCAGCGCTAAGATAGTACCAAATATGCCAAGACATAAGATAGCTAATTGCAGATAATGAAATTGATATTGTTGACGAGTGGCGTTGTAGTCATACAAGTTAAACCGTCGCCAAGCAACTTGGAGAACCGTATCACCCTGTGATTGCCGATAGGCTCGATGAATAAGCCGCTTTAACTCAGTAGCTTCACCCTCAATCGAAAACAGGTTAATTTTACCTTCAGTAATAATCTCGGCTAAAGCCGGATTTTCAATAAAGGTCGGGGAATCAGAATCTTTGGCATCTTGATAGGTTCGATATAAGGTGGCAATTTCATCGGCTAATCGTCCACTGCCTTCTATGACAATAATGGGAATCCCTAAACGGACACTTTGTAATATTTCCAGGCGAGAAATTTCACCGCCATTCACTAACACAGTAAAAACCGGTAAATTTTCCGTTTGTTGGCGGCAAGCTGAAACCAAGCTATACATCGTTCCGGTTTCTCCACCCCATTGAGCGGTTTCCACCAGGACAAAATGCGTGTGATGAGGCTCTAGTGGTACTCGATCTTCGGCTGATAAGGTACCTTCCTCGGAGATAGCTTTAGTTGGATAGGTTATTAAAGCCGCCGGGGCAATTCCTATCAACGGAGATTGACAATTATATTCAGCTATACTTTTGCCTAACAAAGCAATCACACCACTGTCTGTTCCGCCACTGATAAATCCAGCACCAATTTCTGTGGCAGCACGAACGATCCCACGACCAAATAGTTGTTGCAATCGTAATTGCAAACCACGTTCTAACTGCTCAAAATTGGCAGCCCCACCGGATAATAGGATTAGTGCATTAAATGAAAGCGGCTGAAGCGATGTTAAAATTGATTGTGGGTTAGTTTTAGGAGCAACGGTAATTAAACTAGCTGAATGGCCACTGGGAAAAGTAATGGTCTTACTGGATTCCAAGTTGGATTCTGCTTTAGTCTCTTTAGTTTTAAGGGTGAACGCTGAAGAATTCATCATGATACTTATTCTTCTATTGAGTCAAAAAAATTGTAATAATTGGTTCAAAATTAAATTAGCATAACAAAAAACTTAATTTCTTTAAATGATTTTATCATTATTTTGCAATAATATATTACTTTCACCACTAAACCAGACTTGTGGGCTAATTAACCCTGCCAAGTGTGATAACCGGGCTAATAATAAAATTAATAGAAATCACTTTAGGGATTTTCTAAAATCATTTTAAGGTTTCACGCATGTATTTCTCTCTTCCGTTCGCGCAACTTTAAGGTGGGGTAGATAATGTTCTACCCTATCCTATTTTAACGAATTTAAAGTTGGGTTGAGGTATTGCAATGGCCTGAAAAGTCGTTTACGGTGAGGGTACTTAAAGCCTTTAATGGATTGTAAATTTAAATCACTATATCACTCGTTTTTTTACTTTTACTTGCAAATGCGCTGCTCTGACGCTTGTATTAGAATTTATACTATAAAATGATAACATGATATAATAAAAAGTGTAGTACATATATGCCGATTAATTAGCAATAAACCTAATACGGTTCTTATATAAGACATCTATTTGATTTCTAGGTTACTTTCCGTTATGACTGATAATGTTTTAATGATAGATAAAATGATTAAAATCCTACATATTAGGAATATTTATCTGTATTGATAATAGATAGTTATATAGCAGCAATATTCCCATCATTTTAAATAGGCATTTTTTTATGATTAAATTCATCCAACTTATTTTACTTATTATTTTAGGGGCTACTTCTACAATGGGACAAACGGCCCTTATTCTTTATAGTGGTGACGGTTCCCTTGAAGAACAAGGTTGGTTTACCTATGGACAAATTCCTTTTGCTGATTCTCGGTTGCCACCTTTGCCAACTGCCATTTCTGCCTTATTAGCTAAAAAAATTGCACCACTGGCTGAAGGTGTCGGAACCGCTACCCTCAATACGAATCTAGGCAAAAAAATAGCGGATATGCCGGTTATGCGAATTATCAGTATTCCATTTCTACTGAATCCATTTCGTTAACCACTAAGCCAGCTCAAATACTCTCTTCTGGATCATTTAACTTAGTTAGCCCAGATTTCCCTAGCCTAGATCAAACAACAGGATTTGAAGTGGCCTTTAATGTAGCTATTCTTTCAGAAAGTAGCCAAGCTAATCGAGCTGGTTTTAGTGTTATTGTCATTGGTCAAGATGGTAAGGGAATTGAACTTGGATTCAAACGTGAAAAAAATCCGATCGGATATTTGCTCAAGCTGAAAAATTTACTGAAGCGGAAGATACCAGTGAAATGATTCTCGATCTTTCTAAACCAACTGATTATGTGTTAAAAGTACAAGAAGGGAAATATGTTCTGTTGATGAATGATACTGAAGTCTTAAGTGGTAAATTACGAGTTTATCAATTTAATCCAGCCAAAAGTTCGCCGGCCTTACCATTTAACCCTTATAAAACACCTAATTTCTTATTTTTTGGTGACGATACGGATAAAGGACAAGCACAGTTTACCCTCGGAACGATTGCTATTGCGGGTACTTTTACTCAAGTTCCTCAATTAGGATTGGCACATGCTGTGAGTGCACAGGGAGAACCGGTTGATGTTTCTACCACTTTGCAGGTGGTACTTTGCTCAGTGGTGAGTTAGTACCACAAGTTCGTTCCACACTGAATCGTGCTGATAAAGCAACTATAGTCGGTGAAATAACAGTTGCTCCAGAACATGTTGGTCAGTTAGCACAAATCATCCTTTATGCAACTCACAACCCATCTTGTGAAGTAAATGAAGATAAAGTATTCTACATGTTAGATACCGTAGGCAATATTATCGAATGGAATCAGAATTTGGAAGAGTTAGTTGCTTTTCGAGATAATGTGGTATTACAACCAACCCAATTTGTAAAATTGTATGAAGATCAATTACCAGCCAGTGGTTGTATTGATGTTTATTTTGGTTATCTTTTAGCAAATGGCGTTATTGTTGTTAATGAAAACCAAATTAACATGACGGTGAAAGAATCCTAATTAATCTTAATAAGTTTAACGCAGTGTGCAACTTTTTATAACAATTTGATCTAAAATAATTGAATTTAACTCGCTTTTAAAATATTACAATAATCAATTATTTATATAATACAGTTGTACATCGACTCATGTTTACTTTATTAATTATCTCAATGTTGCTCGGTGAGGGTATTCTTACTTACCAGAGAAACTTTTGTAAGGAGCGAGACAATGCCAACAGCAACTTTTGCAGCCGGCTGTTTTTGGGGAATGGAAGGGATATTTTGTCAACTAGTCGGTGTTATTTCTATTCGAGTTTACGCGGATGAAACTTTAGAAAATCCAAGTGACCAAACAGTTTATACTGATACCACCGATCATGCTGAAGTTGTCCAAATAGAATATGACACTGATCAAGTTTCTGATGAGACGCTTTTAACGGTATTCTGGACTAATCAGAATCCCACCTTTATCAGTACACCATACCGCTCAGTTATCTTTTTTCACACCCGAGAACCAGAAACGATAGCTCAATTATCAACAGATAAATTTGCAAAATTCGATCAATATCACACATCGATTATGACTAAAATGACCCCAGCTACTTGGTTTCATCCTGCAAGAGAATGCCGTCAGCCCTATTTAGAAAAAAACGGACTTCCCCATTGTTCAATTTAACTCACTATGAAAAAATAACGTTTTCATAAAAAACTTGGGAGAAGTTATGATAAATATTTTTAGGTTGGTAATACTTATTAGCGCTTTACTTGTTATCACCATTACTCACGCGACACCGAGTGCAGCAACTTGGCAGCGTGAGAGTTTAATTGGCTGTAATGAAAAATATTTTTATACGTTTATTCTTGAAAGAAATAATCCAGCTTCTTACTTTGAATACACTGAAACTTTTTCATTGGCTCAATATGAAATCGCTAGTAGGAAGTTAGCTAATAAAACAGTTATTAGAAAAACCCGACACATTGATAAACAAGCGGATGGTCATTGGATTAAAGAAGAGCAACAGACAAATGTTTTTGATTTAAATCAATTTCTAAGCAAAGATAACTTGGTCTATATTTTTCCGGCAGATATGAGTGAAACTCAATGGTTCGTTCAAGCGGATGGTATTTATTTACAAGGTGATAAAGGCCGAGTTATTTTAGTATCAAAATCGGACCTCACCACCGCAGTACCCTGGTTTAATGCCTATTCTAAAATAGCCGGTCTCTATGAAATCAATAACAACTATTATGTGTTACTAGAACAAGGTGATGAATTCGGTGGTCGCTCACTGGATAATGACTTTCAACAAACGATTATTGTGGTAACCGGTGATAACTATCAGAAAAGTTGGCAATTACTTAATCAGGGAACCACTCAAAAACCTTCTAGCGATCAGAATCCTTGGCAAGTTCAAGTCGGTTGTTTTAAAACTATCTCCAGTGCCGATCAATTGGTAAAACAATTGGCAAAGGCTGAATTTAAGGCACAGATTAGTTTTAGTAAATCAACTAATTGTCATCGTGTTATCTTGATTCCACGCCAAGTTACTCAAGAATCAGCTAAACAACAAGCTCAGCAATTGCAAGATAAACTCAACATCAAAGGCTACATTGGGAAGGTGGAAGAATAACAATGTGGTTAATTTTATATCATGGCACTTTGATATCGACTTATTAATAATAGATATTTATAAAAAATGTCCGAAACATTGATTACGGTAATACATCACGACTTGATGTATTAAGGACTTGAGTTTGTAACCCTATTCTAAGTGAATAGTATTTCTGGCAAGGGAAATAGTATTTTATTTTTTGCCCAGTTTGTTGTCTTGCATTCCGTAGAGTATAACCAATCAATTTCTCGATGTCCTCCTGCTTGGGACTGATTATGAAAATAAATGGTATAAGAATAGATAATACCTTTGCCGAAGGTTTCTCCATGCAAGCGACTCGGATCCTGATTACTGCTCATGATCGGCGTTGGGCAGCAATTGCTGCCGAAGCCATGACTGGTTTTGCAACCTCTAGCTTAGTTTGTGGCTGTGAGGCGGGTATTGAACGTGAGTTGTCCCCTGACGAAACACCCGATGCACGTCCTGGTTTTGCTATTTTATTATTTGCGATGAATAGTGAAAAACTGGCTAAACAATTACAAAGTCGAGTTAGTCAATGTATTTTGATGGCCGCTACGAGTGCTTGCTTTGCTGGTATTCAGAGCAATCAACCAGTTCCATTAGGAAGTCTCCTCCGTTATTTTGGCGATGGTTGGCAAGTTTCCAAAGTCATTAATGGCAAACGTTATTGGCGTATTCCAGTTATGGAAGGAGAATTTGTCTGTGAAGAAAGCACCGGGATGGTTTCAGCTATTGGTGGGAGTAACTTTTTTATTTTGGCAACCACTCCTTCAAGTGCACTAGCCGCTGCTGAGATTGCTATTGAAGCGATACGTCATTTACCTAATATTATTATGCCTTTTCCGGGAGGAATTGTTCGTGCTGGTTTTAAGTTTAGTTCCAGATACAAAAATCTCATGTTTTCCACGAATCATTTATTTTGCCCTACCTTAAAAGGACAAGTGAATTCCGCATTAGACCGAGAAACCGATGCTGCACTTGAAATCGTGATTAATGGACTAAGCGAGCTGGATATTCGGCAAGCCATGCGAGTTGGTATTCAATCAGTTTGTGCTTTAGGACGAGAACATGGTATAACTCGTATTAGTGCTGGTAATTATGGTGGTGAAATGGGGTCTTTTCATTTTCCCCTACAAGAGATTTTAGCATGACACCATTGACCTTTACTCTTAAAATGGTACCACCACAGCGAGTCGATTTATCTAATTTAGTCCCTCATTTACTGGCACATTTATCACTTACTGATATCGCTGGTTTGCCCTTACCTTGTGGCAACCGAACTTTACGAGTAGATAACTTGTTTGAAATCACTGGCAAAAATCCGGAAAAGTTGTTGTTTTATAATACCTGTAACACCTTAGATAGCATTGGCAACAATATGCAAGGTGGTATTATCAGGGTACATGGTGAAGTTGGCGCTTATTTAGGACAGAACATGAAAAGTGGTGAAATTAGCGTTTTTGGTAATTCCGGTATGTATGTAGCTGCTGGTATGTCAGGGGGAGAATTATATATACAAGGTAACGCTGGCAGTTTCTTGGCGGCTGCCCGACCAGGAGAACCCATGGGATTAAGAGGGGGACGAGTGATTGTCACCGGTCAAGCTGGAGATCGAGTGGGTGATAAGATGCGTCGTGGTCTAGTATTGATTGAAGGTGATGTTGGTGATTATTGTGGCACCAGAATGATCGCCGGTACTATCGCCGTGTTTGGTCAAGCCGGTCGCTACACCGGTTTTGGTATGCACCGTGGCACTTTACTTTTATCACAACCTCCACTTCATTTACCAGTGACATTCAACGAATGTGGCCAATATGATTTATTATTTTTAAGATTATTAGCTCAGGTGCTTCATTATGCTAATAGTCCTAAGCGGACTAGCCTTTCTAAACCGGTTCATCGCTTCGTAGGTGATATGGCTTGCCAAGGTAAAGGTGAATTGTTGATTCTCAATGCCGCTAAACCTTCATGAAGGTGAATTAACACTCATTCATTCTGTTATGGGTATCTTGATGCACCATGATTAGCTTAGCAATGCTCACCTACCCTGTTTATCCCGTGAGATTTTCTGGGTGCTAACCAAGAATTGGCATTTGAACTGTTCACTAAAACGATCAATCCAACAGTTAAAGCATAATTTGGTGTCTTAAAACCAATAACTCATTCTGATCCAAAGTAATCGTTTGAATAATAGCCTAGTTCGAGTATAGTTCCGGGTTTTTTGGATTTTACTGCGGTTCATCCGGGCTATACTCGCCTAATTTAATGGCATTCGCTCAGTTTATTTTCTTACCCAATTTTCTAATTGTAATTCATCAATTCGATTAAAATGACTATCGTCAGTGACTAAAATTAAGTGATGTGACTGTGCAGTCGCTGCAATCAAAATATCTGCATCGGGTAATAGTTCGCCTTGACGCTTTAAGTGAGCATAAATAGTGGCCGCTTTATCTAAAACTTTTTCACTATCAATACCAATGATTTCACAATCAATTAATAGCTGATTGAATAAATTTAGTTTCTGACTAGCTTGGCTTACCAGTAACCCCCGTTTAATTTCATAGTAAGTCATCGAACTAAGGAAGATTTTTTTACCTAAACGTTGTGCCAATCGAACTTTAATTAACACTTGATGATTTTGTTTTAAAATAGCAGAGATAATATTGGTGTCTAATAAGTAGTTCATAATTAAGTTATTGCCTTCTTAGGCATTCATCGAAAGCTTTAAGTTGCTCAATGGTTAGATCGGTTAAAATACCAGCGACCAGCTCAAGTGACATCAATCCTCCCACTCTTTTTGTTAAATCATCATCGGAAATAATTAAAAACTGATTGAGTGGTAATTGCTCCATTTCTTGAATGATGTATTTAATCCATTTTTCTTTAGAATACTTTTGAAGATAAGGATTGTTTCCATTTTCCCCAGAATCGGCTATCCGTCTTTCTATAAATGGTGTTAAACGATAGCGGTATACCTCTTGTTTAGGAAACATAATAGGATTTGTTGGTTCAATTTGATCTGTATTCATTAATTTTTCTCCTGGTTGTTCAAAACAATAAATCTAAATTTAATAATAGCGTACCGTTGAAGATTGACAATAGCTGCTATGCTAACTGCTCAACCTTACAAAATCTTATTTCTTCGTTGCTGGGTATGGTGACGTCAAACTTGAATTGCTAAAAATTGCTAAAAAGTGATACCAATCTAAGTGACTTGGCCTTCAAATCCAAAAGGGATTGGCATACTATTCAAGCTACTTATGCCAAACTGTTGGAGATCAATTCTATCTACTTGGCTGTGTCAGGTAAGTTATTAAAAATAATTTTTTAAAATTAAATGACTTGATCTTTTTATTATCGTGCTTACATAATGGAACATAACTGCTTACACTTTACCTTAGTTTAAGCAGAAGTAAATAAAAATTACCCGCTTTGGTAGCTAATCATACAATAAACCCCCTTTTTGTCATTGAGATGACAAATTTCTTCTGTAATTAATTTTAAGAAAATTGGTTAATAATCAGTTATTAGTTTGCTTTTCAAGCAAAATGGGTGTGTTTTTTGCACCACGAGGGTGATTAGTTAAAAACTTTTTTCACAACTTGTTGAGAAATAAAATTATGTCAGATATGTTAGTATTTCCTGTTATTGTTATTTTTGCTAATGTCGTTATATTATCAGGTATGTTAAGTTATTTTTTTTATTGTAAAATGACAAAATGTGATAGCAAGTAATCCCTTTTCTTAATTAAAGGGATTTCGGATAGTCATGCTGCAACCAGGGTTTGTAGTCCCTGGTTGTCCTTTAACATTATCTGATCTCATCTTATTTTATTCATAAGTGCTTTTTTTATTATTTATGGCGTGATGAGAGGATATATAGTAAAGACAAGATAAAATAACCATTTAAGAAGTACTATAAAATGATTATGAGACATCCTGTTTAAACCGTTCTTCTCCTCAACTGAACCGTTTTTCTGTTTCCGAATCGCTTTAACTTGCACCCATTGTTGTTCAATGGGATTGAAGTTCAGTGAATAAGTCGGCAAATATTCGAGTACCTATCCTACGTGTTCAAAGAGTTGTTGAATATTGACCCGTTGATTCTTTTATCGTAAATAACTATTCAGCATAATCTTACCACCTATCAATTTTGAAATAGAATTCGCATTTCAAATAGCATATTGCAACGCAATATATTATGGGTTATAAATTACTCTATTGTAATAATTGCTCAGCGCTTGCATCCTGATTTCAAATACCGTATCTTATTGCAACGCAATAGGTTATAGTTAATCTAAATTATTTTTTATAAGCTAGGGTATATTGATAATGATAAAACCGATACGCCCCTTATCACCTCATTTACAGATATATAAACCGCAATTGACTTCATCGATGTCAATTTTTCATCGTCTTAGTGGTGTATTCTTATCGTTGAGTACTTTAGTATTAGTCTGTTGGCTCATGGCAGTAGTAGCCGGTGAACCCGCTTATCAACAAGTACAAAATTTATTCAATTCCTGGCTAGGATTAGTATTTTTATTCAGTTGGTCTCTCGCTTTATTTTACCATCTGTGTAATGGTATCCGACATTTATCTTGGGATGTGAGTTTAGGAATGAATATTAAAACAGTTTACATGACTGGTGGGTTAGTTTGGGTAGCTACTTTGTTGTTGACGGGTTTAACATGGCTACTGGCTATGATGATGAAATGAGGGTTATCATGAACTTGCGTACACCTTTATCGCGGGTACGAGGATTGGGGTCAGCACGAGATGGGACTCACCATTTTACCCTGCAACGCCTTTCCGCTATGGCTTTAATACCACTCACCTTATGGTTCGTCGCTTCGCTCATCTTTTTTATGCTCAGAGCGAGTCATGCGAGTTTGGTTGGTTGGATAAAAGCACCTTGCATGCCGAATTACTGATCTTATTTTTCCTGTTTTTATTTTATCACGCTTATATTGGCTTACATGAAGTGGTCGTCGATTATGTGCATAATCCCATTCTTAAAATGACCACAGTGGTGTTAATGCAACTCGTCATCATGACGATGACGACAATTTCAGTATTAGCTATATTACGGATTACGTTGGGAGGCTAGATTGTCTACCGCCTATCAAATTATTGATCACCATTATGATGTCGTGGTTGTTGGTGCTGGGGGAGCCGGGTTACGTGCTACTTTGGGCATGGCTGAAAAAGGTTTAACGACCGCCTGTATTACCAAAGTGTTTCCTACCCGGAGTCACACTGTAGCTGCACAGGGCGGAATCAGTGCCTCGTTAGGCAACATGGGAGCAGATAATTGGCGCTGGCATATGTATGATACGGTAAAAGGTTCAGATTGGTTAGGTGATCAAGACGCGATTGAATACATGTGCCGGGAAGCTGTGCCGGCGATTATTGAACTTGAACATTATGGTGTGCCTTTTTCGCGGACTGAAGAAGGTAAAATTTATCAACGTGCTTTTGGTGGAATGACTACTAATTATGGTCAAGGTATTGCCCAACGAACCTGTGCTGCCGCTGATCGAACCGGACATGCGATTTTACATACCCTCTACCAACAATCGCTCAAATACCAAGCTGAATTTTTCATTGAATACTTTGCCTTAGATTTAATTATGGATGATGATGGCGTTTGTCGAGGCGTCATGGCACTAAATTTAGCAGAAGGAACTATCCACCGTTTTGCTGCTCATATGGTGGTGCTAGCTACCGGCGGTTGTGGACGGGTCTATTTTTCCTCAACCTCGGCGCATAGTTGTACCGGTGATGGTGGTGGTATGGCATTGCGAGCTGGATTACCCATGCAAGATATGGAATTTATCCAATTCCATCCGACCGGTATTTATGGTTCCGGCTGCTTAATTACCGAAGGTGCTCGTGGTGAAGGAGGTTTCCTGACTAACTCGGCGGGTGAACGGTTTATGGAACGTTATGCTTCCACCGCCAAAGATTTGGCTTCACGTGATGTAGTAAGCCGGGCGATAACCATCGAGATTCGAGAAGGACGTGGTGTTGGTGAACATAAAGACCATATTCATTTACATCTGGAACATCTTGGTGCTGATGTTATCAATGAACGCTTACCGGGGATTAGCGAATCAACTCGAATTTTTGCCGGCATCGATATCACTAAAGAACCGATTCCGGTATTACCTACCGTACATTACATTATGGGTGGTATCCCAACGAATCATTACGGAGAAGTGGTCACGCTAAAAGAAGGCAATCCCGATAAAGTGGTACGGGGACTCATGGCGATTGGGGAAAATGCTTGTGTATCGGTACATGGTGCCAATCGGTTAGGTTCCAATTCGTTATTAGATATTATTGTATTTGGTAGAGCTGCTGCTATTCGTTGTTCACAAATTCTAACTCGGAACGCACCGCATAAACCATTACCACACCAAGCTGGCGAAGAAACTTTGGCTCGTTTAGATAAATTACGTTACGCTAACGGTCACTTAACGACGGCAACTATCCGTTTAGACATGCAAAGTACCATGCAAAACCATGCTGCCGTGTTTCGGAGCGGTGCAACCTTACAAGCCGGGGTAGAAAAAATTCAAACTATCTTCAATACGTTTGCCGATGTTAAACTAACTGACCGCTCTTTAATTTGGAATTCCGATCTGATAGAAACGTTAGAACTCGATAATATGCTTAGGCAAGCGATAGTTATTATGAACTCTGCCTACAATCGTACCGAGAGTCGTGGTAGCCATGCACGGGAAGATTATCCCCAGCGTGATGATAACAATTGGCTTAGACATACTTTAGCTAGTTTAGATGCTCAAGGTCAGATTACGCTCGATTATCGACCGGTACATTTATATACTTTAACCGATGAAGTGGAAATTATTCCGCCTAAAGCACGTATTTATTAAGAGACGAATAAAATGGTTCAATTTACGCTGCCATCTCATTCCGTTGTCAAAAAAGGCAAAGTGGTTAATCCGGGTATCAATGCTAACAACCTAAAAAAATCATAATTTATCGTTGGGATCCAGAGATACCAGCTAATCCTCGAACCGATATTTATGAAATTGATTTAGACCATTGTGGACCAATGGTATTAGATGCACTCATAAAAATTAAAAATGAAATTGATTCTACCTTAACCTTTCGCCGCTCTTGTCGCGAGGGTATTTGTGGCTCTTGCGCCATGAATATTGACGGAACAAATACTTTAGCCTGTACCAAGCCGATTAAAGAAATTAAAGGGGCAGTAAAAATTTATCCTTTGCCGCATCTAGAGGTGATTAAAGATCTGGTACCCGATTTAACTCACTTTTATGCGCAATACGCCGCTATTAGACCTTGGTTAGAAAGACAAACTCCCATTCCACCTGATCAAGAAATCTTGCAATCAAAAGCCGATCGGGCCAAATTAGATGGATTATATGAATGTATTTTATGTGCTTGTTGCTCAACCAGTTGTCCAAGTTATTGGTGGAATGGTGATCGTTACTTCGGACCGGCTATTTTATTACAAGCCTACCGTTGGCTAGTCGATAGTCGTGATGAAATGACCGGTGAACGCTTGGATAACTTAGAAGATCCATTTCGCTTATATCGCTGCCATACCATTATGAATTGTACTAATACCTGTCCAAAAGGGTTAAATCCAGCAAAAGCCATTATTGAAATTAAACAGCTGTTGGTGCAGCGACGTTAAGCCAGTGCTACCCTAAACCATGTTGGTTGCAATAACAAGGCGAAGGCATCTACACATCTTTGATAATATTTTATAAATATGAAAATCTGTCTCGCCAACGGGTTGTCTGTCCGATTCTGGGTATTCGATTTCTGGGAGAGCTAGTTCAACTAAACTCGCCTAGCCCAACATACAATTTACCACAACTTACTTATTAATCAATGTTACGGATTAGAATGGCTTTGGGTGACGGGGAATAGTACGATTTGTATCGTGGTACCAGGGATTGAGAAGTGGTGGAAGGTGGAATTGTCACAAATTTTTTCTACTTGTTAGTTAAGTCAAGTAAACATTACCTACCCTGATGAGCGTTAATGATGATAATGAAGGGTGTGCGATGCACACCCTACACTTCACTTCAAATTGTCAAAAAAGTGCAATAATTATTTCATAATATGCTTATATAATCGTATTTCTCCTTCATCTTTTGAATAATCAACTTCAAGCGGTTGGTTATTCATTTTTTAAATAGAATTGTCGGGTTTCATTAGACCATTTTTCAATCGCATAACGCAGCATGGTTCGGGGCATTTGTTGATAATGTTGCTGGATAAAAGTTTTTTCCACTGCTAAATTACGTTTTCCGATTTCTCGCAACATCCACCCCACCGCTTTATGAATTAAATCATGTTGATCTTGGAGTAAAATGGTCGCTAACTGTAGTGTATCAGTAAAATCATGATGTTTTATCAAGTGGGAAGTGGCCAAAATAGCGATTCTTCTTTCCCACCACTGCGCTGAACTAGCTAATTGATATAAAACTTCCCTGGAACGAGTCAATAAATAGTCACCAAGCAACTGCGGCGCAGATATATCAACCAAATCCCAATTATTAATATACCGAGTATGGTTTAAATAAAAATGAACGATTTTTTGCTGTTGATGAAAATTAGTTTGAGTATATTGATAAATTAAAATAACTAAAGCAATGAATCGATATTCATGAATGGGATTTTGTAATAGAATTTGAATATCAGTTAGGGACAATCCTTATAGTGCTTAGCTATTTTTCTGAGAATAGGCACTTTAATTCCTAAAAAAATATCGCCTTCACCATATTCTCCGGGAGCAGTCTTAAAAAAACGTTGCAAAATAGCCTGTTGTTTAGGATTAGCTAATTGTTGGAGTTGTTGCTGTAATTTATCTATTGCTAACATTTTTCAAAGATAATAATCTAAATGGAATCTACAATGAAAATGGGGATAATGATGAGCATGGCTGCTATGTTATAGCAGCAGCATGATAAAATCATCATAACTGAACCCCCTTCCTTAAAAGAGTTTAATTTGATAACCGATTCAATCAAATTAAGTTTGTATCCGATTGTGTTCTCGTAAAACCCATGGTCTTGAAATAAAATATCAAATCACGTTTAATAAACATTATGAATGGAAAGGCTCATTTATTGAGATTTAATAAGTAACCCAATCGGCATAGTTACTGTGGTGCTAGCAACACTGTCGCATTTAGGTAGACCGGCAATTTTTGCCGCCATTCATTACCATAAATATCAACAACTTGATCCTAAATTAACCATGTTTAAACCGCTGGCTATGCAATATATCTCGCTGCAAATCCTCACTGAGGATGCACCGCGCGCGACGCAACTCTTGGCTGAATGTGGCGTATTTAATCCAGAGACAACGGAAATCATGGCAGAAATGTTGCCAGAACGACCGGCAGAAACTTTCCGGCAACTCTTTCATAGTGCGCACAATCGGTTAGATAAAATCCTAGCACGAATTACTGTTATTCCTACCATGAAAACCTCATTTGAGCGCCTCATTACGCTTAATGAGTTAGAAGCCGTTAATAATCAATTAGGTCAATTATGGCTCCAATTTTCTAAATTGGAAGATGAATTACATCAATTCAATGAACAACGGACTCAGTTAACTAAATTATTAGAAACTTTACAAAAATTTACTTCCCTTGATGTTGATCTGAAAATTTTTCAAGAACGGCGACAGTTTTTAAATTTACATATTGGTACCATTCCACGTGAAAATGTAACCCATCTTCAAGAAGCCATTGCTTTAGCGGCGCATTTGATTAACATTTTTCATTATGACGATTATTCAGCTTATATCGTCATCGCCGGTCCCTTAGAACATCAAGCACAAATTGATTCTGTCTTGAAATATGCTGATTTTCAACCGGTGACAATTCCACCGCAATTTCATAGTCATCCCCAACAAGTTCATGCTGATCTGAGTGCACAACTAGTACAACTACAAACCCAGACGGCGAATGTCATTACCCAGATTCAAACTTTAGCTGAACAGCAGCAACCTTTTTTGGTACAAGCTTATCACCGGTTAAATCAAGCAGCGGCTTATGCCCAATTAGCGGAAACTTTGAGAGGACGCGGACAACTCGCTTTAATCGAGGGTTGGATTCCTGACGTTGAATTTCCGCAGTTAGAAATCACTTTTGCTGATCAATTTGAACGCCCTTTTGTGTTAACCCACCGTCAGCCGACTCTAGCTGAATATGAGCAAGTCCCTTCTTTGCTACGTCATCATCCCTGGTTAACGCCGTTTGTCACTTTAGTTAATAATTATGGCATACCTCGTTATGGTGAACTTGATCCGACTTTATTGTTCACAGTGACTTTCATTTTCATGTTTGGTACGATGTTTGGTGATGTTGGGCATGGTGTTCTTATTGCCGGTGCCGGCTGGTATTGGCGTGATAAACTGAAAACTTTTACGCCTTTCTTGTTAGCGGCGGGTGGTTCCTCAATCTGCTTTGGCTTGTTATATGGTAGCGTATTTGGTTTTGAAGAAGTGTTGCCGGCGGTATGGATATCACCAATTCATCAGCCAGTCTTAATGCTAATGCTGGCATTATATTGGGGAATTGGTTTCATTTTATTAGCGACCATCATTACCATTGTTAATGCTTGGCAAGCGGGTCATTATTCAGCCGCTTTGTTTAATCATACTGGCGTGAGTGGTATGGTATTCTATGTCGGTAGCTTAGCGGCTGTTCATCAATGGATGATGACTCAAACGGTTGACACCGAGCATCAAATCACTATGTTATTACCGCTACTGATTGTTTTAGGTTATAAATGGTATGAAAATAAATTGCCTCTAGTAGAACGGGTATTAGTGACTTTGGTTGAGGGTTTTGAATCGGTACTGAACTATCTCAGTAATACATTGTCATTTTTACGGGTAGCGGCTTTTAGTCTCAACCATGCTGCTTTAGCAATAGGCGTATTCACTTTAGCTGGGCTACTTGAAACACCATCGAATTGGCTCGTGATAGTGTTAGGTAATCTCTTTATTGTGATATTAGAAGGTGCTATCGTCACGATTCAAGTGTTGCGTTTAGAATATTATGAAGGGTTTTCCCGTTTTTTTAGTGGTGATGGTCGTGCTTTCCGCCCTTTAGTTAAAGGTATTCACTGGAATGATTAAGTGATTTGATCACTAAACAGGAGCTTTTATATGTATTGGTTACTTGCCCTAATGACGTTGAGTTTATTCGGTATAATCCTGCTGGGTCTCTATTTTGAAATTCATCCCTTATCAAGGATGCTTCAGCGCCACAGTGGTTAACAAGTACAGTAACAATCAACTTGCTCACCCTCGTTGGTGCCCAGTTGGGCTTATTATTGTTAGGAATCCAAGACGTTATGGCCATTGAGCCAACCACCACTCAAACTGTAACCGGAATAAGCCTTGGTCAAGGATTAGCGATGATCGGTATTGGTATTCCAACGGCTTTTGCTACCATCGGTGCTGGTATGGCCTTGGGTCCAGTGGGTGCCGCTGCTTTGGCGGTCATTGCCGAAAAACCGGAATTGTTGGGACGAAGTTTAATTTTTATTGGTTTAGCTGAAGGTATCGCTATCTATGGTTTGCTAGTTACTATTTTACTGTATGGAAAATTAGCATGAAACTCATCTTTATGGGTAGTCAAACATTAGCAGAAGGTTTTGCGTTGTTAGGCTTTGAAACAGTTAGCAATGCGACCGTTGAAACTGTCGAAAATATTTTAGGTCAACTACTTAAAGATAAAGCCAGTGCACTCATTTTTTTAGAAGATAATTTAACGGCAAAACCCGGACCGATGTTCTTACAAGCGCGCACGCAAGCTGCCGGGATGATTATCACCGAAATCCCATCGCTTAACCGACCAGAAAATTATCGTCCCCCGGTAGAAGACTTGGTAGCCAAAGTGTTAGGTCCCTCAGTACTCGACCCATCACCTTAATTGGAATAGCTAGGAAAATTTTTTCGTGCCTAGATATAAGAAATGAGGGTAAATTATGACTAACCATGCTCAACTTGAACAACTAGAAAATGCGATTCGCAACCGTGCTCAAAGTCTGGCTAATAGCTATTTGCAATCGGCACATCAACAACGTGAGCAAATTCTAACGGAAGTCAATAAGCGCCTAACCAAACAAGAAGTACGTGCCATAGAAATCGCCAAATCGGCTGCTGAACAAGCTTATCGCCGTAAAGTCCAAGCGAGTGAGATTAAAATGCAAGCCCAATTAGATCAACTCCGCTGGGCACTGGTACAAACCGTTATCAGTCAATTGCATGATCACTTGAAACAATTAAGCCAACAAACGGAAATTTATTTGCCGTTATTAAAACAATATTGTTTGCATGCCGCTAACCAATTTCAGGAAACAGAATTGGTTATGGAAGTAACTACCGCCGATTATCAACAACTGATTTCCCAATGGGATGATTTTGTGAGTCGCCATTTACCGCAGCGACGGTGTGCCCTGATGACAAGTAACCAGTCTTTTATGGGTGGTGTCTTAGTTCATGACCGTGCTAATCGAATTCGGATCGATAACACATTTGAAGGCATGATGGCTCGGCTTGAAAATCATCTCTATCAGATCATTACCGCACAACTGTTTGCTGCGACCACTGCAACCCGGAATATGATATAGATGTCTGCTATAAAAGGTGAAATAATTGCTATTAATGGCCCACTGGTCACCGTACAACTCCCCGGGGTTCATAACGGCGAACAAGTTCGGGTTGGCCAACTGGGATTAATGGGAGAAGTAATCCGTTTAGCCGGCAAGCAGGCAACCATACAAGTCTATGAATCGACTGAATCTTTATGTCCAGGTGAAATGGCTTCTGCTTTAGGTCATCCACTCTCAGTTGAATTAGGGCCGGGATTAATGGGGCAAATTTTTGATGGCGTTCAACGTCCATTAAATACCATTGTGGCTCGTAGTGGTGATTATATTGCGCGTGGGTTAACTCTAGATTCGCTGTCACGAGAGCAAAAATGGAATTTTTCTCCCAATAATCGGTTACCATTACAAACACAAGTCAGCGGCGGTACTTTGCTGGGTAAAGTCCAAGAAACTCCTAGTATCAGCCACCCTATCTTAGTTCCACCGGATTGCGAAGGCGAATTGCTCGAATTGGCTCATGCTGGTGAATATCCCCTTGAACAAACGATTGCTAAAGTAAAACGAGTTAATGGTGAAGTTAAGCCACTGTGTCTATTTCACCGTTGGCCAGTGCGAACGCCGCGTCCTTATCTTAATCGTGATCATGCGGTGGTTCCTTTACTGACCGGCCAACGTATTTTAGATACTTTTTCCCCTTACTGAAAGGTGGCAAGGGGGCAGTACCGGGGCCGTTTGGTGCGGGAAAAACTATGTTACAACAGCAAATTGCGCGGTGGGCTAATGCCGATATTGTTATTTATGTCGGTTGTGGCGAACGTGGTAACGAACTGGTTGATATTTTAGAAACTTTTCCTACCCTCACTGATCCCCATACCGGTCGTTCTTTAATGGAACGCACCTTGTTAGTGGCGAATACTTCTAATATGCCGGTGGTAGCTCGAGAAGCCTCTATTTACGTTGGCGTCACGATTGCCGAATATTACCGTGATTTAGGCTATGACGTGGTGATGGTGGCCGATTCAACGAGTCGGTGGGCGGAAGCATTACGCGAAGTAGCGGGACGGTTAGGACAAATGCCAGTAGAAGAAGGTTATCCAGCCTATCTCGCTTCTCGACTCGCTGCCTTTTACGAACGTGCCGGCCGGGTAACCACTTTAAGTGGTCAAAAAGCGTCAGTGACCCTGATTGGTGCAGTGTCACCACCCGGTGGTGATTTTTCCGAACCGGTGACCAGTCATACTAAAGAAATTGTGCAAACCTTTTGGGCCTTATCAAAAGAACTCGCTGATGCTCGCCATTATCCCTCGATAGATTGGAATGATAGTTTTTCTGCTTATGTCAATATTGCCCAACAGTGGTGGGCAAAACAAATCGATCCGCATTGGTTAGAATATCGCAATGAGGCTTTAAAACTACTGGCTCATGCCGATGAATTAGCTCGGATTGTCAATCTCGTGGGACCCGAAGCACTCTCAGCAACTCAACAGTGGGTATTAATCAGTGCGGCGCTGATTCGCGAAGGGGTCTTACAACAAAGTGCGGTAGATGAAATCGACAGTTTTTGTTCACCCGAAAAACAAATGTTACTCCTGAGTCTCATGCTCAACATTTACCATCAAGGAATGGCTTTGCTTGAAATCGGTATTCCCGTACAACAATTAGCTGACTTACCCTTGCTTGCTCAAGCAAGGCGGCTGAAATCTCAATTTCAGAGTACCGAACTGGACAAACTGCGCCAGTTTGAATCAGAAGTCAGAACTCAATTTAATCAGATTCGAGTAGAATATGGTGGTGAAATTATCAAAATAACCGCCGATTAACAGCCGCTAAAATAGTACGATTTAAGTTTAACTGCCATGACTCGTTGGGTACTACCAAACAACGGGTAAGCGCTGTGAAGCATAGCACAGCGCGATATTGTTATTGAAGAATGGCTTTGCGGTTACTGATAACCATATTGCTTAGCCATAGCGGCTTCGTAAGCGGCTTTGTGGGCAGCCTGAATAGCCGTGTTTGCTTCCGTCATGGCAGCATTTGCGGCTTTAGCCGCTTTATTGGCTACTTCTATAGCTTTATCAGCAGCTTCGGCTTTGGTTTTGGCCTCTTTGGTGGCTTCTTCAGCTTTAGCTTTAATAGCTTCGGCTTCTTTCTTGACTCTTTCGGCTCTTTCCGTAGCCGCCTTAGCCACTTCTGCAGCAGCGTCAGCAGCCGCTTTAGCCGCGTCGACGTTGGCTTTAATTGTATCTGCTTGAGCTTTAACAAAAGCAGCGGCATTGGCCGCTTGATGTGCTGCTAAGACAGCCGCATCAGCCTCTGATTTCGCCGAGTTAGCACTTTGAATCGCTTTATCAGCTATTGCTTTAGCCGCATCAGCTTCTTCAGCGGTTGTTTTAGCAAGCTCTTCTGGCGTAGCGGCAACTTTCTTTTCCGGTTGAGTAGATTCATCAGTGGTTTTAGCTACTTCTTCTTTGGCTGTTGTCGTTTCTTCCGCTTTAGCCGTGGTTTCTTCCGCTTTTTCTTCAGCAAATACTAAAGAGTTTGCTGCTAAAGTAACACTGAAAAGTGCTCCGATTGCCCAAGCGAGAGCGGTTTTTAGCATTTTTTCTGACATCGTTAACTCCTCCTTTATTGAGTCAAGATTTAAATCAATCCATAGGTAAATAAACTACTTTCAAACAAATGTGATTATACCATGTCAGCGAATCAATACTAGAACCGATTAGTTTACTTTGAGTTTTTTTGATATAGATTATTGATAGTAATTAATTTATTTTATAGTGCTGATTGACTTACCCGCGAGTTAGGTTGGCAGAGGCAGATGAACATAAAATCGACTGCCTTTACCTATTTCGCTCTCAACACCGATATTCCCACCATTTTTTTCGACAAATTCTTTGCATAAATTTAAGCCAATACCGGTTCCCTTCTCATTGCCTGTTCCCATCGTCGTATAATAACGACCTTGAAAAATTCGCTGAATATCTTCCGGTTTAATACCTATACCCGTATCTAAAACTGAGAGTTCCATCATTGAGGCTTGTTGTTGTGAAGTAATCTCTACCTTACCAAAGTTAGGGGTAAATTTAATGGCGTTAGCCAACAAGTTTCTGATAACGGTATCAAGCATATTTTGGTCAGCAAAAACCGTCGTGGCTGACTCAACCGTAGAACAGAGGGTAATATTTTTATTTTTAGCCTGTGAACTCAAAAACTCAATATTTCGTTCAATAAGCCATTTTAAATTCACGCTAACCGGAATAACTTGTATTTTACCAGTTTGATTGCGAAGCCAATCCAATAAATTTTTTAGCAAGTGATAACCCTGATTGGAAGATTGAGAAATCATCAATAGATATTTATTCTGCTGTTCGACACTGAGTTCTTCCGATTCAGTTAATAACAAGGAAAAATTCATGAGTGAATTAAATAAATTAACTAAATCATGCGATATGATTGACAATAACTTTTCTTTAGTGATGTTGGCTTGTTGCAACTCTTCAATTTTGAGCGCTAATGCTTCGCGGGCAGCTTTCAATTCAATATGGGTTCTAACACGAGAAATTAACTCTTTATGATTAAAGGGTTTCGTGACATAATCGACCGCACCGAGTTCGAATCCCTTGATAATATCTTCTTGTTCTACTCGTGCTGTTAAAAAAATAATAGGGATATCGTGGGTTTGGAGATTCTGTTTTAACTGCCGGCAAACTTCAAAGCCATCTAAATCCGGCATCATAATGTCTAACAAAATTAAGTCAGGCTTTTTTTTTCTAACGGCTTCTAATGCTTGAATACCATTTTAGCAAACCGCAAATGGTAACCGGTTTCTTGTAACATGTTACCTAATACTTTCAGATTTTGTAGATTATCATCCACGAGCAAAATCATCGGTTGATTACGACCTCAAGGTTCTAAAAAAGGGGTTATCAAATCAGTAAAGATATTTAATGCATTATCGATTTGTTCGATATCGAAATCTTCTGTCGATTCATATAATTGGCGGCTATAGTGAATTAAAGGTAATAACTGATATTCCTTTCCCAACCAGAGAATACGGTTAGCAAAAGCTTTGATTTCATCCATGTCTATCACTGTTTGGATTTTTTCTCTTACTGATAGCAGTTTTTTTATCTCTTCTCTCAGTTGCCGTGGATAAGAAATCGCTAAGTCAGATTGGAGTCGTTTAGTATTATGCTCTGCTAAGAGGGTATCAGCAGATTTATTTTCAAGCTGGTTTGAGGAAGTTAAGTAACGTGATAGTTCGTTAAAAAGTGATTGAATATAAATCGGCTTGAGTAAATAACCGTCAAATAGCTGAGTATCAGATGTTGTTCTAACCGCAGATGCAGTTAGCGCAATGACGGGAATAGTCGTTGTGGTTGGATTGGCTTTTAATCGCCGGGTGGTTTCGTAACCATCGATTCCCGGCATTCTGATGTCCATTAGAATTAGATCTGGATCATATTGTGTTACTAACTGTAAAGCTTCTATCCCGGTCTCGGCTTCTATCACCTCTAAATTAGTATCGATCAACCATTCTTTAATGAGACACCGATTGACTTCAATATCGTCTACTACCAATACTTTGGCATTTCTAAAAGTGATCGCATTAAAATCAAAAGGTTTATCTGAATTTCTGCTGAATTTGGTGTTGATCACTTGAATCCCCTGAAGCGTGATCGTGAATACACTTCCTTGATCCAAACAACTGGTAACAGCAATATGACCATTCATCATTTCTACCAACCGTTTAGTAATGGCTAACCCTAATCCCGTACCCCCATATTTTCTAGTTAATTGACCATCTTGTTGACGAAAAGATTCAAAAATAATTTGCTGCTGGTCTGGTGCGATACCAATACCGGTATCAGCTACAGCAATGCTAATATCAACTGTATACTCAGTTTGATGATGGCTATAAACGGATAATTTGATCTCACCGTGATCAGTAAATTTGAGAGCATTTCCCAGTAAATTCAAGAGAATTTGTCGTAATCTGACTTCGTCTAGCCGGAGCGTACTCGGAATTTGCTTATCTATTTCAACTTGATAGTTGAGTTTTTTTTCCGCGATTTTAAGCGCAAAAATAGATTTTAATTCTTCTAAAAGATTATAGAGATTAACGGCTTCATATTGCAATTCTAACCGTCCCGCTTCAATTTTAGACAGGTCTAGTATATCATTAATTAAAGTTAATAGACTGTTACCCGCCGTTTGGATAGACGCGAGGTAATTTTTCTGCCGTTGTTCAGTGACGAGAGCAGACAAAAGTTCACTGAAACCAATAACCGCATTCAGCGGCGTCCGTATCTCATGACTCATATTGGCTAAAAATTCACTTTTAGCGCGATTAGCTGACTCCGCTGCTTCCTTCGCTTGAGTAAGCGCTATTTCGCTTTGCTTGAGTGAAGTGATATCTTGAGCAATACCGACAGTACGTTTTTCCTGAAAACCCGGTACTTCAAATTGAAAAGTCCGTGCACCAATCCAACGGATCTCGCCATCTGGTCTATGAATCCGATATTCTTGATTAGAATTTTCGTCTTGAAAATAGCCGGTTTTAAAACTATTAATCACTTTTTCTCGATCGGCTGGAATAATAACTTTTAAGAAATGATTTGGGTTTTTATAAATGTCTTCACACCGTTGCCCAAATACTTTTTCGTAAGCCGGATTAATATAAAGCATTTTCTGGTCGGTTCGTAACCATAGCACCTGTTCAATATTTTCCGCGAGTTGTCGAAATTTTTCTTCACTTTCTTTAAGCGTTAATTCAGCTTGTTTCCGTTCACTAATATCACGAGCAATAGCCACTACATAGTGAATATTCTCCCGACTGATGAGACCTAAGCGTGCTTCAACCGGAAAAGTGCTACCATCTTTACGTCGATATTCTCCTTCCAATAAGAGAGCAACTCCCAGTCGCATTTGTTGCCAAGTCGTTATGAACTGATTCCGATTATAGTCTCCCGCTGTCATATCAATATCAAAAACAGAGAGATTTAATAATTCCTCACGGGTATATCCCACGCTATGACAAGCACTCTGATTGACATCCACAAATCGACCTTGCAGATCATGGACAAAAATAGCATCAGCCGCTTGTTCAACTAAGCTCCGAAATCGTTCTTCACTTTCACGTAACGCATTTTCAGTTCGCTTCCGTTCACTAATATCACGAAAAACACCCTGAATCAATATTTTATCTTGAATTTGGAACAATGTTGCTAAAATCTCAACCGGAATTTGCTTACCGTCGGAACGATAAACCATTTCTTCAACTAACACGGTTTGACTGGATTGGAATACTTGTCGACAATGACTTATGAAATTCTTGATAATCGATTCTCGATTCGCCGGTGGATGCAATTGTGATTGATGTAGTCCAACAATTTCTTCATGTGATCGGAGTACTAATTGAGAAGCCGCTGGATTAGCATCAACAATAACACCCGTGTCCGGATCGGCAATAAATATCGCTTCTGGCATGCCTTCAAATAAAGCACGAAACCGTTTTTCACTTTCCTGTAAAGCATATTCTGCTTGTTGGTGTTCAACTTGATCCCTTAACACTTTAACACGATACATGAGATCCGCCGATAAATCCTCAAACAACTGAATAGTTTCGGTATTAAAAGCATCAACTGCTTGTGCATAAATATTGATTGCTCCTATCACTTGATGATTGAGCTTTAAAGGCATCGCCATAGAAGAATTATAACCTTGTTGTAAGGCATGAGAACGCCAGGGTGCATATTGCGGATCAGTCATAATATTTTTGGCAAAGCAAGCTTTACCGCTACGAATGGCTTGACCAGTCGGTCCTTGTCCCCACGGGTTATCACCCCAACTCACTGTTATATTGGCTAAATAATTTTCATCTGCACCAGCTTGTGCTACTGGGCGCACTTTTTTTTGAGCATCTGCTTCAGTAAAACCAATCCATACTAAACGATAACCAATTTTTTGTACTAGAACTTGACAAATTTCTTTAAGTAGCGTTATTTCATCATTAGCATGAATTAGAATTTGGCGACATTCAGTTAAGGCGGTGAGCGTATGATGTGCTCTTTGTAAGGCTTCTTCTACCTGTTTGCGTTCGGTAATATCAGTAGAAATACCACCCACACTGTGGATCTCACCTTGATAATTAGCAATAGGAAATTTAACCGAAAGATAAGTATGCCATTCACCATCACGATGAGGGATAGTTTCTTCGATAATCAGTGGCGTTTTAGTGTCTAATACGTGTTGATCGTTTTGCTGAAGTACTTGAGCAACTGCTGGTGGAAAAGCCTGGAAAAGGGTTTTACCAATTAGCCAATGGGGATCGCTCATTTTAAATAAGTTCTGATGTTGTCGATTAATCAATAAATAACGTCCTTGATTATCTTTGACATAAATCGATAACGGTGCATGATTTAAAAAAGCTCGCCAACGACCTTCGGTTTCTATCGTTTGTACCAGCAGTGGTTTAATGATCCAAAGAAAGGCAAACTGACTGACTCCTAAAATAACAAAACTGATGAGGGTGGCAATGAGTGCAACCTGAATAAATGGGGCACGAATTTCATCAATATCGATTTTAACAATAATCCCTAAATTAAAAGCCGATACCGGTTCATAAGCGGCTAACACCCAAGTATTTCGATAATCTAAGATTTTGGTTACACCGGCTTGACCTAACAAGGTATAGTGCATTAGTTTAGAAAACTGGGATTGATTAAAATTAATAGAATCACATTTTTTCAACCCCTGGTGATGATGGCAAATCAAAATCACCAATTGTTTTGCTTCCTGCTTAAATAAAATAAATTCAGTCGTTTCACCAACATTGGAATAGCGACTGTGGGCATCAATAAGCGAATTTAAAATCGTAAATATATTCATATTAGGGTTATGACTTGCTTCAAAATAGGTGATTGCTTCAATTAGGCGAGCTTGACTCTGAGCGATTTCTAATAGACGTCGTTCTTGAACCTTAAGGGTATGATTATAAAGTAATCCAATAGTGACGATTAACAGTACCGTAAAAGCGGAAGCGAGAATTAAAGAAAATAAAATAGTGGTTCGGTGTCGATGATTAAATTGTTTTAAAAGTAGCATAATTACCCTGACAGGCAACAGAAACAAAGATTGTTTGTATTATATTTAAATAGTAACGGATTAGAAAATGTGAAAGTCATGCCCAATTTAGTTGTTTTCGCTCCCCTGTGCTATGGCATCTAAGTGAAGGAAAAATTGAAGGAACGAACAAATTATTTACGATGGTTTTGAACGGGTATGGAAACTATTTGAGAAAACGGATCATGAAATTCAAGAACTCAAACAGTTTCTCCGTGATCTTTCTCAAGAAACTGAGCGCAAATTTCAAGAAAGCGACCGCCAATTTTGAGAAATGTCTCAAGAAAGTGCTCGCCAAAGAGAGGGTTAGTGGTTCATGAAGTGCATCACCATTTAACGAGCAAACGTAACGGACTAGCGGCTGAAATTGATTTACTAGTCACTAACGACGAATACTGTGTAGTTATTGAAGTGAAAAGTTTTTTAAGTGTTGACGATGTTAAAGCACATCGAGAACGTTTAGAAAAGTTTAAAATCTTATTTCCACGTTATAGCGATGCTAAACTCTTAGGTGCAGTAACTGGAGCTGTTGTCTATAAAGACGTTGCCAAATATGCTTACCGACAAGGATTTTTTATCCTAGGGCAAAAAGGTGAAAATATGGAAATTTTAAATGATAAGGCGTTTAAACCGAAGATCTATTAATGCTAAGTTGCTTCCAAGAAAAGAGCTATTTGGTAAGGCGGAAATCCTTTCTCGCCACGCTGGTCGGCAATTCCTTGCCGACCTACTGTTATTCTTGAATGTCATATTAGTATAACTCGATGATCAAGTTTTTTTGAGTTGACAAAAGGAGTACAGCAATTCTCCATTTAAATCCCATAGCTTGAGTCAGGAATTGGCGCTTTCAAACCATTAAGCCTAAAACGGAGCAAGTAGTCCCAACTATGGAAAGGAAAACACTGAAGCAATGCCCGTAAATGCTCAAAAAAAGTTTGGCGAGACGGGAGCAATCGGCGCACTGTCTGGTATGTGATATTCATCGCGAGTGCGGGGTGAAGTAAATAAGCCAGTAGAATCAGGGTTGCTCATAAATTCGACCAGTGCTGTTTACCGTGTCCAAAGTTATGATCAAAATGGTAGCCGTTATTTTTGAGCAGGTTATTATTTTCATTTTCAATTTGGAAACCGGTACGCCCAGCGGTCACGATTGAGGCGACATTTCCATCGGTAATCCCGGGTGTGGTTGCTCAAGCGTTTTCGTAAAGTCTTTTGCCTATGGTGATCTCGCATCAATTGAGCCTCAAGGTATCGTCACTGTTGCGTAACGGTACTGGGTTCACATAGCGATAATGCTCGATTAGATGCTGCTTGCCGTCCCAGCGGGTGCGCTCTAGGTGACGCACTTGAGCCGTACGTTCAAAATCGGCTATCCATTCATACAGCAAGGGGTGGGAATAACGGTTGATGGCAGTAAAGGTCATCCCCTAGAAGAGTCACATGCCCAGCCGAATAAGCGGAACCCCACAGGTTTAACCATCGTTTGGATGCCGCTAGGAAAAATCTTAGCCTCGCTGGGCGATTCTTTTCCCAGGACGATGACGAGAAATGCGCCGATTATGACCAACTCTTATTGGAGTAGAATCAACCAAAGCAATTCCTCTTGAAGTCACTCGACAGGTGTGCCGGTAAGCACACCGTGGAATTAAAACGGATTGAGCCAGTTCGATAAAACGATTATAGCTGACTCGCTTAGGAAATTCGTGTTTTAATACACCAGACACATAATCGATGTAGTAGTGCTTGAAGTCGCGATAGTTTGAGCTTTGAAACCAGATGAGTCATGTTATCACTTCAACCGGTGACATCGTGAAGGCGCATTGGCGTTTGGTTTTCTTCGGCAACTGGGAGCATTGCCAAGCTGGCAGAAAAACTTGGCAAAAACCATCAACATCACAGTATATCTCTGTTATATTCATAAAGTATCTCCTGGGAATAGGTGGACTAATGACATTTAGAATACTCTATTATCCCCTCTTCCTCAGAAGATACAACTACTTGCCTTTGGTTTTATATCGAACTCAGGTTAAATAAGCCAAGGTAACATGCTACCTCTTTCAGGTTAATATTGTTAAGGTATGCGGGATGTCGGTTCTATCATTGGCCACATCGCATTGACAACACCGGCTACCAAGCTAGCATTGTATAATAATGTAACTGTTAATAGTCCAAAATGGAGAAAATAGACTCCACCAATACAAATAAAACCCGGAATAATAGTAAGAATCAAATTGTTCTTCATTTTATGATCAAGGTTTAAGGCTTGATCAAATAAATAAGGTAGGTGATCTAAGTGTTGATCCATTAAGATAATTTGTGCCATATCGGTTGCAATCGTTGCTGCACCACGTAGCGAAATTGAAACATTAGCCGTTTTAAGAGCAATAGCATCGTTAATACCATCACCGATATAACAAACTGTTTTACCTTCTTGTTGAAGTTGTCTAATGATACCAGCTTTCTTTTCTGGTAAAATTTCAGCAAAATAACAGTCAATATTTAATTCTCTCGCTAATTGTTGCGTTGGTTTTTGGTGGTCACCGGAAATGATAACTGTTGTCATACCACGTCGGTGTAATTCGTTAATGACTTGTTCGGTATTGGGGCGAATAGTTGTGCGTAATTCGATAACACCGCCTATTTGCTCGTTGATAGCTATGTAGACTAAAGAAGTACCTTGTTCATGGCAACTCGCCTGGATAGGGTCAATATCAGTTGGGATAATCACCTTTTCCAGTTTCATAAACTTGGCACTTCCAACTCGAATGAGTTTATCATCTTCTACCCAAACTTTGAGTCCATAACCCATTTCATAAACAGCAGTATCAATAGGTAATAAGGCTAAATGACGAACTTGTGCTTCTTGAAGAATGGCTCGTGCAATGGGATGTGCTTGTTTATGTTCAGCCGTTGCGGCATAACGAAGGATTTCATCTGATGTGTAGGTAGAATACGTATAAATAGTCGCAATAGTGGGTTGTTCCTGGGTCAAGGTACCGGTTTTATCGAAGACTACGGTATCAACCTTCCGCAATTCTTCTAAGGCACGGCCATCCTTGACTAGAATCCCTTTTTCAGCGGTCATGTTGAGACAACTGAGGACACTTAGCGGTGCAATAATCCGCATATTATATCCAAAGGAAGCGTATAGAATAGCAACTGCACTCGTTGGCCCTAAAATCGGCAGAGTGATAGCACCCATGGTTAAGGTGGGTAATGCACTTTGATCAGCAATCTGTTCGCCTCTCGTTTGCAGCGATAGTTTATAATCAGTTGTCTTGCTTATTATTTCACCTATTTTAGCTGCCACGGTCTCATTGCCGGCTTTATCAACTTGGACATAAATTTTACCCGACATTAATAAAGTGGCCGCAAATACTACATCACTTATCGTTTTCTCAGCCAGTTGAGCTTCGCCAGTCAGTTTATGTTGGTCGATATAACCTATCCCTTCGGTAATAGTTCCATCAACTGGAATCCATTCGCCAGCATGAATGGCAATCGTATCGCCCAATCGCAATTGTTCAAAGGGTGTTTGTAATTCCACACCTTCTCTCAGTACCCAAACAAACTGAGGTACTTCTGTGAAAAGGTTAATGAGACTTTGTTTAGATTGATCTTGAGTTTTAAGCAACAATTTTTTAGTGGTATAAAAAAAAAATATAAAACAAATTCGCTACAAAAAAAGATTTTAACAACAGCAGAGTGGTGACTACGATTGCATCAAGCGTTCGTGCTCCGATTTGATGTTCTTGAAATAATTCTTGATAACCATTTGATATAAAAGGCATAGATAGGTAAGTGACACCAATAATGCTTATTAATCCAAGTAGAGGATAACCGATAACACTACCTAACATTAAGCCCAACATCCCAATTGACAAGACAAAATACTGATGAATTTTTTTCGCGTCGGTCTGTTCCTTGACTTTTAACATTCCCGCTTTGGGTAAGGTGTTATCCTTCAAGGTAAAATTTTTCGGTTCGGTTTTCTCAGTAGACTTATTTTGATAAAACTTAGCTCCAGAATACCACGTAACTCCGATTATAATAGCAGCAGTAAGTAGCATTTGATTAATTTTAATTGAAGCGAGTATTAGTTATTTCTTCAAGGTATTTTACTACCGAAAGTTCCGGTGAATTTAGTCCGTAGATATGACTCGTTCTTCTAAATATTTGTTCTACTAATGCTCCCATTTCGATAGGTACATTTAGATTGGCAGCAAGTTCACTGATGAGACGAAGATCTTTACAACACAATTGAATTGTAAAACTGGGATCATAATCTCCATTATAAATGGAAGGAATATCATGCTCTGCAACCCAACTATTTCCACAACTATTAATAATAACTTTTTGCAAGGTAGGCAAATCAATACCGGATTTTGCGCCAATGACTAAAGCTTCTCCAATCGCAACGGCATTTATAAACCATAACAAGTTAGTCAGTAGTTTAGCAGCGATTGCTGAAAAATGACTGCCGGTATAAATGATTTCTTTAGCGATAACTTTATAGAGCGGTAAACATTGGATATAGTCTTCTTCTTTTCCGCCAACAAAAATAGATAATTGGCCTAGCTTTGCATTCTTAACGCCTTCAGATACTGGTGAAGTCAGATAATGAAATTGATACTTTTCCTCGCTAGCTTCTAATTTAGGAATCAAACTAATCGAAACGGTAGTTAAGTCAATTAAAAAGGTGTTGACTTGAATGGAAGAAAAGAGACCATTGGGTTCAAAACAAACGGCTGATACTTCAACATCACTGGGTAATGAAAGAAATATCACGGCTGATTTTTCAGCCACTTTGGCCGGAAAGTCACACCAAATCGCTCCTTGATTTAATAAGTTTTCAGTCGCTCGTTGGTCCATATCATGAACAAATAATTTATGCCCGGCATTTAGTAAATTATGCGCAATTGGATTGCCCATCGAGCCGGTTCCTATAAAACCGATATTCATAATTTCCTAAACTCAACAAAAAGGTTTTCGTTGGTGGTTAGGGGCTGGTATTCAAACCCCCCGTAATCTGCGAGTAGTTTAACCGCTTCATCAAAAGAATAGACCCGATAATGAATGGATTGTGACATAATAATTTTATCATGATTTAATAAATAATAATCTTTTATAAAGCCATGCTCGGTTAAGGTAATATTTTGTGAATAAATCAACTCATTAGAAATGGGTTTTTCATAATCATAATGAGGCCCTTGTATACCCAATAACAGCGTTCCTCCTGAATAAATATGTTTAGAGAGTTGTTCCATTCCTTTTTTATTCTCGGTGTGACTGGAAATATGACTGACCAAGAATGGCTCGTTATCATCAAGAACAAAATACCATACCCCACCATAAGAAAAAGCCATGTCATATTTATCTTTAAAGATAATGTAACAATATTTTGATGAAATAAACCTACATTATCCCGATCTTTTAGACGTTTGTCAGCAATCTCCAACATCGCCTTGGTAAAGTCTATTCCAGTTACTTGGTGAAATTTTTTGGTTTTACTCAGTTTTTCTAAAATCAAACCCGTTCCACAACCGATTTCAAGAATATTCTGGCCTTTTTGAAAATGTAAAATGCGATTTACTATTAAATCATAATCATAGTATCCAGAAGTCATGATGGTATCATAATAATTAGCCATATTGGTATAATCGGCCATTTTTTCCTCATCAATTGTCATATTGGATATTGAATCTCGCGAGAACTCGTAGGATGGATAAGGCTGGAGCCGTCATCCACCCTCTTCAATCCGGAAAGGGTGCCTAAGCGAAGCATCAGACACCCTACGGGGCACTGCCATTAAGTTAACCTGAGTTCGATGTAAGAATTAAAATAAACAATTGTATCTCCTAAAAAATAGTGAATAATAATACTGTCGAAACGAACGCTTCTGATTACTCCTTGGAGATACTTTATAAATATAACCGAGAGTTACTGTGATGTCGATGACTTCTGCCAAGTTTTCTTACCGGTGTGGTTCAATTCTTTGCTGGAGAAGGGCAAACCCAAGCGTGAGAGGAAATTTACCAGGTCACCCAGTGAGATCATGACGGTGTTGATTCGGTTTCACCAGTCGAGTTACCGCAACTTCAAAAGCGACTACACCAATTATGTGCCTTAGATACTCGGGCGGGAATTTCCCACTCGGGTGAGCTACAATCGTTTCGTTGAACTGTCGCAATCCGTCTTAATTCCCCTTGGTGCTTATCTGCATACCCGTCGAGTGAGCTCAAGAGGAATTGCCTTGGTTGACTCGACTCCACTGCGGGTTGGTCATAACCGACGGATTCCCCGCTACCGGAGCTTTAAGGATCACGCACAACGTGGTAAAACCTCGGTCGATTGGTTTTACGGATTCAAGCTACACTGAGTTATTAATGACCAAGGAGAACTCCTTGCTTTTATGGTGACACCTGGCCATATTAATGTTCGTAACCGTTTAAAAAGCATGGCAAAATACATTAAAGAAAAACTATTTGGAGATAAAGGCTATATTTCCAAAGCACTTCAAGAACAATTATGGGATCAAGGTATCCGACTGATAACCCAACTGCGCCGCAATATGAAGAAAGTTGTCTTAGTCAAGGAAGGAACGCAATTTGGCCTTATATCTCAAAGAGTCGGATTACGCTTCGCTAATCCGACCTACCTGGCTACCTGGCTAATCCGACCTACCTGGCTGCACCCCCCCAAATAATCAAATCACCTATTGTCCGCCTCTAACCGGCCACACAGATTTGGCGATCGTCTTATCGAAGCCGCTGACGTAGCTGTTGCCGAGGTTCAGGCTCCACGCGCTACTCGTGCCCGTCGTAGCTGACCAATAGAAGTCCGACTGGACATTTAAAAATGGATGACCTGACGGCAATGCCGGACCAAATTGACTTAAATCTATCAAACTTAATAACTCCTTCCTATTTGGCAAACGCCAATCTCCCACTACGGAGCCATCACTCAGGCTACAACTCACACTTAACAAATTATTCGCTGACGCTATTGCTGTAGACCCATTCTGAGAACCAAAGCAATTTGCATCCTTTAACCAAATTAAACCGGTCAGATTATCCTTCACCGTTCCATCACCATTATCCGTAAATCGGGGGGACATCGTTACGCCTTTTGGGTGAGTTCCGTCATCTCCAGTCACATAAGAGGTCGTTTGGCCCGTCTTCAGTACTGGAGCCAATTGACGCGTTCCCGTCACTTCCACGCCATCCAGCCACGCTTTCTTACCCGTGATAATTTCACTCGCTAGTGCATCACCACTACTGGTATTCGCTAAATTTTGAAGCGATAAACTTCCCGTTATCTCTTTGCCATCTACCCAAGCCTTTTGGCCTTCTAAAAGGTAACTCGAATTGGCATTGCCGCTACTCGTATCGACTACATTCTTATCACCAGACACCCCCAAGATTGTTACCCCAGCTTTGATATTACTCGATATTAAATTAGCGTCTCCTTTCACAATACCTTCGCCATCACCCCACCTCAACCGGAACATTGACTCGTCCAAATTGAGCAATCTCAGGGAGAATGCGGTCATTAAAATTAAGGTCAGCCGATTGCGGAAGTAATTTTAAGATCTCACGCACGTATTTATCGGCTTTGAACCAGGCTTTGAGGTCAAGAATACTCATTGGGAAAAACGGTGTCTGCTGACGTAGCACCTAAGACAAATTGACCATAAACATAGAAAGGTTTGCCGCATGATGAACCGGAGTCGGTCCGACATTCATAAAGTCTTCCAGCCCCCAATACTGCTTGGCATCACGAAAATTGAACTCAATCTGAAAACGCAACCGATAGTAGTCAATCAACTTATCCCAAGCCCATTCCAGGTCGGTACTGAATAAGATGACTTGAACGGTTTTTCCGGTTTTCAGATTGGTTTTACCTATGATTACCACGTTCAAAGACTGAGCAAAACGTTTATGCCGAGCCTTTATCTGATAAATATCGGTCAGAATGCACCTGGTCACCTCAGAGTATTTCAGATAACGGTCAGGAATATCGACGTAATTCACTTTTTCGCCATACTTACGCGGCGCACCGTGTCCGCTGTATTTCCCTTCATAGGGAAACCCTAATGCGGCATCATGACGGCGTTTGGAAATCAAGTGTAACTCCAACGGTTTTAGCATCGCCGTGCAATCGTTATTACCCAAAGCGCTGTCATAGACAAAGTATACCGGCTTGAAGCGGGTACCGATAAGTCGCAGCAGATTACGCAAAAGCGCCTGTATCCATAATAACCGGGGGGACAATTCTGGCGGATTTGGAGTTGGGTTGCGACTGCCTGGCCTTCCCGGTTTCTTCTTTTGCTTCGGTGAGACCGTTTTTACCGCCGGCTGTTCCTCCTCTTCTTGGGTCACTTGTTCAATTATGATAGGAAAAGCCTGTCTTCGCTTGACACTTATTAGCGATAAGGTGAAAAACGACAGACCGGGTACCGCACGATTGAAAATAGAAGAAAAATAACGTCCCAAACCATAGGTGTGTTTACCTGATTTGGTCACTGTCGTTTCATCACCGGCAATCAGGATGCCATCATCATCTGATAAACCGCCGACAATCAGATACCAATTCAGGCGGCACCATGAAAAGGTCTGACTGAAGAATCGCTGTATCGTGCGGTAACTTCCGCCTTTTTCCGTCCAGCGACTGATTCCCAACATCGTTACGCGCCCGTCCATGGCTAACAGCGCATAGCTTATCAACTGCAGATGATGGAGATTGGTGCTGCTCAATACCGTACTCAAACATAACAGAACGGTGTTAATATCGCTCACGGGTGACTCCGGTTTTGATATTGGCGGATTGGTTTTTTCCAATATCTTAACTTCTGTCACCCTTTTTTCAATCGGTTATCTCTTTCTTCTGTTTTGGCGAAGGTATTGATTAACCAACCACATTTTATTTGCTCTTCTAGATAAATAACATCATGACTTCCTAGTTGTCATAAGTTCTTTGACCAAAGAAGAATTTTATCATAATTATTTTAACACACTACTCCATCTCGCTTCCCCGCTTTTTTGAAGAAGTACAAGTGGGCTGGGTTGAGCAACCCAGCTCGTTTTTATTCAATTGATTGAACTACAAATAACAAAAAGGTGATTGGTGTTTATCTTGAATAAGAATAAGCTGGGTTTCGTTGTTGGCTTGGATTGAGCAATAATCCGGCATCGAATCCGCTAGCCTGGTGCGTTCTTATGCCGGTCTATGGTTCATGTCTTTGAAAGGTTGGCGACAGCCGTATTTTTGGGGAACGATTTACGATTGAGATCTTAATTTACATTATAAGTTGTTCGTGCCAAAATCATAATACACATTCCCATGCTGGCGCGCAATGCGATTAAGTTAAATTCTACCTCCACTTTGTTTATATCCTTTTCCAGGTAAAATAAATTTTTTAATTTCGAGTATGTAAATCATTTGTAGTTGTTATCTCCTCGAAAATTTCTTTTAATCTGTTTTTTCTGTACGCCAAGTTAAATTTTTTCTCTACCCGGTTTCTAGAGGCTTCCCCCATTTGTAATCTTAAAGTCGTATCTGTAATTAACGTGGTAAGATATTCCTCTAATTGCTTGACTGCCTGTTCAAAATATTCCTGACTTTGTAGATCATCATAATGATTGACGTCTATTAAAAAACCATTTTCACCATGATGAATTAACTCCGGAAAAGCTTGAATGCCACTAACAATAATAGGTAAACTACTCGCCATCGCCTCAAATACTGAGAAAGGACAGGTATCAAATCGAGCTGGTAGTACATAAATATCGGAATGGTCATAGATATAGTCAACAAACCGAGGGGGATAAATACGTCCCCAATAGACATTTTTTTTAGTTTGACTTCTTTTATAAAGCGTTTGAATTCTCTCAGCACAGGTTGAGTTTATTGGATAAAATGCTTCTTGGCTTTTATAATTAGAAGCGAGAATTAAAAATAATTGATAGGGGCTTGCCAATTTATTTTCTACATTTTCAAAAGCTTGATATAAAATATCGGCACCTTTCCGAGCAGAAGCCGCACCGGACATAAAAATGGTCACGCGTTTAGATTCTCGTTTGGGTTTAACCTTTTTTAGAATCGGTGCTGGATGTAAAACTTCCATTTTAGCGTCTGGATCAGGACAATCCGGCTTTGCCCAATGAGAATAAACAAAGATTTTTTTGATTTGGGGGTCGGTTAGAAACGCTTTATTAAAATAAGGACATTCAGATTCTTTAACAATCGGTTGGTTAGTTCTTAATGTTACTGGTGTTGGAGCATCTTCGTAACAGATATCGATTTTAGTCGCTAAAAAATTCAGGAAAAAATTTGGCTTCAATCGAGAACTTAACCTAACTAATACCATTCCTGGCGGTGGATTCTGAGCAATCAGGTTATAGGCTGGGTGATTTTTAGTGTAGGCGACTAAAATTTCTCCTTTTCTTTTAGTGATCACCCGATAAGTTAGCGCAATGACTTCTCTTACCTTAATGAGAAAAGCGAGCTTATATTCCCACAACAGATAGATTAACCCAACGGGTTTCATTAATATTAACAAAGTTCTAACAACAGTCATGAAATCATTCCTTCTCACTTCAATTTTCAGTTTATCAATCGGTACCCAACCCTACATAGGTGGGTTAACCACCAACGAAACCGTTACATTATAAGGTTAAACTTTCAGTTTGGCTTCACCTAACCCAGATTTATTCAAACCTAGCCCATTTCCTAATTGAAATCAAATGAATTAAACCTTTCGGTAATATTGAAAAAATATTGATTCTTTAGAATGATGATATTCAACTCTCAGTACCAGTACCAAATAATGCTGGTATAATTTTTAAATTTGCTTTAGTTATTCTTCATAGGATGCATCTGAGTCAAATTAAACTAACTGGTTTCAAATCGTTCGTTGATGCCACGAACTTATCGTTTCCAAGTCATCGAGTGGGTATTGTCGGTCCAAATGGCTGCGGTAAATCCAATATCATTGATGCGGTTCGTTGGGTCATGGGAGAAAGTTCAGCTAAACATTTACGTGGTGCAGCGATGACGGATGTCATTTTTAATGGTTCTCACACCCGTAAACCCGTGGAACAAGCAACTATCGAATTAGTGTTTGCAGAAGTTAATATTCCACAATATCCCCCTAATGCTGATATTGCGGTCAAAAGACAATTATCCCGAGATGGACAATCCATTTATTTTATTAACGGTGTTCGCTGCCGTCGTAAGGATATTACGGATTTGTTTTTAGGCACTGGTTTAGGACCGCGCAGTTATGCCATTATTGAACAAGGCATGATTTCCCGTTTAATTGAAGCTAAACCGGAAGAACTGCGTATTCTATTGGAGGAAGCGGCTGGCATTGCTAAATACAAGGAACGACGTAAAGAAACCGAACAACGCATGCAGCAAACCCGTGACAATTTAGCACGGCTAGATGAAGTGCGCAATGAATTGAATAAACAAGTTGATAAGTTAAAGAGACAAGCTAAACAAGCAGAAAAATATCAAGAATTGAAACAAGCTGAACAATTACTGAAAGCACAATTGCAAGCGTTACGGTGGTACGCTTTGGATAACTTAGTTCAAGAACAACAGGATCATATTGATGAGCAGGCAGCGATTTTAGCAGAAAAGCAACTAGCGTTACAGCAGTTTGACCAGACTCACCAACGACAACGCGAAGCTCAAATTATGGCGCATCATACTTTAACCGAGGCACAAGATCGCTGTTATGAGGTTGATTCGGAAATCCAACGGTTAGAACAAACGCTGCAATATGCTCAGGAACGCTATGAGCAATTACAATGGGATTTAGAACAACTTGAAACCCGTCGGGAAGCGATGCAACAGACGTTGGGATTAGATGAACAACAACTTACGCAATTAGCCACAGAGATACAAGCTAAGGAAATAGCATTCGCCCAGCAACAGGCTGCAGAACAAGTTGCACAACAAGCTGTGCAGGAAATTGAAACGCAATTACAGGTATGGCAATCAACTTGGGAGCAGTTTAATCAACGCGCAGCGGCACCTACCCAACAGGCGCAAGTGGAGAAAACCCAGTTACAAAATTTGGAACAGCGTCTAGCGCAAAATCAACAAAGGTTATTACGTTTAGAAGAAGAGGAACGTCATCTCGATATTGACAGTGTTGAATATGCACTGAGTCAATTAGAACCAGAAATAACGGCATTGAATGCCGAATTAGCCGCTGCTCAAACAACCTTAACCACCTATCAGCAAGCCGTACAACAGGGGCGAACCGTTGTTCAACAATTCACGCAACGATTACACGAACAACAAGCCCAAGCCCATAAGCTCAATGGTCGCTTAGCTTCATTAGAAGTGTTACAAGAAGCTGCTTTAGGAAAAAATAATGCATCATTAACGACTTGGTTACAAACTCAAGGTTTAGATCAAGTTTCTCGACTCGCTTCACATTTACAAGTAGAAGCGGGCTGGGAAAAAGCCGTGGAAATCGTTTTAGCTGAATATTTGCAAGCCCTATGTGTAGAAGATTTAAGTGCTATCTCCTCACTATTAGACACGCCACCGCCAGGGGTATTAACTTTTTTTGCCACGCAAACGCCTATAGAATCAACTTATTCCGCTCCAGCACCAACCCTGCTTGATAAGGTACAAGCGCCCTGGGCTTTAACGAGTTTGTTAATCGGCGTTAGAATAGCGGAAACCTTAACCGCTGCTGAACAATTACGGACTAAACTCCAAGCCCATGAATCGGTTGTCACACCACAAGGCATTTGGCTGGGTTCCAATTGGGTATACAGTCAACAAGCTATAAACGAATCAACTGGTTTACTCGCACGGGAACAAGAAATTCAGCAAGTCACCTTACAATTAAATCAGTTAAATATCGTAATTGAACAACTTACCACCGAACTAGAAGACCAACGTTTAAGCTTACAAGAACAAGAATATCACCGTGAGCAAGCTCAACAACAAGTGAGTGATATTCACCAGCAATTAGCGCAATTACAAGCCCAACAGAGTGCTAAACAAGCCCGTTTAGAACAACTTCATGTACAAAGCCGCCGTATTATTGCTGAACGTTTGGAATTGACTGAGCAAATCAGCGATGATAATCAAGATTTAGAAACCACACGACATGCCTTATATACCGCTTTGGAAGCGATGGCACAATTAGCCGATGAGCGTGACACCTTAACCCAACAGCGAGAATCATTACAAACTACTGTGATATCCGCTAAACAAACTTGGCAAACCGTGAGAGAAAATCGGCATCAACTAGAAATTCAGTTAGAATCATTGCGTACTGATCAAAATCGCTTACAACAAGGTATCAACCGGTTAATGAAGCAATTAGAACCACTGGCTGAACAACAAATCGAATTACAAACCCAGCTAGAAAAACAAGCCGATCCCATCGCTGATTGGGAAAATGAATTAGCAGATTATCAACAACAACGGAGTTATACCCAAGAAGCCTTGCTGCAAGCTAAGCAGACTGTGGCTCATCTCGAGTCGGCGGTGCGCGATTATGAAGGGGAACATCAACGCTTAGAATCAGCGTTCCAAACGCTCAGAACTGATCTGGAACAAACTCGCTTGGAATGCCAAGCAAATCAAGTTCGCCGCCAAACTTTAGAGGAACAACTACGTGAACAACAGTGGAGTCCGGTAGCGTTGGTAGCTGACTTACCCGAATATGCTGATGAAACCAGTTGGCAAGCCCAAATCGAGGCAGTCGAACGGAAACTCGAACAGTTAGGTGCCGTTAATCTTGCCGCCATGGCAGAATTTAAGGAACAAGCTGAACGTAAACAATATCTGGATCAACAAGCTGCTGATTTAGATCAAGCTTTACAATTGTTAGCTGATGCCATTAAAACCATCGACCGAGAAACACGCAATCGCTTTAGACAAACAATTGATAAAATTAATTATTATCTACAGGATATGTTTCCACGTTTGTTTGGTGGTGGCGAGGCTTATTTACGATTAACCGATGATGATATTCTTAAAGCTGGGGTTACAATTATGGCACAACCACCAGGAAAACGCAATACTCATATCCATTTATTGTCGGGTGGTGAAAAAACGTTAACCGCTATTGCGTTAGTATTTGCCATTTTTGAACTCAATCCGGCGCCGTTTTGTATGCTTGACGAAGTTGATGCGCCATTAGACGATACTAATGTCAGCCGCTTTGGTACATTGGTCAAAACCATATCAGAACGTGTACAATTTATTTTTATTTCTCACAATAAAATCACCATGGAAATAGCTGACCAATTGATAGGTGTCACTATGCAAGAACCGGGTGTTTCACGCCTCGTTGCGGTGGATATCGATATGGCAGTCAATATGGTGAAGAAGGGATAAGATCATGAGCGATTTGGTGTTAATCATCAGTATTATTATTACCCTTTAATTATAGCAGCACTTACTTGGCGATATATGCGTCGACGGCGACATCGGCGGCGTATTAAAATGGCAGAACGTCCGGAACAAGATCTATATGCCGATCGCTATTTTGATGAGCCGATATTGGAAACGAATAATCAAACTGAGGATTTATCCCATAAAGTTCCGTTGGTTGACAAGGTGGTTGAAATCCCGTTAACTGAAGCCATTGTTGAAACGATCGAACCAGCTCCAACTAAAATACCTTTACAGAACGAGTTAATTATCGTGATATATGTGGCTGCTCAACAGGAACCCGGTTTTTTGGGCACTGATATTTTTACGGTGTTAGAAGACCTCGGTTTACGATACGGTGACATGCATATTTTCCACCATTATGGTGTTGGCGAACTGAAAGTTAAAAAACCAGTATTCAGTATAGCCAATATGCTTGAACCCGGTATTTTTGATACTCAACAACTGGCTGAATTTACTTCACCGGGTTTAGCCTTATTCATGCGCTTACCTGGACCATTTGGTGGTAGAATTGCTTTGGAATTAATGTTAAATAGTGCTAAAAAAATGGCAGAGGTGTTGGAGGGAGTAGTACAGGATGAAAATCATACGCCACTTGAGCCAAAAAAGATTAATTTACTACGAGAAAGGATTGCACATTTTGAACAACGGAGTATTCCCTTAGCAATGACTAAACGCTTTAATTAAATTTCAATGGGTAGAGTACTTTTCCGACGATGGTAGCTTAGAAAGCGTCAATTAATTTGCCCTAATTTATCTTTTTTAAGATCCGAGAGTAGAAGAGAGACAAAATTGTGCAAACGAATTTTCCGTTTCCTGGTTAAAGTGATATAGCAAAGCTAGATTCTGTTGACATTTACCGCAACCCGGTAAGAGCGGCAGTAAACTGTAAAAAAGAAAGGTAATGTTTTGCTAATATCACGTGAAAATGCCCGACGATATTACTGGATTTTGTTGATAAAACCTTCAACTAAATGACGCTCTTGCTATAAATGCTGGTCATAAGCAGGGGACTCTTTTCAGTTACGCCGCGAGGGCATCACGACTTCTATTCCGTGTTGTTCCAATTTCCGCCGCCAATCGTCACTATCGTCACAATGTGGTAGCAGCAATGATCGCATCTCTTCACGCCGTTCTTGATAAAGTGTCGCAATCTCTTCTATACGGAGATGAAGTTGGAGTTGACCTTTAAACTCTTTAGGATCGAAGAGTTTTCTTTCCATATCGTCAAGAGGGCGAATGATGACTTCTAATGGAGATTGATTTTTTAAATGCGCTGGTAAAGTAACAGTCACTGGATACAGTTCCGTTGTCACCGCATTCTACGCGGGATCATTTTGTAGGGTGGGCAAAATGCCGTGTGAGTCCAATGCCAACTATAAACACATTGGACGGCATTTCGCCCACCCTACCTGGCTATGGTTATCATTCATAATGGTACTTACAGGAAATAATAATGATATTTTCCTCCTCGACTTTGTAGACTAAACGATGTTCATCATCAATCCTTCTTGACCAATAACCATTTAATTCATATTTAAGTGGTTCTGGTTTACCAATACCAGAATAGGGGTGACGTAGGATATCGGTAATGAGGTGAATGATCCGACGATATCGTTTTTTATCGCTTGTAGCCCATTCGGTAAAGTCTTGAAAAGCATGGGTCTCAAAGGCAATTTTTCTCATGACAATTGATTCAAATCGACTGTAACCAGTTCACGATGGTGAACTACATTATCTATCGCTGCTAATAAACGTTCCCGATTGATCGGCGATTTTAATAGATAATTCGTTTCATCTTCTTGATTTGATTCTGCTTCACAAACAGCAATTTCGATTTCTTTATTTTTAAATAAGAGTTTGAGGGCTTCTAAAAAATCCGTATCAAGCTCATCCGCTTTGATTCTGTAAATGGTGTACATAAGTTGTTTCTAGTCCTTTTAAAAAAAAAGGGAGGTAATAATACTTTGTCAACCCTACTGGCTAATTCCAAAAGTTCAAGGTAGGGTGAATAAGGCGTCAGCCGTCATCTACCAAAATCAAAAACAATGGTGTATGACGCTTCGCTTATACACCCTACGCTCGCTAGAGCTATTTTATTTGGAGTCGGATATGGACCAGTTACTTAAAGAATTATCTCAGTTGTTTTTGCTTAATCCGAGTTGTTTTCGACCACATCGTTTCGTCCCTCGAAGAAAACTCTCTTATCGGCCTTTACTTCATAAACGATTAAAGAAAGTTGCTTTTTAGGCTTAAGTTGATGGCAGTGACCCTACGCGGGCTAACGGGCCTTCGATGGTGATATTACCACTGGCGTCAAATTTAATGGCGCCGCTTCCGCACTGGATAATAATTTCTTCAGTGGCTTCGAGATAAATTTTTTTCGCCGAAGCCAGGTAGAGTGGGTCAAAGCAAAGCGTTGTTTATTGATGGTAGGCAAAATGCCGGGTGAGTTTTAGACATCTTGGACGGCATTTCGCACACCCTACCTGGCTAACGAAATCGGCATTAATTTCAAAGGGTCGGCCCGAGGATACAAAATGTGTTAATGTCATCTATTGCATCTTCAACTCTGCTGGTTAAAGCATCATTAAATAATAATGGTTCTAAAATATTCAACAACTGAGCTTGATTAGCTTTTTTATTCAATCTTGCTAAATGCCCAATGCTAGTAATCACGGCTCCTTGAATTTCCTGATCAGTATAATTAAGTAGTAAAATATATTGTTGTACTAACCAGTCGTAATCGTCAATAAAATGTACAGATCCTATAATAGCATCACAAATTGAAACAACAATACCAGAATCTATAATTTGAGAAAACTCAGCTTTAGTTATTTTTTTAGGTTCACTATAACAATATTCCATTAATTTCCTCCAATGATGTTACCTTTTCGATCAACCATTCCAGCCCTACGCAATGCATTCTGCATTTGGCTTGTAAGATCTTTCCAACCCCGAACATGTCCATGAAATACACCATTAGATGTTTGATCAAAAACAACAAATTCTCCTGTTTTATAATCTACGCTGACTCGACGAGGGGATGTGCTTTTTACTTGAACTGATCTGTCAAGTGCCTCTTGTCCATTAGTCAGCGCTCTACTTTTAACAGCATTATCAACTTTTCCATGATAGTCAGCACCTTGATATTCCCTACGAGCCGTTGTTCTAGCACTATGTTCACTATTCTTCGGATCTGGTGGTGTCTCATCAGGATCTGGACTCGCTGGAGAACTTTCCTTGCCTGCCCCGCAGTTCCTCCTTCCTCTCCCCCTTCCTCATTTGGCATAGCCCCACTACACCCCTGACACGAATTTTGAGACATAATTTGCGTTGTTTCTACCGTCGCTCGCTATCTGCAACAACCAGCCAGTTTGGTTATAGGTTAACTGATAAGATCATAATCTCGGCAAAGGATTGCCGACCTACGCTCGCTAAAAAGACAAATTATTTCATCCTTCCTATCTCCGATAATAATGTAGAAATATTTATACCTATTTCATCTACTGCCTCAGCTAGCATGAGAAAAAATTGTTCGTCTGGTTTTCTTATACTCTTCTCAGTAGCTATTTCCAATTGAAAAGTAGCAATTCTATGTAGTAATTCATTATACTTCCTAAGTTCATTAGCTCTTTCAACCTGATCTGTACCGACTTGATAGGTGTCCCTAGCAAACATTGAAATGATAAATAGTAGCTTACTTAACCATATGATTTTTTGAGGTTGTGCCATGTTCAAAAATCCGGTTAGTTCTATCTTCCATTGTTCGCTCATTTTAGTACCTCACGAGGTAATAGATTTATATCAAATCCTCTTTCTTGGAGAATTGTCGTACGTGTATTTCCATTTAATATTCTACCATCTGGTTTAACTCGAAGAGCTTCTTCCTGACCAGGTTTTAATAATTTTACAATATCATCTGTTGTCTGTTTGTTCCAATAATCGTAGCTATATTTATTTGAACCTGACTTTATTGTCTCTTTGGAATGAATTTGTTTTAACTTTGATGTAGATCCTCGGCTTGATGATGATTCTCCTCCATCATCCGGATCTGGACTAGCTGGAGAACTTTCCTGCTTCGCCTACCCCTCTTTTCCCGCAGTTCCCGCTTCCTTTCCTTTTTCTTCATAGTGCATAGTTCCACTCTACCCCAGACATGAATAGTGCTAACGGTATTGGCTCTAATCCCAATGGGTCGGTTTAATTCAACGATTATTCATAAATAATTTCAAATAAAAATCCTTTATCTTTTACCGAATAAATAAAATTACAAGCATCATCCCAAACATTCTCTCTTAAAACCATATTAGTAGTTGATGAGTAATCAATACTAAACTCAATTAAAGGTTGAATCCTTTTATCATCAATAATTTTAAACGAATCAATTCCTAAAATTTTATATTTTAATTGGTTGCATCGATTGATAAAATCAATAGCATCTTCTGCTCTAAGTAAGGCTAATCCAGACTTAAAAATTATCTTATTATTAAATTCATTTTCAATATTCAGCATATTCAATTTCGTATCAGATTAAACCGCTTGGACGGCATTTCGCCCACCCTGCCTAGCTACTTGGCTAAAATGGATGGCGTCGCGCAAGCTAATTTATGTTAATCTTCCCAAGATCCGGAACAAAAAGCTGATTCAACTCTTCCATCTTCTAAAAATAGTGATAACGCTAATGATTTATAATTAAATGATATTCCCCATATATCCATTTCATCAATATCATCAGGGTTACCTAAAATAATATAAATCTCACTTGATGTCATTCCGATGAGATTCTTTCCATTATAATAAAGTTTATTAAAACAACCTATTCTATCAATATAAGAATCTTCTACAAAGATACGTGCTTCCTCATTAGGAAATTCATAAGTTTCCCACGTTGCTGTTTGACAAGCAGGTTCTAATTTTTTTAAATGGTATTGTCGACAATAGGTTTTGCTAGCATGCCAAATTTTATAAAACCAACAGCTATTAAAGGATTCCAATCCCAAAATAAGTTTTGTTCACCGTTTTCTGCTTTACTATTTGCCTCTTCGGCCATGAGTTTCTCCTTTTGCAGCTTTATCAGCCGCCTTCTTAATTTTGTCAATTTTGTTTTTTATTTTTGTTTTTTCTGCCCTAGAACCCTGATTTCTATTCAATTCCTCAAGTTGTTTCTCCAACTCCTCTATTTGTTTATTGGCCTTCTCTTGCCATCGTCCGAAGTCACCATGCGGCTCATTCTTACCAGAATCACTAGCTTTTTTACCTTTACTACTCGCATTCTCTCCTGAAGTATCCTCTGTCGCTTGATTACTTTCCTCCTCGGTTCCCTCATTATTCATCGCTCCCTCACACCCCTGACAAGAAGTCTGAGCCATCTGCGTTGCCCACCACATCAACCCCGCTACCACCACAAACCCAATCACATAACAAGCACCGGCTGTTACTGGTCCCCCTGGACTACATAAAATCGCTCCAGTCTTACCGCCTATATCTGCAGGAATTGCCGTTAATCCCAGAACATCCCGCCGATTCAGTGGATCATTGCGAACATACCGATAAAGATTAACATCTCCCCCGAAATAACTCACCGGATCCGACGTCACATACCGTCCCGCCAAGGGATCATAATACCGAAATAAATTATAATGCAGCCCACTTTCCGCATCACAATACTGCCCGGGCAACCGCCACGGCTGCTCAATCCTTCCCTCAACCGTACACGCCCCAAAGGCCCGATACTGGCACTGCCATACCAACTCCCCGGCTTCATCCGTTACCTCCCGCACCGTACCTAACTGATCCAACTGGTAAAAATAAGCCCTATTGTTTACCACGCACCCTAATGGGAGCAACTGCTGCGGATAACAAACATACTGCGTCCGCACCCCGGCCGTTTCCTCGCCCAGCAACTGAAATTCATGCCAAACCCATCGCGTTATCTACGTCCCAACCTGCTTACTTATTCGCCGGCCTAACGCATCATACCGATAATGAATAGTTGTCCCATCGCTCCGCTCAATCCTAACTAACTGATTAAATACATCATAATAATAACGATCAGAGCCGCGTCCAGCCACTCGACCGCATTCATCAGTCGATACCGTCTCCCGATTTCCTGCCGCATCATATTGAAAATGCTCTTCACCGTGCGGATAATGTGCAGCTATCAATTGACCCGCTTTATCATACTCATACGCACCGGGCTGTGAACCTTCACACCGCACCAACCGACCCATTGCATCATATTCATAATAACGCTCAACTATCGGCTTATCCCCACGATAGACCCGTTGCGCAACTAACCGATTCATGAGGTCATGCTCACAACGGGAGGTAATCCCCCCGGGTAAGCGGCGCTCACTCGGCCGACCCAGCGCATCTCGATGATACTCAACTACTTGACCATGAGGAAAAACCACCTGCCTTAACTGGTTATGCTCATCATAAGCCAATTGGATCGAGGTCTCCCAGGTCGTCTCTAACTGGGCTAAATTACCTTGGGCATCATAAGCGGACTTCACCCCAAAATCCCCTTGTACTTCTTCCACCACTCGCCCTAAATCATCATAAACTAACCTCACCGACTGATAATCATTACGGGCGGCGACTAATAGCCCGCTTCGCTCATATTCATAATGTAAAACGGACACGGAATTATCGACATCTCGCCCGACTATCTGCAACAACCGGCCGGTTGGGCTATAAGTTAACTGATAAACTCGCCCCACCGAATCGGTCATCGTTACTAAGTTACCTACCGCATCATAAGCGTAATGACGTTGCACCCCTTTGATATCCTGATCACGTTGCAACCGACCCACGACATCATAATCGAAATGATGTGCCGATCCCAGTTCGTTAATCAGCGTCGTCAGACGGCCTTCTAAATCATAACGAGAGGTCAAAGTCTGCCCATTCTCATCAACCTGCTGCACCCGCTGACCCCAAGCATTATAAGCCAGCTGTCGCGTGGCCCCAGCGGGATAAACGATTTGAGTCAAATGGCGTTCAGCATCATAATCGTAACGGGTAACTGTGCCATCAAAATCAATCACTTGTTTACTTAGTCCCCCATAAGTATAAGATCGTTTTGCGCCCAACCGATGTTGCTCCACTGCCAGCCGCCCGTACTGATCATAGCTCCTTGCTACTATCGAACGAGACGGCTTGCTAATGAGTTCACCGTTATAATTACCTTGTTTCTGATTACCTTGGCAATCTGTGACTTGAACTAACCGGCGCTGCGCATCATATACTTTATTCACACTTCGCCCACCGGGATAACGTTCTTGTACGGTATTGGTCGAGTAGGCATACTCCAGCCGATGATTATCCGGATCAATTTTGGCTAGTAGCCGTCCCTGGGTATCATAGCGATAGTAAATGCTACCACCGTGCGCATCTATTTCTCGGATTAACTGTAAGTGTCGATCATATTCGTAACGCTGTACTTGACCGAAGGCGTTGATCTTCTGGGTAACTAATCCGAAAGCGTTGTGATGGTAAATCGTCGATTGAGCATCGGTACGCGTTACTGTGGTTTTCCCGGCTTCATAAGTAAAATGTCGATGAAACGCACCGTCTTGGCCGTACGTTTCCACACCACGATGCTGATTATCATAACGATAGTAAAAGCGATACCCTAACCGATTAGTGGTTTGCGTCAAGCGATGCTGTGCATCATAAGCATAACACTGACTCGCACCCTGTTTATCTACACTTTTTAGCAGATGGCCTTGATGATCATAATGATAGGTGCAGAGGGGTATGGTTTCTTGAGTGATGGCGGTCACTAAACCGGCTGAATTATAATACCACCAATAATGTTGTCCATTAGCAGTTCTAATAAGTTTAAGCTGTTGATTTTCATAATAGCAGCGCAGTTCACCTTGTGGATAGCGCCAAGCCATCAGTGAGCCAGAAGGCCAATGAAATAGATAATGCTGTTGTCGGTTGGAATCGATAACTTCAAAGGTTTGGTCATGTCGCGTTAATAACCACTTGGCAGCGAGATTAAATTGTGGGCCAGCGGCTAGCGGCCAGTCAATTTCTCGACCGGTATTATCTATTAGGATCACTGTTTCTGCTTGCAAGCTCAGTTGCATGTCGAAGCAGCAACGCCAACCCCAGCCGAATAAGCCATGGTATTCACGTTGATCGCTAGCGTAAGTTCTTGTTAAAGTAATATTTTTTGACCAAACGATGTCAACGGCAGTGGCATAAACTTGGCCGGTGGCAACATTAATTGGATCACCTTTACAGGTGCATTGTTCAAGAGCCGGTCGTGGGGAGTTAGCCGAGGGTGGTTTACCAATTAACACCGTGTCACAACCGGAAGTAATGGAGCCACCATGAGAAGTGGGGTCACCTTGACGAGCAGCGGGTTGACCACCAATCAACACCGTATTTTCACCGGCCACAATGGTCCCACCACCGCTAACCGAGTCAGTCACTCGTGCCGCTGGTTGACCACCAATCAGTACTGTCGGTTGACCCGGTGGGGAAATAGCCGTCGGGTCATGGTGAGGAGCAGCATGAGTATCGGTTACGCGAGCCGCTTTGGGCATGAGCACGCTCCTAGGAGTTGATCTTGACTAACGGGCCTTCGATGGTGATATTACCACTGGCGTCAAATTTAATGGCGCCGCTTCTGCACTGGATAATAATTTCTTCAGTGGCTTCGAGATAAATTTTTTTCGCCGAAGGACTATGAGAACCCGCCAAGACGGTTTCGGTTGTAGAAATACCGACCTCTACCATTTTTAAGCCTAACACGGTTTCATTCATCGCGGCACCAACTGTCACCTGGTAGCCGGCTCCAACCGTTAAGGCTTTCGCTAGTCCCACTGTCTCAGTAGCCGTTTTAGATATTACTTCGTTTTTATGGTGATCGATCTGGAGTTTCAGGCTGCCACCAATGGTTTCGGTCTGATCTTGACCCACGGTAATCGTTTTATTATTCCCTACGACCTCAGTTTGGTTATTATCTACTTGTTTAATCCGATCATGGTTGACCATAAGAGTTTCATCATGATGAACTACCCGCATCTGGTCGTTATCTATCCTAATTTTTTCATCGTGATGTACGGTTTGGGTCCGATCATTATCAACGGTAACGGTCTCATCATGATGCACGGTTCGAGTCCGATCATTGTCAATGGTAATCGTTTCATCATGATGCACGGTTCGGGTTCGATCGTGTTCTACACTCATCGTTTCATCATGACCCACGTGGTGAGTGCGGTCGTTTTCAATAACAGTATTCCAGTCTTTTTGCCCATGCAGATAGATCTCTTCCTCACCTTTCTTATCCTCAAACCGAATTTCATTAAAGCCAACGCCATCTTTACTCGAATTGCTTTTCAAAGTACTTTTGGTTTGCTCGGCTGGTAGTGGATAGGGCACCGTTTGCGACGCATTATAAACCGCCCCCGTGACAATCGGGGTATCCGGATTCCCATTCAAAAAACTGACGATCACCTCCTGACCAATCCGTGGAATCGCGATATGTCCCCAACCTTTCCCCG